>NZ_JBXHAS010000007.1:0-306134 GCF_056895235.1 Dyadobacter sp. HNCC25DJ186
GTTTTCAGCGCCGTACTACCCGATTGGGAGTGCAAAAGTCCTACATTTATTTTTGATATGCAAGTCCTGGAAGAAAAAAAATTAAAATAATTTTATCTTTTTTTATAACTCGCTAATCATCAAAAGTTTAGTTGTCAATTTTTTTTATGATTAATAGTATGTTTAGGAAGGGAGTGTTAATATGGTGGGCCTACCGAAAAAACTCGACCGTATGCTCTGAAGCATATTGGTCATCACCTGGCTTTATTCTTTTCACGAAAAAACGAGCCTTTTTCCCTAGCCTGAGGCTTGTGTATTTTGAAACAATATGCTCTTGTGTACCAAGCGGCTGTAAAGAGGGATACCAAAGGATGTAACCAGGCTTCTCAAACAAAAGTTGTGGTTCTGACCAGTTTTGGCTGTTTGCATCAATCCCCAGTTCAGGATTTTTATTAAATGAAATATAAACCTGACTACCCTGCCATGATTTACCAACTACCTTTGCCATTAACATAACCCAGCAATTCAGATAGGTGTTCCAGCTTACAGATGGCCCCCAATAAAACCCACCCGTTGCGGATGATGCGGGTCCTCCTCCTGCTTTCAAGGGAATTTGCAAACTGCTTATGGGTTTTCCAAAACTATTGTAAGCTGCACCAAAACCAGTCCCATCCCATCTTTTTGCTTTACCCTGAGGATTATCCAAATCTTTTAATGCGATACGGGCTACGCTTATGCACTGCCCTCCCCATTCCGTTTCCTTTTTATAGGTATGTTCATCATAAATACCGGGATAGCCGTACTCTCCATAGAATAGATAAAGATATTCTCCGCTTGCCACCGCGGATGGATCACCAACGCCACCAGCAAATGTGTTGGAGATGTTGTTAGGTTTTAAAATCATCCGGGGATTAAGATCTTCGATGAAAATACCTTTGTTTTCCCAGTTTTTTCCTCCATTTGTTGATTTCATAATCCCGATCCTGCACACCGCTGCGGGGCTTTCAGGCCCTTTTAACCCCTGAGGCCACTTTTCATTTTTATATCCTTCCCTGGTTATTGAATCGTAGGGAAGTGTCGATTGATAATTTTCGTTATGATAAACGGCGTAAAGGGTGTTGCCTGATTTATCGTGCGATTCCTGATAAACGGTTTCAAACCATACAGCACCATGTAAACCGGGTTTGCCAACCGGAGCATTTTTTGGCAGCACAGGATCTGAAAATTGGCTGGGATTACTCTTAAATGCTTCATCTGCATTACTTCCATTGGCAAATTTGAGATCTTTTGCATTACCCCAAAGTGGATCTTCGCCGTATTTGCCGGGGAAGATTCTGAAGGTATCGCCAATCCAGGCTTCTGCCATATTACAATCCACAAAAGAATTGAATACTATTTTTTCGGAAGACAGCAGCCTGAACTGTGGTTGACTTACCTCGCTCTTCTTGGGAGAACATCCTTCTGAAAAAGCCAACACCAGAGAAATACAGATCCAGGAGAATATAGAGGAATTGTTCATGATATAAATATTGCAAGATATTGTGTGTGAAAAAGAAGATGCAATATTCAAATAATATTCTGGGTGTACAAAAATATTTTAGGATTAATAATTAAAAGATATACGAACCTTAAACCGCAAGAAGCTTAAATATTTCTAAAATACTCAATCACATGCATCTTCAACAACGCTTCCTGCTTGTCAATACCGCCCTGAGGCAATGCCCGGTTTAGTGTATAATGCGGCCAGCCGTCCTTATCCCTTTTTTCAAACAGATAATAAGAAGACAGACTTAATACCTTACATATTCCTACGTGCATGAGATCCTGTTTTTGTTCTTTGGTAAATCTTTTAGCGCCCTGTCCCAATTCCTGTACGCCTATCAGAAATAATACGCCATTGAGATCACTTGGTCGTTTGCCCAGCAGTTCTTCCAATGTCTGAAGTAAATGTTCCCATTGCGCTTCCAGGGGTTGGTCTTCTATATTTAATGTGCTCATATTAGTTCTTGGTCTGTTAATATGTATCAGTCAAAACTTAGCCCGTAGCCTTATTTAACCAGTACAATAATTTATACCTATATATAGGAAAGGAAAAATCACATCAAATTGCTGACGATTAATCAAATCTCCGGTTTGTTTCTGTTTTATCAAAACCAATAACAGAAGGCGGACGTTCTATTTGTCACGATGTTTTAATTTTCCGGTTAAATGATTGTAAACTCTTGATCATATATAGAATAGAAAAGAGTGCATTTGCCGGTTTTTCCTAACTTTGGGTTTTGTGCGATACGAATGAAGAATACTGATACGAATAATATACATAAGGAGGGAGATAGATTGAGCAAGCCAGAATATTTAGATACACTGAACGAACCGCAGCGCCAGGCCGTGGTATATGGTAATGGTCCGTTAATGATTATTGCCGGTGCCGGTTCAGGAAAAACACGAGTACTTACTTACCGGATTGCCCATTTGATTGAAAATGGCGTAGATCCATTTCGTATTTTATCCCTGACTTTTACCAATAAGGCATCCGGAGAAATGCGGAAACGTATCGAAGGTGCTGTCGGAACAGAAGCGAGAAATATCTGGATGGGTACTTTTCACTCTGTTTTTGCCAAAATCCTGCGGATCGAAGCAAGATATCTGGGTTATACCAGCGATTTTTCGATTTATGATACGGACGATTCCAAGTCGTTATTGCGCAGTATTATAAAGGAATACAATCTGGATGATAAGGTTTACAAAGCCAATGTGGTTTATAACCGTATTTCCGGAGCGAAAAACAGACTGGTTTCTGCGGACGATTATATCAACAATGCCGTAATCCAGGCAGATGATGAAGCGGCCAAAATGAAGGAAATCGGGCGGATTTACAAAACCTACGTAACGCGCTGTTTTCAGGCGAATGCGATGGATTTTGATGATCTCCTTTTTAATACAAACGTTTTGTTTCGCGATTTTCCTGATGTTTTGTACAAATATCAGCACAAATTCCAGCACGTGATGGTGGATGAGTTTCAGGATACGAACGTTTCGCAGTATCTCATCACCAGAAAATTATCAGCAGTTAACCGGAATATTGTCGTTGTAGGTGACGATGCGCAAAGTATTTATGCTTTCCGCGGCGCTAATATTGAGAATATTCTGAATTTTGAAAAGGACTTTCCGGATGTTCAAACCATTAAACTTGAACAAAATTACCGTTCAACGAGCACGATCGTAAATGCTGCAAATTCCGTTATAGCCCGAAATAAATCCCAGTTAAAAAAGGAAACCTTCACCGTTAATGAGGAAGGTTCTATGATTGACGTGATCAAAGCGGGTTCTGATAATGAAGAAGGACGTTTGGTAGCCGGAGCCATTTTCGAGGAGAAAATGCAGAAATCGCTTAAAAACGAAAATTTTGCAATTCTTTATCGTACCAATGCACAGTCACGTTCCTTTGAAGAAGCGCTTCGAAAACTGGGAATTAAATACCGGATTATCGGCGGACAATCTTTTTATCAAAGAAAAGAGATTAAAGATATTTTAGGGTACCTGCGTTTTACGGTCAACCAGCGCGACGAAGAAGCATTCAAAAGAATTATTAATCTTCCGAAACGCGGGATTGGCGATACAACCGTTGCCAGGATTACAGTAACAGCGGCTGAAAATAATGTTCCTATCTGGGAAGTTGTGAGTAATATCGGTAATTACGCAACTGGCCGTACTATTACCCCGATTGAGCAATTCAGTACTTTGATCAAAAGTTTTATGTTGATGATCGAGGCAGGGAAAGATGCTTTTGAGGTGGCATCACATATCGCAAAAACATCCGGACTTCTTCGTGAATTGTATGAAGATAAAACCGTCGAAGGGCTTTCGCGTTATGAAAACGTCCAGGAATTGCTGAATGCGATCAAGGAGTTTGTTGATAGTGAAGAAAATGAAGACAAAACACTAAGTGCTTTTCTTCAATCGGTTTCACTTTTGACAAATGCCGATGAACCGGATGAAAACGAGGATAATGACCGGGTTACAATGATGACCATTCACTCGGCAAAAGGTCTGGAATTTCGAAATGTCTTTATTGTTGGTTTGGAAGAAGATCTTTTTCCAAGCCAGATGATGCTGGAAAGCCGGCAGGATCTGGAAGAAGAACGCCGTCTTTTTTATGTAGCGATAACCCGTGCTGAACAGAAACTTACTTTCTCCTATGCGGAAAGCCGTTACCAGTGGGGACGCCTGAAAATGTGTGAACCAAGCCGGTTTTTACTGGAAGTTGATGCAAAATATCTGAATATTTCTCAATCATTTCAAAGAGAAATTGGTCGTGAAGGTTCATCTTCATCGCCTATGTCCTTTGTCAAAAACCTGAGCCCGAGAAGACCGACAGAGCCTAGGCCGGCCACTGCCGCATCATCTCACATACCTTCTTCCGATTTTGTGCCTAGTGATACCCATGATCTTGCCGAAGGCGATAAAGTGGAACACTCCAAATTTGGTTTTGGCACGGTTGTTAAGATGGATGTGAACGGAACCGACCGCAAGGCAACAGTAAAATTTGATAAAGTGGGTGACAAAACTTTATTACTCAGTTTCGCCAAATTAAGAATAGTGAAATAAATCGTATTGCATAGTTATAGTACGATGATACAGGACTTTACATAATGTAAAACCACGCACCGCCACGAGACTCATTAGATTTAATACTCTTATGGCGATGTACTAATGATTATTTTTTAAACGATTAAATTATGTTCATCGAAAAAGACCTTCAACAGATTCAGGAACGCGGAAGCGATGCCACAGTAGTAGAGGAGCAGGTTCATTATTTTGTAAACGGGTTTCCGTTTCTTCATTTGTCAAAAGCGGCAACAGTTGGGGATGGAATTATTCGTCTGTCAGATGCACAGATTGAACTGGTCATTAAGGCGTTTGACAAAAGTTCGTCTGACGGCGAAGTGGCGTTATTGAAGTTTGTTCCCGCTTCCGGAGCCGCGACACGTATGTTTAAGTCATTATTCAGCTTTTTACAGGAAGATAAAAAGGATAAATCTGTTGACGAATTTTTTGCCAGACTTACCGAATTTGCTTTTTATGAAGATTTAAAGGCTTGCATGGCGTCAGATGGAATCGATATTTCTTCTGCTGATGAAAAAACAATCGTTTCTTACTTCCTTTTGAACAAAGGTTTAGGATACGGAGAATTGCCGAAAGGATTATTAAAATTCCATAATTATGATAGCCGTTCGCGTACGCCACTGGAAGAACATTTGGTGGAAGGTGCTCATTATGCGAATGCCGGAAGCAACGTTCAGATCCATTTTACAGTATCACCGGAACACCGTGATAAATTCGAAAAGTTAGTTGTCGAAGTATTGCCGACCTATCAAAGTGAGTTCGGTGTGAAGTATATGGTATCATTTTCCGAGCAAAAAAGCTCAACGGATACCATTGCTGTGAACATGGATAATTCGCCATATCGCGAAAAAGACGGCGGTTTATTGTTCCGTCCGGCCGGACACGGCGCTTTGCTTGAAAATTTAAGTCAGCTTGATGCAGACATTATTTTCATCAAAAATATTGATAATGTCGTTCCTGACAGAATTAAAGGAGATACTGTTACTTACAAAAAAGCACTGGCGGGTATTGTACTTGAATTCCAGAGAAGAATATTTGGTTATCTTGATAAATTGAGTGCAGGAGCTGATGCTTCATTGTTCTCAGAACTTGATACCTTTTTCCGTGAGGAACTATGTGTTGTGCCGCCGGCAACTTACGAAAGCTGGTCTGATGATCAGAAAAAGGACTATTTCGTTGGTAAGCTTGATCGTCCTTTACGTGCCTGCGGTATGGTGAAAAATCAGGGAGAACCTGGTGGCGGTCCTTTCTGGGCAGAAAACGCAGATGGATCTTCTTCTTTGCAAATCGTGGAATCGGCGCAGGTTGACGTTGACAACGAACAGCAAAATGGTATTTTCAAAAATTCAACCCATTTTAATCCGGTTGATCTGGTCTGTGCGATCAAAAATAAAGACGGGGAGTTATATGACCTCAAAAAATTCCGCGATCCGCTTACTGGCTTTATAACCTACAAATCAAAGGACGGAAAAGAGTTGAAAGCACAGGAATTGCCTGGTCTGTGGAACGGATCGATGGCGAACTGGAATACGCTTTTCGTTGAAGTTCCTTTGATCACTTTCAATCCGGTAAAAACAGTAAACGACCTGTTGCGCGAACAGCACCAATAGTGTCAACAGCATAGTTATAACAGGAAAAACGTCGAATCCGTAACGGGTCCGACGTTTTTTATTGGAATAATTTTCCTAATGTCATGCTGTCAGGGGCAATATTTCAAGGAATTGGTAAAACCTTACTTTCTTTGAAAGTTGACAAAATCACCATCGTTTGTGTGCTTGCCACTTCTTCAATTTCATTTATTTTTTCCAACATCAGTTTTTGGTAAGTGCTGATATCCTTTGAAATTACTCTTAGCAAGAAATCGCCTGTACCGGTAATATGGTGACATTCGATTACTTCCGGAATTGCATGTATTTTTTCAACAAATGATTCAGTAACAGCTTTTCTGTGGCCAACCAAAGAAATCTGCACGAATGTACTTACGCCTAGACCAACTCTTTCTGGTTCTAATTGTGCGTGATAACTTTTAATAATTCCTGATTGCTCAAGTTTCTTTACACGTTCAAGTGTAGGAGCCGGTGAAAGCCCAATTTCCTTTGAAAGCTGTGCGTTCGTTATCTTGGCATTCGTTTGTAAGATCTCCAGTACTTTACGGTCTATCTGGTCTAATTTAATGATAGCAGACATTGCTTATAACATGGTTTATAGTTAGCCCCACTTTTCAGGACGCTGCAAAACTAATTAGTTTCCCGAAGATAATTGTAACTTTATACTGAAAATTTGTCAAAAAAAAGAATTTTAATAGGTAAAATGGCCTTTTAGTACTGAATTGTTGGGTGATACTTTTGTAAAACCCATTAATATCTATTTTATTAAACGGAATAAGCCTCTATTTTCTGTAAAAAGTCCTGATACGTTATACGTATTCCTTCAGTCAGATCCGTCTTGTGTTTCCAGCCTAATGCATGAAGCTTGCTGACATCCATCAATTTGCGCGGCGTACCATCTGGTTTGTCCGTATTCCAATGAACTTCACCTTCATAACCTACCGTTTTCTGAATAAGCTCAGCTAATTCTTTAATCGTCACATCGCTGCCGACACCGACATTAAGGAAACCCGGCTCGCTATAATTTTGCATCAGAAAGTAACACGCATCAGCCAGATCGTCGGCGTGTAAAAATTCACGTAAAGGCGAACCCGTGCCCCACAGCTCCACAACAGGTTTATTTTCCTCCTTGGCTTCATGAAATTTGCGGATCATGGCGGGAAGTACGTGGGACTTATTCAGATCATAATTATCATTCGGGCCGTAAAGATTTGTTGGCATCACCGAAATGAAATCGCAGCCATACTGACTTCTGTATGCCTCGCACATTTTTATACCAGCAATTTTAGCGATTGCATAAGGTTCATTCGTCGGTTCCAGCGTTCCCGTAAGCAGAGAATCCTCATGAAGTGGCTGAGGTGCTAATTTTGGGTAAATACAGGATGAGCCTAAAAAGAGCAGCTTTTTTACATTAACCCGGTAGGCGCTGTCGATGATATTATTCTGGATTTGCAGGTTATCGAACAAAAATTCTGCACGATAAATATTGTTAGCCATAATCCCTCCTACCTTCGCAGCAGCCAGAAAAACATATTCCGGGCGTTCTGTTTCAAAGAAATCTTTTACAGATGCCTGGTCACGCAAATCAAGTTCTGAGGAGGTGCGGAATACAAAATTGTTAAAACCTTCAGCAGTGAGTTTACGGTGAATCGCCGAGCCGACCATACCGCGATGTCCTGCGATATAAATTTTAGCGCTTTTTTCCAATGTGTTATGTAAATTTGTAGGATGAAAAATCAATATCTTTAATACCCAATTCGTTACAAAAGTAACAATCTTACCCTGAAGAAAAATTCAATACACATGCAAAGAGTTATTCTGGTCTGGTGTTTCCTAACCATTTTCCTAGTGAAGGGAGCTTGGGCGCAGACTGAAACAAAGGAGTTTACACCGCCGTCATGGCTTCCAAAAGCAGCTGATCCCGATTCTGCGAAAGCGAAAAAAGCAGGTTCGAAGGATTTGAAATCGTTCGTTTCCGGGCTGGATCCTGCTGCAACTGCTACGCTTCCCGGCGGAAATAGCAAATCCACGTCTCTTACTTCCCTTTTCGGCGAAACGATTCCGGATCTTGGGCTTAAAGTAAAAGAATACAAAAGCCAGAAAGCGGACCGCAAATTAAAAAAGGAAAAAGCGCGGCTTGCAAAAGTGATGTATAAAGATGTGCCGATGGTGGCGATGGACATCCGATATGGCAGTGGTGACAGAACTACGCTCGAAACTTTTCACGTCCTGAAAGAGCCGAAACCATTAAATAATTACGCGCGTGCCACCGAAACACGCTGGTATGACACCAAGGGGAAAAAGCTAAGCTCTGCCATTATTAAGGATAAAGAAAAGTCGCTTTTGCTGCATGGCTCATATAAAAAGTATGTTGGAGAAAATCTGATAGAGGAAGGTTTTTACTACATGGGTGTGAAGGATGGCCGTTGGGTCAAATATGATACCAAATTTAACTTAATTGATAAGGCAGTTTGGGATAAGGGTTTTCCTGCCGAGTCCCGTATAACCTATTATGACTCAGCACATACAAAGTTAAAAGAAGTAGTGCCGGTGATGTTTGGCGAAACGTCCGGGGAATTTCTTCAATTTTATGACGAGGGCCAGTTAATGGCAAGCGGTAAGCTTGATCATGGAAAAAAAGTTGGTCGCTGGGTTGAATACTTCCAGTACCGTCGCCAGCGCAAAAAGGAAATTCAATATCCGAAAACCAGTTGGGATGAAGAGTTTGAACCGTTTGTGTTGCGGGAGTGGGATGAAAAAGGTAAACTTCTTTACGATTATACCAAAGATCCACGCGCCTCGGTTGAGGAAGAAGTTGAAAATTAATCGTTCGAATGGGTGGAAATTGCTGTCCATCTACTTTATTCGCGTGTTGGATTAACACGAGCCTAATCATTGTATGTTTCAAGCTTTCCTTAATTTTGCCAGGACTAAAACCTGGCTTGCAGTAATTTTTTGCATAATTCCTGTACTTATTTATTTTTTGGTATTTAAAGTAATAGCTTTGAATATCAATTATATAGCTTTCGATGACATCCTGATTTTAGGTATTATCCCGGGTTTTGAAGACGCTTCCTGGCCCGATCGCTGGAAACGGCTTACGGAACTTTTTCCTGAACACAGGCTGGTTTTTTCCCGCTCCATTATTCTTTTGCTCCATTCGATTTTTGGAAGGATCAATTTGATTTGGCCGATGATCGTGGCGAATATTTGCTGGACGGCCTGCGCATTCGTTTTTTACAAAGCATTCCGATATTTCCGGCTTTCAGTATGGTACTTTGTGCCCGTGATGTGGCTTTGGTTCTCAATCCAGTCATTTGAAAATGTCTTCTGGGGTGTAAGTTCCCTTTGTAATTTCGGCGTTCTGCTGTTTGTTTTGAGCGCACTTTATTTTGCAACACACCATCCGAAAAAACATTATATCGCTATCGTTTTCGCAGTTCTGGCGACTTTTACTTACGGAAACGGACTTATGGTTTTTCCGGTTATTGGATTAATAGCCTGGCTTATGGGGCGCAAAAGAGATTTTGTCATCACTGTGCTGGTAACGGGCATTATTGCTGTTATTTATTTTATAGACTTCACGCCGATCACGCAAAATCTTGATTTTTCTAATCCGCAGCAAGTCAAAGAAGGGTTTCTGGGATACTTCGGATTTATTGGTTCCATTGCGACGATTTCTGCTTACGATGCAGCAAATTCAGTTTTGATGACGGCTGTCGCGGCAGGATTTATTATGATCGCAGCACTTATCTATTTATTTAGAAAACAATGGATTTTGCTATGGAATGCAGCCTGGCGGAAAACGCCGTATTTAAATTCAGGAGCATTATTTTCATTGGGAATTGCAGCCTTTGTAGCCGTTACCACACTTGCGTTGGTTTATAAACGTATCCCGACTGATACTTTTGAAGGGATGTTCAAAGGTCGTTACCGGATGTATTCAACGCTTTGGTGTATCGCTCTTTATTTTGGGTTACTATCCCTGACATCAAGGCCTTCGCTACGCTTTTCAGTTGCCACGATCGTGCCCTTTGTCATTTTTCTAAATCTGATCATCCTTCACAGCAATTTCGCTTTGGCAATCAATAACCGTCGCATGGCGATCGTGCAGGAATTCAACGCACGGTACAATGCAGACTGGCTAGGGGTAAAAATGTTTTCGATGGATCAGGCGCGGTTTGAAAAAATACGAGCCTATTATAATTCAGAAGATCCGTTGACGGAAGGCTGGAATCCTCGTTTGGCAACAGATTCTATACCATGTCCGAAAGTTTATGAGCCTGATACGGTTAAAAAAGACGGTAGTTACATTGTTGTAAATTTCGAGAAAGACTTCTTCCCGGCAGAAAAAAATTATTCGGATGGTGCTTATGTGATACTAAAATCTGCGGAGCATACCTATGCGTCTGCACAAACGCAATATCCGGTTCCGCTGAAAACCACGCTTCGCAGATTTATGTATTTTAATAAGGGTGCTTATGTGAATTTCCACTCGGCAACTGTGGAACCAGGCTTGTACCGGATTTATTTATTGGTACGGAAGAATGGTCAAAACACCATTTTCTGCACCAATAAGACCTGGAAGGAGGATTAAAAGTTTGAATTGCCACAATATTTTGCATTCATTATGTCAGTTGCCTCTGTAAGTTGAATAACCGTATGCAGATAGTGTAATTGGAACATGATAATGTTTGCTGACTTTAATTTCAAAGACTACTTCGATAAAGGGATAAAAACTCTGTACATTCTGGCTTTTAAAATAATCTGCTGTCAAGAACGTCAATTTGTAAATACCTTCATTAGCTTTTTCAGAACTAAGAAAGTTGGAGATGCGGCCATTGGCATCCGTGATTTTTTCATCAATTACTGACCATGTTTTTTTATCTGTGTCCATCTTTTCAAGTTGGATGGGTACACCTGATGCGGGCATACCTTTGGAAATATCAAGGATATGACTTGATAACTGGAACGTTTTGGTCTGTGCGAAGGCCAGCGTAGTACTCAACGCTAAACTCAGCGTAAGAATTAAGTTTTTCATGTGTTTTTAGTTTAATTAATTTGTGTTAATATTCCTGCCTCTGAGATACCAGCCGATTTTGCGATCAAATCGTCGTTCTCAGGGCTTCCTCCGCCTGCAACGCCAATAGCACCGACCAGCTTACCTTCATACCAAAGAGGGCAGCCTCCACCAAGTAGCAGCAGTTCCGGTAGATTTGCCAAATTTTCTGTATCAGGATTTGACCGTGCATTTCTTGACAACACCAAGGTGGGGGTTCTGGTCGAAACCGAAGTATAGGCTTTCCTTCGGGCTGCTTCCGTATTGTGTGGTCCAACATTTTCCTGGCGACTGACGAGAATGACTTGACCTGCCGCATCCAAAATTGAAATGGTGACTGATTTCCCTAAATCGCTGGCACAAGCTCTCGCCTGTTTTACAAGTGCAACTGCTGCATCAAGTGTTAACTGATATGAAGGGCTCAGATAGCTGGTTGCTTGGGTAGAAACCCCTTGGTCGGGATTAACTGTTTGCGCAAGCAAAATGCCCGGAAATATGGATGTTAATATGAGCAGTTTGACTTTCATTGTAAATTGTTTTTTGCAAAACTACAATTTCAATCTGCCGGAAGTGTTGACCTATGTCAACGTTTTTAAAGCATTGATTTTGTCCTGCTTAACGTAGATGGAGAAATTCCCAGATAGGAAGCGGCCATTTTATTGGATACCCGAAGCAAAAAATTTGGCTGTGATTCGATGACCCACTTTACTTTTTCCAGCGCATTAAATCCCTGAAACCCATAAATGCGTTTTTGGGCATTAACAAAACCCAATTCAAGAATTTCTCTGTAGATTTGACTGAACTCAGGCACGGTATCTACGAGTTGAAAAAAGTCTTTCCTGGAAATTACAAGAAGTTCGGACTTTTCGATGGCCTGCAGATACTCCAGTGCTGGTCTCTGGTCTATAAAGCTGGGAAGGGCAGTGACAAACATGCCGTCAAATGCGAAATAACGGGATGTTTCAACGCCTGCGTTGCTCACTGTAAAAAGACGTAGACATCCGGAATTAATGAAGTAGTAGACTTTGCAAGTCTCATCGTAATCTATCAGTAACTGTTTGCGGTGAGCTTTTATGGGTTGAAAATAAGAGCATATATCTTGAAGTTTTTCAGGACCAATTTTATGTCGGTGCAATATGTAAGATGCCAAAGGCCGATATACCAGCGGCAGTTCGTTTATTGACTCTATATTTGCCATATAACTAGTGAAATGATAATCAACGTTTCAACTGTTCCGGCACCGGCGCGGCTGAATACCAATAGATATAAATAATGATCTGCAAATCACATAAAAGCCTAATATTTATTATGGATCCCGGTCAGTATTCGTTCCACTTCTTTCCGGACTTCTGAGCTTGGCTTGGTGAAATTATTGTTCATGAAGCTGAAAACCAGCGTTTTTCCTTTCTTTGTAACAAGATAACCGCTGAGGTTATAGTTATTACTGAAGCTGCCCGTTTTGGCAAAAATGAACGGTTCCTGCCCTTTGAACATATTTTTCAAACTTCCGGTGGCTCCGCCGTTTGGCAGTATTTTAAACAACCGCTCCTGAGGAACTTTTGCATAAATCTTCTGCAACAAAGCTGCTATAGTTCTTGGCGTAAAAAGATTGTAGCGGCTTAATCCCGAGCCATCCTTCCAAACCAGATTGTCAGGCATATCACTTAAATAATTCTTTTTGGCATGTTCAATCGCCTTTTCGGTATTTAACGGCAATCCGTTTGCAGAAGCATAAAGTAACATCAGCTGCTCAGCCAGCATATTATCGCTCACCTGCATCATACGCATATACAAGGAATCCGAAGGTATACTTTTAACTATTTGCAATTCAATAGTAAGCGGAACGTGAATCAGCTTGATTTCCTTTTTAAGGGCATGACTCAGCAGCTGAACTGTCATTTCATCCGTCATATGGACCGGAATATCTCTTGTTTTTCCGGCTGCCAGAGCTTTCGGAGAATAATGAAAAGTATTTTGAAATTCTTCTCTTTTTATGCCGACAACCGATGTGTCCGGTTGTAAGGATTTTTCCCAGATTTTCGGTTTTACGCGAAATTGTCTGTCCGTCAGTCCAGTAAAACGCGCAATATTGCCATAAACAGGCATTGGTGATATTTCCGGCTGATAGTCGTCATTATAATCGCTCCATGCCCATCCCGGACCGTAGCGCTCATCCTGGAAATTTACAGGAGAAAAAAATATTTGCTCTTTTCTGCTTTGTAAAAAGTCGATGACAGCGCTTTTAGGCAGATCAGGATGAAATAAAGACGGATCGCCGGTGCCACGGATAATCAAAAGCTCTCCCCATTCCAGATATTCCAAACCAGGTAAGGAGTCGCCAAGCGCACACAAACCAGCGTAGAAACTGAATAATTTTGTATTAGAAGCCGGATTGAAATATTTATCAGATTGATAAGACGCAACGGCTTTGCTGCCCGTCAGATTATTGATCGAAATACCGGTATGCTGCTGACTTAAAACCGGAGAATTTTTTATTTCGCGTTTTAAATAATGAGAAACCGAGCAGCCAGATAATGAAAAAATCGTTAACAGAGAAAGGAGCGTGCGCATAGAAATCGGTTAGTACCAGTCTGTAAAGTTAGTATTTTCGGCTAAAAAACGAAGAAAGCATATTCATAGTTTGATCAGCCACGATTTTTTTTGAAAGAATTACGGCTCCGAATTTAGTAATTTGCAAATCTTTTGACAAAACACATACAATGAGTGACCTTCACGCCGTCCTGAAACAATACTGGGGCTACGACCAGTTTCGACCTGTGCAGGAAGAGGCAATCCGGTCGGTGCTGGAAGGAAATGACACACTATTATTACTGCCCACCGGTGGCGGAAAATCAATCTGCTTTCAGGTTCCTGTACTTACGATGGCAGGTGTTTGCATCGTCGTAACGCCTCTTATTGCATTGATGAAGGATCAGGTTGAGCAGCTTAAACGAAGAAATATTCCGGCTGCTGCCATTCATTCGGGTATGAACCGCCATGAAATTGATATTACGCTGGATAATTGCATTCACGGGCAAACCAAATTTCTTTACGTTTCGCCCGAGCGCTTACGGACAGACATCATGATTGCGCGGACCAAACAAATGAAAGTTTGTCTGCTGGCCATCGATGAGGCGCATTGCATATCAGCCTGGGGTTATGATTTCAGGCCCTCCTACTTACTTATTGCAGAATTCAGATTATTAATTCCGAAAGTTCCGGTCATGGCTTTAACCGCCACAGCCACAGAGCAGGTTCAGATTGATATTATTGAAAGGCTGGAAATGAAGCCGGTCAGAGTTTTCCGGCAGTCTTTCGCACGGGCAAATTTGTCTTACTCGACATTTTTGGAAGAGAATAAAGAAAGAAAGCTGCTTCAGATTCTTAAAAATGTGCCGGGAACAGCGATCGTTTATGTGCGAACGAGAAAACGGACGAAGGAATTGGCTGACTGGCTCACCAAACAAGGTGTCCGCGCTTCGGGGTATAATGCGGGTTTGCCATTCAAAGAACGTTCCGACAGACAAACGGCCTGGATTAAAAATCAGGTCCGGGTGGTTGTTGCCACAAACGCTTTTGGTATGGGCATTGACAAGCCGGACGTGCGCGCTGTGGTTCATTTTGACTTGCCGGACAATCTCGAAGCGTATTATCAGGAAGCTGGAAGGGCTGGCCGTGATGAAAAAAAATCTTTTGCAGTTGCGCTTTATAACAAAATTGACCTCGACGAACTGGCCGAAAATGTTGAAAGGAAATATCCTTCCATGGATGTTTTAAGAAAGGTTTATCAATCGCTGGCGAATTATTATAAAATTCCCGTTGGGGGTGGTGAATTTTCTGGTTACAGTTTTGATATACAACATTTTACAGGAATATTTGGCCTGATTGTTAATGAAACACATTTCGCTTTAAAACTTCTGGAAGAGGAAGGTTTTATTCAGTTAAGCGAAAATTTCAACGATCCGGCCAGAATTCATTTTGAAGTAGACAACCGTCAATTATATGATTTCCAGATACGGTATCCGGAGTTTGATTCGTTTATAAAATTGTTGTTGCGGCTGTATGGTGGAGAACTTTTCACTGAATACATCAGGATTTCTGAAACCGAGCTTGGGCAGATTTACTTCGCTCCGGAGGCAGAAATTATAAAAAAGCTGTCGTTTTTGAAGGAACGCGGTATTATCGATTATGAACCACGAAGAGACAAACCGCAGCTGACATTTCTGACACCGCGATTTGATGCTGCTCAGTTACCGCTAAATGTTTTTGAAATTGAAAGAAGACGAGAGCGCGACAGACAGAAAGCAAGGGCGGTGATTCAATATGCATCCAATAAAAACCGTTGCCGTACACTACTTTTATTGGAATATTTCAACGAAATGGATGGCCATGAATGCGGAGTTTGCGATGTTTGTATAAGGAAAAAAAAGAATGAGTCCAATTCCGGGATAGATGAAGAATTAGGTAACAAAATACTGCTTTATCTGAAAGACACCGGCTCGGTAACACCTCGGTTTTTGAGCCAGATTTTTGATTATGCGCCAGAGCAGCTCTTTTTGCAAACGGTCAAATATTTGATTGAAGAAGAAATAATCCAATACGATAACGTTGGAAAACTAAATTTAAACAGCAGATACAATTCTTGAAAAAGCAACTTTTTAATCTTACACTATTAATAGGATTTTTGGCAAAATCCGCATATTCCCAACAAATTCCCGGACTGGTAACCAGCAATTATGGCGGACTTTACAGGGCAACTGAAAATCCTTCTGCTATTGCAGGTTCTCGCTACAAGTTTCAGGTAAATCTGGGAACGATCGGGAGTAGTATCAACCATCGGTATTTTGTGTTTCTAGGGAAAAACTCGTTGTTTTATCCACTGTTAGCGCCGCATTCCAAAGATGAACTTTATGGCCGGTCGCGCACGATGGGATCGCTGACAGACAAAAATCCTATTTATCTCGCAAGTGAAATTCGCTGGCCTTCGGCCATGTTTTCGATTGGGAAATATCAGGGTGTGGCGTTTCAATTGCGGACCCGTGGGTTTGTGCAGGGAAATAATGTGCCGGATGATATCAGGAATTTGTATTTTAAAAGACTGGATACCGGGATGGATGAAGTTGCCCGTCAGGAATGGGGAAATTTTAATCTTGTTCAGCAGAGTTTTTCCGAATTGAGCGCATCTTACGGCGTTCAGATTTTAGATCTGGAAGCGCACAAACTACGGATTGGAACTACTGTGAAAAGAATTTTCGGAGCCAGAATTGGTTATGTTACGGGATCTGTGAATGATTTTCAAGTCAGCCGCGTTGCAGGAGGCACAGATGAAAATCAATTAATTCTGAATGATTTTTCTTATGAAAGTGGTTATAGCCAATCCAATCAAAAGATGAAACTCGGCAATATTTTCAATTCAGATAAGTATGCAGCAGGCTGGGCTTACGACCTTGGTGCGACTTATGAGCTTGGAGATTATTGGCATAACGAAGACGAAGCATTCGATCAGAGCCCAACTTATCTGCTCCGTTTGGCCGCGTCTCTGACAGATATTGGTTCAATAAAATACAAAACACAAAACAGCAGAGTCGTTAGCGGGTTTCAGGAACAGGCTGTTATTGGGCAAAGGGAACTGGAAATAATAGGAAACGAAGGAGCAGACGGACTAATGAATTTATATCCTGAAACTTCTGATACCACGTTTCACAGAAATGTGAGGCTTCCGCAGGCCATGCATCTGGAAGCGGATATTCAACTGGTCAAAGGATTTTTTGTAACGCTGGCGCAAACGAAACGGTATAAGCCAAGAACCGATAACCCGCTTGATCTGACCCAGCCAAACGTCTTCACCATCACGCCAAGATTTGAAGATGAGGATTCAGACTTTGCCTTCCCGATTTCATTTATAAAAGGAAATAAACGCGTTTCCCTGGGCGCCATGGCTCACTTCGGGCCATTTTTTGTTGGATTTAGTAATATCAACGGACTTGTAAAAAAAGGCGGAGCGAGAGGCAGTATGGCTTATGTGGGCTTTTCAGTCTGGAAGTTGAAGGGGTGGAAGAAGGGGTAATTATGTCTCATTTCAAAGTTGATAAATTTCCTAATTCCTCTTTTATAGTCAGAAAATTTAGCTTAAAAATACGTTCCTTCATAGATATTATCCGAAGGTATAGTAGAAACTTCTAATGAGTTTTTTGGTATTCTTTCTCCCATAACGTTTCCGTTAGAACATTTGGCAAAATAAATGGGATATTAAGTTTCCATTTTATTTTTTCAGTGGAAGAGATATTAAAGCAAAGTTGGTTCTGGTAAAATTAGAGATTTTAGAGGAGATTTGCGCCTGTTTAAACCGCCTGTGACAGAATACGATGAATTCCCTGGACACGGCCACTGCTTTTAACTTTCCAGATATCAAAGTTTTTCTGCATGTCAAGCCAAAATTCTGCGTTGATTCCAAATCCACTTTCAAGCCGTACCGCCATTTCAGCAGATATAGAAGATGTTTCATTAACAATTGCTGATAACTGTTTCCTGCTGACGTTTAACTCCCTGGCTGCTTTTGTGATTGATATTTTCATTTCTTTTAAAACATCTTCCCGCAGAACGGCACCAGGGTGTACCGGTTTCATTTCACTTTTCATTATTGTATATTTTAGTGATAATCAATATAGTTGATATCAAATACATTCTCTTCTTCAAAGCGGAATACAATCCGATAGTTACCTGTAACCCAAATTGCCCAGTATCCTTTCAAATCACCGCTTAATTGATGTAACCGATAACCAGGAATTGCTTTGATCGGGTCGAGCGTTTTTGCGGTGTTTAAAACCGACAAAATACGCCTGATTTTTTCTATTTGTTCAGCAGGTAGTTTGGAAGGATTATTCTTTTCCCAAAGTAACCTAAGCCCCTTATGGGCAATGGTTTCAATCATTTTTACAAATATACAGTGAAACCCCAAAGGTTACAATTTTTGCAAATATTTTAATTTAGAAGTTAATCAATCGAAGAGTAAAGTGTCTGTAAATTATATCGTAGGAGTCTACCTTTTCCGCCCAAACAACCCCCCAATCCTTCTGAACATTCTCTTTTCAAATTCCCAGAAAAAAGTAAATTTTCCCCAAACCCAGCCCCAGGCTAATAAGACAACCTGATAGAGCGGAAGGATTATTAGGATATTTACTGCCCAGAGCATCCAGGATGGTGTTGATTCTTTCGAGAGTCCAACCAGATCGAAAAGCGCGCGCTTCATGTACAGAATAGAAAATCCTGTGCAGGCAAAAACCAACAAAATGATTAGTACATCCCATCCATTTTTAACATTCCAGCGCTGCTTTAACTTTTCAATCATAAAGGTTATTCGTATAAAAATCCTAAATGTTCCGCTTTGATCGGCTCAGTATCCAATGGCAGGAATTCTTCCCAGAAAGGATCATTCGGTACACCGGCTTTGCATATAATCGGCTCTTTTTTTACCGGATGTTCAAAGAAAAGACGACGTGCATGTAAATTGATGCTTGCATCCGGATTTGCTTTTGGGTAGCCATATTTCAAGTCACCGCGGATCGGGCAGCCCATAGAAGCCAGCTGCACACGAATCTGATGAGGACGGCCGGTAACGGGTGTTATTTCCAGCAAATTGAATTTATTAACATCTCCCAGAAGCCGGTAACTAAGCTCGGCGCGCTGTGAACCAGGTACTTCGTAGTCATAAGCCGTTGTCACATTTCTTTGCTCATCTTTAATAAGCCAATGTACAAGTTTGCCTTTCTTTTCCGGCGGACGGTTTTTAACGACAGCCCAGTATGTTTTCTGAACATCGCGCTTACGGAAAATTTCATTCATCCTTTCCAGCGCTTTTGATGTTTTTGCAAAAACAACCAAACCACTAACGGGACGATCCAAACGGTGGACAGTACCCAGAAAAACAGCCCCTGGTTTGTTGTATTCTTCCTTGATATATTCTTTCAGCATGTCAAGCAAAGGCTTGTCACGCGTGGAATCTCCCTGCACAAGTATGCCGGGTTCTTTGTTAACAATCAGCAGGTGATTGTCTTCGTATATAATTTGAAATGGACGCTTTGCCATAATATTCAGTGTTAATTTTTCCCGTAAAAATCAGGAAAATAGGTGATCAATAAGATTCTTTCTCGTTTGGGAAAGATTTGCCTTTAACGTCTTTAATATAATTTGTGATTGCCTCGTTCATGATGTCGTTTAAATTGGCATACTGACGAAGAAAACGCGGTTTAAAACCTTTGTTGATTCCTAACACATCATGCAGAACGAGTATCTGGCCATCGGCATGTGGTCCCGCACCGATGCCAACCGTAGGAATGGCTATGCTTTCCGAAACCTGTTTGGTAAGCGCCGATGGAATTTTTTCCAGGACAACAGAAAAACAGCCTATTTCATCCAGCATTTTAGCATCTTCCAAAAGCTTTTTTGCTTCAACTTCTTCTTTGGCACGGACCGTATAAGTACCAAATTTATAAATGGATTGCGGCGTAAGTCCCAGGTGGCCCATAACCGGCACTCCAGCACTCAAAATCCGCATCACAGATTCTTTAATTTCTAATCCGCCTTCCAGCTTGACTGCATGTGCGCCAGATTCCTTCATTATGCGAATGGCAGAACGAAGTGCCTCTCCAGAATTTCCCTGATATGAACCAAAAGGAAGATCAACGACAACCAATGCACGTTTCACAGCTCTGACAACCGATGAGGCATGATAAATCATCTGATCGATCGTAATCGGCAAAGTCGTTTCATGGCCAGCCATCACATTGGACGCGGAATCTCCAACGAGTATCAGTTCAACGCCGGCAGCGTCAACGATACCTGCCATTGAATAATCATAAGCGGTCAGACAGGAAATTTTTTCGCCCCGCGTTTTCATTTCCTGAATGATATGGGTCGTAACTCTTTTTATATCAGAACTATGTATAGACATCTTTTTTAATGATTAATTGTTAATGGTAAATTGTTAATGATGGTTAATAATAAATGGCCGACATTAAGCATTAATCACTAACCATTAATCATTAAAAAATTACCTTCTGATCAGCCAGCTTTCCGGGTTAAGACGGGATGTACTTTTCCAGATCTGGAACTGAAGCTCCGAGGTGCCGTCGCTGTCAGTCGCTACGCGGCCTATTGTTTCCCGGGCTTTTATTTTTTGTCCCGCCGTCACTGTAACACCTGACATTTTCGCGTATACCGTCATATAATTACCGTGTTGAATTGCTACAACATTACCCATTCCCGGCATTTGTGTTACATCCAAAACAACACCATCATACACGGAGCGTACAATTTCTCCTGCATTTGTTTGAATATCAACGCCGAGGTTATCAACCATCACGCCTTTTAAAACGGCATGTGGACGTTGTCCGAAATGACCGGAAATAAATCCTCTTGTTGGCCATGACAAACGTGACTGGGATGCTGCAAACGACGATGCAAGCGTAACTTCTTCATCACTCATACCACTTGAAGATATGGCAGGTTCTTCTTTTGGCTCTTCTTCAACAACTTTTGCCTCGCCTTTTTTCTCTCTTTCAGCATTCTCGCGGGCTATGCGCTCCCGTTCTGCTTTTCTTCTTGCTTCTCTGGCAGCACGTTCCTCCCGTTCCCTTCTCTCCCGCTCTTTCTTTTCTCGCTCTGCGATCCTTCGGATGTTGGCTTCTAACAGATTTGTCGCCTTTTTGTTTGCAGCTAACTGATTACGTAATTCAACCTCTTTTTGAGACAATTCCTGAACAACCTGATCCTGTTTGGTCTTTAAACCTTCCAGTTTTGTATTTTCTGAAACCTGGGTCGTCAGTACAGTTTGTTGCTGCTGTTTTTTAGAAGTAATACGCCGGCGCTCTGCAAGTAGTTCCTTTTCAAGCACTTCCATTTGTTTTACCTGCCCCTGACGCGCATCCGTATATTGCTTCAAATATTTATACCGAAGTACGAATTGATTAAATGTACCTGCTGAAAATAAAAAGATCAACTGGTTCATGTAAACATTCCGCTTGGAGGCTTCGTAGATCATGTCGCCATATTCCGCCTTTAATTTGCCAAGATCGTTTGCCAGAATCTGCTGCTTTTTTTCAAGTGTTTTAAGTTCACCATCCAGCAATTTTAAGTCGTCTGACAACAGGTCTATTTTTTTCTTAAGCGTATTAATCTGCTGACTAAGTGCGCGCAACTGACCTAAGTTTACTTTTTTCTGGGAAGATGTTTGTTTCAGAATTCCCTGAATTTCATTCATCTTGCTCTGGTTTTCACTTTTTTCCCGTTCCAGTTGCTCACGGGTTTTCTGCGCAGATACGCTAAGTGCTGTACAAAACAGAAGAGTCAGTACCAGAAATATTCGTCGATAATACGTTTTGTGAAAGGGCATATTAATTTTTCTTGCTGCCAAAATACCTTAAAGGTCAGGCAAAGTTAAGCAGACTTCACGTTTTTGCGCCTATAAAACAGTAGACAATCTGTTATTTACCTTTTCGGGCATAACTGGACGGTATGCTAAACGGGAATCCGGGACTTTGGGATACCAACTCTACTTTGCTGTGTTTGATCCGCATAGTAGTCTGATAGAACTGGTTATCTTTTTTGGATTGTACGTCCAGATTGATAAGGCTGCTGAATGGGAACAACATACTGTTCACTTCCTTAAAATCCTCATAATCCAAAGTAATTGTGTTATTTGTAGGCATTTCGACGGCCTTAAGACGTTCAAGTTTTTGATTTTTTTCACCAATATAATTGTCAACGACAATTTTTCCACTGTTTTGGCGCAGTGTAAAAAAATCGTTTTCCTTGTAAAACTTGGCGTCAGTAGTTTGCTGAATAGGTAAATTTCCAATGATGATCGACTGCAATAATTTGAAATTAAGTTCAAAATTATATTGCTTACTCAGCTGCTCGTAGGTTATGACAAAGTACTCTTTATGAAATTTATCAAGAAAAACGATAGAATCCGGCGTGATCAATCCGCGCCCTACTTCAAAACCCACGCCGGTTACTGAAAGCCAAATCAGACTGTCTTTTTTGATACGAATATTTACGTTTGTATTTTCAAAATCCTGTGTGCTGCTGCGAAGTGAAAATTTAGATTTGGCAACAAGGTAATCAAATGCAATTTCCTGCACTTTTACCGGAACTGCCTCTCTGTTTTCCGATACTGAATCTATTTTGGAAGAATCTATGGATACAAAACCAGAATCTAAACTCGGCCTTGTTGTGCCTTTTGAAAGATGTTTTTTGTGGCACGAAGTTAACCAGATACACCCGAAGGCCAGAAACCATACCGTAATCTTATTGCTCATGTAATGTTCCGGTTGCTATTTTTTTGTCAAGAAGTTCTGTTGTCTCACCCATTTTTTTTGCCTTTTTCCACTGTAAAACCGCATTCTCGCGCTCTCCCAGCTTAAACAGCACATCCCCATAATGTTCAACAATCGTGCCACTGACATTGGTAGAATCGCGCATTGCTTTTTCAAGAGACTCCTTGGCTTTTTTGTAATCTTTCCTGATATAAAGTACCCAGGCATGTGTGTCCAGATAAGTTGGGTTATTCTGATGCTGCTGAATCAACCGCTCCGACATTTTCAAAGCCTGGTCAAGTTTTTCTTTACGCAGTGAAAGAAAATAGCTGTAATTATTAAGGACGTGGTCGTTATCTGGATTTTCCATCAAGGCAAGATCGTAGGCTGCGTCGGATTTTGCATTCTCTCCCAAGCCGTTGTAAGCATCTCCAAGCTGCGCATGGATGTAAGGAAGCATGTCTTTCTCAGTAAGCAATTTCAAACTTTCTTCAAATGAAGAAATGGCTTTTTTATAATCCTTCTTCATCAGATGCGCCGTTCCGTTTGAATACCAGAGCAACCCCTGATTGGGAAATACTTCCAAAGCTTTTTCCGAATGAACTAATAGACTGTCAACCTGATTTAATTCTCCATCCAGCTGGATAACAGCGCCCCAAACCTTATAGTCAGATCCGTCGATCGAGGTTGCTTTTACATACCTGTCACGCGCTTCGGCTTTTTTGCCGTTGCGCATTAATAAATCTCCGTAAATGACGTTAGTTCTGGCATCGTTCGGATGGGTATCCACAAGCTGTTTCGCAAGAGCCAAAGCTTCCCCCGTTTCCTGATCCGATTTCAGCATTGTCAGATATCCGGAAAGCACGCGGATCTTCGGCTCAGCATCCAGGTTCGGGTTAGCAAAAACAAGCTTTAACTCCTGGTTGCATTTTTCAATATCACCATTTCTGCGATAAATATCTGCAAGCAGCACATGCGCCTGTGCCTCGTCAGGATTAATTTTTAATGCCTCTTCCAAAGGAGCGACGGCCTCTGAAATTTTGTCATTTGCGATAAGCATTTCAGCAAGTTCAATCCTGTAACTTACTTCACTTGGCTCGTTTGCAATAAGTTTGTTTGCCTCTGCCAACGCTTTGTCAAGCTTGTTTTGTCTTAAATAAAGCTGTTCTTTCTGGTGAGTTATTTCTTCGGTAATACCTATGGATTTTTCAAGTCCGTCATACGTCTGGATGGCCTCGTCAAACTGTTCATTAAAAACATAAATGGCAGCCAGCTCAATTCCATATTGAATATTTTCAGGACTTTGCGCGACCAGTGTTTCATAAATTAATGCTGCCTCAGCGTATTTTTTCTTTTTTGCATAAAGCTCTGCCAGCTGCTGCGCGTAGAAAAGATTTGTTTTATCGAGGTCATAGGCTTTTTTCGATGGAACCAGCGCATCATCCTGGCGATCCAGCTTCAATAAAGCGGTAGCAACCAGATAATATCCGGCAGGGTCCTGAGGACTTTTTTGAGTGATCTGCTCAAATATGGGAAGTGCCCGTGCCGGTTGGTCCGTCATCATGTATTTCATTCCATCGGATGTTAACGTCTCTTCTTCGAGACGAAATCCGATAGGTGCGGTCTTTTCCTTTTCACGGGTTTTTGGCTTACGCTGAGCGTCTGCCGGCGTGATTTCGGAAGCCACCAATAGGCCTGCCCATAAGCATATTTTGAAAAATTCTGTCCTCATATCTTATCTTGTTGCCAATCATAAATCGAGACAGATCGGCCATTTCAATATAAACAGCAAAGGTATCACTTTTTTTGGGGATGGACAGGGTCAAATTTCCACCTGCTTTTGATTACTAACGCATTTTATGAAGTAATCTTATAACCGGGTTAGTTATCGTACCGAATATCCTGTTTCTGCCGAACCAGGTATTCCCCAAGTTGTTAATGCCTCTACGCGAATATTGACGTTCGTACTGGCGTCGGTATTGAAATAGCTGAATTTTACTTTTCCATCTTTGCCTGTCCGCAATAAGGGAGCCCAATGAATGGTTGTCCGGTAATCCGGTCTGGCATCTTCAGGTCGCTTCAGGTCGTAAAGAGGTTCGTAAAACTTTTTGGGCGTATCAAACCCTGCAATTTTCGCTACGGTAACACCAGGCGTAACATCCTTCGAATAATCGTAGTTTGAATTCCCCCTTTTTGTCAAAATAGAGATCACGCCTCCTCCTCCCCGGCTTCCATAAATAGCAGCAGACGCGCCTTTCAAAACATCAATCGATTCCACATCAAAAACAGACAAAGAAGTGATCAGATCTTTGTCAACAGGCATTCCATCCAACAAAAACGTGGGCTCATTTCTACCTCCGCGAATGGATACTCTTGCATTGGGTCCGGAGCCCATCACTGAAACCCCCGCCACCCTGCCTTGTAACATATCCAAAACCGTATTCGCACCGCCGGTCATTTGTGGCGTGACTTTGATAGAAGCATCAGCGCGGCTATATAGTTTTCTCGAATCTCGTTCTTCGGCTCTTTTTCCCTTAATCGTTACCTCTCTCAGCAGTTTTTCCCGGCTTGCTCTGATTTTTCTTTCTATTTCAAGATACTCTTCCGCCCGTTTTAAATATTCCGACATTCTCACAGCGTCTACTGTCATTGGGTAAAATGGAATTTTCAATATAGTAAACTTCGGTGGGTCAAACGGTGCTAAAATGATGTTAAGACCAGCGCTGTTTCTTGCATTCATTCCCTGCAGGCGAACGTTCAGCGAATCATCAAAAATCAGGTTTTCAAGCGAAAAGCGGCCGGACTCCCCTGTTTCGGTGGTCAGAAAAGTATTGATACTGTCATTCGTCAAAAAGACAGATAACATCACTTTTTCGGCTAATTTTTTATTTCCCTTTTTAACTTCACCCTGAACTGAAAACCCTTGCTCAACAAATCTTGTAGGTGTTGTATGATTTTCCTGTAAAACATCAGCCCACTCGAATCGCCGCCAGCCCTGCGTCATCATTAGTATATCCAGCTTTATTTTACGATCGGTTTTTGTTGTGTCAAAATAATAGGCTGGTTGTTCAATATGGCCTTTTAGATCTGATGACAACAGCAGGTAAGAAATAATGTTCTGTTCGTAAGGCTGTTGCGCGATCTGGCCGCCGTCGGTAACAGCGACAGAAAGTATAGTTTCAACTGGCTTGCCTGCCGTATCGGTAGCCATAATTTCAATCTCGGTTTTTTCTCGTGGATTGTAAGAATCCTGATTTTTGTTGATCTTCAAATGCAGTCTTTCACCGTGATCTACAAAAATAAGCCGTTCGCTGACGGGATTGTTCTGGCTGTCAAAAAGGGTAAGTTGGGTAATGCCATCAGGTAAAGTTGATGTTGGAATATTAATCTGTAATCCCTTTTTTGATACTTTTCCCTTGGCTGCAAATGCTACCAAACCGCGGGTATGCGCAACAATATTCACTTCTTTTTCGATATTGTCGGGAAAACTGGCATAAACCAAAATACGCATTTTATCGGTTGTTGTCAGGTTATTTACCATCATCGTAAAACCTTCTCGTTTAACTTCCGGAAATGTAAAACGTTGGTAAGAGCCTGATTTTTTTCGTAGATAGGCAGTGTATACCTGGCCTGCTACCGGCTCCAAGGGAAATCTGCCCATTCCTAAATGTTCACTTTTGAGCGCTACGATAGTGTCGTTTTTCTGATTTAATATAAAGCCAGTGACATCAGCTCCCAACCCTGTTTCATCTATCGCCTTAAATCCAACCCTCGTACTCAGGCCTGCAACCAACTGCCCTCCTTCCGGGAAAAATTGTACATCCAAAGCCGACGTTGCAGTCTCTTGATTGTTGGTTTCATTGTTAAAAACATAGACATCTTTATGAAAGAAATAATCTTCGGAAAAGTTTCGCATCCAGTTGGTATAGGCGCGAATAGTATATGCTCCGACCGGCAGCGCGTCATCCAGTTTAATTTCCCCATTTCCAAAACCTCCGTCCAGTTTTACACGTTTCAAAGAAATATTTTTTCCTGTTCTTTTCTCAATCAGATCAACGTACAAAACACGGCTTGCACTGTCAGCAAAATGGACTGACCCTTCGGCAAGATATGCACCAAACCAAAGCGTATCTCCTGCAACATAGTATGGTTTATCAATATGCAGGAATGCTTTTTCCTGAGGAAATATCTTCCGGTATTCCTCGAGCCTGCTAACGATCAATTTTGAAAAATCGTCTTCTGCCCATTTGTAGGAAACCAGTGCGAGTGCTAATGTGAAAAGGGCAATTTTAAAAAATGAGGTTTTTAAGAGCATGGCTGTTGATTAATCGGTTTGTTACTCAAAGGCTACAATTTAGATTTTATCATGGGTAATTTATCAATAATTATTGAAGGTTGGTTAATAGTTCTTCTGTCACCCATTCTGGGTTGGGGATAGTTAGTGTCAGAATTTTCTACAATACTTTCATCCCTCCGGGATTTTTAGCAATCGTAATGCTCGTCATATTCGCCAATTCTGGTAGGTTGATGGTTTTCTGGAGTGTCGGAATCAAGATTCGTGGCCCTTCTGTCTTCTTTCATCTTTTCATGGTTTTGATGACATAGCCTGATGCTGTTTTTTACAATACTTTCATCCCTTCGGGATTTTCGGCAATCGTAGTGCTTGTCATATTCGACAATTCTGGTAGGTTGATGGTTTTCTGGAGTGTCGGAATCAAGATTCGTGGCCCTTCTGTCTTCTTTCATCTTTTCATGTTTTTGATGATATAGCCTGATGCTGTTTTTTACAATACTTTCATCCCTTCGGGATTTTCGGCAATCGTAGTGCTTGTCATATTCGGCAATTCTGGTAGGTTGATGGTTTTCTGGAGTGTCGGAATCAAGATTCGTGGTCCTTCTGTCTTCTTTCATCTTTTCATGTTTTTGATGATATAGCCTGATGCTGTTTTTTACAATACTTTCATCCCTTCGGGATTTTCGGCAATCGTAGTGCTTGTCATATTCGGCAATTCTGGTAGGTTGATGGTTTTCTGGAGTGTCGGAATCAAGATTCGTGGTCCTTCTGTCTTCTTTCATCTTTTCATGGTTTTGATGATATAGCCTGATGCTGTTTTTTACAATACTTTCATCCCTTCGGGATTTTCGGCAATCGTAGTGCTTGTCATATTCGGCAATTCCGGTAGGTTGATGGTTTTTGGAGTGTCGGAATCAAGATTCGTGGTCCTTCTGTCTTCTTTCATCTTTTCATGGTTTTGATGATATAGCCTGATGCTGTTTTCTACAATACTTTCATCCCTTCGGGATTTTCGGCAATCGTAGTGCTTGTCATATTCAGCAATTCCGGTAGGTTGAAGTTTATATGGAAGTGGTGGAATTAGAATTCTTGGGAACATCTATATGGTGACTCTTCTGTCACCCTTTCAGGGTTTTTATGTATATCATGACGGCATATTCTACAATACTTTCATCCCTTCGGGATTATAAAAATTTCCTCAATATCGGTTTATAATAATCCCGAAGGGATGATATTATTATAGAAATAGCAGGATTCTACTTCGGGCGTAAATCCGGAACGGGTGACAGAATAAACCTATTATCACCAAAAAATTTTCCTGTAAACTTGAAAAATGTTGAATTTCAAACCGTTCAAATGTTATACCCTTCCTAAATCCCGAAGGGATGACAGTATTATAGAAACAGCAGGGGCCGGCCTACAACGGAAACCCGGAACGGGTGACAGATTTACAGCCCCGAAACCTGGATTGTTTACACAATTACTCAATCCAGTCAATCAAATATTTCTCATCATACGAAACTTTAAACTTTTCCAGCATAGCAAGATATTCCTCTCGAAATGTTCGTTTTTGATGATGACTTTCCTGATTTTTGATATAATTAAAAACCGAATCAATTTGCGATTGACTATAGGAAAAAGCACCATATCCTTCTTGCCAGGAAAATTTGCCGGCAACATACTTTTTCGAATTGATAAAATTGGAAGAATTATTCTTTACGTCCCGTACCAAATCTGATATGGACATAGAAGGACGCAACCCGACAAATAAATGTACATGATCACCAACGCCATTAACAATAATTGGTTTTTTCCTCTAATGATGCCAGCGATGTATTCAAAAATCTCTGTTCGAAATTCCTTTCTAATCAAATTTTCTCTGCCTTTCACGGCAAAAACGACCTGAACATACAATTGTGAAAAAGTGCCAGCCATGGTAATTTTAAGTTAGTGTGTGTTAGAATATTTGAAGGTTAATCCTTCCGGTTCAACCGTTGAACAGCCAGGAAAATCGGATAACTTAATACCAGAAATAAAATTGAATACTTGCTGCTTGAAATATCCTGCACGACAGCCGAAACCAAAAATGCTAATGAAATAATTAACATCAGAATTGGCAAAACCGGATAGGCAGGTACTTTCCATGGACGCGCCAAAAGCGGTTCTTTTTTTCGTAACATCAGTAAGGAAGCGAATCCGGAGGCATATCCTAAAACAAAAAAGAAGGTAGCTATGTCGGAAAGTTTTTCGCAGGCTTCTTTGCCTACAAGGATCAGTACAATAGCAACAGCGGCCGTTATCGGCATGGCAAGGGCTGGTGTTCCACCTTTGTTTACATAAGTTGCGGCATTAATAAACAAGCCATCCCGGCTCATGGAATACAAAACTCTGGGGTTGAACAACATCTGCGCATTCACAATCCCGAGAATGGATACCATCAGGAAAATGGTAACAATTTTCGCAGATCCTTCACCAAATATCAGTTTGATCGCATCGGCAGCAGCCAGTTTCGAATTGGCCAGTTCATTCATTGGCAGAATATAAAGTATTGCCAGATTGCAGAGCAGGTAAATAATGATAATCAATAAAACACCGCCAATCATCGATTTAGGAAGGTTTTTTGTCGGATTTTCATCTTCTTCTGTGAAATAAGCTGCGGTGTGCCAGCCATCATAAGTATAAAAAATTGCCTGAAGAGAAAATATGACCGGACCGATAAAACTTCCCGTTTGAATAATTTTACTTGTCGTTAAAGTGGCATCGGCAGAGGAAATCTCATTTCCATACATGTAACAAACTGCTACAAAAGTGAATAGTCCAACAGCTTTAAGAAAACTCATTACATTTTGAAAGGTACTTGCCAGGGCCAGGCCAATCCAATGTATACCTGTCAGTATCAACAATATGGATGCGGCAACATAAGGTTCATAACCCAGAAGTGACGGTATTAAAAGTGCGAGATATTCGCTCATGGTATATACTCCGAAACCCAATGCAGCGCAGGTCCCCATCCAGCTGTTAATTCCAACAACAAATCCGGCATAATCGCCAAATGCACGGCGCGCATAAACATACCAGGCACCTGCTTTCGGGACGGAGGTTCCCAATTCAATGGTGCATAACGTTCCCAGAAAAGCATATAAACTTACTGCAATCCAAACGCCCATGATGAGCCATGGTTCACCAAGTTGGGCGGCAATGGGGCCTGGTTTTCGAAGAATTCCTGTTCCGATAGTACCACCGATTGTTACGGCAATACCAAAGCCAACACCGAGTATTTTCAGTAATTCTTTTTTGGGAGAAGGTTGTGTCATAGGAGTGATTAGGAAAAGTGCTTTTCCGAAAATAGTTAAACTTTCGAGAAAGTTAAGAAACGTCACCCCTATTTGTTCTGGATGAGTAATTCAAACGGGTATAAAAAAACAGGGTACACGCCGATAGCGTGCACCCTGTTCAAATTTTATTATGTTTTACCCTACAAAACCGCCTCAGCCAAAACCAAAACTTTATTGTTCAGTACCTCAACCACACCACCATCGATGGTATAAGTTGTTTTGGCGCCGCTGATATCTACAACTACGTCTCCACGTTTAAGCGAGCTTACAAGTGGGGCATGGTTGTTCAATACCTGAAACTGTCCGTCGGTACCCGGTAATGTTACAGCATTTGCCTCGCCGGCAAATACTTTTTTATCTGGGGTAATGATATCTAAATGCATATTTAATTGGCTTTTGGCTGTTAGCGATCAGCTGTTAGTATAGATATGAATATCTCACTATCAGGCTGTTAATCAATCATGTGATTATCTGTTAGCAGCTTCTGCCATCATTTTTTCACCTTTGATCTGAGCATCTTCGATCGTACCAACAAGGTTGAAAGCCATTTCAGGCAGGTGGTCATATGCACCGTCCATAATCTGGTTGAAACCTTTGATGGTATCGTTGATATCTACCAATACGCCTTTCAAACCTGTAAATTGTTCAGCCACAAAGAAAGGTTGTGACAAGAAACGCTCTACACGACGAGCACGTGATACAACAAGTTTATCATCATCAGATAATTCTTCCATACCCAAAATCGCGATGATATCCTGCAATTCTTTGTAGTGCTGCAAAATATTTTTAACACGTTGCGCACAGTCGTAATGTGCGTCACCCAATGTCTCAGCATTCAGGATACGTGAAACTGAATCTAGTGGATCCACAGCAGGATAGATACCTTTTTCAGCAACTTTACGAGAAAGCGTAGTCGTTGCATCTAAGTGGGTAAATGTCGTTGCCGGTGCCGGATCCGTCAAGTCATCCGCAGGTACGTAAACCGCCTGTACAGATGTAATAGATCCGCGTTTTGTTGAAGTGATACGTTCCTGCATAGCACCCATTTCTGTTGCTAGTGTAGGCTGATAACCTACCGCAGATGGCATACGACCCAAAAGAGCCGATACTTCAGAACCCGCTTGTGTAAAACGGAAGATATTGTCAATAAAGAAAAGAATATCACGTCCTTGTCCTTCACCATCTCCGTCACGGAAATACTCAGCAACTGTAAGACCTGAAAGGGCAACACGCGCACGAGCTCCAGGAGGTTCGTTCATTTGACCGAAAACGAAAGTAGCCTGTGAATCTTTCAAAGTGTTGTAATCAACTTTGGAGATATCCCATCCACCTTCTTCCATGCTGTGCTTGAATTCGTCACCGTATTTAATGATACCTGCCTCGATCATCTCGCGCATTAAATCATTTCCTTCACGGGTACGTTCTCCAACACCTGCAAATACGGAAAGACCAGCGTGTGCTTTTGCAATGTTGTTGATCAATTCCTGAATCAATACAGTTTTACCAACACCAGCACCACCGAACAACCCGATTTTACCACCCTTAACATAAGGAGCAAGCAAGTCGATCACTTTGATACCTGTGAAAAGTACCTCCGTTGCCGTTGCCAGATCTTCAAATTTTGGAGCTGAACGGTGAATAGATACACCGTTAACAGAAGAATCAACCGGTGTAAGACCATCAATAGCTTCTCCGATTACGTTGAACAAACGTCCTTTGATCGCTTCGCCTGTAGGCATTTTGATCGGGGCGCCCAAAGGTTTCACCGCCATTCCGCGCTGCATACCTTCTGTACTGTCCATCGCAATTGTACGAACTCTGTCTTCGCCTAAATGTTGTTGACACTCAAGGATTACTCTTTGACCGTTTGATTTGATGACCTCTAATGCATCAAGAATAGCCGGGATGCGTTCGCTGTCTTCAAATGATACGTCTACAACGGGGCCAATTACCTGCGTAATTTTTCCTATGTTTGTCGCGTTTGCCATTATAAGAATTTTAGTATAGTCTATGAGAGGTTATTTCGAACCGCAAAAGTAGGAGATAATTTGGTCAGTACCAATAGTGTCCCTCGCGATTTATTGGATATTTTTTAGAAAATCACCCAAATTATGTGAAAAGTGTATAGAAATTATCAGAATTGATGTCAAATTCACTTTGGAAAGGAACTTTTTCTTTCATGTTTAGACAAATACAATTAAGCTTTAAGTTATATTTTGATTTCCGAATTAGTTAGGCGCCCATTTGATGACGTTCTGAAATTGTTTAAATTTGAGTAATTATTAACCGAGTATTTATGAATGCACAACTTCTAGAGCGTATCACATTCAATCCTAATCAATGTGGTGGAAAACCTTGCATTCGAAACATGCGTATCCGGGTAACAGATGTTATTGAATTACTAGCCAATGGACTCACTCCTGAACAAATTGTGAATGACGAATTACCCGCTTTGGAGCTTGAAGATGTAACTGCCAGCTTGCTTTATGCGGCGGCGAAAATAAATCATCCAGTCTTTCAAGCGGCCTGATGATCATTCTTGATGCTCACATTTCGTTTCACTTCTCATGCGTAACGGAAGTCCTCCAAAATTAATTTGGCTTACTTGTGGTAATACTTCAAAGAGCAGACTGCAGGAAATTCTTGCAGTGAATTTAACACAAGCATTAAAACTCCTCCAAACAACCGATCTGGTGGAAATCACAGGACGATAATGTTCGTTTTATATATCAAAGCGCGGCACATCTGCGTTTGTAATTTCTTGATATCGGGTTAAAAAATATTTATGAAAGAACTTTTTTTTTGGAAAGTATGGTCTTCGTCAGAACGCAAAATCACGATAACCGCTCTCGTCATCGTCGCGCTCGCCTTGCTTTTTTTTATTGTTAAAAGTATCAATCCTCTCGCCAATGTGATCCGCTGGGACGTGCTCAGCGAATTGTCTGAAATTTCAACCGTTGTTGATATTTTAAAGTTTGATCAATGGCAGTATGGTATATCCGCGCCTTCAAACCTCGTGACGGAACAATTCGTCGCATCGACAATGGAAACGGATTTCCTGACCATCAGGATATTTTGGGGATTTATCATCGTAGGACTTTCTTTTATTCTTGCTTCACTGACCACAATGCCCCGGTTTTGGTATCTGACCGGAATGGTGATTTTTATTCTTTTACTTGCTTCTGCGAGACTGGAAACACTGGGTATTTTTGGAGAGGGAAACAAAGCACTTTTTATTATCACAATAACATTATATACCGGAATAAGTTATTACTTCCATGCGTTTCGGCCTGATATCGGCATCGGAATCAGGATACTGGGAATATCAGCGGTTTCTCTATTTCTCTTTGGACTGGTCGCATTTCTTTCGCCCGTTGCATTTCCGGCGCTCACAGCCGCATCCTATTCTTTGCCGGTCTGGCTGCTAATTTCCATTGCATTTTTATTAATATCCGCCACTGAAATAGTCGCTGGTCTGGTTTGGCTAAGTACCAGCGGACAAAATAAAAACGGCAAATCCGGATTGACTAATTTTCTGGTAATCAGTATTCTGTATTTGTTGTCACTTGTTCTTTTATACCTAAAAAATACAAGACAGATTGACTGGGATCTCACGTTTTTAAGCCCGGTTTATCTGGCTATTGCTGCGGGGATTCTGGGTATTTGGGGATTCAAAAAAAGAGCAGATGCTACAAACGGGTTATTATCTTTTCGTTCGAACGGATTCTGGTTATACATCGGAATGTTCATCGTCACCGCTGCTTTTGCCGGATATGCAAGTGGAACGGCAAATGATCCGCTCATTGAAGTATTGGAAGATGTAGTCGTAAACGGACAGCTCGCCATGAGCCTGGTTTTTCTGTTTTACATTCTTGTCAATTTTTTTGCTGTTTTCAAGCAAGGGCTTGCAGTTCATAAAGTCTTGTATAAACCAATGCGTTTTGGATTAACGCAAACGCGTTTGTTCGGTTTTGCCGGGGTGGTAATCTTATTTTCTGTACAACGATTACTTCCTGTTTATCAGGGAATTGCAGGTTATTTTAACGGTTTGGGTGATTTGTATAGCAACACGCGTGAATATCCGCTGGCAGAGCAATATTATAAAATGGCTTTACAGCAGGAATTTCAAAACCATAAATCCAATTATGCCCTCGCCTCGCTGGCACTGAACCAGGGAGATAAAGTTGCTGCGGCCTATTATTTTCGTCAGGCATTATTGAAAAACCCTTCCCCACAGGCTTATGCCGGTCTGACTGATGTATTAATGCAGGAAAGTTTGTTTTTCGATGCTGTTTTCAGTTTACAGGAAGGACTCCGGACTTTTCCTGAAAGCGGAGAATTGCTGAATAACCTGGGTATGCTTTATGCCAAAACCAATGTTGCGGATTCTGCCCATTATTATCTTGACAAAGCAGAGAAAACCAGTGAAAAACCGGAAGTTCCGGCGACAAATTTGCTGGCAATCTGGGCGAGAAGTACAGATTCCGGACTGCTTGACTCCCTTGCGAACAACAGTAATGCTAAAAAATATCTTTCCTGGCAGGCCAACTGGCTGGCGGTTCAAAATCTTCGTCAGAATTTTTCAAAGCGGGATTTTCAAAATAATGCCATCAAATTGGATTCGTCTCTGAGTGTCTCCGGCCTGGCATATCTGGTTAACTATGCCAGAAACCAGGCGGAGGAGGATAGTCTGCCGGCTACTTTTTTACCAAAGATCGCCAACAAAAATCAGTTGCTTTCTGAGGACTTGTTACTTGCCTCACTGTATCCTGAATTTTATAGTGGTAATAAATTGAAAGCCATCGAAACTTTGTCGGTTTGGGCAGAACAAGGTGGTGAAAAAAATAAGCTATATCATAAAATCCTGGGTCACTGGTTTTTGCAGGTAGGTTTATACGATTTGGCTATCAAGCATTTAGGAAATGTGGATGGAATAGAAGGAACATTGGGACAGGCTGTTGGGTATGCACTTTCCGGCCAGCAGGCGATCGGAGGATTATTGTTGGAAAGGATGCAGGAAAAAGAACCAAATCCCGCGTTGCAAAAACTTCAGAATTCCTTAATGTCGATCAAGCCGCCGACATCGAAAGCAGATTCCCTGTTTGCAGCAGCAAAAAAATCACCATCTGATAAAAGTTATACCGCAGCGGTTCATGCCAATCCATTTGACGCGAAAATAGTATCGTCAGCTGCGAATTATTTTAGACAAAAAAAGCAGATCCCAAGAGCATACCGGATTGTTCTGGATGCATTAAAATATAATGACCGGGCGGCTTTACTTTGGGAAGAATATACCATTTTAAGTCTTCTGCAGGGATTGACCGGACAAGCAGATGAAGGCGAAGCGCAAGTGAAAGTATTGTCGTCTCCCGCCGATTATCAGGCATTTGTCACGCGCTATCAGCCTATGCGCGCTCTTATCGAAAAACAGCGTGCAGAGTTTCAGTGATTTTTTATTTTAGCATTTGAAATGTGTTAGTAGCCACCGCGAAAATTCTTTATTCATTGGTGGGCTGAAATTTCTCAAAAATCCCGAAAAAGTTATGACGTTACAGTGGACATCAACAATGATCGGAAAGGAGACACGTATTTTTCGTGGGAAACTGATCGTCGGTCTGTTGAAACGTAGCCTTTGGAAAGACGATGCTTACGGCGAACTGGACGGATATATGGTTCGGTTTAAAACCACCGGCTTTTGGAAGAGAAAAACAGCAATTCTGGATATTGAAGGCGTAAAACAACTTGGACATATTGAATACAACTTCTGGAAAACTTCTGCGGTGATCACTTATGAAGGCAGATCTTGTAGCTGGACTTTTGACTCTTGGATGAGGAAGAGCTGGAAAATTGTTGGCGGTCAGGATCAGGCGATTTATTCCAAACCCAGTGTCTGGAAAAACAAAGGGGATATTGAAGTAGACAATATGTCTCCGGTTATGATTCTCGCCGGACTTTTTGTTTACGGGTATTTTCAAAAAGCAGCAGCAGCCGCGGTGGCGTCTACATGAAAACTAAACTTTCCTATCAAAACATAATTTCTGTATGAAAATCATTGAAACGACCGATATCTCAAAACGTTATGTGATGGGCAGTGAGGTTATCCAGGCTTTGAAATCAGTAACAATCTCTGTTAGCAAAGGAGAATATGTCGCTTTCATGGGGCCTTCAGGTTCCGGGAAATCTACTTTGATGAATATTATTGGCTGTTTGGACACACCCAGTACAGGAAAATACATTTTGAATAACAAGGACGTAAGTGATATGACGGAAAGCGAACTGGCCGAGATCCGTAATAAGGAAATTGGTTTTGTTTTTCAGACTTTCAACCTTTTACCCAGAATGTCGTCTCTTGATAACGTTGCTCTTCCACTGATCTATGCAGGATTAAACAAAGCCGACCGGACAGAAAAGGCGATGCTTTCCTTAAAAAATGTAGGTTTGGAAAACCGTGCCGGACATAAGCCAAATGAACTTTCCGGCGGTCAGCGCCAGCGTGTTGCGATTGCACGAGCGCTTGTAAACGACCCGAGTATTTTATTGGCCGATGAACCAACGGGAAACCTTGATTCCAAAACTTCCTATGAAATTATGGATCTTTTTGACCAGTTATATAGCAAAGGAAATACGATCGTGATGGTTACCCACGAAGAGGATATTGCGTACTATGCACACAGAATTATTCGTCTCCGTGACGGTCTGGTGGAGTCCGATACGATAAATCCAAATCCAACAAAGGTAAGCCAGCTGGTTTGACGCGAATTTTATTGCTAAGTACAAAATAGTTAACTTTGATAAAAAAAGAGATATGCTGTTGTAATGGAATTAGTTATAACCGTTTATCGTTCTTTTCACTCGTCAGAGACTTCACTGATAAGTAAGAACCGGTCATAAAAATGCACAAACTGACTGGAATACAGTACTTAGTTAAATTATGAAAATCAATTTCGCAGACTTAATTTTATTTGAAGACGAGGACTTTCTTCTCGTAAATAAACCGCCTCATTTGGCGACGTTGGATGAGCGTACTGCCGACCGTGGTGGTAGTGTTTTACGCCTTGCAAAAGCACATAATCCTGAATTACAAGCAGCACACCGGCTGGATAAGGAAACCTCCGGCGTACTGGCATTTGCTAAAAATCCCGCAGCTTATCGCCATTTGGCCATGCAGTTTGAGCATAGAGAGGTTACCAAACGTTATCACGCCGTAACCAACGGCATTCACAATCTGGAAGGTATCTCCGTTTATCTACCGATTTTAGCATTGAAAAATGGTACGGCCGTGAAGATCGATCGTGCCGAAGGAAAAGTTGCTGAAACTATTTTTAACACCTTAAAAGTATATCGTGGTTATACTTTGGTAGAATGTATCCCGGTTACAGGACGCATGCACCAGATCCGTATCCACCTTTCGTGCCTGAAAGCACCGATCGTTTGCGATCCGCAATATGGCGGCGAGCAAATTTTTCTTTCCAGCCTGAAACGTAAATTTAACCTTAAAAAAGAAACAGAGGAACAGCCACTGATTCAGCGGGTTGCCCTTCATGCGTTTTCACTATCTTTTGCTCTGATGAATGGCGAACGCGTGAGAATTGAAGCACCATATCCAAAGGATTTTGAAGTGTTGGTGAAGCAGCTGAATAAGTTTGGTGTTTAGCTGTTAACATCAAGTCAAATTGCCCTAATAAACAATCCGTCCATAAGTTACCATCTTTCAATCCTTCTCAATAGTTTATGAAATTAATTTTATCATTGACCAAAAGTACAATAACGATTTTTATTTTTGTGGTTGGCTTAACCAGTATCTGCAACGGTCAAACTAATCGCAAACCGGATATTATCGTCCTGAAAAACAATTCCAAAATCGAGGTTTCTATTCAGGAGGTTGATGAAAAGCTTATTAAATATAAAAAATTAACGGATCCGGATGGCCCGGTTTTCTCTGTGAATAAGACAGAAATTGCGTCAGTGCTTTACGGAAATGGTGATGTTGCTACTTTTCCGGAATCTTCCAGCAGTGAATTTTTTAAAGAAGAAGGTGGGGCGAAACCAGTAGAACGGAATCCGCAACCACTCCCGGCTAGCAAATTTGATGAAACCATATTTGCCCAAAAATCTAGCCAGCTCAAACAGTCGTATCAATATTATAAATCAAGATCCAAGAACGGATTGGTTTCAGGAATTGTCTGGACTGTCCTTGGAACAATTTCTATGGGTGTTGGTGCCGCATTAATTACAAATAGCGGATACACAAGCAATGGTTACGGTAGTTATAGTTACAATAATAATGAAGGGACCGGTGCTTTGCTGGTGATCGGGGGACTAATTGGCGGTGCAACTTTCGGAACAATTGGCTTTGTCAAAGCAGGGAAAAACGGGTCAAAAGCTACCAGAATTCGCAGAGAGCTTTTGAGAAGAGGAGAGCCGATTTCATTAAAGTTTGGACCTGGTTTTAATCCGGTGACGAATTCGGGATATTTATCACTAAAAATGATGTTCTAATTTTAAAGCATAATAAAAATCGGCTGAGATATGAATCCCAGCCGATTTTTTATTTGATGACTTAAATTTTAGAATTTGAATGTAATACCAACTTTCAAAGGAGATGCATTGTGACCAACCTCGGCAAAAACTCCCATGGCTGGTTTGAAATAATAACGAGCACCAGCAAATGCTCCAAAAAAGACACCGCTGCCATAAGAATTGTTATACCCAAGACCATCATAATTGTAGCTTGCAGCTCTGTATCCTAATGAAGGGCCTGCGTATAGATCGAGCGTGTTGATTGTTAAAAAGTGCTTACCAAAGTGATAAGAACCACGTGCAGCAATGGTGAAGAAGTTGTATCTGATGTCACTTCCAACCCAGCCATAATTCCATGTAATGAAGTCTGCCTGACCTCCAACACTAATAAAATCATGCACACCATATTCGTAAGAAGCTCCTATTCCGACGCCACCTCCGCCATAAGTTCCTCCTAAGTTAATACCTGCATTTAATAATTTATCTCCTTTTTCAAATTGCTCCTGTGCAGAAGCCGACTGTGACGAAATTCCGAGAATCGCGATAACGAATAGCGTTGATAGAATGTTTTTCATTTTCATAGACTGATTAAGTAAAAATTAATGGCACAAATTAAAGCGTTAAATACGTCGCTTCAAAACTTGTGCCATTGATACTTATTATACGGAAATTTACAATGATCAAAGGGGCTTTTGAGGCATTGTGTGGTTTAAAAGCTAGATATTCTTCTTCAATTTATCATGAAATACCTTACGGAATTTATCAAGCTTTGGTGCAATTACAAATGCACAATATCCCTGATCAGGATTTTTTGCAAAATAATCCTGATGATAATCTTCAGCCGTATAAAACGTTTGTTCCTTCGTTATTTCAGTCACAATCGGTTTGGCATAAGCGCCTGATTTGTTCAACTCGGCTTTTGCTTCTTCTGCAAGTTTTTTCTGCTCATCATTATGGTAAAAAATCACGGAACGATACTGCGGGCCAACGTCATTTCCCTGACGATTTAAGCTTGTTGGATCGTGGCCTCTGAAAAATGCTTCCAGTAAAGCCGTGTAAGTGATCTTTTTAGGGTCGTAAATCACCTGAATACATTCGGCATGGCCGGTCGTCCCTTCACAAACCTCTTTGTAGCCTGGGTTTTTAACATGTCCTCCTGAATAGCCTGAAACGACGTCCTTTACCCCGTCCAATGTTTCAAACAGAGCTTCGGAACACCAGAAACAACCGGTTCCAAAAGTTGCGATTTGTGTATTAGCTGTATCCACTGGAGTTGATACGGAAGATTCATTGCTCATTTTTTTCTTCTGCTTTTTATCGGATTGTGCGCAAGATATGACCACCATACAGCACATCAGTACGAATGTGAAAATCGGGACGATTGGTTTCATTGAAAGTATATAGTTAATTTTAAACTTCTATCAGGTTAACAGTTATTCAAAGCATAAAGTTTGTATTAATTTTTTCACGTAAGGCAGAAAACAAATACTTTGAACTTGTAACCATTGTAGACGATTTCTACAATTTATGACAATTAATATACGATACAGGATTCCGAAATGGATCATTACATCGATTTAATATGTTGTCATCGGACAACCGAATTTATGATCATCACCCTAATGAATAATGACTTATTTACATTTTAAAGCACTCCATATTATTTTCGTCGTCAGCTGGTTTGCGGGGCTTTTTTATATGCCAAGGTTGCTTGTTTATCACACCGAAGCGCAGAGCAAAGCGGACGCCATCAAAGACGCTTTGAGTGCAGAGTTTCAAAAAATGGAAAAATTGCTTTGGAACGCCATCATGGTTCCGGCCATGTGGCTGACATTAATTACCGGATCGATCATGATCTACATCACACCTGACTGGCTTAGCCAGGGATGGATGCATATGAAACTGACTTTCGTACTCGGCCTGGTGGGATACCATTTTTTTACCCGGAAACTAATCCTCGAAATAAAAAAAGGACAATTTCGGTTTAGCTCGATGCAACTCCGGCTGTGGAACGAAGTGGCAACCATTTTCCTTTTTTCGATCGTATTTTTAGTGGTACTTAAAAATTCTGTTGACTGGATCTGGGGTGTTTTGGGGCTGATCGCCTTTGCGGTAATAATTATGTCGGCAGTGAAAATTGTCAAAAAACTTCGGGAGAGTAAATAATAGTATTTTTTCATCAAGGCAAATTTTTCCTTGAAAATAAGCGTTTTATAGAATATTCAGGAATGTGCCGCTTTGGTATGGTTCTTTTATTTATTTAATTGTTTATTTGTTACATACAAAACTTGACGATCATGACATACTTAAATAAAGCGATATATTTTATAGCCAAAATCTGGTTTGCAGTGATCATGGTATTAGCATTGATTTTGACATCAATCCTTTCATTGCCATTTTTTATCATTGAATGGATCGATGGTAAACCGTCCAGATCAACAACCTTATTATTAAAGAACAGAAGAATGATTGCGGATAGACATACCAGCTAATAACCTTAGGACAGAAACAAAAAAGGAGCTCTTTAAAGCTCCTTTTTTGTTTCTAAACTTCCACACTTTCATATAATGCCGGTATGTGGATGTGCTTGAATCCAGCCTTTTCAAGTTTGATCTTAAATGAAACCTGCGTCTCATATTCTCCATGTACCAAAAATATTTTTTTAACATGTTCAGGATCCTGGCAGGACAGAAATTGTAACATTTCACTGTAATCTCCGTGTGCCGAAAATGAATCCATTACTTCTACCTGTGCTTTCACCGGATACATTTCCCCAAAAATATTTACCTCTTCATCTCCCCTTTTCAAGGCACCTGCCAAAGTATTTGGCGAAGCATATCCTACGAGCAAAATCGTTGAATTGGGGTCATTTACGTTGTTTTTGATATGATGTTTGATACGGCCGGCTTCTGCCATACCCGATGCTGAAATAATAATACAAGGTTCTTTGGATTCGTTTAAGGCGATGGATTCGCTTACGTCAGAAATATAATGCAGGTTAGGAAAAGCAAAAGCGTCGCCATCTTTTTCGATATAATCCAAAATTTCAGGATTAAAACATTCCTCATGTTCTTTCATGATTTTAGTGGCGCGGATTGCCAGCGGGCTATCGATATAAACATCGATTCTGGGAAGTTTGCCAGCGCTCGAAAGCTGGTCGAGGGCATAAATTAATTCCTGCGTCCGGTCAATGGCAAATGCAGGAATAATGACTTTCCCTTTTCGTTCCACACAAGTTTCGTGTACTACCCGGAGCAGATGTGCCTGCATATCCGTCTGCTTTTCGTGTAGCCTATCCCCATAAGTTGATTCACAAATGATAAAATCAGCCTGAGGAAAGTGATCTGGTTTGCGCAAAATATGATCTTCCGGTCGGCCGATGTCTCCGGTAAAGGTCAGTTTTTTAAAAGTACCTTTATCAGGAATACTCAAATGAACAGCAGCGCTCCCCAAAATGTGCGCCGCATCTGTGAAAAAAACGGCCACTTCGTCGTCAGTTCCAAGATGAAATGTTTGATTATACTGGACGGTGTGTAACAAAGCCAATGCTTTCTCCGCATCCTCTCCGTTATATAATTCTTCCAATAATGGCCGGCCCTGTCTTTCTCTTCTCCGGTTGATTCGTTCAAGATCCTTCACCTGGATATGTGCGCTATCCATTAACATGATCCTGCATAGATCTGCCGTTGCAGATGTGCAGAAAATGGGTCCAGAAAATCCTTTTCGGACCAGTCGTGGAATCAAACCTGAGTGATCAATATGGGCATGAGAAAGAACCAGGTAATCAACTTCGGCTGGTTTAAATCCAAATTCCTGATTAAACTCATCCGTCTGAATTCCCTGAAATAATCCGCAGTCCAGTAATATTTTTGTACCTCTTTCAGTAGTAACCAAATGCTTGCTGCCCGTAACGGTGCGTGCGGCACCAAAAAACTGAATTCGCATGATATAGTCGCTTTTTGATGGATATTAAAAATTCAATTTGAGGAAATTCAATCAGAATTAACGCAAATGGATTTAAAATTTTCCTGAAAAGATACAATTCAGTATTTTTGTAAATGCAGTTTATTCAGGTAATACATACAGCGCGTCCAGGTTACGGCCCAATCCGTCATAATCCAGACCATATCCAACAACGAAACGATTTGGAATCTCGAAGCCGACATAACGCAGTTCAATCGGTTTTTTTATAGCCTCGGGCTTGTGGAGCAGCGTCGCAATTTCAACAGAATTTGGCCCTAATTCCCGGATTTGCAGAAGCAATTGGTGCATGGTGAGACCGGTATCTACAATATCTTCTATAATAATTACATCACGATCGATAAGGTTTTCTTCCAAACCAATGATTTGCCGTACCTTTCCGGTTGATTCTGTTTGGGAATACGACGACAACCGGATAAAAGTGATTTCGCAGGAAAGAGGAATTCTTTTTACAAGCTCGGAAGCGAAGAGAAAGGCTCCATTGAGGACAACCAGAAAAAAAGGCTTTCGTCCTTGATAATCAGTATTAATCTGTGCTGCAAGCTCTGCAATACGGTTTTCAATAACCTCCTGGGAAATGAATGGAGTAAATGTTTTATCGTGAATTGTAATCATGTCGGATTTTCTTAAACAGTAATATTAACTCTTTTTTCAAAAACACACTTCCCCGCAAACGTAAATTATGAATCGAACGTTAATATTGACAGATTTTTAAGCTTAATTATGAAAAAAGTGCTGGTTAAACCTATTGCTTACGTTCTTGTTATTTTTCTTTCGATCACTTCTGCTGTTGCCCAACTATACTCCTCGGCCGAACTGGACAAGAATTATGATATGGTTCTTAAGAATCCGGGCGTCCAGATAGAAGCGACAGAGGCAATTAATATGTTGTATAACTATAAATTTGCCGAAGCTGATGCAGAATTCCGCTGGCTGCGATACCGCTATCCCAAACATCCCATGCCTCATTTTTTGATGGGTCTGGCCGAATGGTGGAAAATTGTGCCAAATACTGATATTGAGACGTATGACAAAAAATTCCTTGCGCACATGGACTCTACCATTACGTTGGCTGAGACCTTGTATGAAGACGAAAAAAATAAAATAGAGCCTGCATTTTTTCTTGCAGCAGCCCACGCATTTAAAGGTCGTCTGTATTCCGAACGCAAACAATGGACAAAGGCTACATTTGCAGGAAAAAGCGCGCTGAAATATCTGGAAATATGTAAAGGAAATGGCGATTTATCTCCGGAGCTGCTTTTTGGAGATGGCCTCTATAACTACTATGCGCAATGGGTGTCAAATGAGTATCCACTGCTTAAACCCATTCTTGCTTTTTTCCCAAAAGGCAATAAAAAACTGGGTGAACAACAGCTTGAAAAGGTTGGAAACAATGCATTTTACACGAGGGTTGAGGCAAGATATTTCCTTTTGCAGATTTACAGCATGGAAAATGAATATGGAAAAGCTTATGAAATGGCGAAGTACATGTGGCAGACCTATCCTAACAATCCATATTTTGAAAGATATTTTTGCCGGACAGCGTTTGTGACCGGAAAAACAGGTGAAGCTGAAAAAGCCGCACAAAATATTCTCAATAAAATAAGTCAGGGAATGCCGGGATATGAGGGCGTAAGTGGCAGAAATGCAGCGTACGTTCTTGGTTTTTACAACATGCAATATTACAGGAACTACGATCTGGCCAGTCAGTATTTCAAAAAGGCCGTTGAGTTTTCTACGCAGACAAATTCGATGAATGCCGGTTATTATGTCTCTTCACTTTTAGGTTTAGGGAAAATCGCAGAACTTCAAAAAAACTATGATGAGGCGTTGAGTTATTACAAACTCGCAGACGACAAAGCAGACCGTAAGTCAAGCCAGCATAAGGAGGCTAAAAAACACATTGACAGCCTGAAAAAGCTAAAAAGGGAAGAGCGACGGAACAGGAGAAAATAGATGTTTTTATTACCCGTCGGATGGTGAAAAAAACCATCCGACGGGCCTCCCGTCCTACGGCTTTTTCGCCGTCGGACGGGTAATAAAAGACAGCCACTAATCATAAGCTTTTTCGCCGTCGGACGGGTAATAAAAGACAGCCTACTAATCATAAGCTTTTTCGCCGTCGGACGGGTAATAAAAGACTGCCACTAATCACAAGCTTTCTCGCGGTCGGACGGGTAATAAAAGACAGCCACTAATCACAAGCTTTTTTGCCGTCGCACAAACAACCAAACAACCTACTCCCCTTTCTTCAATTTAGCATAATGCTTGAAAAACAAAGGAATCGTTTCAATGCCTTTGTAAAAATTAAACAGACCATAACTCTCATTCGGTCCGTGAAGGCCATCGATATCCAGGCCAAAACCCATCAGAATACTTTTTCTTCCCAGTTCCTGCTCAAATAATGCAACGATCGGAATACTTCCGCCTCCACGTGTTGGAATCGGCTTTTTACCAAAAGATTCTTCCATCGCCATTTCTGCCGCTTTGTATTCCATAGAATCTGTTGGCGTAACATAAGGCAAGCCGCCGTGATGCGGAACAACTTTAACCTTCACCGAAGACGGCGCGATGGCTTCAAAATGTTTAGTGAAAAGATCACAAATCTCCTGATCCGTTTGATTTGGTACCAGGCGCATTGATATCTTGGCGTTCGCTTTTGATGGCAAAACTGTTTTTGCTCCTTCACCAATATAACCTCCCCAAATTCCATTGACATCCAGCGTAGGACGAACAGAAGTACGCTCAATCGTTGAATATCCTTTCTCTCCCGCCACATCTGCGATTGAAAGATCTCTTTTGTATTCTTCAAGATCAAAGGGCGCAGCGTTCAGCGCATCTCTTTCCGTTTGAGATAAATCCTGGACATTGTCGTAAAAACCTGGGATGGTTATATGCCCGTTTTCATCTTTGAGCGAAGCGATCATTTCACACAACACATTAATCGGATTTGCCACACCGCCTCCGTACACGCCCGAATGAAGGTCTCTGTTAGCGCCCACAACTTCAACTTCAAGGTAGGTTAATCCACGAAGTCCTGTTTCAATGGACGGTACATCGTTTGCGATCATACTTGTATCCGAAATAAGAATGGTATCACATTTCAGCATCTCGCGATTTTCTCTGACAAATGTTTCCAGATGGGAAGAACCAACTTCTTCTTCTCCTTCGATCATAATCTTGATATTGCAAGTCAAAGAATCTGTTGCCAGCATTGTTTCCAGTGCCTTTACGTGCATATAAAACTGACCCTTATCATCGCAGGCACCGCGGGCATAAATACGGTCGTTTTTAATAACAGGTTCAAAAGGCGGGGAATCCCATAATTCGTAAGGATCCGCCGGCTGAACGTCATAATGTCCATAAACCAAAACTGTGGGCAGAGCCGGATCAATCATTTTTTCACCATAAACAATCGGATGTCCCGGCGTTTCATAAATTTCTGCCTTATCCGCTCCTGCACCGACGATACTATCACGCACAAATTCTGCGGCTTTGATCATATCGTTTTTAAACTTTGAATCAGCACTTACCGAGGGAATTCTGATTAGGTCTAAAAGTTCGTTTAAAAATTTATCTCGGTTTTTTTCGATGTAGTCATTCATTTTTTATCAGTCTAAAATTAAAATATTAACCGTTTTTGATACGATTACAATATGCAAATCTATAAGATTAAACGGTGCCCAATTTAAAAAAATAACCCCTAAGGCAATCACCTTAGGGGTCGGTATTTCTAATTTTTTGTTTCTCAGGAATGTCCTTTCGATTTTGATTTTGCGAAAATGTTTACGCGGCTCTCATTACCGTTCAGCAGTCTGACAATATTTTTCTGGTGCGTGATCACAACCAGAACAAACATGACAAAACCAAAGATTACGAGCAATGTTTCTGGCTGACCGAAAACGCCGAGTAAAGACATAACCGGAAACGCCAATGTGGCCAGAATTGAACTTAAAGAAACATATTGAGAGGCAATCAATGTCAATATAAAAATGGCGATACTCAATGCTGCAAGTTCCGGGTGAATGGCAAGTACCATACCAAGCAATGTAGCAATCCCTTTTCCGCCTTTAAACCCAACGAATACCGGGAAAATATGCCCAACTATGGCGATAATACCAAAGATGATCTTGTACATTAAGATATCTCCCTCGGCAATTGTTCCCATGTAAAACAACATGGAAGCAAGGCAGGTTGCCGTCCAGCCTTTCATGACATCGATAAGCATAACAATAGTCCCAGCACGTTTGCCAAGCACCCTGAAAGTATTGGTAGCTCCTGCATTTCCACTTCCGTGTTTACGTACATCAATTCCGAAATAACCAATTCCGTACCATACCGAACTTGGAATGGATCCTAATAAATAGGCGGCTATTGTCGTAATTATGAATAAGGCAATGCTCATTTTGTATTATTGGTAGGTTAATTTGAACTTTAAAAGTTTCTTAAAAATACGGCTCTTTTGCCAATTAAGCAAGCAAACGGTATTCTAACATTAAAATGCAAAAATAGGTTTTGTTCGCCAAAAAATAAAATTCCGTATCTAACGATTTGACTGTCAGAAACCCTCGGCTTTTTCTTCTTTCTTCTTTTTTTCTTCTGCCGGAATAACTTTTTTCTTAACGGTCTTGGTGAGCTTGGCCTTTTTAACTGCTGGCTGATAGAAGTCGTCAAAGCGGCTTACAAACAAATCTTTCTCTTCGACGCCAATAGATACCAGCGACATATCTTTGGATTTTGAATTGGCACCTTTTGAGGTAACCAGATCATTAAAATCCATTTGTGACGATACAACACCTAGTTCTTTTTCTTTGTAATCAAAATAATACCAAACGTCTGGCGAGGCCTGCAGATACATGCTAAATTCGTCACCAAGCTCAGACCGACGGATTTCAAGGACACCTTCCATCTGTGCATTGATGTTATTTTTCCCAAAGTGGGAAACGCCAATGGGGCCTTGCGAAAAATAAGCGTTATGAACCGGCGACCAGTGTAAGTCAACGCTGGATAGCGCAATTGGTGCATCAAGTGTCGGAGATGCATCGAACAAGGGCTTATATCCGGCAGCCGAAAGTTTGAGATAAGCGTCAACACCTTTTGAACCAATAAGCGCTGACAATTTCCTGTTTAGGTTTTCAGCATCGTCGTCGGCCGCCGTACTGTTCTGTTCTTCAAGATTTGTTTCAACGATTTTTGCAGCCAGCTGAGGTAAAACCGGTTCCAGCGCTGAAAGTTTCATCAGTAACATTGAATTGAAAGTAAACCGTGAACTATCAACCTGCACATTGGCAATACCTGCCGACTGCAGCCAATCCGATGAGGTATATTTCATCGGGCCGGAGAAGGATGCAATACCGGTTTTATCGTCAAATGTTAACGTATTTCCTTCGTCCACAAGCCCGTCCGGTCCCGCTGGCGGAGCAACTTTAAAGGCTTTGTTATCCTCGTCATAGTTTAAGGTTCCCTGCGCAAGGTAAATATCCTCGTCACCATCGGACTCTTTTGGAGACAAAAATGACATGTACATTCCGCGGCTTTCATTGAAATGCAAACCAACAGAAAGCGGCAGATCATGCTCATTGCGGAGGTTTTTGTCAATTTTTATACCAACGGTTTCGCCTGGTGTATCCTTGTAAACGATCCAGGAACTCTGGAAATCTTTGCGGAATTTGATAACAGGTTTTACAAATCCTTCAAGCTGAAGCGACGGCTGATAAGCGATCAGATTGATATCGCCTTTGTACTGAATTCTTGGAGAAAGGATTAAATTTTCAGCTTCCTTGATATCTGCTTTTGCTGTGGTATAATACTGGATCGGTCCTGATTCCGTATTTCCTTTTGATTTTTTTCCTTCTGCCGCAGTTTCAATTTCCCTTAATTCAAAGTTCTGCATTTTGATATTAAAGGTATCTTTTCGAGCCGTGATATACTGATAGGTTGCAGAGCCCTCAAACCGGTTCCGGGAATCAATTTTAATATCTGCATCGCGCAAACGGTGAGAGGCATTTAAAGTATCGATTTCTATTCTGGCTTTTTTCAATGGCGCGATTTGCCCGTTACTGCCAATGCTTACCATTCCTTTGTCAGGAATAATTTTGACGTCAGCCGTGCGGATAAAGGGCACGCCGCGTACGTTCAATGTTACTTTTTCGACATCATAAATCCCTTCCGAAGCTTCAAAAGTCAACCCTTCCTGTTCAGGAGCAAGTGAAGTGTAAGACGATGTTTCTCCAAATCCCTTCATCAAAATGGTCTTTTTCAAAATATCCCATTTTGCAGTGGCGATCAAAGTTTTGTAAGACGCCGCCGGAAGCTCCATACCGGAAGAATCAGAATCAAAACCAGTTGAATCGGTAACGAAATTCACGACCGAAGTTTTGATGTTAAAATCGATATTTACATTTCGTCCCGTGAGGATATTTTTGGCAGATTTAGCTTGCCCGCCATTAATTACAAAAAGGGATCTGTTTGCTAAAAAACCATCTTTATTGAATTTGATATCGTCCGAAGTTAATTCCGAGTCCGGACGTTTAAGTTTTCCATTTCCATAAAGTCCGGAAGACCTCAGCAGCAATCCACCTTCAAGACTGGTTGTGCCTTTGTAAAATGAAAAAGATTTTCCCTGTGTATTGATAAACATACTGTCAGAATTTGGAAACCAGCGGAGTGCATAATCTTTTAATTCTACCGCAGGAAAATATCCTTTGCCAATCGTAGCTTCCTTGATGCTGGCAATTTCTCCCGAAGCAAGTAAAGAATCAGCTGTCAGCAATACATTTTTTGCCGTCATCGAAGCAGACAGGTAACGCATAACGGCTTTTGATTTTAAGCCACCGTTATCCATTGTCAGCGTATCTGTAAAACGCGCCATCGCTTTTCCTCCATATAACTTCAACTCGGTCACAGGCGGCTTATATTCAAAACCAAGAGAGTTGTCGGGCATGCTTTTCAGTATGGTCTGAATTGGAGGAAGTATTCCATTAGAGTTGAAAGTACCGTCGAAGATCACATCGCGCTGATCCAGTCCGTCCATATCAATTTTAGGAATTTTAAAGAAGACTTCCCGGGGATATAGGATCGTTCCTCTTTCCGGCTGATCGAAGTATACGATCATACCATCCGGTACCACCAGTCGCGGCGACTTTTTGCCTTTTTGAACACCTGATTTGTTTGCAGGATCACTTAAAAAGAAAGTCCCGCCTTTTTCATATTTCACGTGGCCACCAACTTCTCCGCCTTGTCCTTTGGCGAATTTTTCTTTTGGCGTGAACGTGATTGAGTCGTTTGGATTGACATTAACAAAAAACTGTCCGTAGTTGAATTTAAGATTTTGTCCCCGAAACTGGTAATTGTTGGCAACCAACTGTCCGTTTAAAGAAAAGTCCCTGTTACGGCCAATAACGAGTTTTTTATCAGATGGAATGGCAAATATCTTCAATGAATCACTAACGATGAAACGACCTACGCCCAGGACTGTCAGTAAAGTATCTTTCAGCGAAATCGTTGCATTGGCATTTTCATCGTTCGAAGCAAACTGAGAGCTTACCTGGAAATTGTCGTAATCCGTTTTATCAAGGCTTCCCAGAACATATAAAATTCCTTTTTTTGATACTGAATATTCGTCAGTTGTTTTGTCGTATTTGAAATAACCTTCCAGCGCTAATCTTTGTAAAGCCCGACGAATGATTACCGGATCCTGTTTGAATTTTTTAGCGAGATCTTCGGCCAGAAACGACGGTTTTTTTTCGGTCTGTGTATAGTTTGCAGCCATCAGAAGAGGCTGAAAACCAAATTCCTGAGCGATACCACGGAAACGTTCTTTTTTGAAAAAATCAAAAGATTCGAGTTTTACCGGTACAACCTGTTTACCGTCAATCCGGGTAAATTCAACTTTTTCGTTTGGAAAAGTCCAGCGCATCAACTGAGCCCAGATATTCATTTTGTGGTAAGAATCCTGATAAGGTAATGGCCCAAAATCAGTTTTTTCGGCACGCCCGAGTTTCACTTGTCCTTCCTGGTCGTTGTAAGTAAAAGTGACGCCCGGATGATACAGAGAATCTTTTCCCATGGGCATTGTGAAGGAAGCCAACGGGGCAGAAATTACAGAATCTTTCAGCGAGAACTTTTTACTGGTTGCCGAAAATGCCGGTTTGTCCTGAAAAGAAACGGTAATTTTAGAGGGTTCATCGCTGAGCGACGTACTGAACATGGTTGTTCCGATTAATGCAAACCCGCCCTTATAAGCGATGTTTTTCCTGGATGCTTTTAACTGTGCATCATTTTTATTGGAAACAAAACGCGGGTACTGCGCCGGCTGACTTCTGGATCTTTTAACACTTCGATATTCCAGCGTGCCTTTGATTGGATTGGCCAGTTGGTTTTCATTATGCAATGTCACATTTTCAGCGACTATTTTTGGCTGGGTTATATTAAAAGAATAGGTATCAAAATCAGCGTAGATTGAGGAGTCGCCTGCCGTTTGCCAATTGAATTTTCCACCCTTTCCTGCAAAAATTCCGTCTTTCAGAGAAACACTTCCTGTTGTTGGTCCAAAAGCGACAGAATCGCCAGTGGCTACCATACCCAGAACAGCATTTTGAAGATCAATTACAGCTCCTGAAACTGGCGGCAGAGGTTTTGATTTTGGAGCAATCACCAAGTTGGAATCAACCGGAGTATCCCAATTGTCGGCTGCCTGAACTTTTTGCGCTTCAACAACGGCGGCGCTCGTGGTATCGAAACGGAATTTATAAGTACCGCTAAGCAGATAAAGTGAGTTAAAATTTGATGTGTATAGCTTGTTCGTTTCTATTGTATTTTTGACGGTTTCAAGGATCCGCTGCATGGTCTTTGCATCATATTTTTCGCCAGACTTTGCGGCGAGGTCGAGAAACCCGTCAACGTCTCCCTGCCCTTTCAACAATGTGGTTGTATTTTTGATCAGCAAATGAAGGATCGGACCTGCTTTCTGTCCCTTTGAAAATTGCGTTTTGACAACCCCAATAAACTTACTTTGCTGTGGGGAACTGACGGAGCTCATCCAGACACTGTCCAGCTGGGCTGTCGACCGGATATAAACCGGGTTTTTGCTACCGTCCATCAGTTTCCTGATTTGCACCATAAACTGACCAGGATCGTCGGAGGCTTTGAGGTTTTGAGCGGAGAGATTTTTGCCTCCGAGTAAAATAATACAGGATAACAGGAAGTAACGAATGATCTTCATGTAGTATTTAGCAGAGTTTAATCTTAGTGTTTCGAGTTTAAGATACTGAAAATCAGTAATTAGAAGTTCAGTATCTTAAACGCTTAATCTATTTATTCTTTTCAAAAATGACAGTCGCCCATTGGTTGCGTGTATTTGATCTTAATTTGGTAAGTCCATTTTCTGCTCCACAATTTTCGATATCAGCCTGATCCATTTCATAAAATCCGCTTGTGACAAGCCATCCACCTGGCAATAAATGAGAAACGTATTTCGGGATCTCGTCGAGCAGAATGTTTCGATTAATATTTGCCAGAATTCCACCGAATTTCTTATCGGCAGGCACTTCATTAATGGTCCCTTTAAAGACTTCCGCCTCCTCTCCCAATCCGTTCATTGCAAAATTTTCTGCTGTATTTTCAACAGCCCAGTCGTCAATATCAAAACCCAGTAAACTTTTCGCACCCAGTTTTGAAGCCAAAATGGCCAGAATACCTGTCCCACAACCAACATCCATAATCGAAAGACCGTCGTGAGGAAGATTAAGTTGCTCATTCATCACAAGCCAGGTTGTTTCATGATGACCGGTCCCAAAAGACATTTTTGGCTGGATCAGCAGGTCATAAGTGAAACCTGGATCCGGCTCGTGAAATGTAGCGCGAACGCGGATTTCTTTACCTACTTCAATGGGCTCATAACTTCTTTCCCACTCCTCATTCCAATTCTTCCTTTCTAACGATTTCCATGAACTAGCTATTGCGGTAGTCTCACTGTATTTGGCGATTAGCGCTTGTAATACAGTTTCATTAAAATCTTCCTCCGGGATATAAGCGGATAACCCTTCGTCGGTTTCGACAAAAGATTCAAATCCAGCCTCAGCCAGTTCGGCCATTAATATTTCTGTAAAGTCAGAATCGAGTTCGAGTTGTACTTCTACGTAATTCATGCGATTTGTTATAGATATGCTATGGTGAAGGTCTTGAATTTTTTTAGAAATTCAAGGAGAGAGATAACATTAAAAAGGCCCACATATGCATGAATTTGCACTGCGGGCCGAATCAATATTTTAAACTGTCAGCGATTATTTAGAGAATAAGATCAAGGTTTTCTCCGCTTTGTTGCCAGATCGTGCGCTGTGTCATAATACGATCTTAGATTCATCCAGTCGAAAACATCTGAGATATTTTCAACACGGTTTCGTTGCATGATACGATCACGGCGCTGCATTTTAACAAATTTGAAAAGAATATCAGCCATTTGGTCTGCTGCCTGGGCATAAGTCTGTGACTTGCGGTTGATCACATAAATCCCACGATTTTCATAATCGCGCATAATCTGCATAATATAATCGCCGAACCCGGACAAATCACTCGTAACCGTTGGAACTCCGCGCACTACACATTCCAATGGAGTATAACCCCATGGCTCATAATAACTTGGGAAAACGCCAAGGTGGCATCCACGAACAAACTGACCATAATCTAACCCAAACAGTGGATTAGTTGATGAGATAAAATCCGGGTGATAAACGATTTTAACGCGGTCGCGCTCGTTATTGACAAGATTTGCTTTTTTACAGAAATCGGTGATACCGTCTTCTGCCTTCAAATCGTGTGTAACAAAGGCAGGTAATTTATCTGTTTTCCAAGTTTGAATCGTGCGTCGTAAGCGAAGACGCCAGTATTCGTCGACGAAATTATTTAAATCCGGCATTTTGTGATCTGCGCCGGAAGCTGCTGCAAGAAATAGTTTTTCTCCAACTTCCTTTTCAATCGCTGTACACGTTTCCTGCAACTCATTCAAAACGGCCCGTGACTGAAGCACATCCGGATTCACTGAATAGTACGGCTGTTTGGTAACGATAAACATCACAACAGTCATATCCATATTTGCCTGAACCATTTTCCAGTTCAGTCTTGCGAGCGCTTCGAGTGTTAAATCATAACCTTTGTTGCTGTACTCATAACGTCCGGACGTGAAGAAATATAACGTTTTGTCCAGATCAAAAGAATAACTCGGGAAAAAATGACCCAGCACAAACTCGTGAATACGCTCTTTGTATTTCAAATGGAGATTCTGGAATTCATGAACAGCCTGGAAACGGACAACGTTAAGTCCGTTAGGCGTTACAAGATCCGGCATTCTGCCCAGGAAAACTTCGCACTCTCGGGCAGTAACATCACTCACAGTTGTTAACACGTGTGCACCTAGCGCTGCTTGTCTTTCGATGGAAGCCTGGGTTAAGATACCGTAATTTTTAGCTTCCTGCTCCCAGTCAAAAAATGGAAGTTTGCTGTAAAATCCTTCAACATTTTGCGCAAGATAACGTCCAAGCATCGTCGCATGCGTTGTAAATGTTGTCGCTACTTTAACATTTTCTCTTTTCAGGTCAGGCAGCCCGCTGCTGGCCATCCACTCATGGAACTGTGCAGAAATATCCTCCCTTCGCGCATTTTCTTCTGCATACTCTTTAAGATAAATCCGTACCATTTCACCAAAACACAATGTTTGGTTAACCAACGGCTCAGCATTAATTGTAGAGATACGATTCTTTTCCCAGAGATTATATTTCACCAGATCCAGTTCATGCGCAATGCTTTCCAGGTCAAACAGAACGACACGGGGTTTTCCGGTTACCAGCCAAAAGCCATAATGAACAGAGTAGCCCATTTCACGCATTCTGCGGACAGTTCTCCCGACGTTGCAGTCGTCCAGATCCGTGATTTCTTCAAATTCAGCAGAAGCTTTTTTCTCAAAATATGGCCCTAGCAGGTAATAATTATCTTCCCACTTCTCGACCATCGCTGGCACTTTGGTTCTGATAACAGTGTAAATCCCACCGACCTGATTGCAAACCTCCCAGGCTATTTCAAAAAGGACGTTTTTTTTAGTTGTTTTTACAAATGGTTCCAATATGGGATATGGGTTAAAACGTTATAGCTGTACTAATAAAGGTAATTTTCTGAGGATTTGTCACAAAAAATCCTTGTAATTACACAATAAATATCCAGAAAAATAATTCACAATAACAATATAATGGACATGTTTATTTGCCGCTACGACAAATTAAGCAAGTTCTCGGCTAACTTTGGTCTAAAATACGTTACTTTGATCGGATTAACATTTTGCATGCGTTTAATAGTGAAAAAAATTCCAATTATTGCGTTTTCTTTATTGCTGACCATTATTTTGCTTCAGGGATGTAAGGCACAAAGCACAGATTTCGAGGCAATTTATCCGCCAAAACGGGAATTTAGAGCTGTCTGGATTGCCACAGTAGATAATATCGACTGGCCTAGCAGTAAAAATCTTGTGCCCGATGAGCAACGTAATGAGTTTTCTGCACTACTTGATTTTCACAAGCGGAACGGAATGAACGCAGTTTTTGTGCAGGTCAGGGCGGCTGGAGATGCGTTTTACGCGAAAAGTTCGGAGCCGTGGTCGGAGTGGTTAACGGGGCAGCAAGGCCGGAAACCAGAGCCGATGTGGGATCCTATGGAATTTATGATTAAGGAGTCGCATCGGCGCGGATTGGAATTCCATGCCTGGTTAAATTTGAACAGACTTGTTCATAAGTCTTCCAAAAGTGTTTCTTCTGAGAATATAAGCCGACTGCATCCTGATTGGATTTTGAGTTACGACGGATATAAATTATTTAATTTTGGTATCCCGGAAGTTCGCCAGTTCATTACTGAAATTGCCGTTAATGTTGCTAAAAACTACGATGTTGACGGAATCCATTTCGACGATTATTTCTACCCCTATGCTGTAGCCGGCCAGGTGATTTATGATGACGCTACATTCAGGCAGTATGGGCGCGGATTTACTAATAAAAATGATTGGCGCCGGAATAATGTGGATTTGCTTGTTAAACAAATCCATGATGCCTTGATGGAGGTTAATCCGAAAATTAAATTTGGGATCAGTCCTTGTGGTGTATGGAGAAATAAAGGTACAGATTCCGAAGGTTCCAAAACGTATGGCGCGCTTGCGTCTTATGATGATCTTTACGCTGATAGCAGGAAATGGGTTCGTGAAGGCTGGGTTGACTATATCGCTCCACAGGTATATTTTTCTTCGAAATTTGGAAAGGTACCTTACAAAAATCTTGTTGATTGGTGGACCGAAAACTGTTATGGACGTCACTTTTATGTTGGACTTGGCGCCTACCGGGTGGGTGGAAAAGAGAAAGATACGCAATGGGCGAATCCTAATGAACTGCCCAATCAGATAAGATATTCGAGGGAAAATGAAGCCGAAGGGACGATATTTTTCAGCTCTCGTTCTTTGAAAAATAATAATCTCGGCTTCGTAGATACATTAAGAAATAATCTGTTCCGTTATCCGGCGCTGGTGCCTACAATGTCCTGGAAAGATGCAGTGCCGCCGCTAACGCCTAAAAGCTTAAAAGCAACTTTGCTGAATAACGGACTTGAATTATTTTGGGAAAAGCCGGACCAGGCATCTGATGGAGAGACGGCTACATACTACGTGATTTATCGTTTTGCGCCTGATGAAAAGCCTTCCGCCCATGATCCCAGAAAGATAATAGGCATGGCCTTTGATGGTGAGAAATTTGTCGATATGACTATTCAAGTTGGGGAAAGATATGTTTATTACATCACCGCTGTTGATCGGCTGCACAATGAAGGCCGTCCTATTGGCCCTTTAAAAGTTGAAGTGCTTGACCAAAAATTACAGCGTTTTTAAATTAACAAAATTCAGCTGAGTTACAATTTCCCATATTTGAAGATTCAGAGGCAATCAATTTAGAAAGGTTTTTGTTATTTTAAACGATACAGCTTTCTAAAAAAATTATAGATAAACCGCATGAGTAACGACATCCAGTACAAATATCGTCCAGAATATCTTTCTATCTCAGCACCCAATAAATACAACTCCGAAACGCTTCGTACTGAGGAAATGGTGTTGAATATGGGGCCTCAACATCCGTCTACGCATGGAGTATTAAGGTTGGAAGTAGTGACGGATGGTGAAGTGGTAGTTGATGTAGTTCCGCATCTTGGTTATCTGCACCGCTGTTTTGAAAAACATGCAGAAGCTTTGCCTTTCAACCAGATTATTCCATACGTAGATCGTATGGATTATGTGGCGGCTATGAACTCTGAACATGCCTATGTCATGGGTGTTGAGAGAATGCTGGGTATTGAAAATGACATTCCTAAAAGAATTGAATATATCCGGGTGGTTGTAGCAGAATTAAACAGGCTTGCTTCTCACTTTGTTGCATTAGGAACCTATGCCATGGATATTGGTGCTTACACGCCTTTTTTATGGATGATGCGTGATCGTGAACAGATCTTGCGTCTTTTAGAATGGGTTAGCGGAGCAAGAATGCTCTATAATTATATCTGGATAGGCGGTTTGTTTTATGATCTTCCGGTCGGTTTTGAAGAGCGGTGTGCAGAATTCGTAAAATACCTGAAACCTAAACTTATTGAGCTCCAGCAGCTCGTTGTCGATAATAAAATTTTTATTCAAAGGACGGCAAATGTTGGCGTCCTTCCGTTGCCAGTGGCCATAAACTATGGCTGCACAGGCCCAATGATGCGTGGCTCTGGTCTGCGCTACGATCTTCGTCGTGTTGATGGATATTCAGTATATCCCGAGCTCGATTTTGATATACCTATCGGAGAGGGGAAAATGGGAACTGTCGGCGATTGTTGGGATCGTACCTGGGTACGAGTTGTTGAGTGCTGGGAATCAGTGAAAATTATTGAACAAAGTCTCGATCAGTTGCAAGGAGATCATAAGCGGACACCTTCATTTGATCCGCAGGCTGTTGTTCCAAAAAAGATCCGTCCAAAAGCAATGGATTTTTATACACGTGGAGAAAGTCCGAAAGGAGAATTAGGATTTTTCTTCCGAACTGATGGTCGGTCGGATATTCCGGTACGATGCAAAGCCCGCTCCTGTTGTTTCCACAATTTATCTGTAATTGGAGAAATGTCAAAAGGAGCTTTGTTGGCAGATCTGGTTGCGATTATTGGTTCAATTGATGTAATAATGGGTGAGGTTGATCGTTGATTTTTTAGAAAAAAAGTTGCTTCTTTGGAGTCTCGTGTTTATAGAAAAATTCGCGATAGGTTTTTTTGAAGACCCGGCTCCTATGGAGCGAATAATCTGACAATAATTTGGGTTGCTAATTTTAATACCTATTAGTTATAAGAAAAGAGTGACCATCCGGCCACTCTTTTCTCGTTTATAACTTATTTGAAAAACCTTAAACTTCCTGTGCAACACCAACCAACTCGTGTTTTGCAAGAAATTCAGCGATCTGAACTGTGTTTGTCGCTGCACCTTTACGAAGGTTATCAGCAACAATCCATAAGTTCAAAGTTTTTGGCTGAGATTCATCACGACGGATACGTCCAACAAAAGTTTCGTCTTTTCCATGTGCAGTCAATGGCATTGGATAAAGGAAATTTTTCGGATCATCCTGAATGATTACGCCTTCCGCTTCGCTCAAAATCTGGCGAACTTCTTCCAGATCAAATTCATTTTCAAATTCAATATTAACAGCTTCCGAGTGACCACCGATTGTAGGAATACGAACTGTTGTTGCTGTTACAGCAATACTCTCGTCGCCCATAATTTTCTTCGTCTCATTCGTCATCTTCATTTCCTCTTTGGTATAACCATTGTCAAGGAAAACGTCAATATGCGGCAATACATTTAAGTCAATCGGATGAGGATAAACTTTTGAAACATTGCTATCTCCCGAACGTTCCGCAAAAAGCTGATCAACAGCCGCTTTCCCAGTACCCGTTACGGACTGATATGTTGAAACAACAACACGTTTGATTTTATATTTTTGATGTAACGGATTCAAAACCACCACCATCTGAATGGTTGAGCAGTTTGGATTCGCTATGATTTTATCTTCTTTGGTCAACGTTATCGCATTGATTTCTGGGACTACGAGTTTTTTCGTAGGGTCCATTCGCCATGCAGAGGAATTGTCGATAACGGTAATTCCAGCCGCGGCAAATCTTGGCGCCAGTTCCAGAGAAGTACTGCCACCAGCCGAGAATATCGCAATTTCAGGTTTAGCTGCAATGGCATCCTCAAATCCGATTACCTTAATCTGTTTACCCTTGAATGTAACTTCCTTACCAACAGATCTTTCAGAAGCAACGGCCAATAATTCCGTCACAGGGAAATTACGCTCTTCGAGCACTTTGAGGATTTCGCCGCCTACCAGACCGGTAGCGCCTACTACTGCGATTTTCATTCTAAAACCAGGATTAATGTGATTTGTAAAATTGTTGTGACTCAACATATTCCGGTAAAATCTGCCGGATTTGAAAAGTGGTGCAAATTTACGAGGATTTTAATAACAAATTGCGTTTTTATTGTATAAATGCGTTGGATGATAAATTTGAGAATTTCAATTTGTTGGAAAATTAACTTGATTATTCCATAATTCATATGTCACCCCGTTGGGGTTTTAGAGGATTTGAGTTCGTAATTTTTCTATAATACTGCCATCCCTTCGGGATTATGTAGTGGCGAATTTTTCGAAAAGCGATTCATTTCAAAAATCGATTTTAAATGGATATGAAAATCAACATAGGCTATAAAGAGATTTTAAAAAATATTATGAAAACACTGCCTTCCAATTCGCAATCCCGAAGGGATGATATTATTGTAGAGATAAATTAAACAGGTTCAACCTAACCCGGAACAGGTGACATCACCTTAGCCAAATTTGATTTCTTCATCCGGTTTTCCCGAAAATTATAGTTGGAATTTGAAAAACATATTACGAATGCACTTTGCTCCAATCCACAATCCCGAAGGGATGATATTATTGTAGAGGCAAATTAAAGACGTTCAACCCAACGCGGAACGGGTGACATAACCGTAGCCAAATTTGATTTCTTCTCCGGTTTTCCCGAAAATTATAGTTGGAATTTGAAAAACATTTTACGAATGCACTTTGGTCCAATCCACAATCCCGAAGGGATGACATTATTGTAGAGGCAAATTAAAGACGTTCAACCCAACGCGGAACGGGTGACATAACCGTAGCCAAATTTGATTTCTTCATCCGGTTTTCCCGAAAATTATAGTTGGAATTTGAAAAATATATTACGAACGAACTTTGCTCCAATCCACAATCCCGAAGGGATGACATTATTATAGAAGCTCATTATTCACGACTTTCCCAACCCGGAACGGGTGACATAACACTGGCATAATCTTAATTATTGCAGACCAATCCCTGGCAACATTCATTAAGCCTCTAAAATTCGACAACCCCAAAAGGCGTAATACAATAATTCATTGCCACATCAAATGAATCTACGTCATCAATTTCGTCCACTGGATCAAAAAACGATAAACCAATTTTAATAACATCAGGTCTGCATTGAACCAAAAATCTGTCATAATAACCTCCACCATAACCAACCCGAAATCCTTTTTTGTCAAAAGCCAGAAGTGGAATTAGCACAGCATCAATTATCTGAGGGTCGATTTTTAAAGAAAATTCAGGGTCCGGTTCCGGAATTTCCCATTGATTACTGATAAGTATCGTTTCCGGTGTTAGCAGATAATGCTCCATTTTTCTGGTACCGGGAATGGTTCTTGGGGAAATGATTTTTAACTGGTCGAAATTGCGAAGGAAGGAAATGATTCGCCAGGTATCAATTTCAGTTTTACCAAGTTGGGGAAGAAATATATGAATTGTTTTTATTCTGCTTATTTCAAAAAAACATTTGATGTTTTCCAGAATCGCCTCGTTTTTTTCTTCAATTTCCTTTGCAGAAAGTTCCTTCCTCTTTTGTAAAAACTCAGAACGCAGAAGGAATTTATTCATAACTCGGAGCAGAAATTAATGGTCTGGGATATTATTAGGCGTCAATATTAAAAAAATTATCCGGCGATCGTTTACATTTTCTAAGAAACCGGGTAGATCAGGTTTATTGCCGCTTTTTATAGGGCGATAATAGCTTTAGCGCGGTGTAAAATTTGAAAAAATGAATTATAAATTCAAACTTACTTAGTGTTCTGTTTCGCCTTTTCAGTCTATAATTGTACTTTCACCGTCGCATTTCAATATCTTTAACTTTCGAATAGTAAATAATAATCATGAGCAAAATTAAAGTTGCAAATCCCGTAGTAGAATTGGACGGAGATGAGATGACTCGTATCATCTGGAAGTTTATCAAAGAAAAACTTATTTTACCATACCTTGACGTAGATATTAAATACTACGATTTAGGTGTTGAATATCGCGATGAAACCAACGATCAGGTTACGATCGACGCTGCTAATGCGATTAAAGAATATGGTGTAGGTATCAAATGTGCTACCATTACGCCTGACGAAGATCGCGTAACGGAGTTCAATCTGAAACAAATGTGGAAATCTCCAAACGGAACGATCCGTAACATTTTGGATGGAACTGTTTTCCGTGAACCTATCGTAATGAGCAATGTGCCTCGTTTGGTAACAAACTGGACTGCTCCTATCATCGTTGGTCGCCACGCTTTTGGTGATCAATACAAAGCAACAGATTTCGTTGTACCCGGAAAAGGAAAACTTACCGTTAAGTTTGAAGGCGAAGACGGAAAAGTGATTGAACACGAAGTGTATCAATTTCAGGGACCAGGTGTTGCAATGGCGATGTATAACGTGGACGAGTCGATCCGTGGTTTTGCGCGTTCTTGCTTCAATGTAGCAATGGGCAAAGGATGGCCTTTATACCTTTCTACAAAAAACACCATTTTGAAAAAATATGATGGTCGTTTCAAAGATATTTTCCAGGAAGTTTACGATGCTGAATTTGCAGGAAAAGTACATTACGAGCACCGTTTGATCGATGATATGGTTGCTTCTGCACTTAAATGGGAAGGTAACTTTGTTTGGGCTTGTAAAAACTATGATGGTGACGTTCAGTCGGATACAGTTGCACAAGGATTCGGTTCGCTCGGTTTGATGACTTCTGTTTTGTTGACTCCGGATGGAAAAACATTGGAAGCTGAGGCTGCACACGGAACTGTGACACGTCATTACCGCGAGCATCAAAAAGGAAGACCAACTTCTACCAACCCAATCGCGTCAATTTTTGCCTGGACACGTGGACTTGAATTCCGTGGAAAACAAGATGGCAACCAGGAGCTTATCGATTTCTGCCAGACTTTGGAAAGAGTTTGCATCGAAACGGTTGAAAGCGGAAAAATGACAAAAGATTTGGCTGTTTGTATTCACGGAAATAAGGTGAATCACGGAGAGCATTATCTATATACAGAGGAATTCCTTGAAGCAATTAACGACAATTTGCAAGCTGCGTTAGCTTAATATAATTGAGGTAAACACTTTTATAGCCGTCAGTTCTTCTTAGAGCTGGCGGCTTTTTTTGTTGATTAATTTTCAAAACGGGGTTATTTTTCAGACTTAGAAAAAACTTAGAACTCTTATTTTCTGGTACAGAATTTGTATTTTAAACTACATTTGGACTCACCTCATCCGACTTATAAACTTGTACAAAGCCGTTCCATTTATTTTTTTCTTTACGGTCTTCAACGCCTTTTGCTTGAATATTCAGGCGCAGGTAGTCATTCCGGCACAGTCTTCCTTGCGTGTGGAAACGAGTGTTATGCCGGACAGTTCCGGCGTTCTAGACAAGGTTGAGGATAAAGATATCATGGACATACTTGGTCAGCTGAAACGGAAAAGTAAAACAGAGTTGATGGAGGCCCGGGACAGAAAGCCACAAAAAGTACAGTATTCTATAGTACCAGCGATCGGATATACGCTTTCGACGGGTTTTGTAGGTTTGTTAAGTGCCAATGCTGCGTTCTATGTAAGCGATTCCGCAACAACAAATATTTCCAGCGTCAGTACCAGTTTTAATTACTCGCAGTATAATCAGATTACAATACCTATTCAGGCAAATATCTGGACCAGGGATAATGCATATAATGTGATTACAGAGTGGCGCTACTTCAAATATCCTCAGGACACGTATGGTTTGGGAGGTCAAAGTCTGTTGGAAAATGCTGATCGAATAGATTATTCTCATATCCGGTTGCACCAAACGGTATTGAGAAATATTACGGGTGCTTTTTATTTAGGCCTTGGCTATCATCTTGATTATCGCTGGAAAATTAAACAGGAAGGAATCAATAAAGATGTTTCTGCTTACGGTTTGCCCTCAAAATCTGTTTCGTCGGGCGTCGTTGCCAATGTTTTATATGACAGTCGAAAAAATTCAATCAATCCAATAGGCGGAGTGTACGCCAATGCTCGTTATAGAAATAATTTGAAGGTACTAGGCAGCGATACACATTGGGAGTCACTCGTTCTGGAATTTCGAAAATATGTGAACTTCCCAAAAGGCAGCAGAAATACGTTGGCATTCTGGGATTTTAACTGGCTGACGCTATCGGGAAAACCGCCGTATCTGGATCTGCCCAGTACCAGTTGGGATCCTTCAAATAATACAGGCCGTGGATATATTCAGGGAAGGTTCAGAAGTCCGAATATGCTGTATTTTGAGTCCGAGTATCGGTTCGCAATAACGCAGAATGGATTATTGGGTGGTGTCGTTTTTGGTAATGCGCAAAGTTTCTCAAACTGGCCGGCCCAAAAATTCAACAAAATAGCACCCGGTGCAGGTATGGGTATCCGAATAAAAATAAATAAAACTTCAAGAACGAATATTGCTGTGGATTACGGTTTTGGAGTAAAAGGTTCGAGAGGATTGTTTGTAAATTTGGGAGAGGTTTTCTGAGAAAAATGTGTTAAAGATCTGTCCATTGAACAGAAAATATATCCAGCAAACAGTACTTGATTTAATATGATCGCTTCTATTGAAATTCAGAATTATCGTAATCTTAAAAACATCAACATTGATTTGACAGGACAGTTAAATCTTATTACCGGAAAGAATAATACCGGAAAAACCAATTTCCTCGAATCGATTTTTTTCTACGCATCACAGAAGGAAATTCATTTGGGAGAGCGGATTATTATCAATGATCAGGCAACAGATTTGCTTCCGGACGACGAAATTCTGAGCCCTCAGAATGTTAAATTTATAAGGGCTCATTCAAGTATTCAGAGTCTGCTTCATGAAAATTCTTTTGACTGTTTTACCAATTTAATTACTGAGAAGGCTGTTAAATTTTTAAAGAGAATTGATGACCGAATTTCAGAAGTTGACTTTCTCGCTGATAATCTTCGTAACCCGATTGCAACTTTTAAGGATGGGAAAACGGTCGCGTTGTTACGCATGGGGAGTGGCGTTCATAGAATTCTGACAATTCTGCTGGCATTAAGCACTTCGAAAAATGGCATCGTTCTGATTGATGAAATTGAAAACGGTTTTCACTACGGTGTCGAAGAAGAACTTTGGGCGCTTATCTCAGCCATTGCAAAGGATCAGAATATTCAGGTATTTGCTGCCACGCACAGCATCGATACGATCAGAGCTTTTGGGGAAATAATTAATGACGAAAAGGAGGCCAAAGTACCAGGCTTGCTGATTAAATTCGAAAATATTGAAGGTATCATTGAACCATTGACTTTTGATCCAGAAGAGTTAAAAGTTATCGTGGATAATTCAATTGAGGTTAGGAAATAAATTATTGATTATCATCAAATTAAGTTGATTGTTGGTGCTGAGTTCATATCATCTGGAAATAGATTTTCTCAGGCATATATTCTTTTTTTTCTTTAAGACCTCCTATTTCTTCAACTCTTCCAAAAAAGCAGTAACTTTGCGGGCAATTTGTTGATGCAGGTCACAACTTATTCAGTTTCAGTGACCAAATCTTCAAGCCCTATATTTTCATTTAACTTAATTTTTGTTGCAATGTCCGCAGTAGCAGAGCAAACCCAGGTGCTGGCCGACCGTATCAACGCCCTCGAAGAATCTTCGACGTTGGCGATGACGAAAATGGCCCGTGAATTGGCTGCCCAAGGCCACAAAGTGATTAGTCTGAGCGTGGGAGAGCCAGACTTCAAAACGCCCGCATTTATCTGTGAGGCTGCCAAGAAGGCAATTGATGATGGATTTCATGGATATTCGCCGGTAGCAGGTTACCCTGACTTACGAAAGGCGATTGCTGATAAGCTTAAGCGCGACAATAATATAGATTGGAAACCTGAAAATATCGTGGTTTCTACAGGAGCAAAACACTCTCTTGCCAATGTGATCCAGGTTTTGGTAAATCCAGGTGATGAGGTACTTATCTTTGCTCCTTACTGGGTTAGTTACTCCGAAATGGTGAAACTGGCAGAAGGAAAATCGGTGATCGTGGAAGGTGCTTTTGAAAACGGTTTCAAAGTAACGGCTGCACAATTGGAAGCAGCGATCACACCTCGTACAAAAGTGGTGATGTATGCCTCTCCAAATAACCCGACCGGTGCTGTGTATTCAGAAGCTGAGTTGAGAGAAATTGGCGCTGTTTTGGAAAAACATGAAGGAGTTTATGTTTTAGCTGACGAAATCTACGAATATATCAACTTTACGGAAGAAGGACATTTCAGCATGGGATCAATTCCTGCTCTGAAAGACCGCGTGATTACCGTGAACGGCGTAGCAAAAGGATTCGCTATGACAGGATGGAGAATCGGGTTTATCGGTGCTGCAAAGTGGATCGCTGATGGTGTTGAAAAATTACAGGGACAAGTTACTTCCGGTACCAATTCAATCGCTCAAAAAGCGGCTACGGCTGCATTCAACGGGCCTTTGGATACTACAAGAGAAATGACAAAAGCATATGCCCGTCGTCGTGACCTTGTTGTTGGTTTGCTGAAAGAAATTCCTGGTTTCAAAGTAAATGTTCCGGACGGAGCATTTTACGCATTTCCTGATGTAAGTTATTATTTCGGCAAATCGGACGGGACAAATCTGATCAAAGATTCGGATGATTTCTGTAACTGGTTGCTGAATAATTCTTACGTTTCTACCGTTGCTGGTTCAGGTTTTGGTGCACCAAATTGTATCCGGATTTCAACTGCGGCGTCTGACGAATCATTAGCAGAAGCAGTACAAAGAATCAAAGATGCGGTTGCAACTTTGAAATAATATAGAATAAATTTATTGCCAGGCCTCATGGATCTTCAACACCATGAGGCTTTTTCTTTTGATAAGCGAATTACATTTAACCATTTATTGTTAGAGATAAAAAGCACCATAAACTCTGAAATATCAAAGGCCGACTGCTGATAGCCGAAAGCCGACCGCCAATTCACCATGAGCAAATATTATTTTTTAAAGGTTAAAGAAATAGAAAAGGAAACGGAAGATGCATCGACAATCCATTTTTGGCATCCTCTGAATGAAGTAGTTGCCTATCGTCCGGGACAATTTATTACGCTTCTTTTGCCGGATGGAGACAAAAAAGTACGGAGATCTTACTCCATGTCGAGCTCACCCTATACAGATGTTTCACTGGCGATCACGATTAAACGTGTTCCAGGTGGATTTGCCTCCAATTATTTACTGGATACAATCAAAGTAGATGACGTACTGGAAGCCATGGAACCCATGGGAATATTTTTTCCAAAACAGGAAGATGATCAAACCCGTCAGGTTGTTTTTATAGGTGCCGGAAGTGGAATTACGCCTTTATTCTCAATTGCCAAATCCATTTTGATGGTGGAGCAGGAAAGTGAAGTTGTACTAATCTACGGCAGCCGGACAGAATCGAGTATCATTTTTAAGGAAAAGATCAGACTTCTTCAGGAAAAATATAAGGAGCGTTTTAAAGTGATTTATACGCTTAGCCAGCCTGACGACAACTGGGAAGGCGAACGTGGCCGTTTGAATAAAAGCCATATTCTGAAAATCATGGAAGGTTTGCCGGATCTGAAAGTCAGTGAAGCGGAATATTTTCTATGCGGACCGGAAGATATGATGGAAGAAGCAAACCGTGCCTTGGCAATTCGAGGCGTTGCATTAAATAAAATCAGACAAGAGAGTTTTCTAACTGCCACTACGCCAAGTCATGGAGAAGTAACATTGGAAGAAACAGACGATTCCCCGAAAACGCACGAGATTACGCTATTTTATGAAGGAACGGAATATAAAGTTCCTGTAAAACCTTTCGAAACCGTTCTGGAAGCTGCAATGAATATGGATATCGATCTTCCCTATTCTTGCCAGGCGGGAATGTGCACGGCCTGTATGGGGCGTTGTGTGTCTGGAAAGGTGGCGTTGGATGAGGAAGATGCTTTATCAGAAGCTGAGTTAAAAGAGGGTTTTATTTTAACCTGCGTGGCCCATCCGATGAGTGATGATGTGGTGATTGAAGTGGAGTAATCCGATACAAAAGAACTTAATGATACAGTGCTATACAAAAGGATATTGACGCTCCTATTGTATAGCACTTACTTTTTTACGGACTAATACGGGTAACTTTGCATTTTATTTGAGAAACAAACATCTTCAAAGGAAATACTATGGAAATAGGAATTGATAGTTTCGCCGCCATGTTCAGTGGTGAAGCGGTTTCAACAATTGATGATGTGGATGCCATGGCTCAGTTACTGGAAAGAATAGAACACGCGGATCAGTGCGGTCTTGATGTATTCGGAATTGGCGAGCATCACCGGAAAGGATTTCTGGATTCTGCACCTTCGATGATACTCGCTGCTGCGGCTTCGCGGACGAAGAAAATTCGTTTGACAAGTGCGGTGACAGTATTGAGCGCTGCGGATCCGGTACGGGTTTTTCAAAATTTTGCGACACTGGATCTAATATCTCAGGGAAGAGCCGAAATGGTTGTAGGTCGTGGTTCTTTCACGGACGCATTTCCTTTGTTTGGATTGAACCTGCAAGATTACGACAAGTTGTTTTCGGAAAAACTGGATTTGCTGCTCAAAATCAGAGATAATGAATTTATAACCTGGTCTGGTAAATTTCGGCCTGCGTTGCAGAATCAGCCTGTTTATCCAAGACCATTACAGGAAAAAATACCGATCTGGTTAGGTGTGGGCGGTACGCCCGAATCTTTTATCCGTGCCGGTGCACTGGGTTTGCCTTTAATGGTAGCGGTTATTGGTGGCGAAACGCACCGTTTTCGTCCATTGGTTGATCTTTACAGGGAAGCAGGAAAAAGAGCAGGATTCAAACCTGAAGAACTACAAGTGGGTCTGCATTCGCTTGGTTACGTAGGTGATTCGACGGAAGAAGCGATCGAAGAATTTTTCCCGGGATATTCTGAATCATTCACAAAAATAGGAAAAGAACGTGGCTGGCCTCCAATGACGAGGGCCCGATTTGAATCTCAAATGGGACCGGAAGGGGCATTATTGGTAGGTGGACCAGAAGAAGTTGCAGAAAAAATACTTCGCCATAGTGAAGCACTTGGCGGAATATCGCGACTTACTTTTCAAATGGATAACGCTGGAATATCACATGAAAGACTAATGAAATCGATTGAAATTATTGGTCAGAAAGTTTCTCCTTTGGTTAATAAAAAATAGAAAATTGTTAAAAACAGACCGGCTTACTACATTAAGAGGCAATAGGCCGGTCTATCCTTTTTGTTATCTTTTAACCGGTGCAGGTGGTGCCGGCGGAGTTTTTGGAGAAGATGCCGGTGCAGCAGGCGCGGGAGGAGCTGCCATGACAGGTTTCATCTTCGCTTTCGGTGCTCTTGGAGGCCTCGGTGGCGTAGGATGCAAATCTTTAAGTCCCAAAGATGCCAATCCCATATCCGCTCCAATTTTATCTATTTTGCTACCCAAGTCTTCCATTTCTTTTTCCATCTCCCGATAGGGTTCTGTCGCTTTTTCTGCTTCCTTCAAATTGTTTGCAAGATCAGCGTTTAATTTGGTAACAACCAGTTCCTGCGCTTTGATCTGTTGTTCAAAATCAGCCAGTTGTTTTTCCAGATCTGCTTCATTTAATTTTGTTTTGGATTTACTATCCGGGTGTAAAAGAGCAGAACGTTTTTCCAGTAATCCCTGACGGATCTCATTCGCATTTTCTTTTTTCCAATCAATTTTTTCGCGGTCTCTGTCAAAATGTTCCATTTCAAACTGACGTTTTTCCATTTCAAGTTGAAGCTCGTGCATACGGCTCTGCAACGGCTCCATTTGTTTCTGTAGAACGGCCATTTTTTTATGGAATTCATTCATCTTATTTTTAAGAGAATCACTCATAAACAGAAGTTCCGATTCATCAAAATCTTCATTAATGTTTATATTGATGTTTTCATTGATCTCAGGTATTTCAATATCCGTTTCCGGTTCAACTTCCACAACCACTCCGTTTTCATCTCTTACTGAAACATTTCTGGATTGTCTCGAGGCAACCTGATGTGTTCTGGCTTTCGCTTTTTTCTTCTTTAAAGTATCTTGTCCAACAGCATAAACAGAAACGCCGATCAATGCTGCTATAAATAACATCGTAACCGGTAACCCGCCAAAAATTCTGGTCGACTTAGGAGCGACGCCCAATACGCGTTTAACACGTTGTAATAAAAGTGGTTTTTTAGATGCAAAAGCCATAGCCAATGAATGATTTGTTTTAAATTCAGCAATTCCAACCAATGCATGAGCTAGCGAAAGACGATCTCCACATGCTTCAATCGCTAGATCATCGCAGCAATGTTCACGCTCAACTCTCACGCGCTCGGACAACCACCAAAGTGCCGGATGAAAGAAGAAAACGACTTCCACAAAAGATTGCAGCATATTAACCAGATAATCGTGGCGGCGAATATGCGCCAGTTCATGTGCAAGAATGGCTTCAATCTGAGCCGTAGGAAAACCCAACAATAATCCGATTGGAATTAATACCACGGGCTGTAAGGTTCCGATGACCATCGGGGTCAAAATTTTCGAAGATTCTTTCAGTTCTATGGATTGATAAACTTTTAGTTTCGCTGTCAAAACACCAAATCTCGCTCTCCATTCCTTGTTCATAACCAGACGTGCATTATGACGAAGATATTCTGTGTAAATCCATCCTCCCAGAAATCTTACAATCAAAACAGCAGCTCCTATAAGCCAGCATATAACAAGTTCCTGAATATGTGCTGTCAGCCAAAGCTGAACTTTTGAGGTAAGCGAAAGTTCGTAGGTTAATGTTTTCCAGTCCGCTACATTGTGCGCAGTATTCTTAAATGCAGTGCTTAAAACTTTGGGAGTTGAATTATAGTAATAATAAAGAAATGTAACAATTGAAGAAATGACCTGAGCAGAAAGAGCCAGAATTCCTACATTGTAACGTATTGCAGCTGGACTTTTTCTGAACAAATGAAGAATAATACTGGTAATCAAAACCAGCAAAGCGCCTTGCCACAACGAATGAACCAGCATCCATCCAAAGGATGAAACCAGCGCGTCAGAGAATAAGTTGAAAAACGATTTCATGGCTATTTTTTGTTTTCAAGGTTGTTTAACAATTCACGAATTTCATCTAATTCTTCTTTCGACGTGGAATGATTTCCCAAAGCCTGCATGACTAAACGGGCAGCCGAACCACGGAATGTTGATTCAACAAAACGGCCCAAAAGATCCTGCTGTGTTTCTTCTTCGTCCAATAATGCTACATAAATGTGAGAGCGGCCGTTTTCAGTTCTGTACAAAACGCCTTTGTCATGCATAATCTGCATCAGTTTAAGCGTTGTTGTGTAACCTGTGTCTTTGGATGCGGAAAGGAAATCATGAACTTGTCTCACGGTAGAAGGGCCTTCTTTCCATAAGTAGTTCAGAATTTCCAATTCAGATTCTGTTGGTTTTATGATCATGGCTAATAAAATTTTATTAAATTGATTCTCAATTCGAAAGGTCAAATTGGCTATGTACGATTTAGTTCGTAGCAAATCTCTACGAAAATATTCGTATTTGCAAGAGCCTATTACGATTATTTTCGTACTTAGGTATTAATTTTTGGGTTTTTGAATCTAAATAACTGATTAACAGATATATAAAAAATGCCAGCAGGAATTTCCTACTGGCATTTTTTATTATTTTAACAAAAATTAAGATAGTCGAATATCTCAATTTCGATTGGTATAACTTCTAAACGTAAGTATTTAACATTACCGGCATCACCAGCATAAGAATATCTTCATTTTCTTCCTGATCAACCGGGATAATTAAACCAGCACGATTAGGTGCAGAAAGTTCGAACGTAATGGTTTTGCTTGACAAGTTTCCAAGTACTTCGATCAGGAATTTCGCGTTGAAACCGATTTCCATGGCATCACCATTGTACTCGCACATCAAACGTTCGTTCGCTTCATTAGAGTAATCAAGATCTTCCGCAGAAATCACAAGATCATTCAAAGACATTTTCAAACGAACCTGGTGTGTGGTACGGTTTGAATAAATGGAAATACGACGTAATGAGCTCAGAATTTCCATCCGGCCAATGGTCAATGTATTTGGATTATTTGTTGGAATTGCATTTTCGTAATCCGGGAAACGCTCATCAATCAAACGACAGATCATACGGATATTTCCAAAACTGAAAAATGCGTTGGAAGCAGTAAATTCGGCTTTCACAGGCACATCATCAGAAGGCAGACAAGACTTCAGCAAGTTTAAAGCCTTACGCTGAATGATCATAGACGTGTCAACATCTGATTTGATATCAGAACGACGGTAGCGCACCAAACGGTGACCATCCGTAGCTACAAATGTTGCATTTTCAACGCCCATCTGAACAAAAACCCCTGTCATAGCAGGACGAAGGTCATCTGTGCTGGTTGCAAACAATGTATTAGCGATTGCAGCTCCCAAAGCAGAAGAAGACAAATCAACAGATTGTCCGCGGTTTACAGACGGCGTTTTCGGGAAATCGATCGGATTTTCACCAGACAATTTATAACGACCGTTGTCAGAAATAATTTCTGTTCCGAAAGTTTCGCTGTTAACCTGAAGCGTAATTGGTTGTTCAGGAAGACCACGTAATGTATCCAGTAAAAGTTTTGCAGGAACCGCGATAGCGCCTTTTTCTGTGGATTCTACTTCGATTTCAGTAATCATAACCGTCTGCAAATCGGATGCAGTAACAGTCAGGCGATTACCTTCAAGGGAAAGTAGAAAGTTTTCTAATATAGGTACGATAGGGTTCGTTGAAACGACACCATTAATTGCAGACAGTTGCTTGAGCAGTACCGATGACGAAACGACAAACTTCATAATTCGTGACGGAAGTAGTTAATTAAAAAATTATAAAAAATCCAGGCAGATCTGAAAATCTGTCTGGTAGGGAACAAAAGTAAGAAAAAAAATGTACTCCGCCGACTTATTTGTCAGGCAAATTTGCGCTTGCGGATATAGTAACGGATCGCTCCGAAAATACCGAGAATCACCAGTGGCAAAAGAAGATTCAGGACCTGCCAGAATTTTTTGTCCTTATGCACCGCAATCTTATCCAGCGCACGAATGCTGATCTGTTTGCTGCGTGAATTGATGATCCCATTTTCATCCGTCATATAATCCAGGGCATGCATGACAAAATCTTTATTGCCAAAAACATTGGTTGAAGCACGGTCATAACCTAGTGGAAGCGGCGTGTTTCTGCGGTAATCAAAATCATTCACAACGACATCGCCGTCTGCGCAAATGATAATTTTCCCCTGCCCCGTCGCTTTAAAAGTCTTGGAACGCGGATCGTTTGGTAAAATTCTGTTTTCAAAAAGTGAATTAAACGAACCTTCTAAAAGAACAGCAGCCAGCATTATACCTCCTTTGTACTCAGAAGGATCAGGCTGTTGACGCGCTTCATTATAACCCACCAAAGCAGGCGTATTAACCAGATTTGTATAAGGCGAAGTCATCAAAAGTGGGATTTTCTGAATTCCTGGCGCACCTCCTACGGTATCAAGAGAACTTAAAAATCTGGAATAAACGGCATCCGTATTTCTTGTAATTGGACTTGGCCCAAAATTATTCAGCAACGGAAAAAACCGCCATGGAACGGCTTTGATCTCAGGTTTGTCGCCCATGTTTCCAACGTTCATTGGAATCGTTGCGCTGTTCAAATCCTTGACAAGATTGTTATTAATCCGCGCTCCCCATCGGAAAAACAGGTCATTCAGGTTTAAATCAAGCGGTTGTACATAATTTCCTTCCAGACTGACACTATCCACTTTGGCACCATCGACAAAGAAAAGTGCTTTGCCGCCGCCGATGACGTACTGATCCAGTTTGTATTTTTCTTCCTCAGAAAACGGAACATCCGGTTTTAAAATCATCAAAGCATCAAGTCCCTCATAAGTTTCCGGATCATTGACGACCATGAATACATCATAACTTTGCTGCATCGTCGCGATCAGATCGCTTAGTCGGGCCGGCGGAAGTTTTTGTGTATGATTTACAAGTAAGCCAACTTTCTTTTTTGCAGGATTATCAAGAACGCGAATCGCGGATGCCAGTTGAAATTCCACGTTTTCATAAGATTGATTCAATTGTTCTTCCGGAGAACTGCTTTTATTTCCTTTCAAAAGTTGAACAGGAATCGCAAGCGTATCTGCCTGAACGATCGCTCCCGGAAAAATCAGTTTTTCTGTACGTTTCCCATCTTCGTTCGCGAAAAGATTAGTGGGCGTTAATCCACGATCGACCAGATTCTGATATTGTTTTTTCCTTTCGTCTTCGCTAGCTGCATCAGAAGGATCTGAAAATTGGAAGGATAAGTGTCCGTTGGAATAGGTTTTAAATTCTTCAAGTGTTTCGCGGGTAGCACTTTCCAGGCGTTCGAAACCCGGTGGGAATTCACCGGAAAGATAGACGTTGACAATCACGTTTTTATCCAAATTGCTCAACAGCTGCTTGGTCGCGTCCGAAATGGTATATCGCTTATCTTCTGTTAAATCCCAGCGGAAAAAGAGTACAGAGGCCAGCCAGTTGAGTCCGGCCAGGATGATCAATACAAATAAGAACCTGAAAATTGTTTTTTTCATGAAGCAGTAACGCCCGTTTTTCAGCAAAAATATAAAAACTAAACGGAGTTATTGCGGCAGGAGGTTATTTCTTGTATTTACAGCTTTTATTATCAGCAGATCGGTAGTATGATTTGTAGTTGGAAGCTTTCGGATCCATACAGCCTTTCAGGTTCAGGATTTCTATATCTTTAAAATCAATCGGGTGACTTTCAGCCTGTAAAGCGATATAACCACTCGTTAGGGGCGTGCCATCTTTTTTGATCCATTCTTCGGCATTACTGAAATGTCCGGCTTTAAAATCGTGATCTTTTCCTACATAACCGCCACCGATTTTAGGTTTGGTAAAAGTGAAAACAACTTCGCCGTTGATGATATGATGAACAATAGAATCGCCCAGAACAATGGCCTCGGCAGAAACCCATTGATCGCCGTCATAAGTTTTGGAAGTAGAGTTAATACAATGTGCCTGATCAATTTTACCATTAACCTCAACGATGGTGCCCGGCGTACAAAGATTTCCAGTGGTGCGTTCTCCGGCATTCAGTCCGCCCAGATATTGCATTTCCAAAGAAACCGGGAAATCCTGGTCAAGTCCTAAACTCGCAGCAGATTGTGAATGTAACATGATGCCGCTATTACGAACATTCCAGGAAGCGCCGCCCGGAACCTGATTTCCTGTAAAGCGATATTTTAGGCGTAAACGGTAGTGCGAGTATGGTTTGTTGTAATAGATGTGCCCATATTCTGTGCTGAAAGTTTTATATTCCTTATAATTAACGCGGATCATGCCGTCTTCGACGATGAAGGTATTTTTATAATTGTCGTTGACTTTATGTCCTGCAATTTTAATATCCCAGTTTTTTAGATCCTTCCCGTTAAACAAGGATTGCCACTCTTCTTTGTCAGGATTATTTTGTGCGAAGGTGGTATAAGAAAGTAATAAAAGTATTGCAATGAGTTTACCGCGAAAAGTCATGTCTAAATCGATTTTTAGAGAAAAGGGATGGTAATAACTTTAATACTTATTTTCTTGCCACGAATACACGAATTTTCACTAATTGAGCACGAATATTATTTTTAGAGGATCCTATCTGATTTGATTTTGAACAGAATTAACACAACTCAAAAAGCCGAATTAGTCAGAAATGTATCATCCGTGAAAATTAGTGAAAATTCGTGCATTCGTGGCAGGAGAAAATCAGGGGCATTCAAAACCAAAATCTTTAATCTGTAGGAAAAAAGAGACATTTTCCAATGACCTTATTTTAATAAAATATCGAGGATATTTATTATAGTAACATTATCACTTTTCCTGCCACGAATACACGAATTTTCACTAATTGAGCAGTCATATTATTTTTAATGGATCTATCTATTTTGATTTTGAATAGAATTGACTCAATTAGAAGAATCGGATTATTCTGAGAAATTCTATCCGCAACATTAGTGAAAAATTCGTGCATTCGTGGCAAGAGAAAATCAGGGGCATTCAAAACCAAAATCTTTAATATGTAGGAAAAAAGAGACATTTTCCAATGGCCTTACTATAATAAAATATTGAGGATATTTATTATAGTAACATTATCACTTTTCCTGCCACGAATACACGAATTTTCACTAATTGAGCAGTAATATTATTTTTGACAAATCCCATTTTTTAATTTTGACTAGTTTAATGCAATTCGAATAATAGGATTGTTCTGAGATGTTTCATCCTTCAACATTAGTGAAAATTCGTGCATTCGTGGCAAGAGAAAATAAGAGGCGATTCAAAAAACCAATCTTTTATATTCAAGCTTTCCCCGGCCAAAGTTGACCAGAAGACCAAGTTTATTACCTGAAACTTTCAAGTAATTAATGGTTTGGGCGGTATGTTCATCTGTAAGCACAGAAACACATTTAACCTCCAAAATTATTTTTTCAAATACAACAAGATCAGCCCAAAATTTATGGGCTAACATGATTCCTTGAAAATATACAGGATATTCTTTTTCACGCAGATATGGAATTCTGTATCGCTTAAATAAAATTTCCAGAGCGTCCTTATATACAATCTCTGAAAATCCATGTCCAAGCTCATTATGAACTTCCATGCACCTACCTATGATTTCATAGGATTCTTCTTTATAAACAATGTTCATTTAGTGTGTGTTATATTAGCCAGGAATTTTAACTCCCGGCCAGGTAAAAAATTTTAAGTTTTACCTTCTCCTGCGTTTCGGTTTTGGTTCTGATGAAGCAGGTTTCTTTTTACGATCCGAAGATTTTCTTTCTCTTCCGGAATCCCGAGAAGAAGAACCCCGAGAACTTCTGCCACTTTTTTCATCAAATCCACCACCATTTCGTGAGCGAATGGAAGAAGTTGTGTTGCCAGCCAAATACAGATCCATGCTTCTGCGAGCCAGGTTCGTGTCTTTTACCTGCACTTTTACGGCATCGCCAAACGTGTAAATCTTTTTCGTACGCTGGCCGATCAGACGGTAATTGTCTTTATCATGTTCGTAATAATCATCGCCCAAGTCATTCATTCTGACCAAGCCTTCAGAAGCTGTTTCTGTTATTTCAACAAAAATCCCGAATTCCGTTACGCCGGTAATAATACCGTCAAAAACACGATCCTTGTCCATCGTGCTCATGAATTCAACCTGTTTGTATTTGATCGAAGCACGTTCTGCGTCAGACGCTAATCTTTCGCGTTCCGATGAATGTTTGCAGGCACCTTCGTACGTTTCGCTGTTTACCGATTCTCCGCCGTTCAGATAATGCTGCAACAACCGATGCGCCATGACATCCGGATACCGGCGAATGGGTGAGGTAAAATGCGTGTAACGCTTGAAAGCCAAACCAAAGTGACCCAGATCTTCAACGCTATACCGCGCTTTCGCCATCGTTCTCACGGCTAAAGATTCTATCAGATTTTGTTCTGGTTTTCCTTCCACTTCATGCAGCATACTGTTCATGGATTTTGCGATTTGTTTCTCGTCGTCCACTTCCAGTTGATGCCCAAGTTTGGCAACAAAAGAAGCAAATGTTTTCAAACGATCCGGATCCGGTGCCTCATGCACACGATAAACCATGGTATTTTTATTAGGTCCTTTGGACAGTGAATAGACAAATTCAGCCACGCGTTTATTCGCCAAAAGCATAAATTCTTCGATCAGCTTATGTGAATCGTGACGTTCTTTTTGATAAACACCCAATGGTTTTCCATTTTCATCCAGACGGAAGCGAACTTCGGCGGTTTCAAAATTGATTGCTCCGTTTTTAAAGCGTTCTTTCCGTAGTATTTTAGCGATGCTGTTCAGCAACGTTAATTCGTTTGGATAATCTCCTTCTTTTGTATCCAAGACCTGCTGCGCTTCTTCATAGGAATAGCGGCGTTCAGAATGGATGACTGTTCTTCCAAACCATTCTTTTAAAATTTTACCTTTCGGGCTCAATTCAAAAACAGCGGAAAAAGCTAATCGATCCTCATTTGGACGAAGTGAACAAAGATTATTGGATAATTTTTCAGGAAGCATCGGCACCGTCCTGTCGACAAGATATACCGAAGTTGCACGACGGTTTGCTTCTTTTTCAAGTTCCGTACCCGGTCGCACATAATGCGATACATCAGCGATATGCACGCCAACTTCCACATTTCCTTCATCCAGATAACGCACCGAAAGCGCATCATCAAAATCTTTCGCATCAGCCGGGTCAATCGTGAAAGTTAAAGTCGCACGCATGTCGCGGCGTTTTAAAATTTCTTCTTTCGGAATAACATCCGGAATTTTCTGTGCTTCTTTTTCAACTGATTCGGGGAATTCGTAAGGCAAGCCAAATTCAGCCAGGATCGCGTGCATTTCTACATCATTCTCTCCTGCTTGTCCTAAAACATGCGTCACTTCGCCTTCCGGTTGACGTGTTCTTGTCGGCCAGGTAGTCATTTTTATAATCACCTTATCGCCATTCGAAGCGCCATGAAGATGTTCTGGTTCGACGAAAATCGGATCAAATAATTTTTTATGATCAGGTTGAACGACAGCATATTTCGGCCACACTTCAATAATCCCGACGATTTCTTTTTGTGATCTTTCAACGATTTCAACAACACGGCCTTCCACTCTGGTTTTTCCTGAATCTCCGCGGCTCGTTTGTTGTCTTCTTCCTGATTTGGAAAGAATCTGAACCTTCACGATATCGCCATCCCAGGCACCGTTCAGCAATTCAGTTTCCACATATATATCATCTTCGCGACCTTCAATAATCACAAAAGCAAAGCCCTTATTCACTCGGTCGACACGACCGATCAGGCCAGGGTCTGCCTGTGGTTTATTAGGAGCGGCTGTAAATGTTCCGTCAACATTCGAACGGATCTGGCCGGATTCCTGAAGTTCATGTAAAATCTCGTTAAAAAGCGCACGAACTTTGCGGTCCTCTACGCCAAAATGCGCGTGTACGTCAAATGGACGAAAGGAATGTTCGCTATTTAAATCGAAAAAAGCGGCAATATCAGCTTTCAAACTATCGATATAGGAAACAATGCCATGCGGCGCTTTGACTGTCTTATTTTCTTTAAATTCTTTATTTGGTTTTTTCTCTCTCATGAAGTTTTATGAGTAATTGTTGATTAAGGAAGGTGGAATAATCGTCTTGTTAAACTAATAAATTTATTCCACTCTTGTAATATTATCGGCTCGTACGGGCTGAAAACTATGCATTTTCAAATATAATTGCGCCAGTACGACCACGTCTTCTCTGCAATATCGGCAAATTTTAGCGAGATCGTTCTCCTCGTAATAAACGCGTGTGACCTGATCGCCGCTCATTTCATTTTTGCTGCCGGGTATATCAAAAACCGCAGCCAGCAAATCCAGCGAAGTATAACTCTTGTAATCACCGAATTTCCAGAGTTCCATGGTATCCTGATGAAGGATTTCCCAGGGCTTTTTACCTGTGATCTGTAATGCTTTTGGAATTGCAATGCCCAGGATCAGCATGCGGCGACAAAGAAACGGGAAGTCAAATTCTCTTCCGTTATGGGCGCAAAGAACTAATTGTTCTGCCGGATATTTTTCTATAAGTGCTTTAAATTCAAGCAAAAGCTTAACCTCATCATCGCCGGAGAAGCTGCGAACTTTGAAGGCTATTTCATTATTTTCATCCCAATAAAATGCACCAAAAGCGATGCACACAATCTTGCCAAATTCTGCGTAAATAGCACTCCGGTCGTAGAAATATTCTTCATTCGAAATGGTATCATCACCCTTTTTCAGCATTATCGCTTTCTTGCCCCAAAGCTTTTGCATCCGCTCCGGAAGCTGATCATAGGACGCATGACCAGCTACGGTTTCAATGTCAAGAAGGAGAAAATTTTTTGCTTTGCGGCGAAATTCATCTGTCATCGTGTGTGGTTAATTAAAGCTTTAATCATGCAGGACACCTTCCAGTCCCAGTGGCTCAATTTCAATGATATTGTCCTCCACGATACTGTCCGGCACGAATATAAACTTTTTATCGTAAATCTGATTACCAAGGAAATAGCTGATCCAGAACTCGTTATTCAGGTGAAAAACTTCCGGCATGATCGGTTCTACAACCACATGATCCTGTGCTTTAATTTCAGGGAAAAAGTGACGCAGGGTTGATGTTTTTATCCCGGCGTTTTCACCCGATTCCGTATTCCCATATCCTTTTGAAGTAACAAATACGCCGGTGATTGGCTGATCGTTTCTATTAATTACGATCACATTCCATTGCGCCTCATTCAATTCGTCGATTGTGCGAACAATTGCCACCTTCACGCCTTCTACCGGATGAAATATAATATCCTTCTTCATTCTTTTCCTTTCTGCTTAATTTTCTAAAATATCTGTTTTTGAACAATATGGATTTGTCCAGTTCATTTCAAAAAGACTACCTAAGTGATTTTTTAACTGTGCGGAAACTTCATCAAACTCAACTTCGTGACCAAGTTCCTGAGAAATCGACGTAACCGCCTTGTCTTCAATTCCGCAGGGTACAATATTTCCAAAGTAAGCCAGATCCGTATTCACATTCAAAGCGAAACCGTGCATCGTCACCCATCGGCTTGCTTTCACGCCCATTGCGCAGATTTTTCTTGGATTTTTTTGTTCAACAAAATCAAGCCAGACGCCCGTTAACCCACTGATTCTCCCTGCACTAATGTTATAATCGGCCAGGGTAAGAATGATCGCTTCTTCCAGCGTCCGCATATATTTATGAATATCTGTGAAAAAATTGTCAAGATCAAGAATCGGGTAACCAACCAGTTGTCCCGGACCATGATAGGTGATATCACCGCCGCGGTTGATCTTATAAAATTTCGCCTGCTTCTGGCTCAGATCTTCTTCATTTAACAACAAATGATCCTGTTTGCCGCTTTTTCCCAAAGTATAAACATGGGGATGCTGACAAAAAATCACACGGTTGGGTGTAAGTAATTGTCTATCAACCGGAAGTGTGCGGTTTTGTGTTTTTATCGAAAGCGTTTCTGCAAACAGTTTTTCCTGATAATCCCACGCCTCCTGATAATCGATCAGACCTAAATTCTGGAATTCTACTTGTTTATTAATGAGGGTATTCATGTCTGAAGGAAATCGATTTGATCACGGAAAATATCAAATCAAATGGTTTGAAACAAATTACGCCTTTTTGGCTGTGGCAAATCAAATGCTGTTTTAATCAAAGATCGATTAAAACGTATAATCGATTTGGGATTTCTTTTACTTACTACGTTATAACACTATTTTGTACTAAAAATGTTCGAATGGCTATACACAACACAACCGGAAGCTGGGGTGAAACCCAGGCAACAACCTTTTTGGAAGGAAAAGGTTATGAAATTATTGAAAAAAACTACCGCCACAAACATGCGGAAATTGACCTGATCGTCAAGAAAAACAAAACGTTAATTTTCGTTGAAGTCAAAACCAGAAGCGGCACAGGTTTCGGAATGCCGGAGGAATTCGTGAATTATACCAAAGCCAAGTTAATCATGAAGGCGGCAGAAAATTACATTTATACCAAAGACTGGCATTTTGATATCCGATTTGATATTATTTCCATTTTGATTCTTTCGAGCGGTGGAATTAATATTAAACATATTGAGGATGCTTTTTCGTGAGATAGTATGGTTTTGGTGTTTTTGAGTAATAAGATTAGTCTGGATTCTTTGTTTAAAATATGGAATCCAATTATTGTTAGGAGTTTATGGAATTTTCAGGAGACTCCTACGGAGTCGGGAGTTGCCTGGGTAAATGCTATCTATAAACAGGATGCTCCTATGGAGCGGGATAATTCTAGATGACTGAAAATAGAATGTTTTGATTTCAAAATGCTTGTCATATTCCAGAAATTCCCCAGCAACTTCGTGGCTTCCTGTTTATAGAAAACGCTGTTAACCATGACAAATCCTGGCTCCGTAGGAGCCTCCTGATGCGTGATCTGATGATGCTTTAATTGGTGGAAATCAAGCATGTTAAGGATCCATTTTTGGAAAATATGATTCAAATGCTTTGGAATAAATAAGAAAGGGAAGGAAAATATAAAAGAGCAAACCGTCGATATTTCCAGACGACTCCTGCTGAGTCAGGAAAGCGAGTAATAAGATTTAAGCTATAAACAGGATGCTCCCATTGCAGCGGGATAATTCCTGAAAAGCAAAAAAAAACGGAAATATTAGATTCAAACTTTTGCAATAATCCAAATATTTACCAGCCACTTCGTGGCTTCCTGTTTATAGAAATGATGTTAACCACGCCCGAAATCCTGGCTCCGTTGGAGCCTCCTGATCTTGTTAAATATTTAAAAAAAATATGAATAGAATTCTCTGTCCAATACTCTTAATGCTGGTGGCCATAAACCTCCGTGCTCAGCCAGTAAAAATACATGACCTCCAATTTGATTCGCTCGCTACCGTTTGGGACGAAGCAATTCCGCTGGGAAATGGTACCGTAGGCGCATTACTATGGAAAAACGGAGAAAAATTACGGTTCTCCCTGGACCGTGCGGACATCTGGGATATGCGCCCGATGGCTGGTTTGCACCGAAAGGAATTTAGCTACAAATGGGTGCAGCAACAGGTTGAAAAGAAAGATTACAAACCCGTTCAGCAATATTTTGATGCACCCTATGACAAAGAGCCGGCTCCATCAAAAATTCCTGCCGGCGCACTGGAATTCGATTTTGCGGAGAAAAACAAAGTGAAATCCGTCCATCTTTCGTTGGACAAAGCTTTATGCGAAGTGCAATGGGAAGGCGGAATGACGTTGAAAACTTTTGTTCACGCCACGGAACCTGTTGGATGGTTTAAGTTTGAAAATGTCAAAACCGATATTATTCCGCAGCTAATTGCGCCGAAATATGAAGGCAAATTATCGGGAGGTGAAGTAAATTCCCTGGTAGGCGATGATCTCTCCAGATTGGGTTACAAACAGGGAGCTGTAAATCGACAGGGAAATAGCATTACTTACAAGCAGGAAGGCTGGGGCGGTTTTACCTATGAGATAACGGTTCAATGGAAAAAAACTGGAACAGAAACAATTGAAGGTGTATGGAGTATTTCGTCACAATACCCTGAGAAAAAGCTGAATCCTGTCTCCTCTTCACTTGTCAAGACAACTATATCGCATGGATTTGAGAAAGACTTTGTTAGTCATGCGAATTGGTGGAAAAAATTCTGGAACCAATCAGCGATCCACGTCCCCGACCCTGTTATTGAAAAACAATGGTATCTCGAACAATATAAATTCGGTTCTGCCGCCCGTCGTGGCGCTCCTCCGATTTCTTTGCAGGCTGTCTGGACGGCAGATAACGGCAGAATCCCGCCATGGAAAGGCGATTTTCACCATGATTTAAACACGCAGCTTAGCTATTGGCCAAGTTACAGTGGAAATCATCTGGAAGAAGGATTAGGGTATTTTGATCATCTGGACGAAAATCTGGCTAATTACAAGCGTTATACCAAAATGTATTTCGGCGTTGACGGACTGGCCGTTCCCGGCGTAACCACGTTGGATGGAACGGAAATGGGCGGCTGGATTCAATATTCACTTTCGCCGACGGTTTCGTCCTGGCTTGCGCATCATTATTATCTGCAATGGCGGTATAGTATGGATACCAATTTCCTGAAAACACGCGCTTATCCCTGGATAAAAGAAGTTTGTACTTTTCTTGAAAAGATAACGGTAAAAGACGAAAATGGTCAGCGAAAACTTCCGATCAGTTCAAGTCCGGAAATTAAGGATAACAGTCTGGAAGCCTGGTTTCCACAAAATACGAACTATGATCTGGCACTGATGAAATTTTCATTCGGAGCCGGAGCTGAACTTGCTTTGGAGCTGGGTTTGGTAGCCGAATCAGATCATTGGAAAGAAATACTTTCTCAGTTTGGTAACTATGCGATCACGGAAAATGAAGAATTAATGTTTGCACCCAATTTACCTTACCAGGAATCTCACCGCCATTTTTCACATATGATGGCGATTCATCCTTTGGGTTTGATCAAATGGGAAGACGGCGAAAAATCGCAGACCATTATCAAAAATACGATTGCGTTACTGGATAAAGTCGGCCCGGATTATTGGTGCGGATATTCCTATGCGTGGCTGGCCAATATGAAAGCGCTTGCCAAAGATGGTGAAGGTGCAGCCAAAGACCTTTCCATTTTTGCCAAAGCTTTTGTACTGCCAAACAGTTTTCATGTCAATGGCGATCAGACAAAATCCGGTTTGTCAAAATTCACTTACCGGCCTTTTACGTTGGAAGGGAACTTCGCTTTCGCGGCTGGTTTGCAGGAAATGCTGCTTCAAAGTTATGCCGGATTTATAGAGATTATGCCAGCAGTTCCCGAAACTTGGAAGGATATTGCTTTTGAAAAACTTCGGGCAGAAGGTGCGTTTTTGATTAGCGCGAAAAAGGAAAATGGTCAAGTCACAGAAGTTAAAATAGAAGCGGAAAAAGATGGCGTTGCTACTTTAAAATTACCCTTCAAAAAATATCAGGTATTGTCTGCCAAAACAGTCACAACAAATGCCGTGGAAGACGGTTTTGTGGAATTAAAATGTAAAGCTGGTGGGAGCGTTATAATAAAAGCAGAGCTTTAAGAAAAAGCAAAACTTTATTTTGTCAAATGATTTAATGTGTAAGGTATTGACCATTCAAATATAATTTAACGGAATTTAAAGCAAATGAAGTATTTTTATTAATACCGGTTCTTTTAAAAAATCAGCGGGTCAAATTAATTCAGTTCCTGACAATGAAAAAGTGGCATTTTATTGGTTTGGGTGTGGCGGTGGTTTTACTATCGTCTTTCTCATGGTCGGGATTTTTCGATCATCAGGTGGATTATAATGAGGAGGTTAAACCGATATTGAACAAAAACTGCATGGGTTGTCATGGCGGCGTGAAGCAGGCTGGAGAAGTAAGTTTTCTGTTTGAACATGAAATGCTGGAACCCGGTAAATCCGGTAAAATTCCTGTGGTGCGTGGAGATGCGGATGCCAGTGAAATGATACGCCGAATTTTGTCCAAAGATCCGGATGAAAGAATGCCAAAAGGTGGTGCGCATTTGAAGGAAGAGGATATCAAAATCCTGAAAAAATGGATCAATCAGGGTGCGAAATGGGAAACGCATTGGGCCTATAAAAGAATTGAAAAACCGGAAGTACCTTCTAATAAAAATCTTTGGAATCTTTTTGGCCTGATCAATACAGGGAATGCCCAATGGCCCAAAAACGATATTGACGAATTTGTTCTTCAAAAATTAAAACAGGAAAAACTTTCACCTTCTCCCGCAGCGGATATGGCGACATTAATCCGTCGCGTAAGCCTGGATCTGACCGGCTTGCCTCCTACCGAAAAAGAAGTTGCTGATTTTGAAAAAGATAAGTCGCCGGATGCTTATGAAAAAGTTGTCGATCGGTTGTTAAAATCACCATCCTATGGTGAACGCTGGACTTCCATGTGGATGGATCTGGCGCGTTATGCCGATACCAAAGGCTACGAAAGTGACGGAGGCAGAAATATCTGGCGTTACAGGGATTATGTGGTGAAATCTTTCAATGCAGATAAACCTTTTGATCAATTTACGATTGAGCAATTGGCCGGTGATCTGATGCCGGAAAAGAAAACGGGAATGCCTTCGGATGAAAATATGATTGCCACGGCTTTTCACCGGAATACGATGATCAATAATGAAGGCGGAACGGATGATGAAGAATTCCGCGTAGCTGCTCAGATTGACCGGGTTAACACTACCTGGGAAGTTTGGCAGGGAACTACTTTCGCCTGCATTCAGTGCCATAGTCATCCGTATGACCCGATTCCGCATGAGGATTATTACAAATACATGGCATTTTTCAACAATTCCCGCGACGAAGATGTGTGGGATGAATGGCCTAAACTTCGTTTTTATAAAGGCGATGATTCAGCAAGGGTTGAAAAAGTGAAATCCTGGATCACTAAACATGATCCAAAAGAGACGCAAAAATTCACGCAGTTCATGCGTGTCATGGAGCCGAAAATCAATGCGCATAGTATCGTTAAAGGAGACGAATCAACAGTTTTGCTGATTTCTTACTATGGTGTGAAGGATAAGGGAAATGCAAAAATCCCGAATGTTAACCTGACCGGTGCTGGCAATTTGGTGATGAATATTTCTACCAAAGCGGAAAATGCCGTGATGACTTTTCATCTGGATAAAATTGACGGACAAATTATTTCTACCGTAAATGTTCCGACCAGAGACACGGTTCTGGTAACACCAATTCCAAAAATTGCCGGTAAACATGACATTTTTCTAACACTAAAAAGTACCAAAAATCCAACAGAATGGGTGCGGATTACCTGGCTTGCATTTCAGGAAGCTTTGCCTGGTGCAGGAGAACCTGAATATCCGGAAATCGTGAAAGATTATTCTACGATTTTAACCAAGTCAACAGAAAGTATGCCTGTTGTTTGGGAAGGAACGGGAGATTTTGCCAGGAAAACCAATGTTTTTGTCAGAGGAAACTGGTCGGTAAAAGGTGCCGAAGTAAAACCGGATGTTCCGAAATTATTGGCGCCTATGCCAAAAGATTATCCAAAAAACCGGCTTGGATTAGCAAAATGGATGGTTAGTCGCGATAATGCGTTGACTGCCCGCGTTATCGTAAACCGTTTTTGGGAGCAGTTATTTGGGAGAGGAATTGTGGAAACGGTAGAAGATTTTGGTTCTCAGGGAGCCGAACCTTCACATCCGGAATTGCTGGACTGGCTGGCTGTAAACTTTATGGAGGAAGATCATTGGAGCGTTAAAAATCTTCTAAAAACCATGGTCATGTCGGCGACTTATCAGCAAAGCTCAAAATCAGATAAAGCCAGACAGGAACAGGATCCGTACAACCGGTTTATTTCAAGAGGTCCGCGGGTAAGATTGAGTGCAGAACAGGTTCGCGACCAGGCGATGGCTGCCTGCGGTTTGCTTTCCAAAAAAATGTATGGTCCAAGCGTTATGCCGCCGCAGCCGGAAGGAATCTGGTTGTCGCCGTACAGCGGTGAAAGCTGGAAAGTGAGCGAAGGAGAAGATAAATACCGGAGAGCCGTTTATACTTATTGGAAACGTACGGCACCCTATCCTTCGATGACCACATTCGATGCACCAAGTCGCGAGTTTTGTCAGTCGAGGAGGATTTTAACGAATACGCCTTTGCAGGCTTTAGTGACTTTGAATGATCCGGTGTATCTGGAAGCTGCCGAGAAGCTGGCGACAACCATGCAAAAACGAGGGAAAACGCCTGAGCAACAACTTCGGGAGGGTTACAGACTTTTGACTTTTCAGCCAATCAATGATAAAAGTTTACAGGTTCTGGTAAAAATATATGGAGATGCTTTGAAATCTTACCGGGCCAAACCGTCCGATGTGGATAGTATTCTTGTATATGGGAAAGAAAGAAAATCGCCTGAACTGGCCGCGCTGACAATTTCCGCCAATGTGATGCTAAACCTGGATAATGTAGTGACTAAGGAATAACCGGAGATTTTCTCTGATTCTAATACTGATTACAGCTATGGAAAAGTTATTAAAAGAATTACAACATGCTGATCTGCACAGCCAGACGCGCCGGCATTTTTTGCAGTCGGCAGGTTTTGGCCTGGGTGCTTTGGGATTAGGTTCGCTTTTGGGGTCCTGCGGTAATTCAAATGCAGAAACCAGTGCAACCGCCGAAGCGATGGGAGCGAAGATTCCACAATTTGCACCAAAAGCAAAGCGTGTCATTTATATCCACATGGCCGGTGCGCCTTCCCAGCTGGAATTGTTTGATTATAAACCTGAACTTGAAAAATATCACGGGAAAGATTGCCCGGCTGAATTTTTGGAAGGAAAGAAATTTGCCTTTATTCAGGGCGTACCTAAAATGCTGGGTCCGCAGGGGAAGTTTAATCAATACGGACAATCCGGTGCCTGGATGTCTGATTATATTCCTTATTTACAAACCGTTGCAGATGAAATTACATTTATCAAAGCCATGCATACGGATCAGTTTAACCACGCTCCTGCACAGTTGTTGTTGCATACAGGAAGTGCACGGTTGGGTCGCCCGAGTTTAGGTGCGTGGTCCGTTTATGGGTTAGGATCTGAGAATCAGAATTTGCCCGGATTTATTGTTTTGGCTTCTGGTGGCAGACAACCGGATGCGGGAAAAAGCGTTTATGGAAGTGGATTTTTGCCGTCCGTTTATCAGGGCGTGCAATGTCGTACCGGAGGAGATCCGGTTTTATATGTGACCGACCCAAACGGGATGAACCGGAATATGCGGAAACAGACGATTGAAGCGATTAACGAGATTAATAAACAAACCTACGACGATGTAAAAGATCCGGAAATATTGACCCGGATTAGTCAGTATGAAATGGCGTTCCGGATGCAAATGTCTGTGCCTGAGGTAATGGACGTTTCTAGGGAACCACAGTTTATTCTGGATATGTACGGTGTAAAACCAGGCGAGGGTACCTTTGCCATGAATTGTCTTTTGGCAAGAAAACTGGTTGAAAATGACGTGCGTTTTGTACAACTTTTTGACTGGGGCTGGGACGGCCACGGTACTTCGGCGGGAGATAATGTCGAAGGAGGGTTAAGAAATAAATGTCGTTTGTCTGACAAACCTGTTGCTGCTTTGATTCAGGACTTAAAAATGCGTGGTTTGCTGGATGAAACCTTGATTATCTGGGGAGCTGAATTTGGCAGGACGCCGATGCAGGAGAACAGGAACGGTGTTGTAATGCCGTATATGGGCCGTGATCATCATTTGGAAGCTTTCACGATGTGGATGGCTGGCGGCGGTGTCAAAAAAGGTTTTACGCATGGAGAAACGGATGAATTAGGTTATTATGGAGTAAAAGACCGCGTTCACGTGCATGATTTGCAGGCTACAATTCTTCATCTGATGGGTTTTGATCATGAAAAATTCACCTACCCGTTCCAGGGACGAAATTTCAGATTAACTGATACGGAAGGAAAGGTTGTAAAAAATATTATTGCTTAACCGGATATAATCGATCAATTGTCGCCTTAAGCCTGAAATCAAACTTGAATCCAATGCAAAATGGTACCGTGCTTGCTTTCCGCATGCAATTGAACAAGGGAAATGAAGCGGAATACAAAAAAAGACATGATGAAATCTGGCCGGAATTGTCAGAATTGTTGAAAAATGCCGGGATTCAGGAGTATTATATTTTTCTGGATGAGGTTACGCTGGCACTTTTTGCCTTTCAAAAACTTTCGCCAAATGCAGACACATCCGGTTTATCGTCGCTGCCGATCATGAAAAAATGGTGGGATCATATGGCTGATCTGATGGAAGTTAATCCGGATAATTCTCCCAAAATTGTCGCGTGCCCGGAAGTTTTCCGGTTATAGTTCATTTTAATTGTTCTCGTTTTTCTATGCTAATCCTCTTTCAGGCCACAGACTGGACTTATTTTATTGGACGTTTTCATCCGGTTCTGGTGCATTTGCCGATAGGATTTTTGCTGATCGCGGCACTTTTGGAGATTGGCAAGCGTACAGGTAAAATTTCTGTAAACGATTCTTCTGTCACCTTTATCCTGTTTTGGTCGGCCATTGGTGCAACGATGGCTTGTATTGCAGGTTATCTTTTGTCGCTGGGTGGCGGATATGATGAGGAATTATTGAGTGACCATCAGTGGCAAGGAATTGGCGTGGCGGTTTTTGCCTGGATCGCCTGGTTATTTAAGTCAGGAAAAATTTCGATCGGTTCCGCTATCTATCTTCCGGCGTTAGGACTTTCCACGATTTTAACCTTTACAGCCGGTCATGACGGCGGCTCGCTCACGCATGGAGATGGTTATTTGACCCAATATACGCCTGAACCATTCCGGTCGCTGGCGGGAATTCCGCCTCGAACAGAAGAAAAGACAGAAATAAAAGCGATCCCGGACATTAACCAGGCGGTCGTCTACAAAGATATTGTTCAGCCAATTCTGGAAATGCGTTGCGTCCAATGCCATAATGCGAACAAGCAAAAAGGTGGTTTACGTATGGATAATATGGCTATGTTGCTAAAAGGTGGTGAAGACGGCCCGGTATTTGTTTCTGGAAAAGCATTGGAAAGTGCCATGATCAAGCGCTGTCTGCTTCCTGAAACAGACGACGACCATATGCCGCCAAAAGGAAAACCACAGCTCTCAGAATCACAAATCGCCTTATTGAGCTGGTGGATTGAACAGGGAGCTTCGGCAGAAAAAAAAGTGTCTGAATTAAAAATTACTGAAGAGGTTAAGCCTGCTCTGGCGTCGTTGACGTCTGGTTCCGGTGGTGAAAATTCAAAAAGTGCTGACTCTCCGGTTTTGAGTTTACAAGTTCCTATACCTAATGAAAAAGCTGTAGAGGCTATTAAAAAGGTTGGACTTCTGGTTATGCCGATTTCACATGATAAGAATCTGCTGGAAGTGAGTGCCGTGAATGCCTCAGCTTTTGGTGATCAACAGATCAATTTATTCTCGCCTTTATCGGAGCAGATTATCTGGCTAAAACTAGGCAGTACCAAGGTGACTGATACATCCCTGAAAGAACTTAGCAAGTTAAAAAATCTGAATAAGCTGCATTTGGAATATACGGCTGTGACCGATGCGGGTTTGACTTTCTTGAAAGATTTGCAACACCTGGAATACATCAATTTGGTGGGAACAAAAGTTACCGACGCCGGTTTGAAAAATCTTGCTTCATCGAAAAGTCTGAAAAATATCTTTATCTGGAAATCTGCGGTTACTGAAAATGGTGTTGCCGAAGTGCAAAAATTACATCCTGATCTACATATTGTGAGTGGATTTAATGAGGCGAAAGTTGCAGAATTTCTAAAGGCCGGAGATACGATTAAGAAGGAGGAAAAGCCAAGAATTCAATAAGGTATAAGCAGTATTTCGTGGTATATAGCAGCAGAGCTGCGAAATATTTGTAGACAAAGATAATTCCTGAGCTAAAAAGGTGCAGCGCACCGAAACATTTGCTAGCTGCATTTTATCAACGGTTTAACACATTTAATTTGTTTTACAATCCATTACGAAATGAATCGTAGAAAATTTATGAACACTGCAATCACCGGATTAGGCACCTTATCAGCCATAGAAACAATCGCTCAGGAAAATGCTCCGTCGTTTGAAAAAGTGAATGCGGTTTCTTTGAAAATCCTGGCTACGAACTGGGGTTACGAGGGTTCTGTTGACGCCTTCTGCGCAGATGCCAAAAAGGAAGGTTATGATGGTGCAGAGTTTTGGTGGCCGCAGAATCAGAAGGATCACGACGAGCTATTCGCAGCATTAAAAAAACACGATTTGCAGATTGGATTTTTATGCGGATCCGGACTAAAAGATTACGCAGCACATCTGGATTTTTTCAAAAAATCAATTGATGAAGCCACAACAAAATCAGAAATCAAACCACTATACATCAATTGTCATAGCGGAAGAGATCATTTCAGTTATGATCAAAATAAGGCATTTATAGACCATACCAACGAAGCTTCGGAGAAAAGTGGAATTCCGATTTATCACGAAACACACCGGGCAAGAATGCTTTTTGCGGCACATATTGCGAGAAATTTTATTGAGAAAAACCCAAAATTAAAATTAACGCTTGATATTTCGCACTGGTGTAATGTAGCGGAGACTTTGCTGGAAGATCAGGAAGAAACGGTGAAACTTGCACTTTCACGGGCAGGACATATCCATGCGCGTATCGGGCATCCGGAAGGTCCGCAGGTTAACGATCCGCGTGCTCCCGAGTGGGAATCCGCGTTAAAAGCGCATTTGGCCTGGTGGGATGTTGTGGTGGAAAGGAAAATAAAAAGCGGAGAACAAATTACGTTTTTGACAGAATTTGGTCCTCCGCATTATATGCCAACGGTTCCGTTCACAAATCAGCCGCTAGCCGATCAATGGGGAATTAATGTTTTTATGATGCACTTGCTAAGAAAACGATATAGCAAATAGCTACAATTTTCTTTCCAGAAGCGTTAAAATGCTTTGCAAACCTTCAGCATCTGTTTCAGAGAAATCATTTAATTGGTCGCTATCAACATCCAGAACCATGGCTATGGTACCGTTTCTATGAAAAACCGGCAATACGATTTCGGATTTGGAGGCAGAAGCGCAAGCGATATGACCGGGAAACTGATCAACATCCGGCACGATAATCGTTTTTTGCTGCGAATAACTTGCGCCGCAAACGCCTTTATGGAAAGGTATACGTGTACAGGCAATTGGTCCCTGAAAAGGTCCCAGAACGAGTTGTCCTTCTTTTGCTATATAAAAACCAACCCAAAAAAAACCAAAAGCTTCTTTCAGTGCAGCAGCAATATTGGCAAGGTTTGCAGTCAGATCGCTTTCTGTTTCGATCAAAGCATTAATTTGTGGTAATAAAGCGTCGTAAATATCTTTACGATCCGTTCCTGCGGGGATTATTAGTTCTTCGGCCATTTCTGTGGATGTACTATTTGATAAGTTCAACAGCGATTTCTTTTAAAAAGTTGGACGAATAGCGAGGAATTTTAACAAGACGGACACTAAAAATGTGTTATTTAGCGCATTATTATTCCGTATCCATTGAACAAATGAATCACCGCCATATATTGCTGATGGACGGCCCGGATCACAAAGGGCTCATTTATCAGGTAACCCGCGTACTTTTTGAGCACAATCAAAACATCATTCGAAATGATGAGTATGTAAGCCCTTCATCGTATTTTTTCATGCGGACAGAATTTGAAGGGAAAACGGATGCGACTGAATTATTACAAATCCTTCAAAAGGAACTGCCGGCTGGAATTAATCTGCGCTTAAATCCAAAAAAGAAAAAGGATATTGTCGTTCTGGTAACCAAAGAACATCATTGTCTGGGGGAGTTGTTGCTTCGATATGCTTTTGATGAGCTGGATGCCAACATTCTGGCGGTGATCAGTAATTATAATACCTTGCAACCGCTGGTCGGCAAATTCGGGATACCTTTTCATTTTATCACACATGAAAATAAAACCCGGGAAGAACACGAAGAAGCGATTTTAAGAACACTGGATGTTTACCGTCCGGAATATCTGGTCCTGGCAAAATATATGCGGATTATAACGCCGGAATTTGTCAATAACTTCCCGGATCGCATCGTCAATATCCATCATTCATTTTTGCCGGCATTTATCGGTGCAAATCCCTACCGACAGGCATACGAGCGTGGCGTGAAAATCATTGGCGCAACAGCACATTTTGTAAACAATGATCTGGACGAGGGCCCAATTATCGCTCAGGACGTGAAATCTGTTGACCACAGACAAACGGCGAGTGATATGTCAACGTTGGGGAGAGATACTGAAAAACGTGTGTTAACTTCGGCCTTAAAGCTGGTTTTCAACGACCGCGTTTTCATTCATAATAACCGGACAATCATTTTATAAACGAAAAAAAAGCCCTTAGTCAGACTCACCGAGGGCTTTTTGTAATCTGATGGATGTTATTGATATGTAATGTTACAAAAAAGCATTGTAACATCAAATTCATATTCAGGTAATTATCCAAAATAATGTATGGAAAATATTAAGCGATGACAACGGTACGTGCCAAATCCACTAAATCTTTATCGTTAACTTCTTTCTTCAAATCGGCTACATCAAGGAATTTTTTGTAAAGATCATCAAGGATCGCTTTCTCAAAAGTAAAGCCCAGAAGCTCTAAACGGTGTTTTAAAGCGTGGCGACCGCTTCGTGCTGTCAATACGATATCCGATTTATCAACACCCACATCCTGTGGATTCATGATCTCGTAATTCAGCGTATTTTTTAGGTGGCCATCCTGATGAATTCCAGACGAATGTGCAAAAGCATTACGTCCTACAATCGCTTTGTTGGCCTGAACTGGCATGCGCATCATTTTCGATACCAACTGACTTGTAGGATAAATCAATTGCGAATTCACACCCGTTTCGTAACCCAGTTCTTTGTGAACATTCAAAGCCATTACTACCTCTTCCAAAGAAGTATTTCCTGCACGCTCGCCTATTCCATTCATGGTAACCTCAACCTGGCGCGCACCTTCGCGGATACCAGCCAATGAGTTAGCGGTCGCTAAACCAAGATCATTATGACAGTGAATAGAAATTGTTGCGTTATGAATTCCTTTTACGTTTTCGAAAATATATTTGATCTTGGCACCATATTCCTCAGGTAAGCAATATCCCGTTGTATCAGGTATATTTACCACTGTTGCTCCCGCGCCAATCACAGCCTCAACCAATTGTGCAAGAAAAACAAGATCTGCTCTCCCGGCATCTTCGCAATAAAACTCTACGTCTTCTACCTTTCCTTTGGCATATTTCGTAGCAGCAATGGCTCTTTCAAGAATCTTCTCTCTTGTCGTATTGAATTTATGCTGGATGTGAATATCTGATGACCCAATCCCGGTATGGATACGTCCTCTTTTTGCAAATTCAAGTGCATCTCCGGCAGCGTCGATATCGCCGGTTACCGCACGGGAAAGCGCACAGATAATTGGTTCACGAACGGCTTTTGAAATTTCTACTACGGATCTGAAATCACCAGGACTTGAAATAGGAAATCCGGCCTCAATAACATCTACCCCCAGTTTTTCGAGTTGTGTAGCTACAATTATCTTTTCTTCTGTTGTCAATTGGCTTCCCGGTACTTGTTCGCCGTCGCGTAATGTTGTGTCGAAGATTTGAACTCGTTGACTCATTGTGGGTACTGTGATTAAAGATTGAATTACGAATTTACTAATTTTAGGACAATATAAAACCCTTTCCGTGTTAGAGAAAGGGTTTTTGATCTATTCAAGACAATGCCTTTCTCCTTTTTACGGGTTACTCTGAATGAGCAGAAAAATGCAATTGTCTAAAAGTTTCATCTTTATTTTATTTGCGAAAATTCGCTAACTGCGATTTTCTTCTGCAAAGTACTAAGAAGATTTTGGTTGCACAAATCATTCTTAATGAAAATTCAAAAAAAGATGTATTTTATAATGAAACGTATTTTTTATATTAAATACGTTTCAAAATCTCTTCTCCAATGGCGTCTGTTCCTAGAATAAATTCTGGGGCAGTGGTTGAATCAGCAATATCACGTGTACGGAAACCAGCTTTTAAAACCTGGTCAATCGCAGAGATAATAGCGTCAGACTCAGCCTTCAAACCGAATGAAATATCAAGAAGCAAAGCCGCAGAAAGTACCGAAGCCATTGGATTAGCAACACCCATACCAGTAATATCATGTCCTGAACCATGAATTGGTTCGTAAACACCTGTGCTGTCTCCTACCGAAGCAGATGCCAACATGCCCATAGAACCAGCGATCTGGCTTGCTTCATCTGTCAGAATATCACCGAATAAATTTGCTGTTACAACTACATCGAAACGGCGTGGATCTTTGATAAGCATCATCGCAGCAGAATCAACAAACTGGTGTTCTACGGTGATGTCCGGATATTCAGGAGCAAGCGCCTGAACGACTTCTCGCCACAGTCTGCTTGTTTCCAAAACGTTTGCTTTATCAACAGAACATAATTTTTTGCCACGTGTACGGGCAGCTTCAAATGCTCTCCGTGCAATACGTTCTACTTCATAACGACTGTATTCAGCGATATCGTAAGCAGTGTCTCCGTCGTTTTTACGGCCTTTTTCTCCGAAATAGATATCACCAGTCAATTCGCGGAAGAATAGGATATCAGAACCTTTAAGGATTTCTGGTTTGATTGAAGAAGCTCCCAATAGTTCATCAAAAAGTTTGATAGGGCGTAAATTGGCATACAAACCAAGTTCTTTACGCATTTTAAGCAAACCTTGCTCCGGACGAACTTTTGCAGTTGGGTCGTTATCATATTTTGGATGACCAACAGCTCCGAACAAAATCGCATCAGAAGCGCGCATTTTTTCCAAAGTTTCATCAGGAAGTGGATTTCCTGTTGCTTCAATCGCAACGTGGCCCATTAATGCTTCGTCATAAGTAAATTCGTGTCCGAATTTCTCAGCAATTTTAATTAGAACTTTTTTTCCAACTTCTGTAACTTCCTGTCCGATTCCGTCACCAGGTACTATTAAGATGTTCTTCTTCATTATTATGGTTAAAATTTATAACCCGTCGGCAGGCTAGCTGGCTTTACGGGTTATTATGGTTTTTGATTTAGATTTTATAGTATTCGTTATCAAGGTAATATGCCGCCCCTATGGGGCTTAAAGTTTTTGGCGGTCAATCATTTTTCTATAATAATATCACCCCTTCGGGATTAATTGCTTGTCAACAATCCCAACGGGATGACATTATTATAGAAATGGATAGATCGGGCTAAGATTTTAACCCTGAAAGGGTGACATAACCGAATTAACCTCTTCCAACTTTGGGCTCAAATTAAGCGCACTGGGGACCCCCAGCAAATTCAGCATTTTCTGCGTTGCCTGAATCGCAGAAACCGTTTGGTCAGAATCCAAACCTCTGGTTTTTACATCCTTACCGTTTATTTCCCAGGTAATGATCGTTTCGCAAAGTGCATCCGTTTTTCCTCCCGGCGGGATCCGCACGGTATAATCCGTTAACATCGGCAAAGAAATTCCTTTTTTCGCATAGATCTTTTTCAACGCATTCATGAACGCATCATACTGACCATCGCCCTGCGCATTTTCCTCAAAAATCTCGTCTCCAAAATTAATCTGTAAAGTTGCGGATGGTTTCAGATTTTTTGAATGTGTTAATACATAATTCAGGATGACAACCTTTTCTTCGATTGCATTACTATCAAGCACGTCGGAGATGATATAGGGAAGATCTTCCGGCGTTACAACCTCTTTCCTGTCGCCCAGCTCGATGATCCGCTGAGTAACTTTTTTAAGGTCAGCATCGGATAATGTAATCCCGATATCTTTCAGGTTATTCTCAATATTCGCTTTTCCGGAAGTTTTACCGAGAGCATAAGAACGCAATCTCCCAAAGCGTTCCGGCATCAGATTACTGAAATAAAGATTGTTCTTTTTGTCTCCATCAGCGTGAATACCAGCAGTTTGTGTAAATACGCTTTCGCCAACAATTGGTCGGTTTGAAGGAATTCTTATACCTGAAAATGTTTCAACGATCTTACTGATTTTATATAAAGAACGTTCAACAACCGAAGTTTCAACCTCCGGCATAAAATCTTTTATTACTGCAATCGTACTGGCCAAAGAGGCATTTCCAGCTCTCTCGCCCATACCATTTACGGTCAAATGAAGTCCATGTGCACCGGCGCGAATTGCTTCCATCACGTTTGCAATGCTCAGATCGTAATCATTATGCGCATGAAATTCGAAATGATTATCAGGATATCGATCGACGATTGATTTTACAAATTCATAGGATTCAGTAGGCGTAAGAATTCCTAATGTATCAGGCAACAGAATCCGTTTTACAGGCTGCTTTGTTAAAAAGTCGAGCGCGGCAAAAACGTATTCACGTGAAGTACGCATACCATTACTCCAATCTTCAAGATAAACGTTACAGCTTATTCCTTTCGATTGTGCAAGTTCGATAACTTGTTCAATATCCTCAAAATGCTGTTGCGGAGTCTTTTTTAACTGAAAGGTGAGGTGGTTCAAAGAACCCTTGGTAAGCAGGTTCATCACTTTTGCACCGGAATTGAGCATCCAGTTGATGGATGCGTTTCCGTCGACAAAAGTCAAGACTTCGATTTTATCAATAAAACCGTTTTCATTTGCCCAGGTTGTGATTTTTTTAACGGCTTCAAATTCTCCTTCTGAAACTCTAGCAGAAGCAATTTCTATCCGGTCAACTTTTACTTCTTGCAACAAGAGCTGAGCAATTGTCAGCTTTTCAGATGCGGAAAACGACACACCGGATGTTTGTTCTCCATCCCGGAGTGTCGTGTCCATTATTTCTATATAGCGTTTATTCATGGGGCTTTCGGCAGTCGGCTTTCGGCCTTCGGCTATCAGCCAAAAAAGCCGATTGCCGAAGGCCGATAACTAATAGCCATTTAGTATAGTCGCTGTGCTTCAAATTCCGTGATATCGCTTTTCATCGCCTGCAAATAATCAATATCATCAAAACCATTGATCATATTATGTTTTTTGTAGCCATTGATATCGAAAGACTCATGTTCTCCTGACGAAAGAATTGTGATCGTCTGGTCAGGAAGATTTACTTCAAGTTCTGCATTTGGATCCGCTTCGATTGCCTGGAATATTTTGTCAAGAAATTCTTCACTAACCTGAACTGGTAAAATTCCTATATTCAGAGAGTTACCTTTGAAAATATCTGCAAAGAAACTTGAAACGACACAACGGAAACCGTAGTCATAAATCGCCCAGGCAGCATGCTCACGGCTTGATCCGCTTCCGAAGTTGCGTCCGCCGACAAGGATTTTACCTGAATAAATCGGGTTATTCAATACGAAATCTGCTTTCGGAGTATCGTCGCCGTTGTAGCGCCAGTCTCTGAAAAGATTATCTCCAAAACCTTCACGTTTTGTAGCTTTTAGAAAACGTGCGGGTATGATCTGATCCGTATCAACGTTTTCAATCGGCAAAGGAACTGCCGTACTTTTTAATATGGTGAATTTATCGTAAGCCATTTTTAATTTTTTTAGGTTACACAGAGTTTCACTGAGATTGAAGGAGGGACACAGAGATTTTGTTTTTTATCAAACTCAATCTCCGTTGCGCTCTTTTTAAACTCCATGGTTCTCTGTGTCACGGTCAGTTTATGAATCTTTTTATACCGTTTTTTAATACTGAAACATTGAAATTGATTAACAGGCCTGCGTTCATTTCGGAAAATCTCATAAATGTGAGAATTTGAGCTGTGTGAACGTTATTAATTATTTCAACACTTTTCAATTCTACTACTACCTGATTTTCAACGATGAAATCCATCCGGTAACCATATTCGATTTGAATTTCTTTATAGCGAATGGGTAATGGCTTTTGTCTTTCAAAAAACAAACCCGAATTACTTAATTCGTAGGCCAGACATTCTTCATAAGCAGATTCAAGTAATCCAGGACCTAGTTCCTTATGAATTTCAATACAACACCCAATAATCTCTCCGGTAATTTCATTAATTTCCATTATTACTTTGTGGTTATGATTCAACATCATATACCACAAACTGATACTCAGGTCACACGGAAAAGGTTAGTAATATTTGTTCAAAAAACCTCTTTGGTTCTCTTTTTTTCCGCGCGGCGGCCGCTCTGAGAACCTCTGTGTAACCTTCAACCAGTTAAAGCAAATCCCTAGGATCCGTAACAACTCCCGTTACCGCGGCTGCAGCAGCAACCAATGGACTAGCCAAAAGCGTACGTGCTCCCGGGCCCTGACGACCTTCGAAGTTACGGTTTGATGTGCTCACAGCATATTTACCAGCCGGGATTTTATCATCATTCATCGCAAGACAAGCCGAGCAGCCTGGCTGACGAAGTTCGAAACCTGCTTCGGTCAGGATGTCAAGAATTCCCTCTTCTTTGATCTGCGCTTCAACAATATGAGAACCTGGTACTACCCATGCAGTAACGTTATCCGCTTTTTTACGTCCTTTTACGATCGATGCGAAAGCACGGAAATCTTCGATACGGCCGTTGGTACAGCTGCCGATAAATACGTAGTCAATCTTTTTGCCCAACATCGACTCATTTTCATGGAAGCCCATGTAATTCAATGATTTGTCGTAGGTTGCTTTTCCGCCTTCAACTTGTTCTGATGTAGGAATATTACGTGAAATCCCCTGACCCATTCCCGGATTTGTTCCGTAGGTGATCATCGGCTCGATATCCTCTGCGTTGAAAGTATATTCTTTATCAAAAACAGAACCTTCATCCGTTTTCAAAGTTTTCCAGTAAGCCAATGCCTTGTCCCATTTCTCACCTTTTGGAGCCTGGTCGCGGCCTTCGATATAATCAAAAGTAGTCTGGTCAGGAGCGATCATACCACCACGGGCCCCCATTTCGATACTCATGTTACAAACCGTCATACGGCCTTCCATGGACATATTTTCAAAAACATCACCAGCATATTCTACGAAATAACCCGTAGCGCCTGCCGTTGTCAGTTTTGAAATAATATATAAAGTAACGTCTTTCGGCGTTACCGCTTTACCTAGTTTTCCATTTACGTTTACACGCATTTTCTTAGGTTTTGGCTGCATAATGCACTGAGAGGAAAGTACCATTTCAACCTCAGAAGTACCAATTCCGAAAGCAATAGCGCCAAATGCGCCGTGCGTAGACGTGTGTGAATCACCACAAACAATCGTCATTCCTGGTAATGTAATACCATTTTCTGGTCCAACGACGTGAACAATACCATTTTTCACATTACCCAGACCCCAGTGCGAAATACCGTATTTTGCAGAATTTGACTCCAATGCATCCAGTTGTTTTGCTGAAAGCGGATCTTGTACAGGAAGGTGTTGGTTGATAGTAGGTGTGTTGTGGTCAGCCGTTGCGAAAGTACGGTTCGGATAAATAACACCAACATTTCTGCTTTCAAGTCCCAGAAACGCAACCGGGCTGGTTACTTCATGGATAAAATGACGGTCGATAAAAAATACGTCCGGGCCATCTTCAATTTTACGAACAACGTGTGAATCCCACACTTTGTCAAAAAGGGTACTCGCTTGATTACTCATTCTCAATTTATGGTGAAATAGGTAACTAATATTAACTTTTACTGATTTATAGCTGAAAACGAGCTACTTAAACCGGAATATGACCGGTAAAATAATTAGGGAAACAAATTTCATTAGAATACTTGAATTAAGTATAACGGGAAACGTTCAAAAAATAGTGTTTTTGGTTTGAAAAGGCAGGTTGAGCGGAAATCTTTATTGATTTCTGGGAATTTTTTTAAAATAGATTGGGTGAGTGCTATTGTGAAGGAATTTTGTCCGCAGATACTTTGGAGGTTTAACAGCGAATATTGATTATATTTAAAAGAATATCTTAGTATAAACCACTACTTACCCAAGTTCAAAATAATAGCGCATGTTATAATCTAATATGCTAAATTTGATCTGAGATAGATTTTATGTTATAACATTATGAAGACAAACATTATTAACATTGGCAATAGTCAGGGAGTTATCCTGCCTGCGTCAATATTGCGCCAGTTGAAGTTGTCACTAAAATCTGCTGTACAAATTGAAGAGGAAAATGGCGTAATTGTAATAAAACCTGCACCCCGTCAGGGCTGGTCTGATGCCGCAAAACAAATGAATGACTCGGGAGATGATTCTCCTCTGTTAGATGAAAGTTTGTCGAATGAATTTGATCAGGAGGAATGGACATGGTAAAAAATCTTCTTCAGTATGAAGTTTATTGGATATCACTGAACGCTACTCAGGGAAGTGAAATTGCTAAAACGCGGCCGGCTGTTGTGATTAGTCCCAATGAAATGAATCAATTTTTAAGGACCGTGATTATAGTTCCAATTACTTCAACTGTGAAAAGTTATCCTTGGCGTTTTGATTGTGTAATAGCGGAGAGAAACGGATCCATTGCAACAGATCAGGTAAGAGTTGTTGATAAAGCAAGAATCGGTTCGAGAATTGGGAAACTGTCAAAAGCAGAAATTTTTCAATTAAAAGAAATTTTGAAGCAAATGCTTATTGACTAATCGTTTATACATGCTTCTTAGGCGTTACCCCAAACTTTTCCTTATACATTTTTATAAAATGCGACACACTTTCATACCCAATTTCAGTACTGATCTCCGTAACGTTTTTGGTATTATTTCTTAATAAAAAGTCAGCGTAATCCAGTCGTTTATTTTTCAGCCAAAGCGCTGGTGAAGTTTTGAATTCTTCCTGGAAATCTCGTTTGAAAGCAGACAAACTTCTGCCGGATAGTCTGGCCAGTTCGTTTAATGTAAGCGGTTTGAGATAGTAACTGTTCATTAAAAATGACAGATCCACTTTTTCTCCGATATACAAACTGTAAAGATTTGCTCTCAGTTGTTTTGATTTATCCAATTCTAGCAGGTGAAGCAATAACTCCTGGAATTTCAACCTGAGAAAATGGTTTTTCAATTCTGTTCTCGATTTGAAATAAGGAAAAACAGACTGAATAAACTTTTCAAAATTCTCATCTGATTTCAGCGGCAGAATAGGATTTTCGAGGGTATTTGTTGCTTCGTCAGGATTAAAAAGTTCAGGGTGGAGGTTAACAAATTCTCTCAACAACTTTTCATCAAAAAAGAAAACGAGACTTTTGTAAGATTCATTAATTGATTCAGACATCAGATAAAAACCGCGCTGAATGAAAAGAATATCTCCTTTTTCAACATAAACTTCCTGTGTCGGGCTGCTGAATTTTTTTTCTCCTTCCAGAACCACAATCACGGCATGTTCCTCAAAAAAAACCTCGTAACGGGATGGATATACTTCATTGCGGTAAGCAACAAAAGTCATATCCTGAATCTTTAAGGATTCAAATTCCTGGGAGCTTATGTGGGACGGGACGCGTAGCAAGGGTTTTCAATTAAAGATCAATGTATTCAATTTCTTTTCTTACCTCACGTTGGACAAATGAAGCCATGCCTTCCCAAGTTAAAGGATCAACTTTTCTTTTGAGATTTTCTTCTAACAAATCTGCTAAATTCATATAGTTGCGGTATGTCTTCATTCCTGGCTTGAATTCAACAAGCAAGTCAATATCACTATCTTCCTTTTGTTCTCCTCTTACGAAAGAACCAAATAAGCCTAGTCGTTTAGCACCAAGTTTTAGAATATCTTGGGTAACGGTTTGTATTGATGTGATAACTTCTTTTTTGTTGTGTACCATTATAAAATCACTAAACCATAAACTGAAATAAATCCGGCTGATCATTCAAATATTCATACACAACCCTATTCTCATTCATCCGCTCGATCAACGGCTCAAAATCCTCACGATTTTTCAATTCAATTCCTACCAATGCTGGTCCTTGTTCTCGGTTGGTTTTCTTTACATATTCAAATCTTGCGATGTCATCATTGGGTCCAAGGACATTCAGGAATTCCCGAAATGCACCGGAACGTTGCGGGAAACGGATGATGAAATAATGTTTTAATCCTTCATAAAGCAGCGAACGCTCTTTAATTTCTTCGGTACGCGTAATATCATTATTTCCGCCGCTGATTAAAGCAACCACATTTTTTCCTTTGATCTCATCTTTTACCATATCCAGCGTGGCCACGGTTAATGCACCAGCCGGCTCGGCTACGATCGCTTCTTCATTGTAAAGTTGAAGAATTGTTGAGCAAACTTTTCCTTCCGGAATCAGTAAAACCTTATCCAAACTTTTGCTGCAAATCTCAAAAGTGATATCTCCTGCACGACGAACGGCTGCTCCGTCTACAAATTTATCAATGTGATCCAAAGTTACCACATGGCCTTCTTCAATAGATTTTTGCATCGTCGGAGAACCAAGTGGCTCTACACCGATCAATTGTGTTTTGGGAGAAAGTTGTTTAAAAACCGTCGAAATGCCGGAAGCTAATCCACCGCCACCAATTGCCATTAGCAAATAATCAATTCGGAAATTGGCATCTTTAAATATTTCCAATCCAACCGTTCCTTGTCCTTCAATAACTTGTAAATCATCAAAAGGATGGACAAAAGTGGCGTTATTTTCTTTTTGATATATAACTGATGCGTGATAAGCATCGTCGTAAGTATCACCTACCAAATGCACATCAACCCACTCTTTACCAAATAAACGAACCTGTTTTACCTTTTGAGCCGGTGTCGTTGTTGGCATAAAAATGGCGCCTTTCACTTCCATTTTCCGACAGGCATAAGCAACGCCTTGTGCATGATTTCCTGCGCTTGCACAAACCACACCACCCGCTAATGCCTCCGCGCTCAGACTTGCCATTTTGTTATAAGCACCTCTGATTTTATAGGAACGAACGGTTTGAAGATCTTCTCTTTTTAAGTAAATATTAGCTTCATACTGCTCCGATAAATGAGCATTATAAAGTAATGGGGTGTGATTTATGATTCCGCGAAGCCGTTCGGCAGCGAGAAAAATGTTGTCGAGTGTTGGTGATGAAGAATTCATTATTTCGGAGTGCAATGACTATTTATTGACCAAAAAACAAATCAAAAATTACTTTTGGATCTTTATTAAGGTGTTCAGCAATATCTTTAACGATACCACGTAAAGTATTTATTTTTATGGGTTTGTGATTGGGAATATTAGTATAATGTTGAAGGATTAGCGATATCAAAATGACATTCAAGAACCTCCTGAATATTATTTTTAAGTTCTTCCATGGTCTCTGCCTCGGTAAAAATGGACACTCCTAACGCTCTGGCAGTATATCCACCTTCTTCGGCTTCATTTATCAAAAAAACTATTTCCTTCATGATATTGTCTTAGTTGCTTACCAAATATACATTTTTTGAATCAGACAGCAATTTGAACTTTCATATTAACAGTTTGAGCAAATGATACTCAATCACAAAATCTAAATTGATAAAATACGGAGAAAAAAAAGCTTTAGAAGCTAAAAAAGTACCCCTGACTCTTAACGAAATCAGGGGTATATATTTTTCAAATTTCAAAAAAGAAACCTGACTCAAATCAATGAATTATCCGCGCTCCGGACGAAGGCTACGTACCGTAGCGCCTGCCTGCCAGATTTCTGATTCACGAAGTTCAGCCAATTCTTCTTCCAATTTCACACGGTAGTCAGGTTGTGAGTTACGGGTGATGGAAATCGTAGCTTGTTCGCCTGATTTTACTGAGTTGTAAAGTTGTTCGAAAACAGGCTTAGTAGCGTCACGGAATGGTTTCCACCAGTCCAAAGCACCACGTTGTGCTGTTGTAGAGCAGTTTGCGTACATCCAGTCCATACCGTTTTCAGCAACAAGAGGCATCAATGATTGCGTCAGTTCTTCAACTGTTTCATTGAAAGCTTCTGATGGTGTGTGTCCGTTTGAACGAAGCACTTCATACTGAGCAGCAAAAATTCCCTGAATAGCACCCATCAAAGTTCCGCGTTCGCCAGTAAGGTCAGACGTTACTTCACGGTAGAAATCAGTTTCGAACAAATAGCCTGAACCAACACCGATACCCATTGCGATACATTTTTCACGTGCTTTTCCAGTTGCATCCTGGAACACAGCGAAAGATGAGTTCAAACCTTTTCCTTCTACGAACAAACGACGAAGAGAAGTTCCTGATCCTTTTGGCGCTACAAGATATACATCTACGTCAGCAGGAGGAACAATTCCAGTCTGGTCTTTATAAGTTACACCGAAACCATGTGAGAAATACAATGATTTTCCGGCAGTCAAATTAGCCTTAACAGTTGGCCATAATTCGATTTGAGCGGCGTCAGAAAGAAGGTAGCAAATGATTGTTCCCTTTTGCAATGCTTCTTCAAGTTCGAAAAGTGTTTCGCCAGGAACCCATCCGTCAGCAATCGCTTTATCCCATGATTTTCCACCTTTACGTTGTCCAACGATAACGTTAAATCCGTTGTCACGCATGTTTAAGCTTTGACCAGGACCTTGAACACCGTATCCGATCACGGCAATGGTTTCAGTAGATAGTACTTCGCGGGCTTTTTCTAGTGGGAACTCTTCGCGGGTAACTACTTCTTCTTCGACCCCGCCGAAATTTAATTTTGCCATTGATTATTAATTGAATTATTGATTACTACAAAATAAAAGACAATACTATGAAAATTATGTTACTACATATAATATTCCCATTCCGCTTCCGGCAGGTAATCCACCAGCGTTTGAGGAGATTTGCTCACCGCAACACGTCCTGAGCGTACAAATTCAAGGATTTCATGTGGTTTGATATAATTGAAGAATTCGAAAATTTCTTCTTCCGTACCCGTTTTCTGAATGATCACATAAGTCAGGTGCCAGTAAACAACCCAGGCTTTGTACGTTTTGTTAATCGTTTCAATATCAAGCGGTTTTGCGCCGATGGGTGTTGAAATCTTGAACATCGCAATTTCATTGTAGGCGATATCGTCGTTCAGGTAACCGAAAACCGCAAGCACTTCGATGATCTTACGGATCTGGCGAACAAGTTTTTCAACCGCTTCGCGCGATTCATGACGAATGACGATGGTGAAGCGGGAAATACCCTTACGTTCCGTTTCCGAAACCGTCAGACTTTCAATGTTGATCCGGCGACGGGTGAAAATGGTTGTGATCTTGTTTAATATCCCAATCGTATTTTCCGTAAATACGCAAATGGTGTAAGTTGTCATGATTCTTTTAATGTCTAGTGAAAAAATGCAAGTGATTTTTATAAATTCATTTACATTATTCCAGTCTGATATCCGCTACACAAGCTCCCGTTGGAACCATTGGGAATACGTTTTCTTCTTTTTCAACCAATACTTCCAATAGATATGGTTTGTCGGAAGCAAGCATTTTATCAAGCGAATCGTTCAGGTTTTCTCTAGCTCCGCAGGTATGTCCGTCGATACCAAAACCTTTAGCGATTGTGATAAAATCGGGATTTTGCAGCTCAACGAATGAATAGCGTTTTGCGTGGAAAAGCTGTTGCCACTGGCGAACCATTCCAAGGAAATTGTTATTCAAAATGATGATCTTAACAGGCAAACCACTTTGCGCAATTGTTCCCAATTCCTGAATTGTCATCTGGAAACAACCATCACCGATAATCGCAACAACCTCACGGTCAGGTGCTCCTACTTTTGCTCCGAAAGCTGCTGGTAACGCATAACCCATCGTTCCTAAACCACCCGAAGTAATAAAGGAGTTTGGCTTTTTAAACTGATAATAACGGGCCGTCATCATCTGGTGCTGACCAACATCCGCTACAACTACCGCTTCACCTTTTGTTTTATTTGAAAGTGAACGAATCACTTCCGCCATTTTTATTTTTTCTGTTGTTGGAGCAAGTTCTGGTTGCGTGATTTTTTCGTCTTCAATCGCATCAAATTTCTTGAACTCTGCTCTCCACTCTGCATGATTATTTTCATTCACGAGCGGCAAAAGCATTTCCAAAGCGCGTTTGGCATCACCTACAACCGGCGCATCTGCTTTTTTGATTTTATCAATTTCCGCAGGATCAATTTCGATGTGGATAACTTTCGCCTGTTTCGCATAACGGCTCAAATCGCCGGTAACACGGTCATCGAAGCGCATACCGATCGCGATAATCAAGTCACAGGAATTGGTAAGGACGTTTGTTCCATAGTTTCCATGCATTCCTAACCAACCCACATAATTCGGATGATCAACTGAAACGGAAGAAAGTCCTAACAAAGTTGAAGCCGCAGGAACGTCTGTTTTTTCAATGAATTGCAATAATTCCTGTTCAGCACCAGCGATTTGAACTCCGTGTCCGAAAAATAAAAACGGACGTTTTGATTCATTGATAAGCTTTGCAGCCGCTTCCACCTGATCTTCTTTCGGTGACAAGCGTGGACGATAGCTCAGCAGTTTTTCACATTTTTTATAGACGAATGATTTTGACATCAATTTCAGCTGCGCATCTTTTGTGATATCAATCAGTACCGGACCAGGACGGCCAGATTTTGCTATATAAAACGCTTTTGCAATAATTTCAGGAATTTCATCAGGATTCGTGATCTGGTAGTTCCATTTTGTAATTGGAATGGTCACACCCATAATATCCGTTTCCTGGAAAGCATCCGTTCCCAGCAAATGTGATCCAACCTGGCCAACAATACAAACCATCGGCGTTGAGTCAATGATCGCATCTGCGATTCCGGTTACCAGATTCGTAGCGCCAGGACCTGATGTTGCCAAACATATTCCAACCTCACCGGTAATGCGGGCAAATCCTTCGGCAGCATGTGCGGCCCCTTGCTCATGACGTACAAGGATATGATTAATTTGTTCCTGATAATCATAAATAGCATCGTAAACCGGCATGATCGCGCCGCCCGGATATCCGAAGATCGTTTTGACACCTTCGATAATCAATGACTGGATCAGTGCGTGAGAACCGTTGATCAGTTCTGGTGCTGCTACCGAAACTGGCTGCTCAGCGATTTCGGCTGTTTGTGTTTGGTTTTCATTAAATTCCATGACCTCTACTTATTTAGTCGGATGAATTTTTTTTAATCTCAATTTTATAATTCGTGTTTTCGCATCGCGAAAACAGTTCTGTCCATTTTCGGAGGATTATTCAAATCAAATTGGAAAGCAATACTATTCAGGTAATTAGCCGCCATCAACCTTTCAGCTGACGTTTTAGGCTGATTTTTCGCGTAGTATTTTTCAGTTTCTTCATGCGTTCCGGCATGAGAAGCTGCTCTATCTAATTTGAATGTTTGTTTATTCACTCCGTTTTAATCTTTCAATATGTCAAAATTTCATTAAGGCCAGTTTTAACCTGACGCAATTCATCATCAGTTATTTGACCAATTTTATTTATCAAGCGACTTTTACTGATTGTCCTGACCTGGAATGAAATAATTTCAGAATCCTGCTCCAACTGATTTACATGGTCTTTTTTCAAAATCACACAACCAGCAAAATTTTTAATTTTTGATGACAAGGGGCAAACAATTGCTATATCTAAATGATCATTCATTGTATTCCCACTAATGATTACAACTGGTCTTTTTCCTCGCTGTTCGCTGCCTTGGACCGGATTTAGATCAGCCCACCAGATTTCCCTTTGCTTCATTCTTCAATCATTTTTAAATAATCTCCCAAGCCGTCCTCGGCAAGTTCAATTATCTCCGGCTCACCCTTTGCTTTTTTAAAAGAGGCTATATATTCCGCTTTTTTTATTTCTTCGAAATAATGGGTAAGAGCGGTTTCAATGACATCTTTTTTGCTTGTCTTCAACTTAGTTGCTACGGACTCTAATTCCTTAAGTAGCGTGTCTGGTAATTTGCTGGTGTATGTAACTTGCATAGTTGTAAATACTTTTTGTAAATATAAAAAATATTTACGCTTCGTCAGTAACACATCCTTCACTGGCAGATTTTACCGTGCGGATATATCTTCCCAACATTCCTTTTGTGAATTTTGGCTCTGGTTGAACCCATGCCGCTTTCCGTGCTACCATTTCCTCATCAGAAATATGCACAATCAGCTGACGCGTGTTTGCATCAATCGTGATTCTGTCGCCATCTTTCACAAGCGCGATCGGACCACCGTCAAATGCTTCCGGAGTAATATGTCCAACCACAAATCCGTGTGTTCCGCCTGAGAAACGACCATCTGTGATCAGTGCAATTTTATCGCCAAGTCCGGCTCCCATGACAGCAGATGTTGGTTTCAACATTTCCGACATTCCTGGTCCGCCTTTTGGTCCTGCATTACGGATCACTACCACATGACCTGCTTTGATTTCTCCTTTGGAAAGCATGGTAATAATCTCTGTTTCGTGCTCGCAAATTTTTGCTTCACCATCAAAGGTCAAACCTTCTTTTCCTGTAATTTTTGCAACAGAACCCGTTGGGGCCAGGTTGCCATATAAAATCTGGATATGTCCTGATGACTTAATCGGGTTTTCCAGCGGGAAAATAATTTTCTGGTTTTCAAAATTCAGGTCCGGTGCTTCGGCTAAATCTTCTGACAGGGTTTTGCCTGTTACAGTCAGACATTCACCGTGGATCAATCCTTTTGAATAAAGATATTTCATGACAGCCGGTACGCCTCCGATTTCAAGGATGTCTTCCATGAAGTACTTACCGCTTGGTTTAAGATCGGCGATGAAAGGCACTTTGTTGGAAATTTCCTGGATATCATCCAATGTCAAAGGAAGGTCTGCTGCACGGGCAATCGCAAGAAAGTGCAATGCTGCGTTTGTAGAACCACCCAGAGCCATCACCACTGTCAAAGCATTTTCAAGCGATTTTTTGGTAATAATGTCCCTTGGCGTAATGTTTAGTTCAAGCAATTTTTTCATTGCCGCACCGATTTTCCTGCATTCTTCCTGTTTTCCTTCGTGGGTTGCAGGGTAAGAGCTGCTGAAAGGCAAACTTAACCCCATCGCTTCAATCGAAGCCGCCATGGTGTTTGCTGTGTACATACCACCGCAAGCGCCTTGGCCAGGAATTGAATTTTGAATTACACCTTTATAATCTTCGTCAGAAATATTGTTGGCAAATTTTTGTCCGAGCGCTTCAAATGCCGAAACAATATCCAGTTTTTTACCTTTATAATGTCCTGAACGGATTGTTCCACCGTAAACCATAATCGCAGGACGATCGAGGCGCGCCATCGCCATAACGGCTCCGGGCATATTTTTGTCACAACCTACCACCGCGATAACCCCGTCATACCATTGCGCAGCAACAACCGTTTCGATTGAATCCGCAATGATGTCACGACTTGGAAGAGAATAACGCATCCCGTCATTTCCGTTGGTCATACCATCGGAAACGCCAATGGTATTGAAGATCAGGCCGACCATATTATTAGCCGTAATACCTTGTTTTACGTAAACAGAAAGTCCGTTTAAGTGCATGTTACAAGGGTTTCCTTCATAACCTGTACTGGCAATACCAATTTGTGGTTTTGCCATGTCCTCTTCTTTTAATCCAATGCCGTAAAGCATGGCCTGAGCTGCCGGATTAGTAACTTCCTGGGTTAAGGTTTTCGAAAATCTGTTTAGTTCTGTCGCCATGGTGATTATTAATTTAATAAAAAAACACCTCACTCAGCGGGTGAGTGAGGTGCGGATATATGCCGTTAACATCTCACTCACGTCAGGGACGTGACTACGATCAGTAGGAAGATGGAACGTACGATTAACATAAATCAATAAGAAAACGAAAATATAGTTTTTAGCGAAATTTCGCTAACTCTAACTTGGTGTTACAAATTAGGAGCCTATCTTTTTATTTTCCAAATTTTAGGGCAAATTTTTGCAGATATACTTAGATAAATCCCATATTATTTATTTGGTAAAGGTTGGTTCACAGAAAATAATTAATTTTGGATTTCAATCAATGCAACATTCCATGCTAACAACCGAATCGTCATCTCTCTACAATAATCTCGATCAGATGAGTGTCAATGAAATTTTGAACTCAATAAACCGGGAAGATCAGACGGTGCCTAATGCCGTTCAAAAGGTAATTCCTCAAATTGAAGCTTTGATCGAAGAGATCGTTCCGCGTATGAAAAAAGGCGGTCGTTTATTTTACATCGGTGCCGGAACGAGCGGTCGTTTAGGGGTTGTGGATGCTTCGGAATGCCCTCCAACCTTTGGCGTTCCATTTGATTTAGTTGTCGGAATTATTGCCGGCGGGGATATTGCGATTAGAAAAGCAGTGGAAAATGCAGAAGATAACTGGACACAGGCCTGGATTGACCTGGCATCCTACAATTTAAATGAAAACGATACTTTAATCGGACTGGCCGCTTCCGGTCGCACGCCGTATGTGATTGGTGGATTAAACGAAGCGAAAAATGCTGGTTTGCTGACAGGTTGTGTGGTTTGCAACAGCGGTTCTCCTATCGCAGCCGCTTGTGAGTTTCCTGTTGAAGTAGTTGTCGGGCCGGAATTTCTGACGGGAAGTACCAGAATGAAATCTGGTACAGCCCAAAAACTGGTACTGAATATGATCTCCACTGCTGTGATGATCCGTTTAGGAAAAGTGAAAGGAAATAAAATGGTGGATATGCAGATGACCAATGAAAAACTTGTAAATCGTGCAATTCATATGATTATAGATGAATTAGGTGTTTCTCCGGATGAAGCAGAATCCTTGCTGGATCAGTATGGAAGTGTTCGTGGCGCGATAGAGGCGGTGAGGAAGTAGTAGCTGCTAATCAAATTTTTCATATCATATGAATTGTTTGATTAGGTTATAAGCCTGAGATATTTTCTGTGTAGTAAATTGTATATTAATCCCTTGATAAATTATCCGTTCGATATTATCAAGGGATTTCACTTTTACGACATACACTTATGCAGGAAGTATTAAAGTCCGAAATTATCAACACGGAGAAAAGCAGATATAATCTCGAACTGATAAAAACGGCAAACGGTTTGTTTTATGTCTCAATTGGTCAAAGCGTATTTGTTCATCAATTGGATACAATAGAATCACATATCAGAATAAGGCCGTCTGACTTGGATGAGATTATTCAAATCTTAGTAAGCTATCAGTTAGAAATCAGAAAGAATCACCCTAGAAAGAAGGTATTTACGGATTTTAGGAAAAAGGAATTAATAAACAGATATCTAAACAAATGTTTGGAAATAGAGACTTTGGCTGTTCAGTTTGATTGTTCTGTAACTGAAATTAAACAAATATTTTTTGAAAATAATATCGCAGTTACTTCAAATTCCATAGCAGAGGACAAGCCTGTCAGCAGGAGGAGATTTTGGAGAAGAAAAAGAAAAAGGTCAGAATAATCGGAATTATCCCGATGATCCTGACCTTTTTCAAAATATTGTTAACAAATTAAATGTCCGAATACTCAGTTGGATACATGTAGAAACTTGTATTTTTTGATACGTTGTTCTGATATTCAGGATTAACTTTCAATTTGTTCCACTCTGCATCCTCACTGAAAGATTTCCAATGGGCATCACGGTCAGCTTTATTTTCGAAAGTTGTCATGTACATTAAATTTGGCTGATGACTTCCGGCAATTACTTCTCCGTAAAAAACTGCATTGAAACCAAGTCTTACAAAAAGGGGAATTTCTCCTCCATCGTTGAACATTTTTACCTTGTTCTGATATCTTCTTTCGGTATGCCCTTCATAACTGCGCATTTCATATACACGCTCGCTTTTCGGCGCACTTAATTTTGGCTTTGAATGCACCGGCATCGCCGTAAAAGCTTGAAGAATCGTCGTTTCGATACGTACATAAGGTGGATTTTTAAATGGCGCTTCCAGATAGTCTTTCCCCGCTTCCAGATATTTTGAATCCTTATCCAGCAATTTTGGAAGTGTCAAAAGTTGGTCCAGAGAGCTTAATGGTGTAAAAACATAAATTAATTTTCCACTCATGGTATCACTTGGAACAGGTTTGAAAACCCCCACATCCTTAATTCCTGCACGATGTAATGCGGGTATATATGCATCTTTCAGGAAAGCTTCTACAGCAGCTTCCTGCGTTTTGTCTTTCAAATGATACATTTTAATTTCATAAAATTCTCTTTTGGGCGCTGCTGCTATCGCGGCTACGGATAACGCTAACATAAAAAGGCTTAAAAGGAAAGTACGTTTTTGTGGCTTGTTCATAAAAGATCAGATCGCTCTCTTTATTATTGTATAAGTTTAAATTGAAAAGAGGCCGTCTTTAATTTTATACTGTATAAAAAAATGCAGACAAGGGTTTGTCTGCATCGAATCTTGGCAACAAAATCGATTTATTTTAAAATTTCGGGCAAGACAGCTGATTTTTGCTGCTTCTGGAACGTTTCGGTTTTGGAGTAAGCGGTTCGAAAATATACGAAAGAGAAATTTCATGTGCTCCGCCGCTTCCTGCTCCCAAGGTCGAAATGGTTAAATCATAACTATATCCGATCGAAAACTTATCCTGGCGAAAACCTGCAAGAAAAACCAGTGATTCATGGTTATTAATCGACGGTTCATATTTTTTGAAAGGAATTCCACGGTACCACATTCCTAAAACCAGGGGCTCGATCGTCACATAAAGCCCCATATCCAGCTGATCGTATTTTCCTTGTTTTTTGTATAAAATGGCTGGCGAGATACTTTTTTCTTTATCGATCTCATTTCCTAAAAAAGTATAACCGGCAAACGGTATCCGAAGACCAGCCTGCAAGCTTGCCTTTACCGGAAGTCTGGCTTCCGTTCCGCTAAATGCCTGATTAGGTCTGTTGATATGATGCGCCGCTAATCCAAGCCAGTACCAATCCGAATAGACCATCATGCCAGTCGAAAAATCAGCATAGGAAACATTAGGGCCTCCCTGTGCAAAAGGGTCTGTCGAAGGATTTCCGGTAAACCCTCCATTGGTAAACTGATCGCCAAATGTCAACCCGTAATAATCAAGCGACCGGGAAGCAAAACCACCCTGGATACCTAACCTAAGCGAGGTAACATCGTTTAAATTAATCTGATAAGCGTATTGAAGTGCTATGTCGGTAGCTTTAAGGTTTCCTAATCCCTGGCTGTCAGTTGTTACCTGAACTCCAATCCCACTATTATAGTTAGGAAGAAATACATCCGCTCCGAAGGATGCCGTTACAAAATTTGCTGAAAGCGCAGGCCATTGATTGCGGTAATTTGCCGTCAGGCGAGGTGCCAGCGCGCCACCTGCAAGGGCGGGATTAAGGTACAACGGGTTAGCATAAAACTGGGAAAATTGCGGATCCTGACTCCAACCTTTGAGGCAGATCAGTGTCATGATGAGAAGAGGAAGTATACGCTTTATCATATATTTTCAGGCTTTGTCCGCTATTTACATCGAATTGAGGATACGGACGTAAGAAATACCAAAATTTAATTCACAAATTGTCGCCACATTGCGTATTAATATTCAAATTACTATGGTTTTTAAGACATTACCACACAAAATTTTAACATATTATTTTCGTTAGAATGATCGGGTAACAAGAATATTTAATTGGCGGGGTAGGGATGATTGATTTAGTAACGAAACATGAGGCGATTTTATAATACACATCGGAAAATATTTTATTCATTTTTCTTTTTGCTATTCCTGGGAGCGGGTTTTGCGAACGCGCAGACTTTTACCTTTACGTACGAGGATGCCTGTGTTCCTAGCCCTGCTTGTGCGGAAGATGGTACCATGTTTAAGGACGATGATAATAGTACTGCCACCGCTTGGGCTTGGGTGTTTGGAGATGGAGGAACAGGCGATGTCCGTAACCCGCTTCATTCCTATAAAACTGCGGGAACTTACACAGTGACTTTAACCAGGACATTTGCAGCTGGGCCTCAAACGGTTGAAACGCAATTAATAACCATTGGAGAAGTGCCCCCACCTTTTCAGGAATGGAAATCTGATACTACTATTTGTCCAAATACGAGTGTGGTTTTAGATCCTTATCCGAGTGGAGCGCCTGTGGGTGCTAAGTACATCTGGTATCCGAAAGGAGATACAACACAAACACTGGAAGTGGATAGCTCAGGCTGTTATTCGGTTGAGGTGATTATGCCTAATGGTTGTAAGCTTCAGGACCGTGTAAACGTAAAAATCTGCATGGAGCCTGCGAATCAGGAAGGTGCAAAATGGTTTTTTGGAGGAAATGCCGGACTGGATTTTTCAAGCTCGCCACCAGCTCCGATTACAGACGGGAAAGTTAATACGCCAGAAGGTTCGTCATCGATTGCAAACTCAAAGGGTATATTACAGTTTTATTCGGATGGGATAAAAATTTACAATCGAGATAATGAAGAGATGAATTGCTCGGCCAGCATTTCTCCGTGTGTAGATCTTAAAGGAAGTCCCAGTTCAACGCAATCCGTGCTGATAGTTCCTCAGCCTACGTGTAAAGGCTGTGAATTTTTGTTCAACGTCTTTACAACCACAGAAATTGGGGGAAATAATTTCCTTACAAAGAGCGTCGTTGATATGAGGCGTAACAATGGAAAAGGCGAGATTATTGAACAAAATACCACCTTACAACAGCCAACCACCGAGCGGATTGCTGCTGTAAAAAATGACAGAGATAGTACTTATTGGGTAATTTCTCATGATTACGGTACCAACAAATTCCGTATTTTCCACGCTACCACCGGCGGTTTAACTGAAACCAGTTCTCCTGAATTAGGAATGGCGCATGATTCGCCAAACGAAGGTGAAGGTTATATGAAATTTTCTGCCGCAGACAGCACCGGAGCAAGGCAGTTGGCTGTGATTATCCCCGGTCCACCTACGAATTATGTTGAGCTTTTTAATTTCAATGATTCCACGGGCGTTCTTACCTATAATAAAACACTTGACCTCGGTCCTGCCCCGCCGACGGCGTATGGTATTGAATTTTCGCCCACCGGCGAAAAAATGTATGTTTCCTTTCAAGGGGAAGGCAGTTCCAAGTCTTATCTGAAACAATTTGACCTTACTTTTAGTGACAGCTTGATTGTTGAATCTGCGCTTGTCATCGATAGTTCGGCAACAGAGAAATACGGTGCTTTGCAGATAGCTCCTGATGGCAAAATATATATGGCTATTGAAGGAAGTGATTTTCTGGCTTCAATCGGAGAGCCAGAGCGAAATTCTGCCTCTGCCATTGAATATGAGAAAGAAGGCGTGAATCTTGGCGGAAAGAAAAGCGAGCTGGGTCTGCCAAGTATGGTTCAGGATTTTACTCAGGAGGCATCCGGCCCAGGATTTTCTGCGGATGGTTTTTGTACGAATGAACCGACAAATTTTGAAGCCGGGCCGATTTGTGATCCAAAAGAAGATACATACAGCTGGAACTTTGGTGATGGAACTGCACCTACTGCTCCATCCAAGGAACAGCAAACAGCATCACACATATACACGCAACCTGGCAGTTATTTAGTCAGTCTTTCACAGACTAACGACTGTACTACAATGGTTACGAGGGATACCATTGTAATTTATGAAACACCGCCTGCCATGAACCTCAGGGCTAATATCGATACTTGTGGACAATACATTCAGCTGGATATGGGTATTACGGCGCAGGTCTATGAATGGTATAACCGTGGTAGAATTATAAGTCGTTCGAGAACTTTACGGGTGACAGCTACTGGCCGTTACATAGCGGTAGCTTATAATGGCCCAAGCAGAGATTGTTTTACAGCGGATACAACGGAGGTCACACTCCGGAAACCACCTCCATTTGAACTCGGTGCCGATACAACCATGTGCCGCGACAGTTCTATTCTGATAACAGCGCCGGGATTGACATGGCGGGAATTTTTGTGGAATACCGGTGAAGATACCCGTAGCATAACAGTGCGCCAGCCTGGTACTTATTTTGTTCAGGTTAAAAATGGTAATGATTGTTTTAACTATGACACGCTTCAGGTTGCAGAATTGCCTTCGCCAATTTTGCGATTAGCACCAGAATATTATATCTGTATTCCAGACGGAGGCTCCACCATTCTAAACGCCAACGGAAGCGATGTCATACATTATGAATGGCCGCATTCCGGTGATACCACGCAGACGGTATCCGTCAACACTGAGGGAGTCTTTACTGTTTTAGCGACAAACAAAGAAGGATGTGTGGCCCGGCAATCCACAACGGTGCTGGATCAATGTGAGCCTCGCTTCTTTATACCGGATGCTTTCACGCCTAATGGTGACGGGCAAAATGAGAATCTGGATGTTTTCGGCGCTTATTATATCAATTATTCCATCAGAATTTACAACCGCTGGGGTGAAGTAATTTATGCAACAACATCCATTGAGGATAAATGGGACGGAACCTATAAAGGTGTAAAAGTCCAGCCAGGTGTTTATCCTTATGTAGTGTCCTATGAAGCGGAATATTTCCCGGAAAGAAATCCGGTCGTAATTCGCGGATCGGTGATGGTGGTGCGCTAGAAGTTCGGTTTTGCCAGTAAAAACGGTTATTTTTGATTAAAAAATCGTTATGTTTTAATCAGAACGTAACTTAATAGTAGCAAAACAGCTTATGCGCCAGGATTATTTGTCCGGAGATAAAGAAACTCTTTCCAATACTGACAAAGATATTGACCGGGCACTGCGTCCGTTGTCGTTTGAAGATTTTACAGGACAGGATAAAATTCTTGAAAACCTTAAAATATTTGTTCAGGCGGCCAAACAACGTGGTGATGCGCTGGATCATGTCTTGCTGCACGGGCCTCCGGGTTTGGGCAAAACAACTTTGTCACATATCATAGCGAATGAACTTGCTGCCGGCATCAAAATAACGTCCGGGCCGGTTTTAGATAAACCAAGCGATCTTGCAGGTCTGCTAACAAATTTGCAGGAACACGATGTACTTTTTATCGATGAAATCCACCGTCTGAATCCGATTGTTGAAGAATATCTGTATTCTGCGATGGAAGATTACAAGATCGATATTATGCTCGACAGCGGGCCTAACGCACGCAGTATCCAGATCGGCCTGAATCCTTTTACATTGATCGGTGCTACAACAAGGGCGGGTATGCTGACCTCGCCATTACGCGCACGTTTTGGTATCAATGCGCGGCTTGAATATTATGATGCCACGTTACTGGCTTCTATCCTAAAACGTTCTTCTATTATTCTGGGAACACCGCTGGAAGACGACGCAGCATTTGAAATTGCCCGACGCAGCCGTGGAACGCCTCGTATTGCGAATAATCTGTTACGCCGGACCCGGGATTTTGCACAGGTAAAGGGCACAGGTAAAATTACGATTCCAATTGCTGAAATGGCATTATTGGCCTTAGACGTTGATCAAAATGGACTGGATGAAATGGATAATCGTATTTTGTCCACCATTATAGAGAAATTTAAAGGCGGGCCCGTGGGACTTTCCACCATCGCAACTGCATGCGGCGAAGAGGCTGAAACGATTGAGGAAGTATATGAGCCGTTCCTGATCCAGGAAGGTTATATGAAGAGAACTTCCCGTGGGCGGGAGGTAACTGAAAAAGCTTACAGACATTTGGGGATACTGCCAAGACACCGATCGGGAGAACTGTTTTAACCCAAAACATGATCACGAAATTTTTATATTTTTATTTAACGGTAAAACCAGTGAAGTCTTGAAGATCAATTCAATACTCGCTGGTTTTTCTCGATTATACTCTGTACTTTTGCGGTAAATTTTGTGTCACCGTTGGGTATGGTCGAAAGTATTGTTGCTGTAAAATTAGTCGTCCGCGTTCCTTGCGCCATTATTGAACATAATGGTAAGGTATTAGCTGGTCAGCGCAGTGCTGCACTATCATTTCCTTTACAGTGGGAATTTCCGGGGGGCAAGCAGGAAGACAATGAAACGGACGAGGAAACGCTCGTTCGTGAGATCAGGGAAGAGCTTGACGTCGAAATTGATATAATTCAAAAACTGCCGGTTACAACCAAAGATCAGGGATGGCGGGAAATAATTCTCGTTCCTTTCGTTTGTAACCTTCGTACCTACAACATTACGCTTACCGAACATGAGCAGATCTTATGGCTCACACCAGAAGATCTACCCGCGCTCGATTGGACAGAAGCTGATTTGGGTGTAATCAAAAGTTACTTTGACTACCTAGCGGGAAAAAACTAATCTGCTTCCTTTGACGGTTTCGTCAAAATTCCCGTTTTCATAAGCCAGGTGGCCTGATACGAAAGTATGGGTGATAACGGAATGGAAATTTGTTCCTTCAAACGGAGACCAGCCACATTTTGAATACAGGTTTGAAGGTTGTACCGATGTCGTCCCGTCAAGATCAACCAATACCAGATCTGCCCAGTAACCTTCACGAATATATCCGCGCTCTTTAATCTGGAAACAATCTGCCACGGCATGGCTCATTTTTTCAGCTACACGTTCCAATGGAATTTTTCCTTTTTTACTGAATTCCAGCATCACATTCAACGTATGCTGAATCAAAGGCAAACCGGAAGGAGCCTGCCAGTATGGAAGTGCTTTTTCTTCGATGGTATGCGGCGCATGATCCGTTGCAATCACATCGATACGGTTATCCAAAAGTGCCTGGAAAATGGCTTCCTTATGATGGGGCGCTTTGATGGCCGGATTACATTTTATTTTATTCCCAAGCGTATGATAATCTTCGGCGTCAAACCATAAATGATGTACGCAGGCTTCCGAAGTTACCAGTTTTGGAGCTCCGTTTGGCAGCATTATCTGCCCGTTTTTACGCTCTCCTACTTCAAAAAGAGATACCTCATCTCCCGTTGATATATGCAAAATATGTAATCTCGTGCCATGTTTATGGGCAAGTGCGCTGGCAAATGAAGACGAAATCAGACAGGCTTCCTCATTTCTGATCAAAGCATGAATATCATAAGGAACATTTTCGCCGTATTTCTCTTTATAAAATTCCATTCTGTGACGAACGGTTGCTTCGTCTTCGCAATGTGTCGCGATCAACATCGGCGCATTGGCGAAGAGTTTTTCGAGCACTTCCGGCGAGTCTACAAGCATATTCCCCGTGGAAGAGCCCATGAAGATTTTTAACCCGCAAACCTGCGTTGGGTCTGTGCGCATTACCTCGTCATAATTGCTGTTTGAGCCGCCCATGAAGAAGGAATAATTGGCCAGTGAGGTTCTTTCGGCAATGTCGTATTTATCCTGTAACAATGGCTGCGTCAGCGCATTCGGAACCGTATTGGGCATTTCCATAAAAGAAGTTACACCACCTGCGACCCCGGCACGCGCTTCTGAATGAATATCTGCCTTATAAGTCAGGCCGGGTTCCCTGAAATGGACCTGGTCATCTATTACGCCGGGAAGTAAATACGTGCCTTTTGCATCGATAATTCTGTCGGCTGAAAGGTGTTGCAGGTTTTTGCCAATACGTTCAATGTGACCATTGCTAATATATACGTCAGATTCCTGAATCGTGTTTTCGTTCACGACGCGGGCATTCAGAATAAGGGTATTCATCGCGTAACCGGAATAGTTAAGTAAAAATCCAAAGATAGTCTTGAAGTGGTAAAGTTAATAAGTCTGCGCTGACAGGCTAAATAATTCGGTCATTCTCTCACTCCATCATTCAAAATTATTCATGAGCCTGATATCCATTTGGTTTGATTTTGTGGATTTAATTTTCCCACGTTGCTGTGCGGCTTGTGATAAAGGATTGATTGGCAATGAAAATGTCATTTGTACCGCATGCCGGATTGCACTTCCACGGGCAGGGCAGGATAGTATTTTCTCTGAAATGATCGGGCAAAAGTTTTTAGACCGTCACGAAGTAACAGAAACGCACGCCTTTCTTTTATTCACTAAAAAGGGAAAAGTTCAAAAGCTTTTGCATGCTTTGAAATATAAGGGACAGCCTGAGGTCGGAGTGGAATTGGGTTTTATGTTTGGGCAGGAAATGCTGGAAAATGATATGCTGCCTTATGCCGATTTAATTATCAGTGTGCCGCTTCATAAAAGAAAATTAAAGAGCCGCGGCTACAACCAAAGTGATAAACTGGCGGAGGGATTTTCAAAAGCAACAAATATTCCGTGGTCAGGCAATGTGCTTTTGCGGGTTAAGTATACCGAAACTCAGACAGGAAAAACAAGAAACGAGCGATGGGAAAATGTGCGTGGTGTTTTTGTTGTACAAGGAGATGTTAGAGGTAAAAAGGTAATTATTATGGACGACGTATTAACCACAGGTGCGACGATTGAAGCTTGTATCGAGGTTTTGCTGGAAGCCGGATGTACTGAGTTTATAGTCCTGACAATTGCCTCCACGCAGCATTAAGTGACTTTTTTAATATCAAAAAAGCCGTCGCCAAACAGGCAACGGCTCTTTTCATATTTTAACAAAAATATATTTCTTATTTGTGGCTACCCGTAGCGATCATTGCGCAACGGAAACCAACTGATGCAGTAGCAGAATCCTGATCCATGTAACGACGCGTTCCAGGAGACAACCAATACGCTACGTCCGACCACGATCCACCTTTGTAAACACGAAGGTTATCATTTACCAGAGAGTTGCCATTTTTAGCATCGTAGTTTTTTGCTTCATCCTGGTATCCGTCACGACGGAATGCATTCAAATCATTTACGTCATTATTGGAAAGCGGGCGGTAAACGTCATAAACCCATTCGCTAACGTTTCCAGCCATATCAAACAAGCCATTGTCATTAGCCGGATATGAACGAATTTCCTGCGTAATAATCGCACCATCATTTGATTTGCCTGCAATACCTGCGTAATCCCCAGGTCCGCGTTTGAAGTTAGCAAGCATTTGCCCCTGCTTACGTCCACGTGGCTGGCGCATTGTTGAGCCATCCCATGGGTAAATACGCTGGTTTGACTGGTTCTCGTCAGAATATTGTGTACCGATCATTGCGATGGCAGCATATTCAAATTCTGCTTCGGTTGGCAGACGGTATGGAGGCATCACGTAACCACTTTCGATCGTAAGTTTTGCAGGTTCCGCAGAAGCAACTGACTCAGCTTCGGCAGCAGCGGCAGCTTTCTTCTTTTTACCGATCGAAAATCCTTTTTTGGACTGACCTGCTTTTGCTCCGGCAGCGTTATTGCTTATGCTGACAGCAGCCGTTCTCCATGCACAATAATCATTTGCCTGAACCCATGAAACACCTACAACCGGGTATAAACGGAAACCAGGGTGACGAAGATACATCGTTACGTATGAATCATTAAAGGATAATTCATTGTACCAAACAGCGGTATCAGGTAAAGCTTTACTGTAAAATTCTTCAGATGAATCCTTTTGAATAGCATTTAAATATTCAAGGTAGTGAACGTTGGCAACTTCCGTCTGGTCCATATAGAACGACTGGATACTTACCGTACGTTTCGGATTGTCGCGTCGGTTCATAACATCTTCTTCCAAAGATCCCATGGTGAAACGCCCTCCTTCAATATAAACCAAGTCAGGACCAGCAGGCAATGCTTTGTATTGTTTCACCTGATATCCATCCTTGCCATTATACGCCAGGCCTGTTTTTGAACTTTCTTTTCCAGGCTTTAAGCTCGTTGGCCTTTTTTTCTTACTACAGGAAGTAGCCGCTAATAACACAATCAGTATCAACGCGATCGATCGGATACCCATCTTATGCATGCAAATCATTGCTTTAAAGTGACTTAGAGTGTTTGGTATTTAATAGTATGCGAAACTGCAAATGTATGAAATCAATCGAACTTATTTGCTATAAATCCATTATTGACACATTTCCACTAAAATCTTATGCGCCTGGTCAATACTTTGCACATTTTCATAGATCAGCATCAGTTTCCCTTTCTGGTCTTTCAATGAGCTTTGTCTTGGATGCATTTTAATATAATCGATAATTTTCCCAAACCTTGGCGACTGAAAAAACTCATCGTTCTGCGAAGTAACGAAGTATCCTTTCAATGTATTGCTTTTCAATGTCAATTTTTCAAAATACAATCCTTCTGCTTCCCAACGCAACCGGACTGTTTTCAGCAAATCCTCCACTTCTTTGGGCATCGGCCCGAAACGGTCAAGGATTTCTTTCTCGAAACCGATCAGTTCCTCATTTGTCTTCATATCATCAAGACGCGTATACAACGAAAGTCTTTCCGAAATATTTTTAACGTAAGTTTCCGGAATCAAGGTTGCAAAATCCGTCTCAATCTGACAATCCGGCAATAGTTTTTTTGGAAGACCAAGTGCATTGGAGAACAAATCCTTAAATTCATTATTTTTCAACTCCGCAACCGCTTCATCCAGCATTTTGTGATATAACTCATAACCAAGATCATTCACAAAACCGCTTTGCTCAGCACCCAGTAAATTTCCAGCGCCGCGTATATCAAGATCGCGCATCGCCACTTTGAAACCATCCCCAAGTTCCGAGAATTCTTCCAAAGTCTGAAGACGTTTTCTGGAATCACTGGCTAAGGTAGACGCGTTCGGTGTTAAAAGGTAACAGAAAGCTTTTCTGTTGGAACGCCCTACCCGGCCGCGCATCTGGTGCAGATCTGAAAGTCCGAACATGTGCGCGGAGTTGATTATGATCGTGTTGGCATTGGCAATATCAATTCCGGACTCAATAATATTGGTGGAAACCAGAATATCATATTCTCCCTCTATAAAATCTACCATCACTTTTTCAAGCTTGTCGCCATCCATTTGTCCATGCGCCACACCGATTCTTACTTCCGGAACCAGACGCATAATAATGTTGGCAATAGACTCAATATCATTCACCCGGTTATGCACAAAGAAAACCTGTCCGCCACGCTGCACTTCAAAACTGATGGCATCGCGGATAAACTCTTCACTGAACGAATGAACTTCCGTGGTTACCGGCTGGCGATTTGGCGGAGGGGTTGCTATAACCGAAAGATCTCTTGCCCCCATCAAAGAAAAATGAAGTGTTCTTGGAATCGGCGTAGCTGTTAATGTCAGAACGTCCACATTTACACGCATTTCCTTCAAACGGTCTTTTGCTTTTACACCAAATTTCTGCTCTTCATCTACAATTAAAAGACCCAGATCTTTGAAATGCACATCTTTGTTCAAAATACGGTGTGTCCCGATCAGAATATCAATTTTTCCTTCCGCCGCTTCTTTAAGCGTATCTTTTATTTGTTTAGTCGATTTAAAGCGGTTGATATAACCCACTTTTGCAGGGAAATCAGACAAACGTTCACTGAAAGTTTTGAAATGCTGCATGGCCAAAATCGTCGTTGGCACCAAAACAGCCACTTGTTTACTGTCACAGACTGCTTTAAAAGCAGCGCGGATGGCTACTTCCGTTTTTCCAAAACCAACATCACCACAAACGAGACGATCCATCGGATGGCCTTTTTCCATATCATCTTTGACACTGGAAATCGCCGTTGCCTGATCCGGCGTATCTTCATAAATAAATGACGATTCCAATTCGGCCTGCATATAATTGTCGGGAGAAAACTGGAAACCGGGTGCCTGACGACGTTTTGCATAAAGCGCAATAAGCTCGTGGGCGATATCTTTAAGCTGTTTTTTAACTCTTGATTTTTTCGCTTCCCATTCTCCCGAACCCAGTTTACTCATAGCAGGCGGCGTTCCCTCCTTGCCGGTATATTTGGCAATTTTATGTAGGTTATGCACACTCACATATAGCAAATCATTGTCACGATAAATCAACCGGATTGCTTCCTGCTCTTTTCCATTCACATCTTTCCGTTCCATACCGGCAAAACGGCCGATACCGTAATCCACGTGCGTAACAAAATCGCCCGGATGAAGCGATTTCAGTTCTTTAAGCGTAATCGCTTTCGACTTGCTGAATTTTTCCTTTAACCGGTATTTATGAAAACGGGCAAAAATCTGGTGATCGGTGTAACAGGCGACTTTAAGATTTTCGTCAATGAAACCTTCCCGAAGTGAAATATTCGGTATCGGCTGAAATTTGACAAACGGATCAAGATCTTCAAAAATCCTTTCCAAACGGTCCAGCTGTTTCGGTTGTTCCGCAACTATGATATTAACAAAACCTTTGGATTGATTTTCCGAAAGATCGTCCAATAAACGCTTAAAGTCCTTATTGAAAGATGGTTGCGGTTTGGAGGAATAGGGGAGTTTATTTTCAGTTTTAAAATAAAACCTGCGCCCGAATTCCACCGTTTTGAATTTCTTAACCTGATTTAAAAAACCACGTCTTGTTTCAAACAAATCGGCCGGATTCGAAACAATTTGAATTCCTCCGCTGGTAACTTCCTGCAATGCTTTTTCAGCTCTTTCGAAACAATTTTCAATGACTTCAAGCGTCAATTCTGCGTCTTTAAACCATAACACAGCATCCTCGTCCAGGAAATCCATGAAAGATTCTCTCGTCTCGTGAACCAGTTTTTGCTGAATATCAGGAACAATATTGATTTGTTTGGCCGTTTCAATCGAAAGCTGGGTATCGGGATCAAAAGAGCGGATACTTTCCACTTCATCGCCAAATAGTTCGATACGAAACGGATGTTCGCTGGCAAATGAAAAAACGTCCAGGATACCTCCACGCACGGAAAATTGTCCGGCTTCGAAAACGAAATCGGTAATTTCAAACCCATAACTATTCAGGAATTCCGTCAGGAATGACGGATCCAGCTTCTCGCCTACTTTCACAGAAAAAGTGTTGGCAATCAACGATCTTTTGTTAATCACTTTCTCAAAAAGCGCCTCGGGATAAGTAACAATCTGAAACGGTCCGGGTTTGGCCACGTTCAGTTTGTTAAGGATTTCTCCGCGCATCAGAACGTTGGCATTATCGACTTCTTCGTAATGATATGGGCGTTTGTAGGACGTTGGATAGTATAAAACCTCCGTTTTGCCCAGCAAATTCTGCAAGTCATTTTGAAAATAAGCTGCTTCTTCCCGATCGCTTAAAATGTATAAAGCCGGACTTTTCTTTTTTTTCTGAATGGCCGCAGCAATTACCGCATCCAGACTTCCGACTAATCCTTTGATCTGGATATGTGCGGCATCTTCTTTTTTCGAGGCAATTTGTGATATGAACAGATCGAGATAACTGTCACCTCCGTATAGCGTCAATAAATCTTTTACTTCCAAAAGTATATCTTAATTATTAGAGGAAATTTCCCCGGTTTTATAAACTATATCAAACACAAAAAGCCGTTCCAGGGATTTTCCCGGTCGGCTTAAATGATAACAACAGTTTTTCTACTTTTGTTGATACCATTGATTACTTTACAAAAATAACTGGTAAATAAATAGCATTTGTAATGAATGTGTTAATTTGATAAAATGATCGACTGGCTCAATCAATCCATAACTTTCGCAGGCTTAACCACAACGATTCTTGAGATATTCGGTTTTCTGACAGGCGCGATCTGTGTTTACCTTAATACCCGTCAAAATGTGCTGGGCTGGTTTTTCGGTATAATCAACGCCGTACTTTATGTGATCGTTTTCTGGCAGGTGAAATTATATGCTGATATGGGCTTGCAGGGTTATTATTTTTTCACCAGTATTTATGGCTGGTGGATGTGGTTGTATGGCGGGAAAAGCCACGATGGGATTTCGGTGAGTAATACACCAACCAGACTTTATATCATTTTCGCAGTTATTTTTATTGTCGGAACATTATCCTGGGGTTTTCTTCTGGATCGCTTCACCAATGCCAGCCTGACCTACGCAGATTCCGCGCTAACCATTGCCAGTTTGATTGGACAATGGATGATGGTCCGGAAATATATTCAAAACTGGATTGTCTGGATTGTTGCTGATGCCTGTTATACCGTCATGTATTTTTATAAAGACCTGCACCTCACCGCTATTTTGTATGCCGTTTTTCTGGCATTAGCAGCAATAGGTTATGTACAATGGAGACGGGATTTAAAGCACCGATAATTAAAAATTGATTGTAAATAATATCACATCCTTCCAGACAGGCTCCATCTTGAGAGATATTCAAAACGGTATAGCTATACGCAGTTAGGGTTACATAAATAAAAAGACTGAATTTTCCAAAATTTAATTAGTGGGTTTGCCTATTTTATGCTTTTCTTAATCACGGGTAGAGAAGAAATAGTTGATTTATTGATGAAATACAAATATTTGAACATTTTTATTATTTAATAAAATGTTGGCAAATTTTCCTCGTTAACTATTTTACAGTCAAGAAGTTATAATTTTTTCTGAATTAAAAAGTTGACAAAAAATGAAAAGTAACTTAGAGAAAGATTATCTTTGTTATGTCGAGTGAAAGGGCCTTTTACGAAAAAAGGATGATGCTTGCAACATCACCCTTTATAAACACCGATCTTACGTATGGAAGTACTTGTTGATCTGCTACATTGGTGGCAAAACCTATCTGGAACAGACCAGGTAGCCATGATTATTGCTCTTATCCCTATCGGTAGAGAAGTTACACTGTTCGTTGTACAACATATAACGCAGTATTTTAAGTAGTAGTGTTATAGCAACAACTTATTACTTTGTCGTGCTTCATTAACATCTGTTAGTGGAGCACTTCTTTTTATTACTGCTTTAACTTGTTTACAAAGATAATTGGATTGTTTGTAATTGTTTGTATGTATCTGTAATTATTTGTACCCTTTTGTACGCATCTTTTGTTTCTGCTTACAAATAGTATCTCCTGTAATATAAACTCACCTTAGCAAAACTTGATGCCCTACAATATTAATTCACTTCTTAAGTTATATTTCATCCTTAGTGTTAACATTATTTCTTAAAGTATCTGATCCATTGTATGGTCCAAGAGGTGTACCTTATAATTTAAATCAACAATCACCAAAAGGAATTTCCTGTTCTTCCAGAATGGTACGGATTCTTGGTGAATCTTCAAAAACAATTCGCAGCTCTTTTTTAGCAACATTTTCCTCGTCATCCATCCATTTCCAGTCTTCCGCAGTTGCGTCGAAAATGTCAATAAGTGCGAGAATTTTGTCGTCCGTTTTTTCTTTCGAAAGCCAGTCAGCAGAATTTGTGATATAAATAACAACCTTTTCCTCTGCGATCCATTCAAGATCGTTCAGCATTTCATCCAGCGCATCCAGATTTTTACCGGAATAATCTGGGAAATTCAGGGCCTGACCGATCTGTTCGTGAAAGTCCTTCATTGAAGTGGCTTTCTGGCCGTCAACCCTGCCGATAAATGCGCCCAAAAACGACTTACGAAGGTCAAATCCTTTTTTTGCAAGAAGAAAATGTGTGTTTTTCATAAAATATAACACTGATCAATCAGCTTAAAATTAAATAGTCAGACAAAGATAAGTACCTGCGATGAAAAGTTTTCACTCGATTTCGATAAATGAATTATAATGGTCCCGCGTATACCAGGCATGTTCATTTTCGCTGGTAACCAGACGTTCCGCACCGCGGTTTTTCCCGTTCTTTTTAGGGTTGACATCCCATTCCCTATACTTCATCGGTTTCCCGGATTTATCTTTTAAAGGCAAATGTTTTTCATAATTCCCGAATTTTCGGCCTCCCTGATAGCCTTCCGGTGCCCGGCCGGTTTCTCTCACATAAGCAAGTACTTTGTAAACCTTTTGAGGAATATCATTTCGCTGATTTTTCTGAAGATTTTCCCTGGCCGCTTTCCCGGACTTTTTTAAAGTCCCTTGCGTTTGTTCAGTCTTTTGCTCCGTCTGGGAAATATCCTGATTTGTATTTCCAGAACAGGCCACGGCAAATAAAGTTGCCACGGCAAAAAGTATTTTTTTTAAAAAATTCACAAAAGTCAGAGGGGAATTCTTTGTAGGCATATTAAAATAATAACAGTTAAAATCAGGGAATCGAACATAAAAGAACCTCATTGTCTGAACAATGAGGTTCCCGGAAAGTTATTTTTTTATTAATTCAAAGAGAACATCGGCAATCTTAGGGCCACAACATTATTAAACATTAGTTTGCAGATGGTTGGGTCCATGTAATCGATCAGCGGAAATTCTGACACCAGCGACATTACTTCAAACTCACTTTCCGCTCTTACCACGCACCAGAGTTTCATTCGATCTTCTGACAAAGCATAGGACATAAGCCGCCCCTGCTCCATCATTTCATTGATTTTCTTTCTCTGCGCCGGTATTTTTTCTGTGTATTCCTCCGTCATAACAGCCGGAAGTTGGATTTCAACCATATATTGACTCATGAGCGAAAGAGGTTAGTTACGTAAAAAGTCCAATTTATATTCTGCTCTTATAAAAGGATATGCGTAAGGTAATAGTTCCTGTGGCATATTCCTGGCCACGGATTTAAGATTTTTTAAGGTATGAATTGAAACCCTTGAACTTAGGTAAGTTAAAAAAAGTTTTTAATAATTAAATATCCCTTCCAACCCTTTGACAAATAATTGTGTCAATTAAATATTGAGCAAGCGTTTGGGTTGACCGATAAATAACAGATGGCGGATATTTAAGAATAAAAGCAGCCTCTTATTGTTTACAGTAGGAGAAAAAACAAAATAAATAAACCGGAAGTAGCACCCCTTGAGCTTCGGATGACTTTTAATGAACAGGAATTGGTGATTGGCTGTCAACAGCGCAACCGCGTCGCCCAGAAACAGCTATATGATGTTTTCGGGGGGAAGCTGTTTGCTATATGCCTGCGTTACACCAAAAACCGCACAGATGCGGAAGATGTTTTACAAGATGCGTTTATAAAAATTTATGAAAATATAGTTACGTTCCGAAACGACAGCCCGGTTGAGTATTGGCTTCGGTCAATTGTAGTCAATACGGCATTAAATCATTTGAGACAGCAGAAACATCTGAAGCAGCTGGACGACATTGATGGACATGAAAACGTGTTGGCGGGAAAAGAATTAGTCCTGGCGGATTTTCAATGGCAGCAGCTGATGGAGTTTATTAAAGAACTGCCCATTGGTTGCCAGACTATTTTTAATCTATACGCCATAGAAGGTTACCAGCATAATGAAATAGCCCAGAAATTAGGTATATCCGAAGGAACCTCGAAATCGCAATATTCGCGGGCTCGTACGCTTCTTCAGGAAAAATTGAACAAAGAAACAAGATTTGATGATGGATCCGTCCGAAAAAAATAGCTTTGAAGAGCAATGGAAGAAGGCGTTTCAGGAAGCTTCTGAAACACCTCCTCTCTCTGCCTGGGAAGGCATAGAGGCTCGCCTTGACAAAGAGGAGAGAAAAGTGGTGCCGCTATGGTGGCAGACACCACGGCTTTGGTATGCAGCCGCATCCGTAGCCGCATTGTTATTGGTTGGTATCGGTTTGTGGAATGGCTCTTACAATTCAGAAGAGAAAAAAGATGCACACCTGGCAGCCGGTAAATCAGAATTAGTCAGCCCGAATGCAGATACTAACACGAGCTCAAAAAATTCCGTAGAAGGTGAATCTGCGAAACAGAAAGAGGCGATTGAAGTTCCTTTGATCCAGCCGGAAACTGGTATTGCGCAAGTGGAATCTGAGAGACGGAGAAAAAATAGTGCAGAAAATCCTGCTATCATCAAGCAGAATGAGTCTCTGGCTTCGGCTAATACGGAAAAACAAGCAGAAGAAGATAGGGCTGCGCTTTCCTCTTTTAACAATAAAGTGGCAGTACGTAAGCTGGAAAATAATCCTGTTTCAGCGGAAACTATAACAGGCAATAATGATGTAATCAATGCTGATAAGTTTGCCGCTGCTCAAAGCAATAATGTTGCAGCTGAGCCTTTAAATCCTGCAAATCTTGATGCTGCAAGTCGCATTGTAGCTGAGTCACTTACGCCGATCGGATATAAAGATCTGGATGTTTATGTTCAGAAACGGTATGTGTTTTTCAAACCTGGTACGATTACGGAAAAACCAGTTGAAAAGGCACCCAAAAACCGCGAATATTATGCGGCTGTTGGTTTGATGCCTGCAACTTTTAATCCGGATGTTAAGGTTACTTCGGCCCCTGTTGCTTTTGCCAATGCCAATGCGTCGAGACAATCCCTGAGTGGAAATAGCCGTGCAGGAACTTCTTATGCTGTTCAAACCCAGGGTGGTAAGCGACTTTCCAAACATTGGTCTGTAGAAACAGGCGTAAGTTATTTGCAGGGAAATTCGACTTATGAGGACGAAGGGTATCTGCTGGATGCGGCGACAAGCCGTTCACAAAATGTTTTGCAAAGCGCATTGATGGATAAATCGGGACAGAATTATGGCGTTAACGGGCCGACGTCGAGCCCTCCTGCGAATTCGCTTTATATTGAAGTGACAAAGGATGTCCGTAACGATTATAGGTATCTTCAAGTGCCGGTACAGGCAGGATATACTTTGAATCCGGACAAGAAATTCAGTTATTCTGTACTTGGTGGGATGATGGCTAATTTTTTCATGAATAATGAAATTGAATCAGCTTCTGGTACCGTGATTACAACCACTGCGAGCGACGATGTGTACCGCAGCCTGAACTGGGCCGCGACAACGGGGCTTCGTTTTAATTACAGGTTATCATCTCAATGGAAAGCGACGCTAACGGGGTCATACCAAAAGTCGATTACGTCAGGATTTAAGAGCAACGAAACATTGGAATCCCGCCCCTACCTCTATGGAGTTTCATGGGGTGTTAGATATTCTTTTTAAAAAAACATGAATCTGGTTCCAACCATTCCAGCCGTGAAAGACTCATAGTAAAAGAAGCGGTTACTAAAAGCGGAATCGCTATCATGTTATATGCACATTTTATTTATTAGCCATGAATAAAATACTTAAAATCAGCAAGTTAATTATTGTATCCGTTGGCCTTACGGCTTTCGGATGCAATGATGACAACGTTGACTCCCGACCAGATCCGGTTCGCGCGGTGGTTATTCCTGAGAGAATTTCAACTGGAACCAATGATTTTGCCTTCGATTTTTTCAAAAACTTACAGCAGGTTGAGAATGCTGACAAAAATTTATTTGTCTCGCCGCTAAGCCTTCATATCGCTTTGGGAATGCTGCTGAACGGAGCAGAAAGTGAAACAGCTTCTGAAATTTTGAAGACGCTGAAAATGGAAGGCGTTTCACAGGCAGATTTAAATAAAGCTTACAAAACATTATTAAATGATATGCCGGCAGCGGATTCAAAAGTTACGCTGGGCCTGGCAAATTCGGTTTGGTACCGAAATACAGTTCAGGTAGAAACTGATTTCAAAAATGTTTTGAATCAATCATTTAACGCGGAAATTACCGGGCTGGAATTTAACAAGGCTGCGTTGGATAAGATCAACCAGTGGGCCAGCGATAAGACCAATGGAAAGATCAAGAAAGTGTTAGATCAGCTCGATCCTAATGATGTGATGTATTTATTAAATGCACTTTATTTTAAAGGCGACTGGGCGGCAAAATTTGATTCAAAAAATACTCAGGACAAGGCATTTCATCTTCAAAGCGGAACAGATAAGAACGTGAAGATGATGTATAACAATGGCGACTTTGTCGCCCTGACTTCGGATAAGTATTCAGCTGCCAAACTTCCGTATGGTAATGGCCAGTTTGAAATGACCATTTTATTGCCTCAGGCAGGAACTTCAATAAATGATGTTTTGAATTCCTTTACAACGGCGGAATGGACAAAGATCCGCTCAGCTTCAGGAACCAGAAAAGTTAATATCGGCTTGCCGCGTTTTTCATTGGATTATTCTATCCAGTTAAATAAAACATTGGCTGGAATGGGAACTAACAAAGCCTTTACGGATCTGGCGGAATTTGGAAAAATTAGTAAGTCAACTAAAACGCTGGTAAGCTTTATAAAACAAGATACTTATTTGGGCATAGATGAAAGTGGAACGGAAGCTGCGGCAGTAACGACAATTGGTATGACCACTACCAATGTCGGACCAGCTGAACCTCTTCAAATCATCTGCGACCGCCCATTTGGAATTATCATCAGTGAAAAAACATCAAATACAATTCTTTTTATGGGAAGGATAATGAATCCGGAAAGTAAATAGGCAATTTGGCTTTCGGCAATCGGCTGTCAGCTTTCAAATGGTAAGAAATTGCGACTTGGTTATGTGAAAGCCGATCGCCGACGTCCGAAGTGATATTTAAGATAACAAACGTTGGTGTCAATCGACGTTTTCGGGGTGCGTTATCGTCCGTTGGCATTGCTTACGGACGATTTTTTTTAGGCGGGTACCTGGTTTTGCTCATTAAAAACGGCCTCCACCAATTTGACGTCAGCGACCCTAAAAATTTGAAATAATTAAGCCTGATTCTGGTGTCAAAAGCTGAGCTTAAAAAGCTATTCCATTCATTTTCAGATAAATTTGCTTGAAAAGGTTACAACCTTTTAATGATACGCTGTGTCTTAGGATAAAACTGAGAAATAATATAAACTCAGGATACCTGACGAAAAACTCATCTATCATGAAAACACAACTACTTCCGCTGATTATCATCGTCTTTTCTTTTGGATTATTTTCTTGTAATGACCAATGCAAGGAGACCCGCGTAACACGCAGGCTCACGCCCTTTACCCGATCACTTGCTGAGATCAGAAGCAGTGTAAAAGCAGAAACAAAAAGGGAACTGGTCCGGCCAGGTAAAATTTACACCAAAGGTAATTATCTATTTATCAATGAAATAAAAGAAGGTATTCATGTGGTTGACAATAGTGACCCATCCAATCCGAAGTTTATTTCCTTTATCAATATTCCGGGTAATGGCGATATTGCTGTTCGTAACAATATTCTGTATGCAGACAGCTATTCTGATCTGGTTTCACTGGACATTACAGATCCTGCCAATGCAAAGGAAGTGGGACGGGTGCAAAATGTTTTTCAGTTTGGACAATTTGATGGTGTAGGCTGGTCTTTGATGGGACAGAATAGTGCTGCCGGCATGATATCAATTCAGGATTTTACAGTTGATTTTGTAACGGAGACTGTGACGACAAACTGTGAGGAAAACGTTTCTCCGGGACTTATGTGGTTTGATTCGGGGTTTTTGTCCTCAACTGCTTCTTTCAATTCTGCCGGGTCTGCGTCTTCAGCTCAACCCAACGGTCAGGCGGGATCCATGGCGCGTTTTGCATTGTATGACAAATTTTTATATACCGTTCAACAAAACAGGCTGCACTTGTTTAATATTTCAAATCCGGCGCAGCCAACTGATTTCACAACGGTCAACACAAATTTCAATATCGAAACCATTTTCCCATACCAGAACAAACTCTTTCTTGGAACAACAACCGGAATGATTATTTTCGACAACTCCGACCCTGCCGCTCCAACGCAGATTTCAGTATTCCAGCATGGGCGGGCTTGCGATCCTGTGGTGGTTCACAACGACATCGCCTATGTAACGCTGCGAACAGGAACGGCTTGTCAGGGAACGCAAAATCAATTGGATCTGGTGGATGTCAGTAACCCCAGCAACCCCAAATTGATCAAAACCTACCAGATGGAAAACCCGCATGGTTTAAGTATCGATTTCCCGACTTTGTATTTATGTGAAGGTGATAAAGGTTTGAAAGTCTTTGACGTGGCTGATAAAATGGAAATTGATAAACACATGATTTCGCATTTTAAGGATATTGATGCTTACGATGTTATTTCGCTTGGCAAGACATTGATGCTGATAGGAAAGGATGGGTTTTATCAGTTCGATGTAACAGATCCGAGAAATATTCGTGAGCTAAGTAAAATCCCGGTGAATAAGGCTATTCCATAATTACTGTGACCTTTTAAGCTATTTACTCACCTCCAAAACACATAAGCACAATGAAAATTCTTTTTTCTCTATTCATATCAATACTGGTTGTAAGTGCTGTTAACGCTCAGGACGTAGTGGTTAAAAATAGGTTTGTTAACCACACGGAATTCGGGGGACTGTTTGGCCGGGTCAAATATTCAAACGGCTCTACGCAAAATACGGTTGATGGCAGAACCAGCTTAACACTCCAGACTTTTAACGGAATTCAAGTGAGCAGAAAACTTGGTGCCGGAATAACACTTGGCGCTGACTGGTATAAAAATGCTTTGATTAACCCTGTTGCAGCAGGAATCCGCTATGACCTTTCAGGCAGACCCAATTCCCGTTTTTTTGTTATTGCCGACGCTGGTTATGGTTTTACATGGCTACATCAGGATTCAGATGGTTTTAAAACAAAAGGTGGCTGGATGGTTAACCCCGGTATAGGACTGAGAATTGGAAACGTGAATACCTCTTCTTTCACACTTTCACTTACCTATAAAAGACAGGAAGTTTCTGCTGAAAAGCCATTGCTCTGGAATCAGATCGAACGCAATGAAGAACGTGTTTATAACCGTATTGCAGCCAGAATTGGAATAAGTTTTTAATGAAATGGTCATGAGAAAATTTGCTTCACTCGAATTGATCGTCATTTTTTTATGGCTTTCAGCGGCTGGCTGTAAAAAAGAAAGTTGCTGTAATCCGGAAAATCAGGTTTTGGAAGGCACGTGGCAATTGGAAGGATATCGGGACCGTATAAATAATAATTTGAATGAAATTCCCGCTAACGATGGCAGAAATGTCGTTTATACATTTCAGGACGACGGTCAGAAAGGAACGATATCGGGTACGACTTATTCAAATACCGTTGGAGGTTCTTACGAACTTGTGGGAAGTTCAAAATTGAAGGTTACTAATTTCGGCGGCTCAAAAGTCGGGGAACCGGAGTGGAGCGGAAAAGCATGGTTTCGCCAGGGCGAATATCTTTACGAAATCCGGGACAATTCGTTATCTATTTACCAGGAAACAGATTCAGAAAAGATCATTTTCAGGAAAAAGTGAGTGTTTCGGTGTATGGCTTTTTCGATGGATGTTTGTCAAAAACCTCAACATTTTTTACAAACATCTCATTTCCCAGGTGGTACCAATGCCTGAATTTCTGTGACTGGTCAACGTGATGCGGAAGATAATCCAGCAGCACAGACAGGTTGAAGGTTTTCGAAGTAACCCCTGCGCCGGAGATTACGCCGTCTAATGCGTTACATTCCTGCTCATAATGATTAGGAACGGGCACCATCATTACAGGTTTTCCGAGATACATCGCCTCGCAAACAGATTCAAAGCCAGCCGTGGTAACCAGTGCCCGGCAGCTTGCCAGTTTTGTTAAATACTTTTGGCTGTTGATGCGGTGGAAGCTCAGCGTGCTGTCATGAATTAACTCATCCGGAGCGTCGGCTTTGTCCCAAAAACAATGCAGACGGATCTCCGGATGCGTGCGGTGCCATGAAATAATCTGCTCGCTGAGGCTGTGATGCGTCATGTATACCAGGAAGAAATCATCGGTGACAGGATGAAGATCCTGAATTTCCTGTCTTAAAAGCGGTGGGACAACAATCAGTTTTTCATCAGGCCTGGATTCCATTTCCCGGAACGACAAGGCGAGCCTTTGACTTGCTTTCCAGGAAGCAGCTTTGGAATTGAGGTTGATGAGCGCACGGTTGAGACGGCTGTCTTTGGGTGAAGTGAAATCCGGATGTAGGATCAAATATTGATGCGCGACACAAATCATCGGTATTTTATTACCAAAAACGATATTGTAAAGCCCGCTGTATGTTTCGTAAAAACTGATGATTAGGTCCGGTTGAATTCCCCGGATTGTTTTGTGTATATAGTGTAAGCTTTTGATATAGGTCGGAAGGTTTGTCACCAGACTTAAAAGTGTCTTTTTGGTGTTCATTCCTCCTCCGTTGTAAACGATGCTGGGTGCGTTAAAATAATAAACCTGACCCTTGATTTGTTCTGTGAAAAAGGAAGGAATTTCTCGTCCAACCGCACTGCCTACCATTACACCAGAAATTTCATGGCCGGCATTTCGTAAAATCTGCCCCATTGAAATGGCCTGTGTAAGGTGTCCACGACCTTCTCCCTGTACCAAAAACAATATTCTCATACTAGATAACCTGTCTTTTGTCCTGACCCAGGATCATGCCTGTAAAAGCAACCTGTTTGTCTACTGTCGGGAAATTTTCAATAACTTTTTTTTGAGCTGTTTTTTGTTCAGCTGGTTTTTCCTGAAAATCCTGTTGATTATAGTATACCAGATTCCAGTTTCCATCGAAATCTTCAACCAGAGCGCTTAAAGTTTCAACCCAGTCACCTGAATTCATATAACTGATCCCATCAATTTCCCGTATTGCCGGATGATGGATATGTCCGCAAATGACCCCGTCGCAATCACGTGAACGCGCCAGTTCAGTCAGTTTTTCCTCAAAATCCGACATGTAATTGACCGCCATTTTAACGGATTGTTTGATTTTCTGCGACAATGAAAAGTATGGCAATCCTCTCCATTCACGGTATTTGTTGTAAAATTTATTGATCCAAAGCAAAAAAGTATAGCCGATATCGCCTAGGTAAGCCAGCCATTTCAGATTCGTCGTAATCGAATCAAAAACATCACCATGCGTGACATAAAAACGCTTGCTTCCTGAATTCAGGATATAGTCTTTCCTGATCTGGAAATGTTTTCCTAAACGCAACGGAATAATCTGATCAAGGAAATCGTCATGATTTCCGCGTATATAGATCACCTTGGTTTTATTTTCCTCAATCATTTTAAGGACACGTTTGAAAAACATGGTATGTTTCCGTTTCCAGACACCATATTTTTTTAACTGCCAGGCATCAATAATATCACCATTCAGAATAAGCTTTTTACAAGAATAGCTTTTCAGAAAATTGGTAACTTCTTCTGCCTTCGAACCACCTGCTCCGAGGTGTAAGTCAGAAATGATAATCGTTCGAAAATGAGTTGTTTCTCCCATGTTACAAATATTCTCATTTCATGTTAACTGGATATTACTAACAGGTTATCAGTAAGTTAAGATTACCTGTAAAACTACTACGACGAATCTTTTTAATTTGTTTATTTTAAAACACTAAGTATAATTAAGGTAAATAATAGATTCTTTATATTTGGGAACAGCAAACTCACCCGACGCATGAAAAAAATATTATTAATCTTGTTACTTTTTGGATATCAGTCTATTAGCCAGAATGTTTATCAGCCACATGAGGTGGAAACGCAGGCAATTCCGAATGGTGGTGTTACGATTCTAAATGAATTCCTTAAATCCAACATTCAGATTCCTTTAAAATCTTCGATCAAAGGAATTAATGCAAAAGTATTTGTCAAAGGAGTTGTCGAAACAGACGGATCGATAACCGGTCTGGGTATAGTAAGAGGAGTTGATTCCTTGTGTAACCAGGAAGCGATTCGCGTGCTGGGGTTGTATAAGGCATGGCAGCCAGCCGTTTTAAAAGATCAAAAAGTCAGACAAGCTGTTGTATATCATGTGGCTTTTGTCAGTGAAACAAAGGAAAATTTTGATACGACTTTATGGAGTTATGTCAACTACTACGACGTCAAATACCAGCCAACAAAAATCCCGAAAGATTACAAATACAGAAGTGTTATGCCGGTGGATGAGCAGGGTTATCTGAAAGGTGATATTTCTTATGAAGGTCTGGAATGGGGAAAGTGGAAACAAATTAATGCTATTCCGTTTAAGCGGAAAGAATTATGGTATAAAGTAAGTGAGGAGCCCGGCGTGGATTCGGTGCAGGCATATCAATTATCAGCCGAAGATAATCATGAAAGCAATTATGCACCGTTTGTCACTTTTCAAAAAAATGGGAAATTGCTCGCTTACAGGCAGAACGGCATATCGGGCAAACCGCAGCTTACCAGAGAATACTACCTCAGTGGAATGCTGAAAAATGTTGAGACTTTTGAGGACAGCAGCAGTACGCGCATTACCTGGTATGGCAACGGGCAGATAACCAATGTCCTTACCATGCATATTAACAGAGCGCGGTATGAAGAAAATAAGGTAATTGGCGCATGGGAAGCCAATGGAAAACAAACGGTTAAAGATGGAAATGGCTGGTGGACGTATTCCAGTTCTGCGGACGACAAATTGGTATTAGAATCAGGTGCCATACATTCAGGATCACAAGACGGGAAATGGGTTGGTAAGTTTAAAGATAGTACCGTTTATTATATTGAAGAATATGAAAAGGGCAAACTGAAAGAAGGAACGCGCTTTGTCAACGGAGAAAAAATCAGTTACAAGAATAAGATAATCCAACCAAAATTTCACGGTGGAACGAGGGCATTTTATCAATTTCTTGGACAGAATATTGTATATCCTGTGAATGCAGCCAGAAGAGGGATTTCAGGAAAGGTACTTGTTTCTTTTACGGTTTGCGAAGACGGAAGCCTTTGTGATTATAACGTAGAAAAGGGTGTCATGAAAGATATTGATGAAGAAGCGCTAAGAGTTGTCAAAAAAATGAGCGGGAAATGGGAACCGGGAGAAATGCGCGGACAGAAAGTAAGGGTCAAGTATAATTTGCCGGTTAATTTTCAATTGCAGTAATATTTTGGATTGAAGCTGATGTACACACTTATCCAAACACGATGAAAAAATTAATTTTAGCCTTGGCTCTTTTAAGTTTTCCCGCGCTTAGCCAACAGATTTTCCAGGTTCACGAAGTGGAAAAAGCTGCTGAACCTGCCGGAGGTGCGGCGTTTTTAAATCAGTTTATTGCAGCCAATATTCAGATTCCTATCAAATCAGCAGCCAGGGGAATGAACGCAAAGGTTTTCTTGAAAGGCGTTGTTGAACCCGACGGAAGTATGTCCGGACTTGAAATAGCGAGATCTGTTGACAAATCAAGTGATGCAGAAGCAATTCGCCTTTTAACATTGTATAAAGCCTGGAAACCGGCTTTGATTAAAGATAAAGCGGTAAGACAAACGACCATTTTTCCTGTACCATTCAGAACCATCCCGATTCAGGAGTTTGACAGCACTGAAAATGCAATCATTGAGTATTTTGATAAGAAGAACGTTCTGACCAGCGATCCAAAAAAGTTTAAGTTTAGAAATATTATTCCGGTAGATAGCCTTGGCTTTGTCCGGGATAATATCTTGTATGAGGAACTCCGGCTTGATAAATGGAAAACGGTAAAAACAATTCCTTTTGAAAAGAAGGAAATTTGGGCTCATGTTTCAGGTACTGTTAAGCCGGATTCTGTGAAGGCTTTTCGTATTTCGGCAAAAATGGATGATTATGAAAGTGCGTATGAAGAGGTGATCGTTCAGCCGGACGGCAAACTTCTTTCGCACAGCACTTACCCCGGTAGCGGAAGGCCGCCTTCAACAGGAAAATTTTACTTTCTGACCGGGATGTTAAGAGAAAATCATGCAGATGTTAGCGGTACTGTCAAGATAACAGACTGGTTTGATAATGGGCAGGTTCACAGCGTAACAGAGATTGTGAATGGAAAAGGAAAGATTATTAAAGATGTGTGGGAACGTGATGGGAAACAGATCGTGAAAGATGGAGTTGGTTGGGGTAAAATCGATGGCGATTCATACAATGGAAATGCCACTTTTGAAGAGGGGAAAGTAATTAACGGAGAGAAATCCGGCCGCTGGACGAGCAAACTGGTAGACAGTACTTTAATTTTTGAAGAATTTTATGAAGCTGGAAAATTAATAAAAGGAATTCGGCCGGATAAAACAGAATATACTGCGGATGATGATAAGCCGGCACAATTTAAAGGAGGACCTTCAAAAATGTATCAGTTCCTGGGGGCCAACATTCAGTATCCCTATGAGGCCTCGCGACGTAGAATTACGGGAAGAGTTGTCATTTCTTTTATTGTTCTGGAAGATGGGACTTTAACAGATTATAAAATTGAAAAGAATGCAGAGAAAAGCCTGGATGAGGAGGCTTTAAGAGTTGTGAAAAAATCGAGCGGTTTGTGGGAGCCGGGAATTATGAAAGGGCAAAAAGTAAAAATCCGATATACACTCCCAGTAAATTTTGATACAAATTAAAGTATTTTACCACTCATCCAATCCCAAAGCCAATCAAAAGCTTTGGGATTTTTTTATACTTTTTTATAAAAATATTAGACTCGATTTCGATAACATTGTGATATCATTTTACTATCACTTTAAAGCTATGAATGAAAAAGAATTACGTTCGATGTCAGGCTTTTTGCTGTTCGCGATTGGTCTGATCATGTTGTTTGGTGGTGTTATTTTTTCGGTGATGGAAGGCCGTCCTAATATTGGTATTCTGGTTTCCATAATCGGATTTATTATTCTGATCGGACTTACCGTTATTAATCCGAATGAAGCAGTGGTGACAACATTTTTTGGCGATTACATGGGAACGATGAAACAAAGCGGTTTGCGGTGGGTGAATCCGTTGTTTCGCAGAAAAAAGATCAGTCTGCGGGCGAGAAACCTGAATGGCCAGAAATTAAAGGTTAACGACAAACTCGGTAACCCGATCGAAATTGCCGCGGTGGTTGTGTGGCGCGTTGGAGATACGGCCAAAGCTTCTTTCGAAGTCGATGATTATACTAAATATGTAGAAATCCAGTCGGAAGCGGCGGTGCGGCATTTGGCAGGTGTTTATGCGTATGATACAATGGAAGCTGAGGAAGTGGAAGTACCCGAATTTACACTGCGAGACGGAAGCGGAAAAATCAATGAAATGCTTGAAGCTGAGCTGACTGAGCGGCTGAGTAGGGCTGGAGTGGACGTTCTCGAGGCAAGGATCAGTCACCTGGCCTATGCGCCAGAGATTGCGGGAGCAATGCTGCAGCGTCAGCAGGCTTCTGCGGTGGTTGCGGCGAGGCGTCAGATTGTGAATGGTGCTGTTGGCATGGTGGATATGGCGCTGGCAATGCTTTCTGATAAAGGTATCGTTGAATTGGATGAAGAACGAAAAGCAGCGATGGTTTGTAATTTATTAGTCGTTTTATGTGGTGAAAAATCAGTTACACCTGTGTTGAACGCCGGAACCTTGTATCCTTGATATGGCAGAAAAAAAAGCGTTCGTTTTACGGATCAATCCTGATATGCTCAAAGAGTTGGAAGCCTGGGCACAGCAGGATTTTAGAAGTTTGAACGGACAAATTGAATTTTTACTTAGCGAATCGCTGAAAAAGCAGCGGCGCTCGAAAATAAAGGATATAAAATCTGATCCTGAGGAAAAACATGATTAGAATTAAACAGGCGATTTTTGGTACATCATCTTTACCAAAAATTGCCTGTTATTATGCTATTATGATCTGTGTATGGGATTTGCGTTTCAAAGTGTTAAAATTGCATTAGCAATTGTTTGTATAAATATTAATTCATATCCATTTTCAGATGAAGCATTTGATCAAAGCACTAGTCTTTGTTATTATTTCTTCTCCTTTATTTGCTCAAATACCTGATAATTTCCAGTGGCTGAACGACGGCAGTGGTTACAGAGATGTGGCAGAAGGAGAAATTGTAGAAATAAAATTACCCGCACAACAGTCTAAAATTATTGTTTCAAAACAGCAGCTTACGCCGAAGGGTGCCAGCGAAGCATTGGCAGTACGCAGTTATTCATTTAATCAGGCCGGTAATAAAGTATTGATTTATACCAATTCGAAAAGAGTTTGGCGTTATGATACCAAAGGCGACTATTGGGTTTTAGACCTCACTTCAAATACATTAAAACAACTTGGAAAAGGTCGTCCGGAATCTTCGCTGATGTTTGCAAAATTTTCTCCCGACGGGAAAAAAGTAGCTTATGTAAGTCAGCATAACATTTTTTCGGAAGACCTTCAAACCGGTCAGATCAAACAAGTTACCATCGATGGAACGGATCGCGTGATCAACGGAACTTTTGACTGGGTTTACGAAGAGGAATTTGATTGTCGTGACGGTTTTCGGTGGAGCCCGGATAGCAAAACCATTGCTTACTGGCAGCTGGACGCGCGGAAAATCCGTAATTTCCTGATGATTAACACAACGGATTCTATTTATTCCTATACAATCCCGGTTGAATACCCAAAAGTTGGACAGACGCCTTCGCCTTATAAAATCGGTGTTGTGGATGTTGTTTCAGCAAAAACCAAATGGATGAATATCCCTGGCGACCCGCAAAATACTTATGTGCCTCGTATGGAATGGGCGGGAAGTGCAAATGAACTGGTTATCCAGCAATTGAACAGAAAACAAAATGTCAGTACGCTGATGTATATCAATGCTAAAACGGGTGTTTCAAAATCATTTTATTCGGAAACTGATGAAGCCTGGATTGATATCAAAAGTCGCTGGGAAAGTAGTCCTGCCGGTTGGGATTGGCTTAGCGATGGAAAAGAATTCGTGTGGGTAAGTGAAAAAGATGGCTGGAGACATGCTTATCGCGTAAGTAGGGACGGGAAAAAGGAAACGTTGATCACGACCGGGAAATATGATTTGATCAGCCCGGTTCGGATTGATGAAAAAAGCAATGCTTACTATTTCACGGCGTCGCCGGAAAATGCGACCCAGGCATATTTGTACCGCGCGCCGCTGGACGGAAAAGGTGAAGCACAGAGATTATCCCCAGCCGATCAGGCAGGCACACACGGTTACGAAATTTCTCCTTTAGCAAAATTTGCGACACATAGTTTTTCCAATGCACGTATGCCAACAATGATGGAATGGATTACCCTTCCTGACCATAAATCGATTGACCCGGATAATTCGATCAGTCAGACGATGATGCGTATCAGACCGGCAAGTATGGATATCGAGTTTTTCAAGATCAAAACAGCCGAAGGTGTCGAGGTTGATGGCTGGATGGTGAAACCAAATAATTTTGATCCGGCGAAAAAGTACCCGATCGTTTTTTCAGTTTATGGAGAACCTGCGTCAAGTACCGTTCATGACAGTTATGGAACGGGAAGAAACAGACTTTATGCAGGGAATATGCAGCAGGACGGATATATTTATGCATCCGTAGATAACAGAGGTACGCCGGCGCCGAAGGGTCGCGCGTGGCGTAAAGCGATTTACCGCAATATCGGAATAATTAATATTAATGATCTGGCTGGGGCTGCTACCTCCATGTTTAAGCAATATTCATTTATTGACACCAGTCGCGTGGCTGTTCACGGATGGAGCGGTGGCGGTTCCTCTACTTTGAATCTTATGTTTAAATATCCGAAAATTTTCAAAACAGGTATTGCCGTAGCTGCCGTAGGTAATCAGCTAACCTATGATAATATTTATCAGGAACGTTACATGGGACTTCCACAGGAAAATCGAGAAGATTTTGTGAAAGGATCGCCAATAACTAACGCGAAAAATCTGGAAGGAAATTTGCTTTACATCCACGGAACAGGTGACGACAATGTTCACTATCAGAACGCAGAAATGCTGGTTAATGAATTGATCAAATATAACAAGCAGTTTCAGTTCATGGCTTATCCAAACCGCTCCCACGGGATTTACGAGGGCGAAGGAACGTCATTGCATTTGAAAACTCTGTTTACTGAATATCTGAAAAATAATTGTCCTCCGGGCGCGAAGTAAGATAGGAATCCCGGATCACGCACGATCCGGGATTTTTTAAAATAATGAAAGCGGGTTAATCGTCAGAAATTCCTGCCATGGTAACCCAGAATCTCCGATAAGATAGATTTTTTTAGAATTAAACTTTTTTTGGAAAGCAGACATTCCCGAGGAAGATTGTTTAGCACCACTTTTAATATCCAAACCGATAATCTGATTTTTGTATTCTAAAACAAAATCTACTTCCTGATCACGATCCCGCCAATAGTATACCTTGAACTGCTCTGAGAAGGCCTTATTTAACAAATGCGCGCCGATCGCCGATTCAACAATCCTTGCCCATTCCGCAGGATTTGATTTAATTTCTGAGAAAGTTTCCTGACGTTGTGCACTGATCAATGCTGTGTTATGGACCTGAAACTTGGGACTTGAAGATCTTTTTCTTACAATATCTGCTGAATATTTTTCAAACCCCGCCAACAGTCCTGCGGTATCTAATAAGTGAAGATAATGAGAAAGGGTCGTCGTATTTCCTGCATCCTGCAGTTGTCCCATTATTTTAGTAAATGACAGAATCTGGCCTGAATAATGGCAACCGAGTTCAAATAATACCTTCATTAATGCAGGTTTCGCGATGCGTGACAGCATCAAAATATCTTTGGAAATACTGGTTTCAATAAGGGAGTTGCTGACATAAGCTTTCCATCGTGTTTCGTTTTTTATCAAATCTGCTGATCCGGGATATCCGCCAAACCAGGCATATTCCTCCGGGCTCCACCCAAATGTGGAATGCATCTCATCGAAAGACCAGTGTCCCATATAGATTGTTTCAAATCTACCGGCAAGCGATTCTGTTAATCCTTCTTGCAGAAGCAATCTTGAAGAACCTAAAAGTATTACTTTGATATTTGTTTTTTCGCGCGTATCAGCGTCCCACAGAAGTTTGACCTTTTCACTCCAATTGGTAACCTTTTGAATTTCGTCTATAATAAGCAGAAACTCTTTTTCCGGGGAATTATTTAATCTCAGACGGGCAATCTCCCATTGCTGATGAAGCCAGAAGGAATCGGAAATAGGTATAGAGTCTGCTGAAACGAAGTGGTAATTCATCTTTGTTTTTTCTACAAGTTGCGTTACCAATGTCGTTTTTCCCACTTGACGCGGACCCATAACGATCTGAATGAACCGGCGTTGTTCATTGAGTCGTTCGCTAAGTTGCTTTGATTGAGATCTTTCGTACATAATTTACAATTTACTCAATCTAATGAGTAAATCCATTGAGTAAATTGTAAATTCTGATACTTTATTTCCCATAAAGTTTCTTCGCTGCCGCCTCATACTTATCTCCAGCAACCCATTGTGGAGCCGTTTTACGATCCGCAACAAGTCTTACGGTGTAGGTATAAGCCTGGCAAAATCTTAATAAATAGCCAAAATCGACCGTCTCTGGATTATCCGAAACCTGGTGGTAATTTTTCATAATATCACCATTAAATTCTTTAAAACCGGGTGTAAAGGTTGGTGCAGGAATTCCCTCTTTCGCAAAATTCACATTATCAGAACGGTCAAATAGTCCCTGTTCCGGCGATGGATCAGCAAAAACGCCCAATCCAAAAGCTTTGCTGGCAGTTTCAATTTCGGTTTTTACACCGGTACGGTTTAATCCCATAACAGAAACGATTGTCGTATCGTTATAACCCGCGCCATCAGAATTCAGATTGAGAATACACTTGTTCAATGGAAATAAAGGATGTGCCGCATAATAACGACTTCCCAAAAGTCCTACCTCTTCGGCAGTTAAAGCTACAATCAACACCGACCGCTTCGGTGGATTTTTGGCAAGTGCCTCTGCGGCGGTTAAAAGTGCAACCACACCAAATGCATTATCACGTGCTCCGTTGAAAATGCTGTCTTCGGAAGTAAAAGGTTGGCCGCCTTGCTTTCCAACACCGACATGGTCATAATGTGCAGTCAGCAGTACATATTCATCTTTTAAAACAGGATCAGAACCTTTGATATAACCAGCAACATTGTAGCTGTTTACCAGCTGACTTTTGCGGCCTGAACTCTTGAAAGTTACATTTTGTGCAGCGCGAAGTGCTCTCGTAATTTTAGCTTCCTTTCCATTTACCCAGGCATGGGGAATTGATTTTGAATCACTTTTTGAATCTGCCAGCGCAATGCGTTCACCTGCAAAATAGCGATTGACCATATTCCAGGGCATTGGTGCATTGAATAATTCTATAATGGCGATCGCACCTTTTTCTGTGGCTAGTTTTCTTTTTTCAGTAGACGAAGCGATGATTTCCGAAGGCGTCTGCACATCTGGAGTTCCGCTTTGTAACAGCACAATTTTACCTTTTACGTCAAGTCCTTTATAATCATCCCATCCTTTAGCTGAATTTTCAAGTCCATAGCTAGCATAAACCAGAGGAGCAGCCAAGTCGGTTGCTTCTCCATTCATTAAAATCCAGTCTTTTCCGCTTTTTAGTTTTTCGGCATCCGCAATAATTTCTCCTGTACCGTTTGAGCCAATCTTTTCAAAAGGAACATTTTGGTAATAACCGGAAGTGCCGGAAGCCGTATTTCCCGGAACGGGAACAACGCCTGATTTCCGGAATTGTTCAGCGATATACCGCGCAGCTACAAAATTTCCCTGCTCGCCTGTACGTCTTCCCATAAGCTCATCACCTGCCAGAAAACGTATATGCGCCTCTGTTTCTGATTGTTTGATGTTGAATTCTGGCGGGAGGTTTGTCTTCTTTTGGGCGAAAACGGTTAAATTAAGTAATAATAAAGTTGGGACGAGAAGCAAGGATCTTGATTTAAGGATTTTAAGATTAATAAGATTGGCAGAAATGAATTCTGTGGAGTTGTGAATGTCCATTTTAGTTTTTCTATTTGATTTTGAAATGTTTGGTTGTACTCCAAAGCTAAGAGGTAATTATGTTAAAATAGGTAACAAGATAATTATGATTTTGGGATTAATAGGATAAAAAAAGAGGCTTACTTTTTTAAGAAAGCCTCTTTTTTTATCGTTGTAATTAATCCTGTTTTTTGACAGGGTTTTTTATTGAGTTAAATATTTTTTTATACTGCAAACTGGTCGATCCAAAGTTAATTAGTAAGCCTATATCAAAGTTGTAAGCGATGAGATAATTTTTTGCTTGGGCAAGATGCGCATCTTCTAAATTTATCACTGCTTTCAATTCAATAATTATCTGATTTTGGACCACAAAATCTGCCCTGCGGGTTCCAACGCGAAAACCTTCGTAAAATATTGTTTGGTCTTGCTCTCTAACAAATTCTATTTCCAAACGTGTCAATTCAATAGCTAAACAACGCTGATATATTACCTCTTGAAAACCATTTCCTAATGTATTGTGTACCTTCATCGAGGCACCAATAATTTTATAAGTTAGTTGATCGAGCTCCATCAAACAAATATTAAATCTCATAAATTACCTTAAAGCTACATTGGCAAGGATAGATATTAGACGCAATAGTTATTTGTAGGTAATGGAATCCAGATTTAAATACCCGGAAATGGCAAAGTTTAATCCCGAAAATCAAAAAATCCTAAAATCAGGATCCTAATATCACAGCAGCTTCCTTCGCAAAATAAGTCAGAATACATTTCGCGCCAGCGCGACGAATACTCATCAAAACTTCCATCATCGCACGGTCGCCGTCAAGCCAGCCGTTCAGGGCAGCCGCTTTGATCATGGCATATTCGCCGGAAACATTATACGCTGCAATCGGGATATCAAAATTTTCATCAAGCTGGCGAATAATATCAAGATATGATAATGCAGGCTTAACCATCAGCATATCAGCACCTTCTGCAAAATCCAATTGTGCTTCCAGCAAAGCTTCACGGCTGTTGGCGGGATTCATCTGGTAAGTTTTTTTATCACCAAATTTCGGGGCAGATTCTAAAGCATCACGGAAAGGACCGTAGAATGCGCTGGCATATTTTGCAGAGTAAGACATGATACTGATATTCGAATGTCCTTCACGGTCCAGCGTATCACGCAGATAACCGATACGGCCATCCATCATATCGCTGGGTCCAAGAATGTCCGCACCTGCCTTCGCCTGTGCCAAAGCCATTTTCCCTAAAATTTCAATGGTTGCGTCGTTAACAATTTCGCCATTTTCAACCAGGCCGTCGTGGCCGTCAGAACTGTACGGATCCATCGCGATGTCGGTCATAATCACCAGCTCGGGGAATTTTTCCTTGATTGCCGTGATGGCTTTTAGATAAAATGTGTCTTCCTTATAACTTTCAGAAGCATATTTATCTTTTTTGGCTTCGGCATAATTTGGGAAAATATCGATAGCTCGGATTCCCAGATCAGTTACTTCTTTTAGTTCTTCAAGAATGGTATCAAGAGAAAATCGGTACATGCCAGGCATTGATTTGATCTCAACTTTCTGGTTGGTGCCTTCCTGAATAAACATTGGAAAGATAAAATCTGAAACCTGAAGTGTGGTTTCCTGGACCAAATCCCTGATAGCAGAAGATTTTCGGTTGCGTCTTGGGCGACGGGTTAAATAGATCATTTTATACGGGCAGTCAGCTATGGGCGATCAGCTTTCGCTTATGGCTTTTTTAGTAAATAATTTCTTACACAGAAAACCGCGGAGAAATAATTTGAGTTTCACCGCAGTAATTTTTCTGCCTTATCCAACCATTAATTTGAAACCTTCGCCGTGCAAATTCATGATCTGGATATTGGGATCTTCTTTGAAATGTTTCCGGAGTTTGGTGATATAAACGTCCATACTTCGTGCATTAAAATAAGAATCGTCTCCCCAGATTGTTTTCAGTGCATAACTGCGACTGATTGGCTGGTTAAGGTTCTGGCAAAAAAGTTTGAGTAACTCGGACTCTTTGCTGGTCAGTTTTGTATTTTTTTCGTCAGCAGATAATTGATGGTGACTATAATCAAAAGTATAATTGCCAACCTGAAATACTGCGCTTTCTTCGGGCAGATCCGATTGTTTTCGATATCTTCTTAGTATTGCTTCAATGCGCAGGATAAGTTCTTCACGGTCAAAAGGTTTTGTCACATAATCATCCGCACCAACCCGGAATCCCTGCATGGTATCTTCCTTCATCGATTTGGCAGTCAGGAAAATAATCGGGACATCACGGCCACTCATTCGTACCTCTTTTGCCAGTGAAAACCCATCTTTTTTTGGCATCATTACGTCAAAAATGCAGAGATCATATTGATTATCAACAAAAGATTGCCAGCCCTTCTGCCCGTCTGTGGCGAGGTCTGTGGGAAATCCCTTATCGATCAGATATTCCTGAAGTAGTAATCCTAAATTAGCGTCGTCTTCAACAAGTAAGAGGTTGGGCATTTTTTCCTGGCTAAAATTATTAATGTTTATTGCTTCCTTGCTTGTCTTAATTGGAATGCAGTATAAAACTAACGAACTTTCGGAGTAAAGAAACCTTCAAAAATCATAATATATGTTAAAAATTATTGTGTGGATCGTTGCCATACTGGCCTTACTCATCATCGTGTATTTTGTTGGTCCGAAAGTAACTGCCACAGTGCCAGACCCTGCACTTCCTCAGGTGAGCCACAATTTGCCTCAGCTTGAACAGGAAATCAATGCATCTGAAGCTGCGATAAAAGACATGAAAAGAGATAATCAGGCCAGAATAGTTTGGGCGGATACCTCTAAAAAAGAAAAAACACCATACAGTATTGTCTATATCCACGGCTTCGGCGCTAGTTGGGCAGAAGGAGAGCCAATTCACAGGAACCTTGCCAAACGATATGGCGCGAATTTATACCTGGCGCGTATGCACGATGCGGGCATCAGTGATTCCAATGCTTTTGATGACCTTACTTCGGAAAATTTTATCGCAGGAGCAAAACGTGCTTTGGCTATCGGTAAAGCATTGGGCGACAGCGTGATTATTGTAGGAACTTCTGCCGGTGGATTATTAACCGTTTATCTTGCCTCGACAAATCCTGAAATTAAAGGCATCGTACTTTATTCTCCTTGCATGGCCGTGGCCTCGCCGGCGCTGAAACTGATCACAGGTCCATGGGGAAAGCAAATTTTGCATGGAATTATGGGCGACCGACGCAAGTCAGCGGACACGATTCCTGACCGCGCTAATTTCTGGCTGCAAAGTTATCATACTAACGGACTCATGGCACTCCAGCAAACGATTGATGCAGTGGCCAAACCAGAGGTTTACGAAAAGATTAAAATGCCTGTTTTTCTGGCTTATTATTACAAAAATGAAGAAGAGCAGGATCAGGTTGTTTCTGTGAAAGCAATGCTGGATATGTTTTCAAAACTTGGAACACCGTCCAATCTGAAAGTTGAGAAGGCATTTCCAAATAGCGGCGATCATGTGATTGGTTCCTACCTGCGTTCGAAGGATGTTGAGGGAGTTTACAAAGCTACGGAGCAGTTTCTTGAAGAAAAATTATCATTAAAACCAGTAGAATCAATTAAATAATATCCTTGACTGCTACAATCCCAATGCTTTCTATTATAAAAAGATTGTGGTTTAAGCAGTCAAAATTTTGTTACTTTGTCGGCCAAAAAGGGCGTTAACTCGTAATTAACAATAAAAAATCATGGCATACGGTTTATTAAAAGGAAAAAGAGGGATAATATCCGGGGCACTGGACGAAAATTCAATTGCCTGGAAAGTTGCGCTGAAAGCAAAAGAAGAAGGAGCTACATTCACTTTGACGAATGCACCGATCGCAATGCGTATGGGCGCAATCAATGAATTGGCGAAAGTTTGTGATGCGAAAATTATTCCCGCGGATGCCACTTCTGTTGAAGATATTGAAAAATTATATACCGAGTCGATCGATGTGTTGGGCGGAAAAGTAGATTTTGTTTTGCACTCGATTGGTATGAGCGCAAACATTCGTAAGGGAAAACCGTATGGCGATCTGAACTATGACTACTACCTGAAAAGTCTTGATGTTTCATCTCTTTCGCTTCATAAATTTTTACAGGTAGCAGAAAAGATGGATGCCATCAACGAGTGGGGTTCTGTTGTAGCATTATCTTATATCGCAGCACAGCGTACATATCCTTTCTACACGGATATGGCGGAAGCAAAAGCGATGCTTGAAAGTATTGCGCGCAGCTTCGGTTACCGTTATGGAAAAGCTAAAAACGTTCGTGTTAATACGATTTCTCAGTCTCCTACCAAAACAACGGCAGGTTCTGGAATTGGCGGATTCGATGCTTTTTATGAGTTCGCAGAAAAAATGAGCCCGTTGGGAAATGCTACGGCTGATGATTGTGCGAATTACACGATCTCTTTATTCTCAGATTTGACGCGTATGGTAACGATGCAGAATTTGTTCCATGACGGAGGTTATTCTTCAACTGGTATTTCGGAAGAACTGGTTCAAATGATTCAGAATCAAAACAAAGCTTAAAACTGATTTTAAGGCTGTTTTTTTCTTAATAAATTGAAAAATCCCTCCAAAACTGACCGTTCTGGAGGGATTCTTGTGTGTTGATAAAATAATTAAACCGTCCATCCCGTTTGGCGTTGTATGGTTCTGACGAACTGAGTAGTTTCGTTCGTAAATCTAATGCCATGAATTTGCTTATTAATCAATAGTCTCCTATGCAACGTTCGTTCAAAATCAAATATGCTGTGCTTTCCGGGCTTGTGTTCTTATTGGCTGCCTGCGGTATTGAAAAAGAAAAAGCAGAGGCAACTCCCGATACTCCAATTTATACCTTGGTATTTTTAGATAAAACCCAAAGTGTCAACGTAAACCGGGCTTACGTTAATGAAAAATATCGGAAAACGCTTACTGACATCATGGAGACCAACATGAAAAATAAAGGCGACAAGCTGGAGGTTTACTACATACATGAAAATACTTCAAAAGCGCGGGCCTTATCGTTGACAATCCGTAGCGAAAAAGAGATCAATGACGGCGCGAATGCAACCGACCGTGAGGCCATTGAAACAGCGTTTCAGCTATCTTTACAGCGTGAGAAGGGTATTTTTTTAAGACAACTGTTATTAAAGTTAAATCAGCAAAATACAGGTTCTTCCAATCAGTCAACGGATATCTGGGCTAGTTTACCTGTCATTGCGAAGGCTGGCGAAAGTGGTGCGCAAGTCAGCGTATACTATTTCAGTGATATGATCGAGAGTGTCAAAGGTGCAGATCGTCGCGATTTTCATAAGCAACCGCCGGTATCAGACGCTCAGGCCGAAGAGGAAGCAAAATCCGACGTGAAGAAGCTGGAAAAATATGTGATTGGTTCGCCTCAGATTACCATCGTTTCGCCCTTTGAGGCGACAGCTTCATCAAAGGAAAATAATCCACATGTGACGCATTATTGGCAAACACTATTCCAGGAATTGGGCGGGGTAAGTGTTGATGAGTTGTAGAAGTATAAACTAATATGATACGCTCATGGGACTGGTAAATCATGTTATCTGGACGATTTGTTTACTAACTTCTCCTTCTACACCACAAGTTCACCAGGAATATGACCGTCTTATTGTTGGTGACTGGACATTTGTTAAAGTAGAATTAAAATATGAATCACCTGCGGATTCAATGGAGAAATCACCTCTGGAAATTGGATCTAAACCCGGTTATACATTTAGTGAATCTGGTTTTTGCGAAAACAAACTTGGGTATTTCAGCAACGATAACCGGGAATATATTCAGTTTTTGGGTACTGAGACGAAATATCGTATCGAAGGCAACCGATTGTTAATTTTTGATCTGGCAAATAATGTATGGGATCGATACGAAATTCTAAAGCTTGATAGTAAAGTTTTAAAACTTACATTAAATGATTCAGCCCATGTAATTTATGAAAGGAGTAATTACAAGTTGGCTCCACAAGTTCCATTTGATCAAATTATTGTTTCCTCTTCCGGTTGCCTTGGAAGCTGTCCAATAAATAATGTAATGGTATCACAAAGTGGCGAAGTGATCATCCATAATGAGCATCATACAAAAAACAATGGTTTTTATTCTTCTAAAATGTCTACAAAACAATTTCGGGAGCTTGAACTAAAATTCAGGAAAGCTAACTTGAAAAAGTTGAAAGTCAAATATGAGGCAAGTTGGACTGATGACAACGAAATAACGATTTCGCTCATAAAAAACGGGAGAATTTACAGAACAATAAGTGATTATGGATACCAGGCTCCTACGGAACTCTATTGGGCCTATTTTCCAATCAGCTTAATTGATCAAAAACTGATTCTTAATCAGTTACCTAACCGGGACAAATTTTACATTCAAAAAATTTCTTCGTTTGAGAAAGGTAATAAGTTGATCCGGCTTGCTAAATCAGAAAGCTTTTACCTGGCAAATCTGTTACACACTGCAAATTCTGTAAACAGGAAGTTTGTTGAGAAATACGCTTTACATGCCTACGGAGAGCAAGGGTCAATAAAGGCTACGACGGATGGACGATATTATAAAATCAAGTCAGAGGACGGCAAATATGTGACGCTGGATCTTGGATACAATTTTTTGCAGCAGAATGATTTATTGGTCAGAATTTCCGACAGACGGGACTATGAGAAATAAATATAATTTTCCTCAAAAGCCGATCATCGCCTTCAATCTGTCAGTCTCATCAAAAATTGTTTAATCGGGAATTGAAATGATACGAAAGATTTAAAATCTTAAAACGTATTTACTAATTCGTAATTAAACTTTTGTATTATTGTAATTGATAGCGGCATGTGCATTTCCTCTGGTTTTGTCCAACGTATAGTATTAATACGGTAAGTGCTGTTATTAAAGATTGCAATATCCATTATACACACTATCATTATGAAAACAAATTCAATCTCCTTCATTTTAGCATCCGTATGCTGTTTTCCCATTGCAGTAGCCGGTCAGCAAGTTAATTTTCCGGTCTGGATCAATCAGCACCAAAACGGGTAATTCTCTTACATAAGCTTATTAAAACTCTACGGTGACCCGCATATGGGTCATGATCAAATCTTTATATAGATGGGACAAATCTCCTCGCATGGTAAAAATGCGTTTGGGCAATCAGGCAGATTACAAGAGCTTGATGCACTACGCGGTCTGGCGGCATTGAGCGTCGTACTTTTTCATTATACCTACAACCAGCCACACATCAATTCCGATTTTACGTTCAGGTATGGTATTACCGGCGTAGATCTGTTTTTTATGATCAGCGGATTTACGATCAGCCTCAGTCTTAATAAAATTAGTCATTGGAAAAGTTTTGTTGTCTATCGCTTCGGCAGGCTTTATCCGGCATTCTGGATGTGTGTGCTCATCACCTCTGCCTTTGTTTTAATATACGACTTTCAACATTTCAAACTTTCAGATATTCTGGTCAATATGACCATGGTTCCGGCCTATTTCGGCGTTGAGGATCTGGACGGTTCCTACTGGACTTTGGCGGTAGAGTTAATATTTTATCTTTGGATTCTCTGTGTTTACATGACCGGTAAAATCAAGGATATTGAATTGTCCGGAATGCTCACGCTGCTGGTAATATTAGCCTTTCATTTTTTTAGGCCATTTTATCCAAGTCTGTATACGTTGGTCGTTACCAAAATTCAGCTCATTAACCACTTCCCGCTGTTTTTTTCTGGTATTCTTTTCTACCAGTTTTCATGCAAGGGTTTTTCCATAGAAAATCTCTTGCTAATGGGCATATCGATTTTTGGGTCGTTCTATCTGCACGACAAGGGCGGAAGAGCTATGTACCTTATTTCTGGCCAGGAGCATCTGCTGATCATCCTTTTTTATCATGCCGTATTCGCGATGCTGATTTATGGAAAGATGAAATTTTTGGCAAAGCCCCAGCTGGTTTTTTTAGGGACAATTTCATACAGTCTCTACCTCTTACATCAATACATGGGGCGCAAAATAATTGACTCTCTGGTAACGTATACCCACGCCAATAGTTACTTCGTCATTGCTCTTGTGGTTTTGCTCAATATTTTGCTTGCATACATCGTAACAAGATTCGTAGAAATTCCTGCAAATAAATTTATCCGGAATGGTTATAAAGCAGCAATCCAACAATCTTCCTTCAAAACTTTACACCCTTTTGAAATTGAACGGAATTTTCAAAACCACTCGCATCCACAAACCTGAAAGTACTACCCATTTCAACCTGCCCAGTTTTCCCGATCCAGACTCCGATACTGAATGGCCTCAGCCAAATGTTCTACCCGGATTTCATCGCTCCCGGCCAGATCTGCAATGGTGCGGGAAACTTTCAGGATTCTGTCATATGCGCGTGCCGATAGTCCAAGCCTGTCCATGGCCGTGCGCAAAAGGGCCGTTCCTGCTGGCTCAATTGTACAGATTTTCTTTACCATTTCCGGAGGCATCATGGCGTTTGAATAAATCTCTTTGTTATCTTTAAAACGCTCTGATTGTCTTTCCCGCGCCCTTATCACCCGCTCGCGGATTTGCGCGCTGCTTTCAGATTTTCGTGTGGAGGCAATCTGGTCAAAAGTCACGGGCGTGACTTCCACGTGAAGATCAATCCGGTCTAAGAGCGGTCCGCTGATTTTATTTAAATATTTTTGAACAACACCCGGCCCGCAAACACATTCTTTATCCGGATGATTGTAATAGCCGCAAGGACACGGGTTCATGCTGGCAATCAGCATAAAATTTGCCGGAAATTCAACCGTTAATTTCGCTCTTGAAATGCTTACTTTTCTTTCTTCCAGGGGCTGGCGCATTACTTCCAGCACTGTTCTTTTAAATTCAGGAAGTTCGTCCAGAAACAGGATTCCGTTATGCGCCAACGAAATTTCACCCGGTTGAGGAAAACTTCCTCCTCCAACCAAGGCTGCGTCGCTGATGCTATGATGTGGCGCTCTATAGGGCCGGCGCGAAACCAATCCCATGTGTGTCCCGAGCTTGCCGGCTACCGAATGAATTTTTGTCGTTTCCAGCGCTTCGGGTAAGCTCAGCGGTGGTAAAATACTCGGTATGCGTTTTGCCAGCATGGTTTTTCCGGCTCCCGGAGGCCCGATCATGATGGCATTGTGCCCGCCTGCGGCAGCAATTTCCAAAGCACGTTTTATATTTTCCTGACCTTGAACATGCTCAAAGTCGGCATCATATTCATTTTGTGTTGTAAAAAATAAATCCCGGGTATCGACAACAAGTGGTTCTATACTGCTTTTTCCTTCAAAAAAAGCGATCGCTTCTTCCAGCGTTTCCACGGGAATAACATCAATATTATTAACAATTGCCGCTTCTTTCGCATTTTCTGCGGGCAGGACAAAACCTTTAAAACCTTGTTTACGGACTTCAATCGCTATGGGTAAAACGCCTTTGATCGGGCGTAACTTTCCGTCGAGCGAAAGCTCGCCCATGATCACATAATCTTCGAGATTATGAACGGAGCTGATTTGTTCCGAGGATTGCAAAATACAAAGTGCAATAGGAAGGTCGTAAGCTGATCCTTCCTTGCGGATATCCGCAGGTGCCAGGTTGACAATCACCTTTTGCCTGGGCATTTTATAATTGAAGTATTTCAAAGAAGCTTCAACGCGGTGTTCACTTTCCTTAACAGCACTGTCTGCAAGGCCAACAATGTGGAAGTGCATGCCTTGTCCAACCTGTACCTCAATCGTAATCATTTTGGCATTGACGCCATATACAGCACTTCCGAAAGTTTTTGCAAGCATAATACTGGTTTTGATTTGATAGTGTGTGGAAGTCAGCAGACAAATCCTTTCCAAAATTAACAGGATTTGTGATAACCTTGTATATGCAAATCAAGATAAGCCAGGCGCGAGATGTTGTTATTCTTAATTTGATTAAAACCCTGCAAAAAGGTTACAGTAGTTGCTTCAAGGTTGAGTAGACGAGAGATGAGATCCGCCTATCGCTGGCATCAGGATTGATTTCAAATTCGAAGAAAGAAGTAACTATTATTTAAACACCATTTTCAAGTCAAGCTCAATATTAGTTACCGGATCCACAAATAAGGAATCTGTAAAATACTGAACTGAATTATCAGGTAAAAATAGTTGAAGTGTTTTGACAGAAGGCATCACGATCCAGGCAGATTGCACACCGCTTGGAAAATATATTTTCCTGATTTTTCCCGTTAAGGCGTCATAAGCCTGTGTCGGAGAAAGGATTTCAATTGCTGTGATTGGCGGCTCTGTATAAAGGATTATATCTTCCTCCCAGTTGAAGACTAAATTCTGAAAAATTGAGATATCAGGTTTTACCCTTCCGCTGAATAATTCAAGTTCAAGTTCAGGCATAACGTCAAATTTGGCGTCATATACGGAAAGTAGTACACTTAAACGATAAGTTAATCGAGAATGATTCAAAGACATGGTTTCTTCAAGAGGGGTTTCAATTTCCGTAATTTCAACTGCTCGTAAGTCCATAGCGTCTTTGTTTTAAACAAATATAAAAAATTAAATCTTACAACTGTCACTCCACAACCGCCGAAACACAAATATAAGTCGGGATAATTCCGGTACTCCTGATCCGGACTTCTGCGTCGATGGCTTGAGTATTTCCTGTTAAAACCAACGCAGTATCCAGTCCGAATTTATTCCCGCCGAGTATATCGGTATGCAGCGTATCGCCCACCATTAAAATATCCCTTTTACTGACATTCGGGTAGTTTTTGATGTGCTGATATGCGAAAATAAACATCTGAGGATCAGGTTTTCCGAATCGGATGAACTGTCTGCCGATGGTATCTTCAATCATTTTCGCCAGCGCTCCTACGGCGATGGAAAGGCGCGTTTTAGAAGCAGGATAAGTTTTATCTGTATTGGCAACGATTACGGGAATGTTGCGTTTACGTAATAGGTTTAGCGTTTTGGTCAGATCGGTATTCCAGTCAAACCCTTCATCATCCAGAAAAACCAAAGCGTTGACATCGTTGATGTCCGCCAAATCCAGTTCACGAATGGATAGTGTTTTAATATCATCTGTGCCAATGTAATGAGCAGAATTTTCTGTTCCGAGGTAAGCCACAAAGCCATTTCTGACCTTCAATTCCAGATACTCCCGGGCCAGCATTCCCGAAGAAATAATCCGGTCTGGCGTCACATCATTGATGCCTAATTTTACATAGGATTCTGCCAGTTGTTCAGGACTGCGGGATGCGTCATTCGTTACAACATAAAAATCCTTTCCTGTCTCTTTTAGGTACGCAAAAGTATTTTCAATTCCGGGAATCAATCCATTGTAGGTTTTAAGAACGCCAAATGCATCAAAGAAAATAACTTCGTACTTCGATAGTACGGACTTAAAATTGTCTAAAATCATGTAATTGGCGTCTTAAATTTACGATTTGTCTAAACTTGTTTTTTTCTTACCTGTCTTAACTGCTGGTGTTATATTGAGAACTTTCAGAATTTTATCCGCATCGAAAGTGTCAATGGACGGGAAGTAGAGCTCGTAAGCTTCTCGCTGCAATTTGGTAGAGTAAGTTCTATGAAAAAAGTATTTTCCATATTTTATTACATAGTTAAGAATAAAAAAGCGATATGCCTCTTTCATAAACCTAACTTCATTTTCCGACAGTGGATATACTTTATGGTATTCTTCCAGAAATATCATAAACCGGTCTTCCATCAGCGGCGTGATCAGATAACTGAAAACCGTGCGGTCACCAACATTGGAAACTACCCTGCTGAAAAAATAGAAATCCATGATACGCGACGAAACCCGGAACCAATCATAATCCCACCGCGAAAATAAATGCTGATCTTCTGTGACTGAGAAATTTCCTATATTCCAATCTACAAAAACCGGCATCATATCAAAGGAGATGACGTTTAATTTCTGAACATTTTTCAGAAAAATCTCACATTGTTCTTTCAAAAAGTCGACATGCATTCTGTGTTCATATTGCCCCGCTTCGGTATCCAGAATATCAAGCAAATGCTGAATATCCGTTCTCAGTTTTTTTGAAGATTTGGGAATAGATTTTCCGACACGGTAACAAGCCTGGTGAAATTTCGCCATTTCGCGGCCAAGTTTCCGGATATGATCTTCGTCCAGTCTTTTCGGCATCCGGTGCATAGCCCTGATCGGATTATAAAAAACAACCCAGGTATCCAGAAAATCTTCCTGATACCGGTAAGTGTAAACCTGATTATTTTTTAAAAGTGATTTGGCAACTACGTTCTCAAATGGATATAACAGATTGTTTGAAACAGCCTGGATGATCCGGTGATCTTCTTTAAAATGTTCGTATTTTCCAAAATAGGAAAGCTTGGCAATAACAATATCGTCGTTGTCTAAGGTTACTCTGAATACGTGATTGGTTGATACTTTGGCACTTATGTCTTCAACCAATTTAATGGATATGGAATCATCAAATCCCGCCCAGGCTTTTTCAATAATGGCTGGATAGTCTTTTATACGCATGAAATTACTCAAGATTATTAGTTCGTTTGTTGCTGAATTCGGGTACTTTTTAGTGATAAAGTGTTACAAAGTTAACAACTTCACTGATAGAATATATGTTCTCGTCTTTATGTTAATGATGGCTGTTTTTTATAAAATATTGACAATCAGAGGAAAATGAAATTGAAATTTTGCAATACTTCTTTAAAAAAGAATTTAGCATTAGTTTTGTGCCGAAACTTACCTTAATATATTTTGTATTTTTTCTATTTTTCCCGCTTTCTGATACGTTTCGCGCTGCCAATTTTCCTGCGTCGTCTGCTTGTTGTTAATTTTAAACAAGTACCAAAGAAGGGACCATTGTTACTCGCATCTAACCATCCGGACTCGTTTTTTGATGCACTTGTGATTGGTGCAACGCTTACGCAGCCAATTTTTACACTTGCCCGTGGCGATGCGTTCAAAAAACCTTCGGTGGCGTTTTGGTTAAGACAAATTAATCTTATTCCTGTTTTCCGGGGCTCAGAAGGCAGACTTGCGGTTAAAAATATTGACATCACGATGAAGGAAAGTCTGGATGCAATGAGTGCAGGACACGCTGTTATTATTTTTTCAGAAGGTGTTTGTGTGAATGAGTGGAAATTGCGTCCGTTAGGAAAAGGAACCGCCAGGATGGCGCATCAGGCCTGGTTTGGAGAAAGTAATCTGAAAGAAATGCAGGTGATTCCGATAGGTATGAATTACGAACATTACCGCGGAACGGGCAAACGTGCCGCTATTCGTTTTGGTGATGCAATTCATTATACGGATATCAAAACAAGCCCGGACGATTATGAAAAATGGCTTCGGGAATTCAACGAGATACTCTATGTCAAGATGAACCAGGAAATTCTGACAATTCCTGATAATGCAACAAAGGAGGAACGTGTATCTGCTATCAATAACTTTTTCGGACCCAATTCTATACCTTCGAAAGGAAACTTTTTGCTTCAGGGGCTGGGATGGTTCGGCCGGTTAATTCATCGCCCGATTTATCAGATTTTTCATAAAAAGGTCGCGAAAATTACCGCCAGAAGTGTTTTTTATGATTCCGCACTATTTGGATTATTATTATATATCTACCCGCTGATCGTCCTTTTAATTTCAGCTATCGTTGGAATATTTGCCGGATTTAAAGTGGCGCTTGCGGTTTTTGCCGCTTTGCCAATTCTGGCCTGGATGGGAAACCGTTATCGCTAAAATTTTGTTAAATTTTTTTTGCTACGAATACACAAATTCCACGAATATTCGTGATTATCTGTGTATTCGTGGCAACCCCATTTTTTTCAAAGTCTAATTTTTTACCCTGTTCAAGCCCATCATTTTCAACATCCAGTCGGGCAGTGGTTTCTGATGTTTTCTTTTTTGAATATCTAAAAACCAGCTGATTTTCTTCAAAATTGGCAATTTGTGTGTTTCTACCATTTCGATCAAAGTTCCGTCAGGATCTTCCACATAGGCAAACCGGCCTGCGGCTGATTCCATTCCGAATGATGATTCGCTGTCGACCGTAAATTTGTAGCCTTTTGCCTGCATTTTTGTTTTAAGCGTGGCCAAATCAAGCGCGTCGAAGCATAGATGGATATATCCGCAGTCGCCCCAATAACGGTTCTCAAAAACTTTTTTCGGCGTGCGGTCCAGTGCTTGAATTAATTCGATTTGGATATTTCCCAAAAGTCTGCTGAATGCTCCTTCCGGTGTAAAGTTTTTTCGAAGTAGAACTCGACGAAAACGCTGGCCTGAAATTGAAGTAGGCAAATCTTCAAATACATCTGTTTTGTCGTAAACGACTTCCAGATTTTGTATCAGTGTCTGATAAAATAAAATTGATTTTTGTATATCGGTAACACCAACAACTACCCCTGCAACACCACCTACCGGTTTTCCGGTGTTCTGGAACCAGGAAGTGTCACTCGTGATCTGAAAAATATTTCCATAAGGGTCGTTTCCCCAAAAGCCCTCGCCTTCCGGAAGTGTGACCAACGGTCCTACGGCCTCTTTTGACTGCGATTTAACCCAGGCATGTGCTTTCTTAACGTCAGGCGTTTTGAAACGAATGGCATTGATCCCCAAATCTCCAAGTTCCAGTTTGAAATTTGCGGGTTGTGAAACACGGCTTGTAAATGACCAGATTTCCAGTCCGCCGCCACCTGCCAGATTGAGGGCAAGTGCTGCATGTCTCTGATGAACTTTTCCCCCGGTATAGGGAGTCATCAAAGGAGCTTCGGCTTTATCGTCGAAAACAGGAACATCAAAACCAAGAATCCGGCGATACCACTGCCAAGCCTCTGGTACATTTTGAACACCAAGACCAACTTGTTGTATTCCGGAAATAAGAGCAGCACTCATGAAGGTGTTATATTTTTTTAGGTATTCGTTAAAAAGATTTTATCCAAGGGCAGAATTTACTCTATTGGAAGCCTTAGGACACGCAATTTTACAAAATAAAACAGCAATAAAGACTGGGAAATGGAATAAATAATGGCCTGAAATTAGCAGGAGACATCGGTAACTTCGTAGTTTAGAGATAATTCGTATAGTTTTACGTCTTATCAGCGAATACGGAATTTTATAAAATGCGTTTTAACTAAGTGGAACTAACTTAACCGTTCGCTGTTTTCTGGATAATTAGCCTTAACTCCTGACATATATGATTTCCTTCGCTTTCGTATTTTTGCTTGATATTTTTACACCGTTCCTGCCGATACCATCAGGAAATCCTGTTGCTGTCGAGTCTGTCCATATCTCTCTTTCTAAAAATAAATTTATTGTATTTTCCGGCTCTGACTGGTGTAAGGGTTGCATTCAATTTCGAAAAAAAGTACTGAGCGATTCTTCATTTGAATCTTTTGCTAAAGAAAACCTGGAAGTCGTAGTTGCAGATTTTCCGCAGCGCGCGAAACTTGCCAAAGAAGTTGTAGCGCAAAATGAGGCACTTGCAGAAAAATATAATCCAAAGGGAGTATTTCCAAATTTAGTGCTCATATCAGACGACGGGTCACAGTTTGAAACAGTAACTTACAGTAATCAAACACCGCAGGAATTTGTAAGTGAATTGAAAAACCGATTACAAAGATTGAATGGATGAGTTTCGTCTGGTTGAAAGGCTGATGGGTTCAGCCTTTGAGCTGATCATAAGAGACAATGATAAAGCGAGAGCAGAAACACTTCTTGCGGAAGGACGGAATGAAATCAAGCGATTGGAAAATCTGCTCACAGAATTTTCCGATTCGTCATGTACATCATTGATCAACAGACATGCCGGAGTCAAACCGGTTCAGGTTGACAGCGAGGTTTATCAGCTAGTTCAGCGTTGTGTCGGGCTATCCAATTTGACGCAGGGCTCATTTGATATTTCCGTAGGGCCTTTGAAAAAATTATATAATTTCAAGAATCAACAATTTGTTTTTCCTGATAAAAGTGCCGTTAAAAAAGTACTTCAATTCGTCGGTTTTCAACATATTTCACTCCTGCCTGACAATCATATTTTCCTGAAAAAGAAAGGGATGTTTATCAGTTTTGCAGCAATTGGTAAGGGATATGCCGCGGATAAAGTAAAAAAAATGTGGTTGGAAAGAGGCGTGGAAAATGGTGTGATCAACGCAAGCGGTGACTTAACAGTTATTGGTAAAAAAACAGAAGAAACACCTTGGAAGATTGGTATTGCCAATCCGGATCAAGCGGCGGATATTTTATGTTTTTTACCAATCGAAAATGCTTCGGTTGCAACTTCCGGAGATTATGAGCAATATTTCATGCGGGGTGGAATACGTTATTCACATACCATTGACCCCCGAACGGGAAATTCGGTAAGCGGAATAAAAAGCGTGAGCGTTGTCAGCCCGGGAGCTGAACTTTGTGACGCTTTAGCAACGGCCGTTTTTGTTATGGGCGTTGAGGTGGGGATTCATTTTATCAATCAGCTTCCGCAAACGCATTGTTTAATTATTACGGACAAAAATGAGGTGTTCCACTCGCGAAACCTTAACTTTAAGTATGCGGAGAAATAAAATTTACTGTTTGATACTTGGAGTCATTTTGACGTTCGGTGGGATCAGCTGTCAGGCTGTGAAACCCTACCAGCGTGTGTATCTCAATGATCCGGAGATGCAGATGGGCAGCAATTCAGGGAAAAAATTTGAGGATTACGTTGAGACGATCCGTGAAGGTGCCACGCCAGCCGGTGGAGCGAAATCAAGCGGGGGATGCGGATGTAACTAGCGTTTTATGAAAAGGAAATTTTTACTTGCCGGAATACTCAGTGCATTTTTATTACAATCCAAAGCCCAGAATGCGGATAGTTCCTATCAAAAAAGTACATTGTCAAAAACAGAAGTAGAGCTTGTCTACAACCACTATATTCAGGATGGGCATAATTCTGCTGTGACAGGTGGAATCGGGACAGAAAAATTGACGGTTTATTCACCATCCGTTCGAATTGGGCAAACATTTAAAGAGTATAACACGCTACGTTTTGTTGGAGGTGTTGATATCGTCAGTTCTGCGTCCGCGGACAATATTGACTTTGTCATGTCTTCTGCCTCCAAACGCGATGCGCGCTCCTATGGAAATCTCAATTACCAGCGGCAATTAAAAAGGAAAGACCTGAAGCTTGGGATTGGTTCTGGTTTTTCCATTGAGTCCGATTATTTGTCGATTCCTATTTTAGCTTCCGCGGAGTATACAAATCCCACAAAAACCAGAACCTATTCCTTTGATTTTCAGGCTTATTTTGATGATATGCGCTGGGGTCGCCTGGATCCCGATTATTACCGGCCTGTCAAGTTGATCTATCCGGTTGAGTTGCGCAACAGGAAATGGTTTGATACTTACCGGCGTGATTCTTATAATTTCAAGTTAGGTTTGACACAAATTATTAATCCAAGGCTGGTTCTAGGAATTTTTCCGGAAATCTCATATCAAAAAGGTCTGCTCTCGACGCCGTTCCACCGTGTTTACTTTAAAGACAATTCTTTGAAAGTGGAAAATTTACCGCAGGAGCGATATAAGTTTCCGCTCAGTATACGGTTGAATTATTTCATGGGAAGCCGGACAATCCTGAAACTGAATTATGGTTTTTACTATGACAGTTTCGATATTCTTGGCAATAGTCTGGAATTGGAAGCAGCGATTAAAACTTCACCCCAATGGACTATTTCTCCTTTTTTTAGATTTTATAATCAATCTGGCTCTGAATATTTTAACCCTTATAAGCAACGTGAAATTTCTGCAAAGTTTTATACCTCAGATTATGACCTTGCTTCATTTCAGAGTTATAAGGCTGGTGTAAATCTTAGATATTTGCCGTCGGCTTATGTGACGAAGCGGATTTCTTTTGATGAATTGAATCTTAGATATGGTTATTATCACAGATCCAACGGCCTAAATGCACACATGGTCACGCTGGCGGTTAAATTTGTGAGAGAGAAACATTAACTTTAAGAAAGAAACAGGTTATTGTTGAAATATTGATTGTTATGCTTAGTATTCTCTTTAGTATATTAAACCCAATAATTAATGTGTTAAATTATAAATTTCGAAATAATATATTAAAATAATTGATAATTCACGCATCCATTTTGGTCTCATCATCGTATATTTGATGAGCATTATATTTTTTTATTGAAATAATAAGAATGACTCAGTCCGTAGTTTTAGCACCCATTACCGAAAGTTTACCAGCGTTTATTAATTCTGCACAGTATTCGAAAGTTTTTGTAATAGCCGATACCAATACCCGCAAGTATTGTTATTCTTTGATAAAACCTCTTTTACCGAAACACAAATTAGTGACGGTTCCAAGTGGAGAAAAACATAAGATACTGGCGACATGCACAACTATCTGGGAATCTATGACCGATGCGGAACTTGACAGACATGCGTTGGTGATCAATATCGGTGGCGGCGTGATAGGTGATATGGGCGGTTTTTGTGCGGCAGTTTACAAACGGGGGATTGATTTTATTCAGATACCCACTACACTTTTATCACAAGTGGATGCAAGTGTGGGTGGAAAATTAGGAGTGGATTTTCAGGGATTTAAGAATCATTTGGGCGTTTTCAATATACCGAATAGTGTTTTAATTGATCCTTTTTTTCTCAAAACATTACCGGAAAGAGAAATCAGGTCTGGTTTTGCTGAAATTATCAAACACTGCCTGATCGCTGATGCGGACAAATGGAAGGTGATCCGTCAGAATGATTTTGAAGAACAAAACTGGGAAGATCTGATCGCCCACTCTGTGAAAATTAAACAACAGATTGTAGATCAGGATCCTACGGAAAAAGGACTAAGGAAAATCCTTAATTTTGGACATACCTTGGGCCATGCAGTTGAGACCTGTTTTTTAAGTAAGTCAGAAAGCGAAAGACTGTTTCACGGGGAGGCAATCGCAGTGGGAATGATTATGGAAAGTTACCTGGCTTATAAAAGAAATTTGATTGACAAGAAAACTTTAATTGATATAGAAGAATTTCTTTTTGCCACATACGGCAGAGTAATAATAAATCCTGACGATGTGGATGTCATCATTGGGCTAACACGTCAGGATAAAAAGAACAGAGGAAATGAGGTTCGTTTTTCTCTTTTAGAAGGAGCAGGAAAATGCGGTTATGATATCGCCGTTCCGGTTTCTGATATGCGTAAAGCAATAGCTTATTATATGGGGTAGTTCCGGGGAAGAAGAACAGCATAAGCTATTGATTAGTGGGTTTTGAACATTAGAGTGAATATATCTATTTATAACCTGACAAAAAGTAATGCTTATGCTGAAGTCTATTAAACCTTATGCCGCTTTATTAGTGATATTGATATTAGCGGGTTGCTCGAGTGGTCGTAAAGTATTTGTGGAGCATGACTACAGTTATGAAACAAATTTTAAAGATTACTCATCCTACACATTTCTGGAATGTGAGCGAGACACTAACAATCTTTGTACAGAAATTTACGAGGCAATCCGTCGTCAAATGCAGGTGAGAGGCTACAAACTTACCGCTGAAAAACCAACATTATTAGTCAATTACGGTATCTTCTACGACAATCTTCGTTACCAGGGTTATATGCAGCCGGTTATTAAAAACTGGGTGGATACTGAGAACGATGGGTTCCGGTATGAGCCAATAAAATATGCCCTCGATAAAGGTACTTTAATCGTTTCTTTGATTGATGCAGAGAGTGATCAGGTGGTGTGGAGAGGTTATGCTTCGGGTATTTTTAAAGGTGTTGAAAACTCAAATAATCACTACCGAAGCGTGGTTCGCAGGATTTTTGATCAGTATCCGCTTTTTGCCAAAGGGTATGATCCAAGACGATACAGTGAGGCTGTGGGCAGATAATTTTTACGGTTTTGAATTGATTTAATACATAAAAAATAAGCCAGCCGAATTTCCGGCAGGCTTATTTTTGGTTATCTTAATTTTAAAGTTGCCAGCGTGAAAATGGCGAGAATGATACCGACAACCCAAAAACGTGTCACAATTTTAGCTTCGTGAATACCTTTTTTCTGGTAATGATGATGAAGCGGCGACATGAGTAAAATTCGCCTGCCTTCTCCGAATTTCTTTTTGGTATATTTGAAATAGCTGACTTGCATAATCACGGAAACCAGCTCCGATAGGAATACACCGCACAAAATAGGGATCATTAATTCCTTCCGGATTGCCAGCGCCACGACTGCAATTACGCCACCCAGCATTAAACTTCCGGTATCGCCCATAAAAACTTGCGCGGGGTAAGCATTATACCAGAGAAACCCGACACAGGCCCCGACAAAAGCCGCGCAGAAAATTACAAGCTCTCCTGAATTTGGGATATACATAATATTCAGGTATTGCGAGAATTTCGTGTTACCGGATAAATATGCCAGCACACCCAGCGTCAAAGCGATAATCCCGGAAATACCTGCTGCCAGACCGTCAATTCCGTCTGTGATATTTGCGCCGTTTGAAACCGCCGTGATAATAAAGATTGCAAGAATCGTGTAGATTACCCAGGTATATTCTTCCGGAAGCCAGCCAAAAAGCAGCGTACGGTAATCAAATTCATTGTTTTTGAAAAAAGGAAGCGTAGTTACGGTCGGGTGAACGATGTCTTTATATCGTTGTACTTCCCCAATAGTAGAACTTAATAAAGGTTGTTCGTAAATACGAATTTTTACATGATCACTGAAAGAGAGTGTTAATCCTACAATTAACCCAAGTCCGACCTGCCCAACAATTTTGAAACGTCCGTGAAGTCCTTCTTTATTATTTTTGAATTTTTTCAGATAGTCATCAATAAAGCCTATCAATCCTGTCCAGATGGCCGTTATGATCAGAAGGACGATATAGACATTGGTGAGTTTTGCAAATAACAATACGGGAATCAGTAGTGAGGCGAGAATAATAAACCCTCCCATCGTCGGCGTTCCTGTTTTTTCCATCTGACCCTCAAGGCCAAGATCACGGATAGATTCTCCAACTTGTTGTCTCCGCAAGAAGTTGATGATCCATTTTCCATACGTGGCAGCGATGAACAAAGACAGCACGGTTGCACCCAGTGCACGGAATGAAATATATTGAAATACACCGGCTCCGGGTATGTTAAAGTGCTTGTCTAGGTAGTCGAATAGATAATAAAGCATGTAAATCGTGATTAGCGCTTGCAAAGTTGCCTTTTTCTTGCAGACTACGCAACGGGTCCTGTATTTTTATTCTTTTTGGGAATGAAAACTGGAAAATGCTTCTCTCAACACCTGCCTGTCGTCAAAGTTATGTTTAACGCCCCGAATTTCCTGGTATGTTTCGTGTCCTTTTCCTGCAATTAAAATAATATCTTCCGGATTTGCCTCAGCAACAGCTTTAAAAATTGCTTCGTGGCGGTCAGGAACTACGCTTGTATTTTTAAATTTTAAAGGCGGCACACCTTTCAACATCTGGTCCAGAATATCCTGCGGCTCCTCATATCTTGGATTATCTGATGTAAGAATAACACGTGTACTGAAATTACAGGCAATCTCGGCCATTTTTGGTCGCTTGGTAACATCACGATTGCCTCCACAGCCAACGATGGTGATCACCTGTTCGTTACCGCTACGAAGATGCGCGATCGTTTGCAAAACATTTTCCAGAGCGTCCGGTGTATGGGCGTAATCCACAATCCCAACGATGTTATCCACAGAATGGATTTGTTCAAACCTTCCCGGCGGACTGTTCAGGTTGGAAAGCGCAGTAAGCACTTCTTCGGGCGACTCACCCAACGCTACGGCCGCTCCATATACAGAAAGCAAATTATATCCGTTAAACCGGCCAATCACACGGAACCAGACTTCCTGATTGTTAATTTCCATGTGCATACCCGTAAGCGTATCCGAGAGAATTTTTCCGTTGTAGGTAGCGAGTGTTTGCAGGGAATAAGTTTCAATCCTCGCTTTGGTATTTTGAACCATCACCGAACCGCGACGATCATCGATATTGACTAAGGCAAATGCGCTTTTAGGCAACTGATCGAAAAAGCCTTTTTTTGCTGCAATATAATTGTCAAAGGTTTTGTGAAAATCGAGGTGATCGTGGGTAATATTTGTAAAAATGCCTCCTGCAAAATGTAGACCTGTAATCCGATGCTGCGCCACAGCATGGGAGCTCACCTCCATAAAAACATGTGAACAGCCTTTTTCATGCATCAGCGCCAAAAGTTCGTTGAGTGCAACAGCATCAGGCGTAGTGTGCGTAGAAGGAATAACTTCGTCTTCAATCTGATTCTGAACGGTTGATAACATGCCGCAGCGATAACCCAAAGCCCTGAAAAGCTGGAATAAAAATGTTGCGACAGATGTTTTGCCATTTGTACCGGTTACACCAACCAACGTTAATTTTTTCGAAGGCTGATTGTAAAAAGAAGCTGCAATAAAACCCATCGCAGACGCTGAATCCTGAACCTGAATATAGGTTATTCCCTCTCGCAGCTGCGCCGGTAATTCTTCGCAAAGGATCGCGGAAGCGCCAAGGTCAGAAGCAGTTTCAATATACTGATGTCCGTCCGTCTGCGTGCCCCGAAGGGCTACAAATAAACTTCCTGGTAGGACGCGCCTGGAATCAATGATAATTTTATTGACGCTGACATTTTCTGATCCGTGTACCGTTGCGCCAGCGATTCCACTGATTAAGCTATGAATTGGTTTTTGAATAATTTCCATAAATGGATTTACTGTAATGTTAACAGGATCGTTTTAAGGCCACTTTTGTTTGTGCCGGGAGGAAGCGATTGTTCCACAACTTTTCCGGAACCTTTAAAAGTCACCTTGAAACCCTTATTTTCAAGAATAAATAACGCATCCCGCATCGGCATTCCTTGCAGATCCGGGACATCTTTTGATTGGATATCACGTTGTTTCCAGTTGGTTTTTCCTTTTCCAACAATGGAACCGGAAAGATATTCCGTTTCTTGTTCGGTAACAGGTGTCAATTTCAGATAGTCGCTGATCACCTTCAGATCCGAAGTTCTGCCAGCCCACTTCACCGGTTTTTCTTCTCCATGGGTTGTGTCCTTCGCCATTTTTTGAATGCTAACGTCATAAGCATAGATTCGGTCAGCCACTTCTTTAAAAACCGGAGCAGCAACACTTCCCGCATAAAGCTGATAATTTTCCTTGGCACCACGAGGCGTATCAATGATCACGATGCAGCTGTATTTCGGATTATTTGCAGGAAAGTAACCGGCGAATGACGTGTAGTATTTACCTGCCGTATGAATTCCATTGATCAATTTCTGAGCAGTTCCTGTTTTTCCTGCGATTTTATAAAGATCTGTTCTGATATTTCTCGCTGAGCCGTGTTCTACAACACCTTCCAGCATACTCTTAATTTTTCGTAAAGTTTCGGGAGAACAAATCGGCTTTTCGGAAACGTAAGGCGGAATTTTATCTTCCACTTTTTCAGCGCTTCTTACTTCTTTCACGACCATGGGCCGGACCCAGTAGCCATCATTCGCAACAGCATTATACAAAGCGAGTGTTTGCAGTGGCGTCATTCGCATTTCATAGCCATAAGACATAAATGTGAGCGAATAATTATTCCATTGTTTCGACGACCGGTCTTTAATGTAAGGCGGATTTTCACCTTTCATGTGAATTCCTGTCGGCTCAGTTACGTGGAATTGTTTGAGATAATTCAGATACGTATCAGGTTTTGAGAAAAAATATCGCTGCATAAGCAAATGCACACCAATATTGGACGATTTTTCAAAAACCTGAGCAGCTGTCAATACACCATGTCCGCCTCGTTTTGAATCGTTTATAGAAAGCCCGCGGAAACGAACAGAGCCTGTTCCCGTATTGACAGTTACCTGATTCGGATTCATTTTAGTTTCTTCCAAAAGCGCCATCATCGTTGGCAGCTTAAATGTCGAACCGGGGTCGGTACTTCCCGCCAGGGCATAATTAAAAACCTCTTCGTATTTATTATCCGCCCTTTTTGTAAGGTTTGCCATTGCTCTGATTTCGCCCGTTGCAACTTCCATAATAACAACACAGCCAAATTCGGCATTAGCTTCTGTAAGTTTTCTGCGCAGCGCAATTTCAGCCATATCCTGATAGTTCATGTCCAGGGTTGTGTAAATATCCTTTCCGGTTTCCGGCTGAATATTAAGTGCATCACCGACCGGAATTTTAATTCCGCCTTCGACCTGTTCTACAAGATTGACTCCTTCTTTGCCTTCTAGATCTTTGTCAAAACTGGCTTCAACACCAATATAACCCCGTCCGCTTTTAGGATCAGTGCCACCGATGGTGCGGTCGGCCATAGGACTGAATGGTTTATAGCGTTTGTAGATCATTTCGAATTTTCCACCTCCACCCTTCTTTTCCTTTGCGAAAAAAGGCCATTCTTTTACTTTTTCTCTTTCAAGATATCCGATCTCTTTGTTTTTTAACCGCAGATACCGTTTGTTTTTGCTTACACGATAGCGCAGTATTTTGCTTTTGTAGCCATCAAAAGTATTTTCACCAAAGTTTTTTACGAGCAAACTGGCCAGCTGATCAATATTATTATAGAAATAGGCAGAATCAGCAACTTTGGTATCAAAACCTACATAATAATAAGGCAGCGAGGTCGCGAGCAGACTGCCATCATTTGAAAAAATACTTCCGCGCATCGCCGGTATCGTATCCAGTTTTAAATCATTTTTTACAGCATATTCCGACCAGGTTTTGCCTTTGTGGGAAGCATAATACTGGACATGTATAAGTTTAAAAAAAACCATTATCGCAAAAACAAACAAAACCAAAGCGACCATACGTGCTCTGGTAATCAATGCTTTCTTATTATTTTGGCCGCTATCTATATCGCTTTTCATTTGGGCTGGTCAATAAACGGAAATTAAATTTTACTCTTCTTTTTTGAGAACAATCTTTTTCGGCGGATTAAGATTTTCTTCCAATCCGTCGGGTTTAACTTTTTCTATCACCACAGACTGCTTTCCGCTTTTCATATATTCGGCCTGTATCGAAGTATATTCCGCCCGTAAATCATCGACCTCTTTTTTTAATTTGATACTATTTCTGACATATTCCTCAGACTGAAACCCGATTCTCTCGTAAACTACCAAAAGAACTACGATCCAACCGAAATAGTAAAAGTATTTCACCGGAACCCTTTCTTCCTGTCCCGGTACCTTATCTCCGAAAATTTTGTCGAGAGGTAAAAATCGGTTCAGCCAGTTGAATAAACTGTACTCACGTGGCGGTCTTGGTGGCTTTTCTGGTGCTATTTTTGGTCTTCGTTTATTTTCAGCCATGTTTTTTTGCCACAGAATATGTTATCAAAAATCATTTATTTCAATTTCATCAATCAGATTGACTGGTATTTTCTTCTGGTTTACAATTATCGGCAATGTCACCCCTTCGGGGTTTAAATTAGCCGATTTTGCTTATTTCTCTATAATACTACCATCCCTACGGGATTGAATAGCGTTTTGCAAATATTTCATCAAAATCCCAAAAGGGTGATCGTATTGTATTAAAACGTAATAGAATACTTCTTTAGGTTTACAATTTATCGGCAATGTCACCCCTTCGGGGTTTAAATTAGCCGATCTTGCTTATTTCTCTATAATACTGCCATCCCTACGGGATTGAATAGTGCTTCGTAAATACTTCATCAAAATCCCGAAGCGATGATAGTATTGAAAAAACATAATAAATACTTCTTCTGGTTTACAATTTATCAGCAATGTCACCCCTTCGGGGTTTAAATTAGCCGATTTTGCTTATTTCTCTATAATAGTGCCATCCCTACGGGATTGAATAGTGCTTCATAAATACTTCATCAAAATCCCGAAGGTTTAAATTAGCCGATTTTGCTTATTTCTCTATCAAACTGCCATCCCTACTGGCTTGAATAGCGCTTCGTCAATATTTCATCAAAATCCCGAAGGGATGACAGTATTGTAGAAAAACATGATAAAATACGAATCTAAAACCCGGAACGGGTGACAGAATACCGTTTAGAATTTATTGCCAACGATGTTCTATTCTCAATAATATCTATTCCGGCTTTTCCGCAATTCTCAATTTCGCACTTCTGGCACGCGGATTTCTTTTCACTTCTTCTTCCGTCGCTTCAATTGGCTTCCTTGTAATGCTTTTTAACGGCTTGATTTCATTACCATAAAAATCTTTTTCAACTTCCCCGTCAAATTTTCCCTTTTGAATAAAATTTTTGACCGGCCTGTCTTCCAGAGAATGGTAAGACATCACAACCAATCTCCCTCTCGGATTCAAAACTTCTGGCACCTGCATCAAAAACTCTTCCAACACCTTCATTTCATCATTCACTTCAATGCGCAAAGCCTGGAAAACCTGTGCGAAATATTTATTCTCGCGATGTTTCGGCGCATAACGCATCAAAATCCCTTTCAGATCTTCAACCGTCTCGATGGCTGCATTGTGGCGCGCTGAAAAAATAGCTTCCGCAGCGGTACGCGCATTGGTCACTTCTCCATAGCGGCTCAAAATAGATTGAAGTTCAGTCGCAGAACGAACATTCAAAACTTCACGAGCCGTTTTTTCATTATTCGGATTCATGCGCATATCAAGATCGGCTTGAAAACGTGTTGAAAAACCCCGCTCCGGCGTGTTGATCTGGTGTGATGAAACGCCCAGATCGGCCAGTATTCCGTCAACCTTTTCCGCTTTATGCAGTTTAAGGTATCGTTTTATATGTCTGAAATTGGCTGCTATGAATGTAAACCTGGGATCGTCTTTCCACTGTTCTGCATTGGCAACCGCATCCGGATCCTGGTCAAAAACCAAAAGTCGCCCGGTTGTTAATTTTTCTAAAATAGCCCGTGAGTGTCCTCCGCCGCCAAACGTAACATCTACGTAGATGCCGTCGGGGCGAATATTCAAACCATCCAGACACTCGGACAGCATTACGGGTTCATGATATGTACTTGGAAGATCCATTTATTAAAAGCAACGTAGATAGGAACTATTTCTTGCCATGAGGCCGTTACAAACTTAGCAATTTTCAATGGTACGAATTGCCCATCGGTAGGGATTTAATTTTTTTTGGACACCTGTAATTCTATATCAATAAATTGAATATGAGAGCAATAAAATTAATAATTGCATTATTTATCACAGGTGGCTTTCTAAGCTGCCAATCTTCGTCTGACAAAAGCCTGAAACCAGGAACCTGGCGAGCCACGTTGACGAGAGATGGGCAGACTCTTCCGGTAATTCTGGATATAGCTGAAAATCCTGATGGTAAGACTTATACAGTTTATTCTATAAATGCAGGTGAGCGCCTGAAAATGGATACTGCTTACTTCGAAAAAGATTCACTGCATATTCCGATGCAGCTTTTTGATTCTGAAATAACAGCGGCTGTTGATGGAGAAAAATTAACCGGAGTATATAAAAGACTGGACGGAGATAAGGTAACAGGTTCTCTACCATTCAACGCTGCATTTGGCGTTGATTATCGTTTTTTCAAAGAGGAAGCGGTTGAAGGTGTGAAAAATGTGACAGGTAAATACGCAACGATCTTTAAAAACGAAGTCACCAAAGACTCTACCGAAGCAGTCGGAAGTTTTACTCAAAAAGGAAATATTGTGGAGGGGTCGTTTCTAACGCCTACCGGAGACTATCGTTATTTGTCAGGAAACGTAAAAGGCGATAGTTTGTATTTATCAACTTTTGATGGATCCAATGCTTATCTGATTAAGGCTGCTATTTTAAAAGATGGTGTTTTGAAAGGTGCGATGTGGTCCGGTATCAAAGGATATAAAACGTTTACTTCTATCCTGAATGAAAACGCAAAACTTCCTGACGCTACAAAATTGACATATCTGAAACCGGGCTCGGAAACTGTGGATTTTACATTTCCTGATGCAGACGGAAAACCCTTATCGCTGAAAGATCCACGTTTTAAAGACAAACCGGTTATTATCCAGATTATGGGTTCCTGGTGCCCTAACTGTATGGATGAAACAAATTTCCTGGCTCCGTGGTATACGAAAAACAAATCGAGAGGTGTGGAAATTGTCGGGCTTGCTTTTGAGCATTCGGATGATCTGGCAGTGTCTGCTCCGAAGCTGAAAAGAATGGGAAGCCGGTTTGGAATTGAATACCCGGTTTTGCTGGCCGGAACAAACACAAATGAAGCTACTGCAAAAGCTTTGCCGATGCTGAATAAGGTAATGTCTTATCCAACAACCATTTTTATCGATAAAAAGGGGAAAGTTCGGGAAATTCACACCGGATTTTCGGGTCCGGGAACGGGTAAATATTATGATGAATTCGTTGCTGATTTTAACCAGCTTATGGACAAACTGATCAGCGAGAAATAAATATAAATTTGCGCACCGGATACAAAATGTGTCCGGTGCGTTTTTTTTGGAACAAAATTAGTATGCTTGCATAATATTAATTTGATTTATTACATTTGTGTACAGACATCACTGACACCGTACCAAGAGAAAAGATGCGCAAGGAAAAGACGATAGATTTTCAGATCAAGTGGGCGTGGCATTCTATTTCGCGAATGTACAATGCTTACGCTGCCCGTTTCGATACGACCATGGCAGTTGGTTATGTGTTGTTGAATATTGATATAGAGCATGGTACACCGGCTACAAAAATAGCACCGCTGCTGGGTATGGAGCCGAGAAGTCTGGTTCGTATGCTTAAAAATCTGGAAGAGAAAGGACTGATCCGCCGCGAGGTTGACGACAGCGACAAGCGTTTTGTCAGAATTGTGCTGACTGATCTTGGAAAGGAAAAACGAGAGCTTTCGAGAGAAGGTGTGCTTTCTTTCAACACGATGATCCGTGATAAGATACCTCTGGAAAAACTGGTTGTTTTTTTTGATGTAATCAAGGATATAAACCGGTTGGTTGAGGAAGAAAATCAGAAACTCAAAGCCGGAGAAATTACTGATGAATTCTGAGAATGCCGGGATCATTTCTGAAATGAGCTGGTTGCCGTAGTTAACTGCCACAACAATTAAAAACCAAAATCTTTAAATAATGAATCGTTCTATTCGTAAAGTTGCCGTTTTAGGCTCTGGTATTATGGGATCACGGATTGCGTGCCATTTTGCCAATATTGGTGTAGAAGTGTTGCTTCTGGACATTGTTCCAAAAGAAGCCAGCGATGCAGAAAAAGGAAAAGGGTTAACAACCGATCATCCCGCCGTCCGTAACAGGATTGTGAATGATTCTTTTCAACAAACATTAAAAGCAACGCCTGCTGCGCTATATAACCCGGCCTTTGCCTCACGCATTAAACTGGGAAATTTCGATGATAACCTGAAAGATATTAAAGATTACGATTGGGTTATTGAAGTGGTTGTTGAGCGGCTTGATATTAAAAAGAGTTTATATGAAAAAGTAGATGCGCTTCGGAAACCCGGAACGCTGATCACTTCCAATACTTCCGGAATACCGATCCATCTGATGGCAGAAGGGCGAAGTGAAGATTTTAGAAAACATTTCTGTGGAACACACTTTTTCAATCCGCCGCGGTATCTGCGGTTATTGGAAATTATTCCAACGCCGGAAACTGACCAATCGGTCGTTGACTTTTTGATGCATTATGGTGATCTGTTTTTGGGCAAAACCACTGTGCTTTGTAAGGATACCCCGGGTTTTATCGCAAACAGACTGGGGATTTTTGCTTTAATACAGACAATTCGTGTGGCTGAGGAAATGGGTTTGTCTGTGGATGAAGTGGATAAATTAACGGGTCCGGTTGTAGGAAGACCAAAGTCGGGGACCTATCGTTTGTCGGATGTCGTTGGGTTGGATACTACTGTTCATGTAGCCAATAATTTATATGCTTCCGGAGAAGGCACGGACGAATCTCGTGATGCTTTCAAACTGCCGGTTATCATGCAAAAATTATATGATAACAAATGGTTGGGAGACAAAACCGGACAAGGATTTTACAAGAAAATTAAAGACGATAAAGGCAAATCAGTAATTCTAGCAATTGATTTTGAAACGCTGGATTATAAACCTTCTGAAAAAGTAAAATTCGCAACGCTGGAAGGAACAAAGGCGATTGGTGATGTTGCGAAACGTTTTAGTGTGCTTCTGGCAGGAAAGGATAAAGCCGGAGAATTTTATAGAAAGACTTTTTCTGATTGTTTCAAGTATGCGACTTTCCGCATTCCTGAAATTTCCGACGAAATTTTCAGGATCGATCAGGCAATCTGTGCCGGTTTCGGATGGCAGCTGGGGTTGTTTGAAACCTGGGATGCCGTTGGTGTGAAAGAAATGCTTGGTATCATGGAAGAGCTTAATACAAAACCAGCGCCGTGGGTTTATGAAATGCTCGAAGCGGGAAACAGCTCGTTTTATAAGGTTGAAAATGGAAAAAAACTTTATTATGACATTTCTTCAAAATCATATAAAGTAATTCCTGGCCAGGATAGTTTTATTATTTTAAGCAACCTGACAAATAATATTGTCTGGAAAAATGCCGGCGCGAACTTGTATGACATTGGAGATGGAATTCTGAATCTGGAATTTAAATCCAAAATGAATACCATGGGTTCAGAAGTGATCGAAGGAATCCAGAAAAGTATCAGTCTTGCGGAAAAGGAATACCGCGGACTTGTGATTGGTAATGAATCGAGCGAGGCGTTTTCTGCGGGTGCAAATCTTGCGATGTTGTTTATGTTCGCCATCGAGCAGGAATTCGATGAGATCAATATGGTTATCGCTCAATTTCAGCAAACGATGATGCGGGCGCGTTATTCTTCGATTCCGGTCGTTACAGCGCCTCATTCACTTGCTTTGGGTGGAGGATGTGAACTTAACCTTCACGCGGATAAAGTCGTCGCCCATGCTGAAACTTACATCGGATTGGTAGAATTTGGCGTAGGAATTATTCCGGCTGGCGGTGGTACAAAAGAAATGGCTCTTCGTTGTTCTGATCTGTATCAGGCGGGAGATACAGAATTGAATATTCTTCAGACTGCTTTTATGAACATTGCGCAGGCGAAAGTGTCGACTTCTGCGCATGATGCCAGGGCTATGAATTATTTACAGGAAAAAGATCAGATTGTCCTCAACCGGAGCCGTCTGATTGCTGAGGCAAAACAGGCTGCGATTGATCTTGCCGATAACGGATATACCCAGCCAAAACAGCGAAACGATATAAAAGTTCAGGGGAAAGCGGGTATGGCACTCTTCATGACGGGAATTGCACAGATGAAAATCGCTAATTATATCAGCGAACACGATGCGAAAATTGCAAACAAGCTGGCATACGTTATCAACGGTGGAGACCTGAGTTATCCACAACTTGTCACAGAACAATACCTTCTTGACCTTGAAAGAGAGGCTTTCCTTTCTCTGTGTGGAGAAAAGAAAACGCTCGAAAGAATGCAGGGATTATTAAACGGAGGAAAGCCGCCAAGAAATTAAATCAGGATAACCACCGGGTTGGACTGCCGGTTTTATCAAAAAGTGTGTTCGAAATCTGGCCGAGGTAAAGATTTGTGTCGTTTTCGAACGACAGATCATTCAGGATCAGCAGGACTTCGTCTTTTGTCACTTTTCGATATTTGGGATTCATCGTCCCACCAAACTCACCCGGAATGGCTTGTGGATTCCACTGAAAATGTGGATCCACAAGGCTTCCTCTGGGAGCCATAATGGGCGGAGGTGTGGCGCTCCCACGATAATCCAGGACGGCTGGATGATCAAGGCCGAGGCTATGACCAAATTCATGGGCGGCGGTTGTGGAAGTCCCCAAATTATCTGTCGTCAGCCAATGCCCGACATTGTCACCCAAACCATAACCCATAAAAGACCGGGTGATGTGATTTTCATTTTCAATCCGTATATAATTATTTCTGAAATTCAGGTTTACGGCAGCTCTCAGCGTGGCTTCACCCGTTGAAATAATTTTATAGGTAATATTAAAAACAACCATTACCTGTTCGTTGCCAACATTGACAAATGCTTCCGGTTCATTGTACATCCGGTTGATTTCTTCAACAATAGCGATTCCAATATCATCTTTGGCTTCTGATCCATATAAATACAGCTTTGAAGCAATTTCAATCTGACGTTTTTCGATTTGTAATGTTGCGATAGCAGCCATGATGTGTGTGTAAGTGGTAGAAATTTGATTTTAATATTTGTATTTATTACAAATTAGTTTGAAAAGTCTATAAATTAGTAGAGTAAGCAGATTATTTTATAAAATTGTACCAATTAAACAGCTGCGTTGAAATCAGACGTTCTGATACACAATTCAATAAGTGAATAAAAATTGGATATTTTTTGTTTTAAACGATGAACAGTTCAGTTTAGCAGATGAATTACATGGAGGATATAGAGTTATCAGGACCATGTAAATTAGTATTGGGGCATTTCAGTATACTTATCAACAATGATATCAAAAAAAGCAAAGTACGCCCTTAAAGCGCTTAAAGTATTGGCGGAACAGTTCGGGAAAGGTCCGGTCCTGATTTCGTATATCGCAGAAAAAGAGAGAATTCCGAAGAAGTTTCTTGAAGCGATTTTGCTTGATTTGCGAAATAACGGAGTGCTTCAAAGTCAGAAAGGAAAAGGAGGCGGCTATTTGTTAAGAATTCCCCCGGGAGAAGTAAGCTTTTCGAAGGTACTTAGAATTATCGATGGGCCTATCGCTCCCGCGCTTTGCGTTTCCATGTTTTTTTATGGAAAATGTGATGACTGCAAAGATGAGGAGACATGCAGCCTGCGTACTGTTTTAGAAAGATGGAGAGACGCAAATCTTGCCGTTTTAGACCAGACAACGCTTAATGATTTGCTTGTGAAAGGAGCGGGAGAACATCTGCTTGCTGAGTAACGAGCCTGTCTTTTCGCACATAAAGTGTGACATCGTCAATCGTGGATATCAAAGTATAATGCTGATGGACAAAGTCAGCCACCGCAGGGAAACTATTAATTCCCTGCGTTTTTTTATCCTGCACCCATAGGCTGTATATGCCTACAGCGTCAAGAATCACCGCTGGTTTTGTCCTCTGTAAATCGCTAACATAACGAGCCAGGTACTTTTCCTGCATGGGATGTTTAAAAATCGATCGCTCTGAATGGTTTTCTGCCGTTCCCTGAGCAAGTTGCGCTTCCACATAGTATTTGCATTGCCAGCCCCAAACAACCATATAATCTCCGGGTTTTGTAAATTTCATCAATGCAACTACCACCGGACTTTTGTCCAGTTTGTTTAATCCATTTACAGATTCAAAAGCGTTCAGGCGGTGCTCGCGGCGATATGATATCGCATCATTACCGGCAAACCAGAGAAGCAAAATAATTGGCGCTGCAACAAACCAGTTGTTGCGTGTTTTTATACCATAAGCAGCCAGTAAAATCCACGGATAAATACAAAAATTCAAATAATGGATAAAGCTGTTTCCTGATTTAGTTGAGGAGTATATGCCTGTTAAAATGAGTAATATTATCGTAGCGGGAATTATAAAATCGGCTGTGGTTCTGGTTACCGCTGAGGGGCGGATTGCGATAAAGAGCCCAAAAATAATCGGAATAAGCAGAACCAGCGAATAAATACTAAAATCAGCACTGAACAATATCAGCTTAAAAAACTGAGCAGGAATTTCAATAAAACTGCTTCCTCCGGCATAAATGGCATTTCCAAAAATATAAAAATCAATGAAGTCCTGGAAAACATCGTTCGCAAGAATCCAGAGAAATAGCAATATCGGAAATGTCAGCCCACCCGCGAGCAGAAAAAACAAAGTTTTAATTTCTTTGGATCTTTTATAAAATTGGTAACAAAGCCAGAAAGCAGCCAGCACAACAACCAATGCCTGGGGAACCGACTGAAGTTTTGCAAAAGGCATCATTCCGGCTACAAGACCCAGAAAAAAGGTTACCCACGAGGAAATCTGTCTATGGTCTGTGATCCTGGAAAGCAGCCAGACGGTGCAGGCCAGAAGAAAAACAGGAAGTTGTTCGGAGGAATAATGGACAAAATCATTTTCCTGTGTGAAGGCAAGAAAAATAATCGGTGCTGTAAATGCTACCCGGGCAGTCGATTCTCCAAACCATTTTTTCATGGCCGAAAAAATGAAAAGCAAAGCTCCGATACAGCATAATAAACCCATCACCCTGCCGGATGTGTAATTGATCTGAAAGCCAAGTATTTTTGGAATAACCAGAAGATAATTGTCTAAAGGGCCAATCGTTGTTCCATCAACAGACCGCCAGTAGACAGGATCCTGGTAAAGTGTTATCGCGTGACTGAGCATCTGGCTTTCGTCTGCATTCAGTTCCCGGTTAAATACAATAGCCGGCATTCTCATGAATGACAATAAACCTATGCAAAGTACCACAAAAGCCCATCCAGGCACTTTTCTGTAAATACTTGCCAGAATAACAATCCCGCCAAGCAGATATCCAAGAAACCAATAAACTGTCGGGGAATTGTCGAAAGTGAGCATAAGATACTAGTTGATTGTATCTACCTTTTCAACAAAATCGCGGTAATGAATCGCTGGAATAAAGTGTTGCTGCGAACGATACTGCAATACCATAAATACCAGAAACAAGGAAATCAGGAAGGATTGAAGCATCAGAATGATCAATGTGCTACCTAATGTGGAAGCCCATCCCGGTGTTGCATTGCCAATAAGTTTCAGAAAAAGAATAATAACAATAAAGGCAACAGCGAGGCCGGACATAAACATCGAAAAGATCAGAATCCGAACGGCGGTAGTATCAACCAAAACTGAAATTGCACTTAATCCATGTAAAACAAGCGAAACAAAATTCATCTTGCTTTCGCCTGCCAGACGCGTAGCGCGGTCTGTCAGAACGGAATCATAAGGAATACGGGACTTAATAATACCACCGGGATAATTATTCCAGATTTCAGAAACGCGAACCAGATTCTGGAGTCGGTTTTGAGGAATAATGCTGAAATTCCCGAATGTGATCACTTTTCCTGTAAGTAACTTAAATACAGATTTATAGATCACATAAAAAAACCTGAAAAGGAAATTTTCAGTACGTTTATTTCTTTGGGCAAAAATAATTTTCCCAGGCACTTCAAGCGATCTGGCGACCAGCTTGTTAATGTCAGAAGGAGCATCTTCTCCATCAGCATCCATTACGATCACTTTATCGCAGGCAATATTTTCGGCTGCATAAGAAAGTCCGATCGCAATTGCTTTTTGGTGACCAAGGTTGCGGTACAGACGTAATACCTGAATGGCTTTTCCACCAAAAGGCACAAAAGGTTCTGTCCGGTCCTTTGCGGAACAATCATCAACCACAAGTATGGACGCATTTTTCAGCACGGAAGGATTTAAATCTGTGTTTATTTTCGTGATCAGCAGATTAAGCGCTTCCCAGTCGTTGTACTGAGGTATAATAATTACAAAGTTTTCCGGCATAGTGGTGAAGAAAATAACCTCCGAACAAGTATAAAGAATTTTACTGGTTCGGAGGTTATAAGGATTAACATATTATTTTACACTAGCCAAACGAGACGATATTCCGTCGTGGATCTGAGTAAGCGTTTCAACAAGACCATATTCCCAATTCCAACCCGGATAGTGTTCTTTAAATTTCGAAAGATCACTTACATACCAGATATGGTCACCGATACGGTTTGTTTCAGAATACGAATGTGAAAGTTTATTTCCTGTAATTTTTTCGCACAAATCAATGGCCTCAATCATTGAACAGTTGGCGAAACGGCCACCACCTGCGTTATAAACTTCGCCCGGACGAGGGTTCTGGTAGAAATGCCAGAACATATTAACAAGGTCATGGCTGTGAATATTGTCACGAACCTGTTTTCCTTTATATCCAAAAATCGTGTAGTGATTTCCAGTGATCGCACATTTCATCAGGTACGCAAGGAATCCGTGCAGCTGAGCGCCTGAATGGTTAGGGCCTGTAAGACACCCACCACGGAAAACAGCCGTTTTCATCCCAAAATAGCGGCCATATTCCTGCACCATAATATCTGCAGCTACTTTCGATGCGCCAAAGATCGAATGTTTTGTATGGTCAATGCTATGTTTTTCGTCAATACCGTTTTTGAAATACGGATGACTTTCGTCGATTTCCCAACGCGTTTCCAGCTCAACAAGAGGCAGATAGTTCGGGTTATCTCCGTATACTTTATTGGTTGAAGTGAAAATAAACACAGCCTCAGGTGTATGAAGACGCGTCATTTCCAGCATATTCAGCGTTCCAACCGCATTTACACCAAAATCGGTAAACGGTTCACGCGCAGCCCAGTCATGACTCGGTTGTGCGGCAGCATGGATAATCAATTTGATATCGTTTCCGTATTCTTTAAAGATCGGTTCCAGTTGGCTAACTTCACGAATATCAGCAGAGTAATGTTTGTAATTAGCGTAGGCAGATTCAATACGGCTTTTATTCCATGCAGTGTTTCCGTCTGCTCCGAAGAAATATTCACGTAAATTATTATCAACTCCAATAACCAGGTCAAACTTATCAGCAAGGAAAGCAACAGACTCGCTTCCGATCAATCCGGCTGAGCCGGTAACTAATGCTATATTCATATTAAGTATTAAATTCTGTTTTAAAATGTGGTATTAAAATAATACTATATTCAGATGTGTATAATATAGGATGTAAAGTAAAATAAAAACAGACAATTATCCCAACTGGTTTCTTAAGCGGCTGCGAAATAACATTTCATTTTACCAAAAAAGTAACCTTCGGTTGGTTGTTCGACGAAAAAAATTAACCGTTTGCAAAAAAAATAACCTATTTGACAGAAAAATTTCTATTCTAGTTCCTACTTGCATAGTTTTACAAAATATTCTCCCTCCTCATAAAAAGCTTTTTATTTCAGCATTCAACAAAGAAGTATCTGAGCTTCCGTCATAAGAATTATTATAACATACCTACCATATCCCGAAGCTGCTAACCGGCTTCCGGAAAAGGCATTGTGCCATTGATTTTTTTTGGTGATTTTAAGTAATATATGTTTGGACAAATGACTGCCGCTTTTGGTAAAGATAGCTTTTTAAGTTATTTATTGATTGCCGGTATTATACTTCGGGTTTTTCTGTATAGCACATTACCCGGTTTTGGCGTCGATGCTCACGGCGAAGTAATTAATTTTATTCTTGAAAAAGGTAGGCTTCCCTTAACGAGAGAGGTTTTTTGCGCTATGCACCCTCCTCTTTATTATATACTCGCACTGCCATTTTTTTATTTTGACAATATTCATAGCCAGAAAATAACCCAGATATTTTCGCTTTTGCTCGCATGTGGAAATTTATATCTGCTTTATATTTTATGTAAAAACCTGTTACCGGATGTTGTGGTCAGAAATGTGGCCTTTTTGCTTGCTGTTTTTTTACATTCGTTTGTTACATTCTCTTTATATGTTTCAAATGATACACTAGCCTATTTTCTGGGGACTTGTATCTTTTACGTACTTCACCAATATATCCAAAAACCGGCTTTAAGGAATGAGTTACTCCTTGCTGTTTTACTAGGTCTCGGACTACTTACGAAGGGAACATTTCTGGCTTTCGGACCGTCTCTTGGACTCGTAGTAATTTTGTCACTTTGGAAAAAGAATCTGCCGGTTAAAACGATTGTAGGACGAATTTTTCTTTTTGGAATCATAACACTAGTCGTTGGGTCCTACAAGTATCTGGAAAATTATTATGCAGAACACCGGTTGATCGCGCACAATATCGACTTCTTCTATTACATGCCCGCAAACACTTTTATCGGTATTAAAAGTATTTTATACTTTAACCTGAAACAGCTGGTCAAATATCCCACGTATTTTCAGGGAGATCCGATGCTGGAACATGTATACCCAATTATCTTTTACGCGACTTTTTGGTACAAATTTTGCGAACCGCTGAATGGTTTTGAACTAGGATCAAGAACTTCCTTTAAGTATATCGGAAGTGTTATTTACATCGTCGGACTTATTCCATCCGTTTTGATCCTGTTGGGGGCGTTCTTAAAATCACTATCTGTTTTTAGTTTTTTAGGAAAATTAAAAACAAAAAATAGCGAAAGTTTTAAAAAAGCATTGGAAGAGGCTGCGTGGTTAAGTATATTACTGATGAGCATCTTACTTGTAATCGTTGCCGGCCTGAAATACAATGTCTGGGTTTGCTTTCAGTCGAGATTATTTCTTCAGGCATTCTTCCCGATTATCTGGATTTTGTATGCAGGATTGAAATTTGTGAAAGAAAAATCAAAACTGACATTTTATTTGAGCGCATTTTCAATGCTGACAATATCCCTTTTGTATATTGTTTATTACTTCACCGAAGGTATCTATATCCTGCTGACATAAACTGAAATTGCCAGGCACAAAAAAAGATATCCTCAAAAATGAGGATATCCTGTTTATGAAATCTTAACCTGTTAGGAGACAGTATTATTGTTTTACTACGGCACTACCAGCTCCACTGAATAACTTAGCGCGAATTGCTTCAACACGTGGTTCAAGTTCAGGATTTGCTTCGTATTTGTTAGCCATCTGACGTGGCAAAGAATCAGGGCTTACTCCGTAAACATACTGATTGTCTGCATTTAGGTCTTTTTGTTCTTTGTGGTTATATTTTTGATAATCACAAGAAGATAATAATGCTACGCATGCCACAAAAGCGGCTATTTTACTGAATTTCATCTCTCTGCTGTTCATAGTAATACGCACAAAAATAACCGCCTTTTCCATAACCACCAAATGGTTCGGAAATGAATTATCAAATTTTTAATCGTTCTAACTCATTACGCACAAATTGCATGAGTTCGGTGATGTATTCCCTGGAAAAATCAAACGGAATATTTGCCGCTGCATATATTTCAGTAATTGGCGCAGTGTAACCTAGTTTGAGCGCATCAAGATATCCTTTCAGGCCTTCTTCCGGATTTTCGCGGTAGTTTTTCCAAACACCGATCGCGCCTAATTGTGCAATACCGTATTCTATATAGTAAAATGGAACTTCATAAATATGAAGCTGACGCTGCCATAAATATTTCCGGAATGATTCCAGCCCTGACCAGTCCAATACTTCATCCGTAAATTCTTGGTAAATTCTTACCCAGGCATCGGTTCGTTCGTCAGCGGTATGCGTCGGGTTTTCATACATCCAGTGCTGGAATTTATCAACGGTCGCAACCCAGGGAAGGGTTTCTATGATAGATTCCAGATGCTGGATTTTTGCCCGGCGAAGGTCGTTTTCGTTATCAAAAAATTCATCCCAAAAATCCATCGTAATAAGCTCCATCGACATAGAAGCCAGTTCAGCAACTTCTGATGGCGTATGCTTGAATGAATTTAGGGCAAGATCCCGCGTAACCAGCGAGTGAACAGCATGGCCGCCTTCATGCAGCAAAGTGATCATATCGCGAAGGTTGGATGTCGCGTTCATGAAAATAAACGGAACTCCGATTTCTTCCAATGGATAATTATAGCCGCCCGGCGCTTTTCCTTTCCTTGATTCCAGATCCAGATGTTTCATGTTTTTCATGATCTGGAGGCACTTCCCAAGAAATGGATCAAGACGGCTGAAACAACGGATTGTTTTATCAAGCAACTCTTCACCACTGTTAAATGGTTTCAATGGAGCCAGCCCTTTTGGGTCAACTTTCGTATCCCATGGACGAAGTTGGTCAACTTTTAAAGCACTTTTCCGGTTATTGGCCATATCATTTAACAACGGCGCAACGGCTTCTTTCACCGAGGCGTGAAAGTTAAAGCAATCTTGTGGCGTGTAATCAAAACGGCCCATTGCCGCGAACATATAGTCGCGATAATTATCAAATCCAGCGTTTTTTCCAACCTGATCCCGCAGGGTTACCAATTTATTTAATAATTCATCCAGCGCTTCATGATCCTGGTAACGTCTTTCCGCTACTGCGTGCCAAGCCTCTTCACGAACTGCTCTGTCCGTGGACTGCAGGCGGTCTGATGCTTTTTGCAAAGTCATTTCTTCGCCATCGAGCGTGACCGTCATAGCACCTGCAATGGCACCGTAACGCCGTTCTTCGGTTTGCATTTCCGTTTGCAGCGGAATATTCTCTTCGCGGAATAATTCAATGGCTTTTTTCATACCACGAATTGTAATCGAAAACCCCTGATCTGTCAGCTCGTTCAGGTATTTACTTTCCACAGCTTTTTTATCCAACTCATTTCCATATTCTGCAAGTTTTGGCTGAATTTCTGTAATGAAAAACTGCAACGCGTTGATCAAGCCTGTGTTTGCAGTATCACAAGTCTGGCGGATATATCTCCATGCAAAATTTTCTGACAAATATGATTCAAGTTCACTCCGGTCTAAAAACCACTGACGCAGGTCTGAAACAGAATTTATTTCCCGGGCTTTTAGATTATCATAAAACGGCTGAAGATCGCCCCAGCTTTTCAGATCAAATTCTTCTCCTATAAAAACCCGTTCAGACCGGGCCAATGTGCTAGTTTCCTGATTTATCATCTTTCCTTTGATTGTGATAATTATATCTTCAAAGGTAAGGGGGAATTGCCTGAAAGTGAAATGGACGTAATTTCTTCCACTTCAAATGACCCGATTATTTTATCAGAAAGTGTCATGGAAAATGTGCCGGACTGAATTGATTGGTTGGATAAATCATTTTGAACTAGTCCGTATATAATTGAAAACGGATCGCAAGGCCATACGAATTCGTCCTCATAAACTTCATTTCTGTTGATGGCGATCATTCCCAGCTCAAAGCGGGCAATAATTGAGGTGAGACCAATTGTGTTTTTCGAAAGCCAGGACAAAAAGTGCGGACCGATTTCTTCGATAAACGAGGAGTGATTGTTGGCCTGAAAGTATCGTGCAGTGGTCGTTTCCATTTGCCCGGTAGCTTTTAGAAACCGGGAAGTGAAAAAGCAGTATCGTTCCAGATGATTTTGGCGCCACCATAATGCAATCGCGCGAACGAGTTGTAGATTTGGTGATTTCGCTACAGAGTGAAAATAAGCTTCATCCCCACATTCCGGCAAATAATTGTCTTTTACAAGACCAAGTATCTTCTTTTGAAGATCAGCAAGTGGCAGGTGATTTTTCATAAAACAGAACTTTTAATTTTTTAAGTTCATTTAGAATGGCTTCTTGCCCGACGCGGTCAACAAACTCGTCAAGTAATTCATAGGTGATCGCTTCCAGGTTTTGTGGTTGGTAGCGTTCTATAACCTGGTGGGTTAAGTCAAGGGTGGCATCGCTCGTAAGCCCGGCGTGGATGTCTGTCATGAAGCCGCTGTCCATAAAACCACTGGCGATATGAAATTCTTTGATATGATTGAAATTCAGCTCATTAAGGAATAATTCGATATTCAATCCATGATTAAAGGCATCACATTCCAGATTGTATATGTCGAGAATCAGACCACATCCTGTACGTTCACAAATTCTGTTCAGAAAATCTGCATGTGAATAATTACTATGATATTCCGGAATAAGGCTGACCACATTTTCCAGCAAAAAGGGAATGTTGTAACGATCCTGAATTTTATCAACACGATCGCATACCATATCAAGTGTTTCAGCATTTCGGGGTAACGTGACCATGGTGCCCAGATTTACGCCGTCAACATACATATAAGCCAGGTGCTCGCTATGCCATTTTAAGTCAAGATTTCTAAAAAGTTCGTCCAGAAGATTCAGATAGTTTTTCGAAACACCGTCGTAAGAGCCGATTGATAAACCGACGCCATGAACCAGAAGGTCAATTTTGTCATTAACTCTTTTTAGTTCTTCAAGCTTTTCAGGATTAATACTGGCCACTCCTTTTCGAGAAGTGGCCAGAGAATCGGGACTGAATTCGAGGTAGTCTACAACGGAAAGAAGTTTTTCCAGAAAATCGGGACGGCCTCCTTCATAAGTAGTTCCAATCTTGATCCGTTTCATCAGAATGGTTGGTTGACCTCGATACCATTCAGAATTTTGAAATCGACGACGGATTCCAGTTTTAATGCTCTACCGAATCGCTCACGATCGATCAGGATATCATCGATTCCAATGAAGAGGTCCCGTCCACCTAGTCCACAGGCGGCACATCCGCTTTCTTTGTAAATTCTTTCCAAAATTTCGTTGATCTGATCTTTGGTCACGGACGGACGAACCTTAACGGCCAGTGTTGTTTTACTGGCTGTCAGTTTGCTGGTAATTGCTTGATCTACCATAATAGTAAGAGTTTAACAGATAAAATCTGGCAATGTTTAAAAGGAAATTGCCTTACCCCAACATTATTGCACACTGGCCGGAAAGGCTGGGAAGCGATAATGTAGAAGCTTAGTCGTCGGCGAAAGCTATTTTGGTAACATGATTTTAGAATTTTTTTTATCTGTTGAATAGAAACATTTTTATAATCCTTAAACTGCTGATACATAGTTGTTAAAAACACTTGATTTTACGTATATTTCCATCAAGTATCCGCCTAGCACTATGCCATTCTTTCAAAAAAAGTTCTCTGATGATGATCTGATTGAGGGGATTTTATCCGACAACGGCCAACGCCGCTTTTCTGAAAATCGCCTTTACGAAAAATATATGTATCTGATCCGCGGAGGTGAGTGGAAACATAAGCTTTCGCATGATGAATGCTCGATGGTTTATTCCGATACGATCCTTACGGTTATAGAAAACATTCAAAACGGGAACTTCAAGGGGCATTCTTCATTAAAAACGTATTTAAATCAGATCTTTTCTAACAAATGTGTTGACCTGCTGCGTAAAAATGCGACTAATCGTCAACAGATTCATCATGGCGAAACATTGGACGATTATGTCAATATGCTCCCCGACGAATCACGTGGCATTGTGCAGAGACTTATCGATCAGTATGATATAGAACTTTTACATAACCGGTTACGTGAACTCGGCGAGAAATGTCAGCAAATGATCAAAGCCTGGGGTGAAGGATATATGGATCAGGAGATTGCTGTTGAGATGGGTTATCAGTCGGCAGCCGTGGTGAAGACAAGTCGCCTAAGATGTCTTGAAAAGTTGCGCGATTTGTACAAAGGGGGTAAAAATGATTAGTGGCGAACAAATCAGATTATGGAAGAGCGAATAGACGATTATTTTAAGCAGCAGCTCCCAGAGCTGGAGCGGAAAAAGTTTGAGGAAGATTTGAAATCAAGTCCTGAACTGGCCGAATCTGTTGCGTTTTATTTGGTAACACAGGATGTTGCAAAACAGAATACCCGCGAAAAAGAGCTCATGGAGCGGCATGCAGCATGGCAAAAATTAGGTGTTGTTGAAACAAAAACAATGACCAGACAATTGATTTATTATGCTTCTGCGGCAGTCATCCTGATTGCTTTGGGACTTGGCTGGTTTTTCCTGAAATCAGGAACTCAGGACAGAGAATTGTTGGCGAGCGCATACGTCGAAAAAAACTTTTCAACGCTGAGTGTGCAGATGGATGCTGAGGCTGATAGCTTGCAGCGAGCTATTAATGCCTACAATAACGGTGAATATGGCAATGCCGAAAATCAGGTGGAAGTTATTTTGAAACGGGATCCTGAAAACGCCGAGGCACAAAAACTTGCAGGGATTGTTTCCCTTAAACTTAAAAATTACGACAAAGCGATTACCTACTTTCATCAGCTTGGAGAACAAGAAAATCTGTTCTCAAATCCGGGAAAGTTTTATGAAGCGATTGCTCATATTCAGCGAGGTTTGCCGTTAGATAAGAAATTGGCGGACAGCTTGTTGGAGGAGGTAATTGATAGTAACTTGGACGGAAAGGAGGAGGCTGTGAAGTGGGTAAAATAACAAATGCATACTTAAATTTAACCCCATCCCCAAATCATGAGTGCAAAACCTTTAAGAGCCGCTGTTCCCACAAGCCTATTGTCATATCTCAACAGTTTCGAGCGTGACAGAAACCACTATATCCTTGACCCGGAAGATGAGCGACGGGTCGTTGTCGCAAATCAACAAATATTCAAAGCTTCCACAAATGGCATAGAAAATACTTCTCTAAAAGTTGGAGATATTATTAGGCTTTTTCCAAAAGGTACGAAACTAGATGACGCCAGTAAAAGAGAAGAGGAGAAACAGGAAGAAATAGAAAGTAAAATAAAGGACGAAGTAGAAAGTAAAACAGAGGAAGAAGAAAGACTTAGGACAATAGAGGAAAAAAGAGAAGAGAGAATAGAACTTTTAGGTATTGAAGTTGTAGTTATAGGACAGAGTCTATGGCGTCCGGGGTTGCTATTGCTACAAGGAATAGATCTTCACAAGTTCAAGAGTGGGAGTTGGAAAAATCGCGATGAAGATATTGAATTTGAGACCATTGGTTGTAACATAGTAACGACAACTTCGGATTCCTTGCCACAAGCGCACGATCCGACCAGAACAAGTTATGGCGGTGTTCAGGCGCATGATCCTACAAGAACAAGTGATGGCTCTACAAGAAACATAGAAAATTTCTCGGAAGGGGTTTATACACATTTGGCTGTGGACCACTGCGTGCCTCTTACAGAATTTTGGTTAGGAAAAGCCAAAGAGCATAATGAAACTCACACAAACTCTCCAATAGTCGCAATCCTGGATACCGGAATAGATCTTCGATATGACTGGACCATGTCGGCATTTCCTGAACCCAACTGCCCGTTGTGGTTTAACGAAGAAGAAATCTCTCTCCCACTACAAAAAGACTTAATAGGCTGGAATTTCGTGGGGACCGGTAGTTTATTGAAGCCTTCCCAGCACAATAATCCTTTTGATGATGATGCTACCCACAAACACGGAACACGTATTGCGGCAATTTTGGCGCAACAATGCCAAAGGTATACAAAAACTGATCGATGTGACTATGAGAAAAATGTGGACGTGCGGTTAATGATTTTAAAAACACATGATTATCGGGGTATTGGCTTGCTGTTTGACATTTTTTGCGCTTTTGACTACGTACTTTATCATCCGGAGGTGGAAATCATCAATGCAAGCTGGGGGTTTTATGGAACTGAAGTTGCAGAGTTCACCACATATATGTACAAGTTTGAAAAAAGGAAAATCTGGTTTGTCGCCGCTGCAGGAAACAGCGGTGACTTTGAGGATAATTTCAGACCGCACGAATTGACTAAAAAATCTGATGCGGAGCATTATCCGGCTTGTTATAGTTTGGGATTCGAGAAGGTTCTTACGGTAACGACGGCTTTGTTCACTAGAAGAATTGATTCAAATGACGGATCGAAGTTATTTGAAATTCAGCCATATGAAAATTATTCAAAAAAATATGTCGACGTGGCAATTACAGCTGGTCGCGACGGCTCTTTTCCCGAGCCATTGAGACGAGTAGACCATGTAATAAGAGGTACGTCATACGCAACGGCCTATGCGATCGGAAAATTGGTGCGTTCCAATCATGTATCGGAAGGTAAAACCGAATTTTTAGGAGGTAACGTGTTTATTTCGCGTAGTAATAATCTGAGTAAATATGTAAGAAACGGTTGTTTTATAACCTCTGATGTCGATGAGGAAAAAGAACGAATTTAACTCGATTTTTTTTTCTGTATTAATATTGCTCTTTACCGGGCAAGTAGTTGCTCAATGCCCTGATTTTACAAAAATATGGCTCAATGTAAGTCAGCCGCTTGATCCGAATATCGACGACTCCGGCTTGGCAGCGCAGGACAAACTTTTGACTGATTGGTATAATCAATGGAAAGCCTGCGGTGCGAAGCCGGACTCAATTTTCGGTCTGCTTTTGCAGCGCCGGGGAGTTGTCAATTCGTGGACTAATCGTAAAAAGGAGGCTTTGAATTTTTACGAAATGGCGAATGCTGTTTTTTCGAAACCTCAGGGAGACACCAGGATAAGTTCTAAACCCAAGGTGCAGTTTTTGATTGGAGAATGTTATTTGTATGCCAACGAATATATAAAAGCCGAGTCAATATTTGAAGCTATTGTAAGATCAAAAACGGATAATAGTCATCGGAACTTTCAGGTAAAAAGCTACCTCAAACTGGCCTACATCAACAATTCGTCGGGTGATTATGAAAAAGCACTTATTGCATTGGAAAAAGGTATTTTACTGGCAAATGGTATGCAAGATTCGTTTGCGGCACTTGAATTGTCGATAGAAAAAGTTTACTCTTTCCATAAATTAAAACGATACAAAGAGTCTAACGCTATTGCGTATGGAGCGATAGCGTTAGCAAAAAAATTGAACCGTCCTAATGAGCAAATCAGTACTTATGAATATTTGGCAACAAATTATAGTTCGATCAATAAGTTAGATTCAGCAATTCATTTTTACAATAAAGTTATACGCCTTTGTGAGCTTCAGAAGCAGAAAGTCCCGGTTTATTTATACACAAACATGGGTTATATGTATTTCTCGGCCGGACAATATGACAATGCCACAGAGTATTATAACAAATCGTTACCTGTACAGATTGATCCATACCATAAGGCACTCGTCAATTATGATATTGCTATGGCGGTGTCAAAGAAGAAGGAATGGACTAAGGCACTGAGCTATTTTGATAAGGCGTTTTTATTATTAAATCTTACTTCATCAGGCTCAAGATCAAATAATCCACCTGCTTCATTAATGAAGATTGCAGCCAGAAAGGAATATTTACTTACCATGGTGATGGATAAGGGAAATATATTATTAAGCTATGCAAAAGATAAAAACACATCGAAGAAAGAATTGAAATATGCGCTCAAAACGTACATGTTGGCAGATACAATGATTGACTACATGCGTTGGGAACATACTGGAAAAGTATCGAAACTTTTTTGGAGGGACAATACAAAAAGGATGTATGAAAATGCCATTGAGACTTGTTATTTATTAAATGATCCTGTTAATGCTTTTCATTTCTTCGAAAAGAGCAGGACGGTTTTGCTTAATGACCAATTGAACGAGCTTGGAGCAAACCAGCAGTTGACTGAAAAGGACGCGGAAAAAGAAAAATTGATCAAACAAAAACTGGCAAATCTTCAAATTAAGTTAAGCGAAACGAAGTCTGATTCGAAAGAATATGCCACTATCAGAAGTGAATTGTTCAACGCGCAGGATGAACAGCAAACATTTATCCAACAGTTGGAAAAGCACAACCCGCAGTATTACGCTTATAAATACAATAACCGGGTGCCGGACTTGAAGGATTTAAGAACGAAGGTAATCCCCGAAGGTCAGACTTTTATTTCTTATTTCGTAGGTGATAGTGCTGTATATGGTTTGGGTATTAGCTTGAATAAAAGCATTTTAAAACGAATAAGTATTAAAGAATATTTGCAGTATACACAAGAGTTTCAAAACCTATTAGGTAGCAGACAAAAGCAAAACAAAGAATTTGGAAGTTATCTGGCGGTTTCGAACAAGTTGTATCAACTATTATTTTCACCTTTTGCTGTTGAGGCAGATCGCATCATCATTTCTCCTGATGGTAATTTTTTGCCGTTCGAGAGTTTAAGTTTTTCCCCTTCCAAGCCGGAGTTTTTGGTTCGGAAATATGCGTTTAGCTATACATATTCTGCGGGATTTCTGACTAAAACGACACGGCAGAAAAGTGCTTTACCTTCGACAAATACATTTTTAGGTATTGCTCCGGTTACCTTTTCGCCAAAACTTAAACAAGCATCTTTGCCCGGATCAGAAATTTCTTTGAAGGCGATCAGCGAACATTTCTATTTCCCTAAAATGCTCACCGAAGCAAATGCGTCCCGTAAAGCTTTTTTGGAGGAGCTCTCAGATTATAAAATTATACAGCTTTTGACCCACGCAAGCGCAGATAGTTCTGATATTGAGCCAACCTTGTATTTTGCTGACTCGACGTTGAGGCTATCAGAACTTCCGTCTTCTGTACTATCAAAAACGCAATTAATGGTTTTGTCAGCCTGCCGTACCGGTGTCGGGAAAAACCAAAAAGGTGAAGGCGTTTTTAGTCTTGCAAGAGGTTTTGCTGGTATCGGTATCCCCTCAACGCTCACAACCTTATGGAGTGTAGAAAATAAAGCTATTTATGAGTTGACTGAATTGTTCTACAAGCAGTTGGATAAAGGGCTTCCTTTGGATTTGGCATTACAGAAAGCTCAGATCGAATGGCTGAATACGGCTTCGAAAAGCGATCAGTTGCCGTATTCCTGGGCAGGAATGGTATTGGTTGGCAATACCGAGCCGGTTGAAACAGGAATTGGCCAGGTTGGTATTTACATTTTTAGTCTTGCAATAGTTGTGTTGATTCCTGTTATGTTACGCAAGAGGCGACAAAGGTCTGTAAGCAGCAAAGTAACTGGTTCATTTACCAATTAACAGCCGCGTATTGCATTATGGCTTGAATAGCCTGTTTGGTCAATTGCGGATGTGCCGAAAGCAAATGCATTTCACAGCCTGACACTTTTAACTGGTTATTTACCAGCCTCTTGTGTAACATCCGTCAAATTGTCCGTTACAATATTCTCCGTTTCTCTAACATTTGCGAAAGCATAATTCATTTTGTCGCGATCGAACTCTTTCTCATTGTTAGCCAGCCAGATCGTCGCCACACCGTTCCCGATAATGTTGGTGATCGCACGCGCTTCTGACATGAAGCGGTCAACGCCTAGTAATAAGGCCAGACCTTCCAGTGGGATAACTTTTATGGCTGTCAACGTGGAAGCAAGCACGACAAATCCACTGCCCGTAACGCCGGCCGCTCCTTTGGAGGTAACCATCAAAATACCAATAACAGAAAGGATTTGTCCTGCTGTCAAATGAACATTAAATACCTGCGCCAAAAAAATCGTGGCCATGGAAAGATATATGGTTGTTCCATCCAGATTGAATGAATAACCCGCCGGAATCACTAATCCTACAACAGGTTTTGAACATCCCATACGTTCCAGTTTTTCCATGACAGATGGGAGAGCAGCCTCAGACGAAGAGGTTCCTAAAACGATAAGCAACTCTTCACGAATATATTTCAGATAACCCCACATACTGATTTTGTACGAGCGAAGGATTAATCCTAAAACACCGAAAATGAAAATGGCCATGGTCAGATAAACCGTTCCCATCAGTTTTGCCAATGGTAGTAAAGTATGTATTCCGTATTTTCCAATTGTGAACGCCATTCCTCCGAAAGCACCGATCGGAGCGAAAATCATTACAATATGCAGAGCTCTAAAAACGTATTTGGAAGCATAACTGAGCCATTTTATGATTAGATCCTTACCCGAATATTTGCTCAGAACGGTACCCAGAACCAGCGAAGCAACGAGAACCTGCAAAGTGACATTATCCAGAAAAAATTGAAGCCAGCTGAAATCATGCACTTTGGAGGCATACGCCGAGATATCACCTTTTTGAAGATTTGTAGTCACCACGCCATCGCCGGGCCGAAGAATATTGGCGACGATTACGCCAACGATAAGTGCCATGGTTGTTACAACTTCGAAATAAAGAAGTGCTTTTGCACCAACCTTACCGACTTTTTTCAAATCACCCATGCCAATAATCCCCAGGGTGATGGTCAGGAAAATGATGGGATTGATGAATAATTTGACGATTGAGATAAAACCTTTGCCCAGGACATCCATTTTTACTGCGGTTTCAGGATCATAATGACCCAGCAACGCCCCGGCAGTAATGGCAGTAAGAACCCAGAATGTCAGGTTGGTAAATAGCTTCTTCAATTTTACGAATGTTTAGGAATTAAGAGTTACGGGAAAAACTTTCGTTGCGGCGATTCAAAAGATTTCGGATGGTAGTCAAGATACGATATAAAAGCACTTTTCAATAAGTAGAAGGGACAGAAAACTATTTTTTTATTATTGTTTATACTTGGTCTAAATAAAATTGTATATTTGTCAGCATAAACTTTTGACAAAATAGATTTCCGAACTATTTAAAAGATCTCAGGGCACTTAATTCAAGCTACTTATGCATAATTCCTCGCACGATTATTCGTCATTGCGGATTTTAAGTCAGTCGAAAAACGGTTATATAGGTCAGTGCCGCTGCTGCGATCATTACAATTTTGTATTTGGGAATGCGCTTTTCATTTTTTCGGAAGATGGCCTGAACGGATTTCATTCAGTCCTCTACGACGAGCATCAATTTCACACGATGAACACTGCTTTGCCGCATGGCAGAAACCATCTTTTGCCATCGCCCATCCCGAATTTTATGCTCTCGTTCAATGATGAGGAAGTCGAAGAGATAAAAGGACTTTTTCAGGAAACGCTGCTTGCATTAGAGATCGACCAGATATTTTCACGTAAAAAAGAATGAATACAATCATGCGTACAACAACTTTATCCAAAGTGATTTCTGTGTTGGTTCTCAGCTTTTTTCTGCTGCTAGATCCTAAGCTGGGTATTGCGGCGAAACCCCAGCGTATCGTTTCAGTTAGTGGGACTTTGAGCGAAATTCTGGTTGGTTTAGGTCTGGAATCACAAATTGTGGGGGTGGATGTTACGAGTACTTATCCAGCCTCGCTGGAAAAGTTGCCGAAAGTAGGACATAACAGAAGCATTTCAGCAGAGGGAGTTTTAGCGTTAAACCCGGATGTGATCGTTACGAGCGATCAGAGCATGATGTCTGCAAATGTGCTTAAACAGTTGAATAGTACCGGAAAAAAGGTTGTCACCTTTAAACAGGAATTTTCTGAGGAGGGCACAATTAATCTGATACGGGAGATGGGAGCGTATTTTAATGCCAAACCGCAGGCTGAAAAAATGATTAAATCTTTAAAGTCGGATATGGCAAAACTTCCAAAAACAGCTGCTCCCAAAAAACTGCTTTTCATCTATGCGAGAGGAACAGGGACTTTAATGGTTTCAGGAAAAAATACATCGCTGGACAAAATGTTCTCCTTAATCGGCCATAAAAATGCAGTAACAGATTTTACAGATTTCAAGCCCTTAACTTCCGAATCACTACTGGCTGCAAATCCCGACGTGCTTGTTTTATTTTCAAGTGGTTTGGAAAGTGTTGATGGAATCGATGGATTGTTGAAAGTGCCCGGTATTGCGTATACTAATGCAGGGAAAAATAGAAAAATTGTGTCAATGGATGGCCAGTATCTTACCGGCTTTGGTCCGCGTTTGGGAAAGGCTGCTTTGGAACTAGCGCAAAAGGTCAGGTAATGTTTGTAGAAGAAACGATAACTAAAGAAGAGACCAAAGTATCTCAAAAAGCAGGTCAGGATTTTAAAAAGCCGGTTTCGCCGGGTTGGGTTATCCTGATCTTGGGTGTTGCGTTACTGGTTTGCGGATTATTTTCCGTGAGCACAGGGGCATTACAAATCTCTTATGCTGAGATAGCAGGAATTGTTGCCAATAAAATTGGCCTTATTGAGACGCCGGTTTTGGAAGAGCAAAAATCAATCGTTTTCTGGGTGATCCGTCTGCCGAGAGTTTGTCTGGGAATATTGGTAGGAGCGGGTTTAGGCATCGCCGGAGCCGCTTTGCAAGGTCTGTTTCGAAATCCGATTGCAGACGCGACATTGATTGGGGTTACTTCCGGTGCCTCGCTTTTTGCGGTGATTGTGATCATGATCAACATAAAAGTTTTCGGAATTATCAATGAATATGCCGGTGCCTATACACTTTCTTTCGCAGCTTTTGTCGGTGCGGCGCTGACAACACTGATCGTTTATCAGCTTTCCAAAATGACAGGCGATGGTGGCGTGACGACGATGCTCTTATGTGGCATTGCGATCAACGCTTTTGTCGGCGCGCTGACCGGTCTTATGACTTATCTGGCAACGGATGAACAATTGAGAACAATAACTTTCTGGACGCTGGGTAGTCTGGGCGGAGCAAACTGGACGACTGTTATTGCTGTTGCTCCGTTTGTAGGTATCAGCATTATATTTATGCCTTACCTAGCAAAATCTCTGAATCTTCTGGTTTTAGGCGAAAGCCAGGCCGCTCATTTGGGGGTAAATATGAAGATTTTAAAACGGTCGGTTATCATATTGGCAACGCTCGCTGTCGGTTCTTCGGTGGCCGTAGCTGGAACAATAGGGTTTGTCGGACTGGTGGTCCCGCACATTATTCGAAGTGTTTTCGGGCCAGATAACAGATATCTTCTTGTAGGTTCTGCCTTTGGCGGGGCGATCGTGCTGACGCTGGCCGATACGATTTCAAGAACGATTGTTGCTCCGGCAGAACTCCCGATTGGTATCCTCACTGCCATTTTAGGCACTCCATTTTTCCTTTATCTTCTTTGGAATCAAAAACGCAGCCGTGTATGATGAAGGTTGAGAATATTCAGTTTGCGGTGAAGAATAAGTCTCTTTTGGAGAATATCAGTTTCGAGGCAAAGCCGGGTGAGTTTTGGGCGATTGTTGGCGCGAACGGTGCCGGGAAATCGACATTGATGAAACTTTTGGCCAAAGAATTATCGCCAACAACCGGTAAAATTTCTCTCCGGGGGAAAGATTTAAAAAGGTATAATTTAAGAGAACTGGCGCAAAAAAGAGCAGTACTGGCGCAGCAAAATGTCATCACGCTTTCCTTTACTGTACATGAAATCGTTCTGATGGGCCGTTATCCTTTTTATGACTCCAAGCCGTCGCAGCGGGATTTGTCAATCGTTGATCATTGTCTGCGAAAAGTAGGAATTATCCATTTTAAAGACAGGTTATACCCGACGCTTTCGGGAGGTGAACAACAGAGAGTTCAGTTAGCCAGAACTTTGGCACAGATCTGGGAAGTGAAAGAAGGGCTTATTTTGCTGGACGAACCTACTTCCGGAATGGATTTGCTACACCAGTATGAAACCTTTCAGCTCGCCAGAGAAATGACGCAAAAAGGGTATGGAGTTATTGCAGTGGTTCATGATCTGAATTTTGCCCTGCAATATGCAGACCGTATTTTGATGTTGAAAAATGGTAAAATGTTTGCGATCGGAACACCTGCCGAAGTTCTTACAGGTGACCATATCCGGGATGCTTTTGGTGTTTCGGTCAGAATAATCCAGCCGGATGATACGCCCTTCCCGGTGATCATTCCTGAGGGCAGTCCTGTTGTTATGATTTAAATAAATTCGAATAAAATAAATATCTCCGTATCAAATAACCATTCACTATGAAGACATTAGTAGCGTCTAACCGTGCGGCCCTGAAAGAAAGCTGGGCAGAATTTAAAGTCCAAAATCCTAAGACACGCATTCGTGACGCGGCAAGGGAATTGGATACAACGGAGGCAGATTTGCTGGCCACTGGGCTTGGTGACAATATAATTTTGCTCGAAGGAGATTTTCGTGAATTACTAAAAGAAATTCAATCGCTGGGTTATGTGATGGCACTTACGCGTAATGACCACGTGGTACATGAGCGCAAGGGTGTTTATGAAAATGTGTCTTTCAATAATCATGTCGGTTTGGTTTTAGGTCCGGATATTGACCTGCGACTATTTCTTGGCGACTGGAAGTTTGGTTTTGCGGTTCATGAGGGAGATCGTTACAGCTTGCAGTTTTTCAATAGTTTCGGTGATGCGGCACATAAAATTTACCTGACTGAGCAAAGCAACAAAGAAGCCTATGACGCTTTGGTAGAAAAATACCGTGCAGCAGATCAGGACGGAATGGCATTAACGGCCACGAAGCCAGAGAAAAAAGCGGAGGAGCCGGCCGGTGACATTGACACAGCAGCATTTCAGTCAGAATGGTTGAATTTGAAAGATACGCATGAGTTTTTCGGACTTTTACGTAAATACAAATTATCAAGAAAAGAAGCACTTCGCCATGCGCCGGAAGGATATGCTTATCAGATCAAACCCGAAAGTATGAAAGCTGTTTTTGATGCCGCTTCGGAAACAGCATTGCCGATTATGGTTTTTGTATCAAATCCAAACTGTATTCAAATCCATACCGGACCGATCAACAAGATATTCGTTATGGGTCCCTGGCTGAATATTATGGATCCGGCCTTCAACCTGCATCTGCGTGAAGATGCAATCGATGAAGCGTGGGTTGTTAGAAAACCAACAGAAGACGGGATTGTTACGGGTATTGAACTGATTGATAAAGAAGGTGTTATGTTTAATCAGTTTTTTGGAAAACGTAAACCAGGTTCACCGGAACTTGCTGCGTGGCAAGAGCTGGTTGAAAAAGCGGTCATCAAAAAATAAGAGTTTAAACAATATTAAAGACAATATATAATTTCGCCATAGTGATTTAAATGGGCTGTCTCGTTTCGGGACAGTCCTTTTTTATATCGATTCTGGGATGGTTTTTACCGGTTGGACGCCGAAAAAGCCGTCCGACCGGAGGCCCGTCCGACGGTTTTTTCTACCGTCGGACGGGTAACAAAAGGTGTAAATACCAAATTGTTGCGTCCATTGCGAAAACCATTGCGCCTATTGCGTTAAAAAAGACCTTATTCAACCCTCAACTTCCCTCCCCCCGAATAACTCCGATACTCCCCCTCATACATCGCATCCGCTGCTGCCGGGCCAGCTAAAAATGTTCCTTTTGAAACAACCCTGACCTGATAATAAAATGATTTTTCCCTTTTCTCAGCCGTTGTAAAAAAGTGGATCCTGTCATCACGGATATCGAAATAAGTTGGTATGGCTGCGTTTTTGATCCAGGGCATATCACGAGGATCAGTGAGCCGGGGGTTTTCAATTTCAAAACCAGCGGGCAACAAATCAGTAACAACAACATTTTCAATGGGTAAACCACTAGTACTCAAAAGTGACAATTTTACTACAACCAGATCATTCTGGTGTAAAATTGTTACCGGTTTTCCATCCCTGGTCAAATATTGTCTGCGGATACTCATTCCCAGATCTTCCTGCGTAAATGCCCCTGTTGAAGACATCCCTTCAGATTGTGAAAACCAATATAAATCGCCTTTCCCCTGGGTTGAGACAGTCAGTTTCTGGTTATTAATACCTTTGGCGAGTTTTAACTCCTTACCATCAAAACCTGCCATTTTTTTACCATTGACGCTAACTGAGCCGGTAACCGTGGAAGCGGAAGTTTTCTTCGCAATTTTCCCCAGTGCCAAAACTGCAAAACTTGCCTCCTGTGTATTGATGTATGGAGTGGAATTAATTGCAGCTGAAAGTTGGCGCCCTAGTGATGTTATTTGCAGATTGTCACCATCGGTTTCCAATAAAGTATTCAAAACCAGTCCCAGATTTCTCAGCGGAGAAGAATAACTATCATCGGAGACCATGCTTCCATTTTGATAAGCATAATTTTTCGGTAAAATGGCTCCGAAACTCCGCGTATCGCCAATTAATTGAAATGCTCCTGCCAGTAAATAACGTGCGTCCAGGGTCAGCAACTGAATATTTTGTTTATAATAATTCATTGCTGCCCGGTTAGGAGATCCGGCCAGGGCAAGTACGTATAAAGAATAAACAGCTTCTCTTCGGGCGACCGTTTTTCGGACCTGCGAAACAGATTCTTTTGGCAAACTGTTATTCGTACTGGCAATAGCAATTTCTCGTGTTGCAGTTGTGCCGGTTTTAGACGTGAGATAATCGATTGATTTACTGAGTGTTTTAGGATTTATTTCGAACCCTGCCCTCCGTGCTTCTTCCATAAAATGAACGGCATAAGCGGTTGTCCACCAGTCTTCGGTTAAGGAGCCTGGCCACATGATCGCGCCCCCGTTAAACAACTGCTGCGACTCAATTTTACGAAGAGCCTGCTGAACATTGGTAACCGGGTTAAAATCGCTTTCTCCTGTTTTGACCAGATAAACCGGCGTTGCCATGGCTTTTGTCAAGTCGGCAAAGTAGAGTTGCGGGAATGCTTTTGAAATAGTTTGTTCCAGACAGCCATAAGGGTAACCCAATAATGTCGATAAAGCTTTTCCCCCGCCGGCAACCAAAGGTGAGCGGCTTAATATAACCTGGCTGCTGCTGGTCGCCGGAATAAAGTTATTTGCAAGATTTATTGCTCCTTGCTGCCCACCGGCGATCAATCCCGAGCTGCTTGTTTTTAATAAAGGGGAAGCCGGGCGAACGGTGATATCCGTTTGCTGTGTGAATGTTTCCCCAAACGCATTCACTTTTACAGTCACTTTTCCAATACCAATTGCCTGTGCGGCTTTTAAAGAAAATATTGCTCTTGATTCTTTTCCCGCAGGAATAACAATTTTCTGAACGATCGGTGCGGTTCCGGTATTCAGCGGACCGCTCACTTGTAAAGTAACCGTGGCATTCGTTGATTTTTGTTCTGTATTACTGATATTTACAGGTAAAACAAGCTCGTCGCCCGGGCTTAAAAAGCGGGGTAATCCTGCACTGATCACCACAGGGTCAGCAACTTTCATATTTTTTGTAGCCGATCCAAAAGCGTTATCCTTGTAAGCAACAGCCATTATTCTCAAATCTCCGCTGAATTGTGGAATGTTGATATCAAAGGTGGCTTCTCCGCTCCCGTTTGTCATTAATTGACCGCTCCAAAAAGAAACCAGCTCCGTTCTTCCATTGCTTAACGGATTAATACGTTTTTCAAGATCATAACCATCACCGCCAAAACTGGACGTACCGGAAATGTTTAATTCTGGGAATAACAAGGCATATAAATTATGACTGGAAACTTCCAAGGCGCGTTTTTGATAAAAATATCCGTGAATATCCGGCGTCTTGAAATTCTTGATCTGTAAAATTCCCTCGTCCACAACTGCTATGGTCACCTGTGTATTGGGTTGCGTTTTAACACGGATTTGCTGTTTGATTTTTGATCGTGATTTATCCACAGACGTTATCGAAACTGCCAGATTTCGCTTTGCATCTTCCACCAAAACGGGAATAAAACCATTGGCGACGGTTAGCGGAAGATCTGAATTATCAAGCGGACGGATCAGCGTTGCGGTAACAAAAACGTTAGGCAAATGCTCTTCTTTCAAACTAATTTTCAATTCCGCTGCTTTTTTTTCTGTCGTCAGAACATGGTGCTCCAAAACATGATTTCGCTCGACAGTAACCAATAGTCTTCCGTCAAATGGAGTTTTAAACAATACTTTCGCCGTTTCGCCGATTTTATACTTTGGCTTATCAGTTTCCATCAAAACTCTGCCTTCGTTACTCACCTCGAAGGAAGAGTATTGCGTGAAACCGGAGCCATAAGCGTAAAAATTGGCGACACTGTAATGGGTTGCATCTGGCCTGCGGATTCTCACTTCATATTCACCCGAAACAGTCGGGACATAACGAAATGTATTCCGCCCGTTGGCCAAATTCAACAGGTTTGAATAAACGACTTTTTCACTTTTTCTTGATGTATAGGTGAGCTGCTCATTTTTCTTTTCCACCACAGTCTGATATTCCAGGCGAACAACTTCTACTTTTGCTTTTATACCGTTTTGCAATGTTCCTTTGCTATTAACACCCACAACCTCAATCGGAATCGGCGCATTTACACCGACATAAGAATCGGGCAGATGAATGCCATAAAAGGTGTTTTGTGTGAAAACTTCAAAATGATGCAGACGATTTACAGGGCGGCCATTTTCATCAAAAACGGTCACGTAAATCTTTCCTTCCAAAACACCTATATCTTTCAGTGCGGCAGTCAACGGGAATCTCTCTGTTGCCTGCCCCTGTTCATTGGTTATGCCTTGCCTGCGCTCTTTTTCAAAAGTTGTTTCAGCAGGAATATCGAAGGTATATTCAGGATATGCAGGTGCAGAAAACGATTTTCTTTTCAGCTGCGATTCCATTTCGTAGGTCCGGTTACTGGCAGGCGGACCGAATAAATTCAAAGCCGTAGCAGTCAGTGAGATCGTAGCTCCGGATACATATTCTTTTTGCGCACCGCTCAGATCAACCCTGATCCTGTCGGGCATAAATTCTTCAACATTTACAGATTGTGACGCCAATAATACGTCGTTGGCATTGTAAACTTCCAGCACATAAGTTCCCGTCAGCGCGGAGGTTTCCATTGCAACTTCTGTTTCGACTGCGCCTTGCTTGTTTGTACTTTTTCGCCACGTACGAAATTCTCTTCCATTGGGTGTGACCAAACGTAATTTTAACGGAATTTCCGCCGCAGTATGCCAGTTTTGATTTCGTACTACTGTATTAAAATGGAGTGTCTCGCCGGGCCGGTACATATCGCGCTGCCTGTATATAAAGGCCTGCAAACCAGAAGTATTATCCCGAAGCCCTTCCACTTCGAAGCGGGAGGTTTCGACGCGCGTATCTTCTAAAAGCAAATAATTGAAATCTTCTTTACTGCCCGCGGTAAGCATGGCCAGCTTAAATCCGGGTGCTTTTTCACTTAATTTATCTATATGAGCAATCCCATCTCCGTCTGTCGTCGCAGTATAGACGGACTGGTTATTGCTGCTGATTAACGTAATTTCAAGGTTCGAAAGCGGTTCATTGGTTTTGATTGAATTCGCAAAAACCCATAGCTCATCTTTTGCCTGTTTCGCAATCAGACCGATATCGGATATAGAAACCAGTTTAGTCGCGCCGAGGTAAGCTTCTTCCTTCGAATTTACTGAAACCAGATAAATGCCACGGCGGCCATTATCATCGGGTAGCGCAATATTTAATGCAGAAATTCCTTTCGTTTTAGGTAAATTTTCTGTTTCAACAACCTTATTGACAATCACATCGCTGAAATTTCCTTCATCGTCGCCGTTGTAGTTGAAAGTCCCGGTGGCTTTCCACTCTTCGCCAACATATCCGTATTCCTCCCATCGATTGGATCGGACATAATTGAGAATGTTATTGGCATAAAGTTTTGAAATTTTAACCTGCACTTTTGGTACGTTCACAATCTGGACGCCCATGTTTTTTGAACCTTTCGGTGTCATATAAAGTGCTTTTTTGTTGACGAAGGATATACCAGCCGGCATTTTTCCGAAGAATAGATCACGCGAAGTTTCCTCTTCCAAACTTTTACCAAGGACACCTTTCAGGTTTTTATTGATTAAAAGGGCATACGTATCGGTTTCATTAAAATCGCCTCGCAGAATAAATCCATTCTCTGTTACCTCACTTGTAACTGTCGCTGTCGGGTTTAATGAGAAACCATTTTCGATACTTTCCCGGACAATTTCCTGGGTTGTAATAATTCTGATAAAAGCGGAATTATTTTCAAAACCGGTTTTGATATCTGATACTTCCAGATGAAGCGGAGAAGGTATACTTGACGTTGTTTCAAGTACCTCCTGGGTTGTATACGTCGTATTTTGTGCTTTGAGACCTTTGTCCAGTTTAATGATAAGTGGAACGGAATTATTATCGGCGCCTCCTGTATTTGACAAACCCAACACCACATTTTCACTTTCAGCCGAGGGTAAAAGTTTATACGAAACAGTGTTGTCCTCAATCAATAATTTCAATCGTTCAGCAACCTGCTGGGTATTGACAGGATAATTGAAGATTAATTTCACGCGGGCTTCCTGTCTTCCGGTTTCTTTGGAAAGTGTCCACCAGCTTTCAGTGTCAATCAGTTGGAGGTAAGGTGTGTGAAAGCTGATCGCTTCGCCGGAAACATCATACTTTTTATCCGTTTTTGATTGTTTTAATAAAGCGTCTGTGAGTTTGGCCTTATAATCTGTTGCAGAAGCAAAACCTGCAACTGGCGAAAATACCAGCTCATTTGGCGCTGACCATTTAAATTTTCCTCGCACAGCAGGCTCAAAATTTATATACTGCGTGGAATCCCAGTCATTCAGCTGATTTTCCGAAACAAGATCTTTGTTAAAAGTAAAAACCAAATTTTGCGACTGACCGATCTCCTCCTTAAAGTTTGTCCCGGCAATCTTTACTTCATTAAGGGACGAGCAGCTGTTGAAAAAATACGAGAGAACGAGAATAGAGGATAGTAAAAGAAACGAGATTTTTCTCATGAGGATTTTAACGAAATTTTCAGACTAACAGGATTTGCTACCGGCAATAACGTTTTTTTATTCCAAATCAGGATATAAAAAACGGATGATTTTTTTAAATAAAAACCATCCGTCTAATTTAGTTGAATTCGTAAGAAATAAGATTCTGATCCGTTGAGAAATGTATATACGGCAGTTGTTATTTTTCAAAAAGCCTGCATCACTTCTTCAATTGGTTTTGCTCCTTCAAAATAAGATAAAAGACGCATCAGAATGCCTTCAACAACGGCATCCGGGCAGGAAGCGCCGCAGGTCAACATAATTTTTACAGGAGATTTTACAGGAAGATAATTTTCAGAAACTACTTCCTCTTTGGTATGGAGGTTAAAATGTCTGATCAGTTGTTTATCCAGAATTTTGTTAACTGATTCGATAAAATATGTTGGAAGTTTGGCCTCACAAAGTTCTACCAGGTGAGAGGTATTAGAACTGTTGTAACCACCTGCAACAATTACCAGATCCGCCGGATGTGTCAGCAAAGCATAGGTTGCATCCTGATTATCATTGGTCGCATAACAAAGCGTGTCCCGCGTATTGGCAAAACGCGTTTCCACTTCTTCTGGCCGAAGTTTGTAATGTTTTGTCATTACATTTTTCAAATAATCTGCAATGCCTTGTGTATCAGAGGCCAACATCGTCGTCTGGTTCACGACGCCAATGCGCTGTAAATCTTTTTCAGGATTAAATCCTTCTGAAAACTGGCCTTTAAAATCCTCGAAGAATTGTTGTGTGGGTAATTCGCCGGTAATGTAGGAAGCCAGGCGAATGGTTTGCGCCATATCTTCAACGACAATCGTCGGCGCATTTTCTTTGCTATGGGAAAAAGTAGCACGTGTTTCCTCATGAAATGGTTTCCCATGAACAACGATTGAATAATCTTTCTCGCCAATCTGCGCAGCGCGATTCCAGACTTTTTCAACGAACGGACAAGTTGTATCGTAGATATATGAATTGATTCCAAGCTCATTCAGCTTTTGCTGGTTTTCGACTGTTGTACCAAACGCCGGAACGATCACAATATCAGCCGGCGTAAGTTCTTCCCAGGGAATGAGTTGTTTTCCTTTTGTATCCATAATGAATTTGACACCACGATCTGTCAGGTCGCGGTTCACATCGGGATTATGGATCATCTCGCTTAACAGGAAAATTCTCTTGTCAGGATTTTCTGAAATGGCCTTATAAGCGATATCAATGGCGTTTTCGACACCATAACAAAAACCGAAATGGCGTGCGATGAGAAACTGTACCGGTCCGAAATCGAGCACCGTTGGCGTGAAATCACGTTTCAGTTTATCGTTTTTACGACGGAATTCCTTGATCGGTGTGATAATTTGGCTCCGGTAAAAATCGGGTATGTTAAACGTCTTCATTTACAGTTTCGGTAGATTACAATAAACAAAATAGACCATTTTTAAGCAATAGTCAAAGCCGGAGCTTTTCTTTTTAGTAACAAATGGGAGATTGGCTTTGTTCAAAAGGCAGTCGGCTTTCGGCAGTCGGCTTTCATAATGTTGCTAAAAACGGAATTTTAATGGTTGTAAGCCGATTGCTGGCAGCTGATAGCCGATGGCCGCCAAATTATTTTGTACCTTGATGCAACATCTGTATTCTTTTTTGTCTCTTTGATTCAGACGTTCAAATCTAAACCTTCTGCTTGAAAACGAAATTGTACACCGACCAGCATGTCGAACTGGTAGAGCGTTGTAAACTCGGAGAGCGCAAAGCGCAGTATGAGTTATACAAATGTTACTCTAAGGCTATGTTTAACATTTGCATGCGGATCATAAATCATATGGGAGAAGCAGAGGATGTCTTGCAGGAGGCTTTTGTGGACGCTTTTACCAACCTTCACCAATTTCGGCAGCAATCCACTTTTGGTGCATGGTTTAAACAAATCGTCGTAAACAAATCGATCAATCACCTCAGAAGCAGAAAGGTGAAATGGGTTGAAATGGATGAATTTAATGAAACGTTTGAGGAAAGTGAAGATATTGAAAAGAGTTTCGGCTGGTATGAAAATGATACAACGTTAGAAGTGGAGCGAATCCGGAATGCAGTGCTGAGATTGCCGGATGGATACCGGGTTGTTGTAAGTCTGTATTTATTTGAAGGTTACGATCACGAGGAAATCGGCGAGGTTTTAGGAATCAGTGAAACGACGTCAAGGACCCAATACATGCGCGGAAAACGTAAACTGACAGAGTTGCTGGGAAAGGTTTAATGGGAAGTAGCGCAACGCTGGCTATAAAAGAAGAGTAAACAGAGACAGTATCAAACTAAATAATAGTATCATTTGAATCAAAACTTTACACTTTATATGTTAATGATCAATGAAAAAGTCTTCTGATAAAAAAGATCGTCTAGAGAGGTTTGTGCGGGATAATAGGGATGGATTTGACGCTTTCTTACCTCAGGATTCTTTGTGGGACCGCATCGAAAGCAATATTCCCCAGGCACCCGCAGAACCGCAGCAAAAAGTAAAGCGTTTAAACAATCCTTATTTCGACTGGCGGGTCGCAGCTGGTGTCTTGCTTGCCTTAGGTGTTGGTTATCTCTTCTACCTCAATAATGAATATGGTGTTACGCGCGATCCCGGAGTAGCGCTTAAAGTGCCTGCTTATGCCCGAGAGTTCAATCAGTATAATACGTTGATAGAGGAGAAACGGAGCGAGATTTTGAAACTGGCCAGTAATAATCCGGAACTCTATAAGGATTTTTCTGCTGATCTCGAAAGTTTGGAAGTGAGTTATCAAAATCTTAAATCAGATTTGGGCAATGCTCCTAACCAGGAGGCATTGATTCGTGCCATGATTGAAAATCTTCAGTATCAGGTGGATTTGCTCAATCGACAGTTAAGTATTTTACAACGTATCAATAAGGCAACCCAAAGCCATGAAAAAGATAATTCACCTACTGTTTAGTATCACATTATTAGGGCCAACACTTGGTTTTTCAGCAGATCCGGAGCCCTTTATGCTTATCGAAAAACGAAGGCATGTGGTTAAAGTCTACGAAGTCACTGAACGAGATCAGTTGATGGTTGATAATCAATATGGAGAGGTTAAGGTTAATTTGTGGGGGAAAAACGAAATAAAAGTTGAAGTGATTATCACGGCAACTGCGCCCACCGAATCTCAGGTTTCTGAATATTTGAGCTCGATTCGGATTGGTGAAAGCCGTTTGAAAAATTTGATCAGTCTTCGGACAACGATCGACAAAAATAGTTTTGCGAGAACGGGTTGGAGTAATATGAAGTGGAAAGCCGGCGAGAAGAATTTTATTCAGATCGACTATACGATCTTTATGCCGAAGGAAAATGAGCTCGTTGTTAAAAATCAGTTTGGCAATACCAATATTCCATCTTTCGAAGCACCGCTGACAATCGATTCCAGACATGGGAATTTTAATGCAAATGTTCTGGGTAACGCGCAAAATGTTATCAACTCGCAGTTTGGACAGGTTACAATTGGAAAAATGGAAGGTGGCAATCTGGTATTTGAAAATTCAGATTTGAAAGTGGATAAGGTAAGAACGCTGATGTTGAATATTAAAAGCGGAGAACTATCAATTGGTGACGTCGACGAGCTGACGACCAATATTAATTATTCAAAAGCAATAATCGGGAAATTGCGTGGCAGTGGAAAAATCAGACTGAATTATTCCAATAATTTCAGAATGGAGGAGCTTCCTTCGTCGGATGAAAACCTGAATATACATGCGGAGTTTTCATCGGTAACACTCCCGGCTGAGTCTAACAGTTTTAATGTGACGGTAACCAACGGAGATTTCAGCTTTCCAACCAATGTGAATTTTTCCAAACAGCCGACCAGTGAAAGTAAATCGTCCAGCCAATCCAAGCAATATCAAGGCAAAATTGGCTCAGGATCTGGTGCAAAAATTACTGTTTTCTCCAATTTTGGAGACGTGAAATTGAAAAACTAGACCGTCGTTATTTGTCCTTTTCCTCAATGAGAACATTATAACGGAAATCCAGCGGATCAAACGCGGTCATCAGTTTGGAAATAAATGTCTGGTCGTTCAGATAAAAATTCAGGAAATTGTCATAACGTTCCTGGGAAGATTTGCCAGGAAATAATTTGTATTTTAACGCAAGAAGCTGATCAATTTCACTTTCGTGATTTCTTTCTTCCGCTTTTCTCAAACGTTTTTCAAGGTTTTCAAAAGAATGGCGAATCCGTGTTTCTTCTGCTTTCACAGCGCCTTCCATTGATTTATCGATTGCCATTGCCTTGTCGAGAATTGTTTCGAAAAGAGCATAAAACGATTCCTTTTCTTCGTTCAAATCCAGGACGTTTGTTGAATGGGTTTCGACAAATTTCTTACGCAATGATACCTCATCAAGAAATAAATCTTCATAACGCACTTTCAGCTTATTGACGCGCTGCCGTTGCTGATCCGTAATATACATAGCAAAATTCCGGGGAATCAGCATCGGAAAAGTGACGTTGTAATGATCAAAAATACCTTTTAGCTGCATCCAGTAAGGCACTTCTGATGGCCCGCCGATATACGCAAGATTTGGTAAAATAATTTCTTCATACAATGGACGAAGGACAACATTCGGGCTGAATTGCTCGGGATGTTCTTCGGCGAGCGTAAGGATTTCCTCCTCAGTGAATATCAGGTCGGTATTAACTACCTTGAAAAGATTATCTTCCTTAATAATGCGTTCCCGCAAGTTATCAATCAGATAGAATAAATTGATTTCCCGGGCGTGAAGTGGCGTATGATAACCGAGCGAAGAGAGTTTTGAAGTAGTTTCGGTAACAATTTCCGCAGATTTGGAAGTTGTAAGCTCCTCTTTGATAACAGGGAGAAAATGGCGTTTCAAGTCGGCGTTGTCAGCATCTATACAAATCAATCCTTCCCGTCCGAACAGTTCGTGCATATAACATCGAACAGCGTCAGCTAATGTTTCATTTTCAAGGTATGCTTTTGCAAACAATAATGGCTTGTCCGGCAGCATTTTCAAGATGCTGTGTAGTTCTTTAGGATTAAGTCTTCCCACAGCTCCGCTGTGCTCGCCTTCCCATCTGTGTGTTTTTCCAAAAAGATTAAATGATGCAATTTCCGCAAAATCGTGATCTTCGGATGCCATCCAGTAAACCGGTATAAAATTATATTCGGGATACGTCTCCTTTAATTTTCTGGCAAGCTTTATAATGGTTACAATTTTATAAATCACATAAAGCGGCCCCGTAAAAATATTGAGCTGATGTCCAGTCGTAACCGTGAAAGTTTTCTGGTCAAGCAGAACAGAGAAATCCGGCATATAAGGCTGTCCCTCATATTGCTCTTTTAAAACTTTAACCAAAGTCTGCCGTTTTTCCTGACTGAAATTTGCCCGCTGTCTGATTATTTCTTCTGCATTTTCAACCGTTGGAAATGTTCCATAAAACGCTTTCAGTGAAGGTTTTTGGTCAAGATAATCGAGAAGTAATGTAGGGAACTGACCCGTAGTACGTAAATCAACGGAATGAACTGTCATGAAAGGTGGTTTTTCAGTCTCAATTAAAGAATGCAAAGGATTCAGTGTTTAGGGTAACATGCATTATCAAAATAAACCCTGCATGGGGACTGAAAGTTCATGAAAAAAATTGAGTTAAACTACTTCCTTAACACTTGTTATGCAACCGGCATAGGTGCGAGCCACAAATTCAAACAAAAAGGCCGGAACTGAAACAGTAACGGCCTTTCAAATTATTAGTTTTGGTTTTTAGTTGTTCAGACTGTTCGTCTGACGTGTTCAAAATAAGTCATTAGCTAGGTTAATAAAATTCATTGTAATAGGGCAACAGATAATTATGTATTAAAAAATATAATCATTTTTTGCGATAAGCGCATCTGCAATACGACGACGCGCATCTTTAAGATTAAGCGGTTCAATTTTAGTAAACCGTTTCAAACCCATCAGCATCACACGTAATTCATCGCTTTCAGCAAAGCTTGTAATAGCCGATTTGCCGGCATTGTTCACGCGTTCCACCGCTTCATGCAAATAAACCATCGCAATATCAGTATGTAATGTATTTACGTCATTGCCGAGTAAATCGATTCTTTTTTCAACACGAAGCAGAACAGATTCTGCCGCATAAGTTTCGATAACCATGTCAGCAAGGTTCATAATGATCTCCTGTTCCTCAGAAAGTTTGGTCATGAATTTTTGAACTGCTGCGCCTGCCACCATTAAAACAGCCTTTTTCAAGTTTTTGATAACTTTCTTTTCAGCAGCAAATGGTGTCTCATCTTCATCCATTCCAAAATCTGGAATAGACATAATTTCTTTCCCAACAGCCATGGCAGGTCCCATCAGATCCAGCTGGCCTTTCATGGCGCGTTTCAAAAGCATATCAACAACCAGCAGGCGGTTGATCTCATTGGTGCCTTCAAAAATCCGGTTGATACGGCTGTCACGATAAGCCCTGTCCATCGGAGCATCAGCAGAATAACCCATGCCACCATATACCTGTACGCCTTCGTCCACCACATAGTCAAGAACTTCCGAGCCGTGAACTTTCATGATCGCGCATTCAATCGCTAACTCTTCAAGTGCTTTCAATTTCGCGTCTGCGTCGGTCAGTCCTTTTTCTTTCAAAGCAACGATCAGATCATCGATATTCTGTCCAACACGATATGCTGCGGATTCGGTCGTGAACATACGAATTGCCATTTCAGCAAGTTTGTGTTTTATTGCTCCAAAATTGGCAATGGAAATGCCAAATTGTTTACGTTCGTTCGCATAATTTATTACCTGTTTTGTCACCTGTTTTGATCCTCCAAGCGCTGCCGCAGCTAATTTTATTCTGCCAATATTAAGTATGTTCACAGCAATTTTAAAGCCATTTCCACGCTCAGAAAGCATATTTTCTACCGGAACGGCACAGTCATTAAAAAAAATCTGACGTGTATCTGAGCCTTTGATCCCCATTTTATGCTCCGGCTCATTCATGGTTATGCCACCGAAGGTTTTCTCAATGATAAAAGCGGTCAGGTTTTTATCCGTTTCGCCGTTCTGTTCAACAACTTTGGCAAAAACGATCAGCAGGTCTGCGAAACCTCCGTTTGTGATCCACATTTTCTGTCCGTTGATGATATAATTCTTACCATCTTCGCTTAACCTGGCTTTTGTTTTCCCCGAGTTGGCATCCGATCCTGAATCTGGTTCTGTCAGGCAATAGGCAGCTTTCCACTCACTTGAAGCCAGTTTAGGCAGATATTTTTTCTTTTGAGATTCATTTCCGTAATAAACAATCGGCAATGTTCCAATTCCGGTATGCGCTGACAGTGCAACAGAAAATGAGTTTCCCGCACCTGTCGCTTCCGCAACCAGCATGGACGTATTAAAATTCATCCCAAACCCGCCATATTCTTCCGGAACAACCGTTCCCATCAATCCTAGTTCACCGGCCTTATCCATTAAAGAAGACATCAATTCAGGGCTTTTTGCCTGGTCAATTTCATCCAGACGCGGCCAGATCTCGGTGCGCAGAAAATCACGGCAGGTATCAGCGATCATTTGCTGTTCCTCATTAAATTCTTCAGGAATAAAAATCTGTGATGCCAGAGTTTCCTTAATTAAAAATTCTCCTCCTTTAATCGACGTTTTTTTATCTTCTGCAACAGCCATAGGATATGATTATTTGAGTGATTTAACAGTTGGAGATAAATGGTATGCTTGCATACTATTTATCTCGTAGCAAATATATTTCCTTTCCTAGTATTATGCAAGCATACTAATAGGAAATTAATTTGTGTTCCGGAAAGTTGAAAATAAGTGAAAATTCAGAAGAAGAAACTGTTGTTAATATCAGAACTCGTCAATGATTTTTTGCCATTGTGCCACTCCCTTTTCTACGCTAAATTCCAGGGCTTTTTTCCGGGATTTTTCTTTGTCGAAAGTGGAAAGTTTTTTATTCCAGTCAAGCATACTCTGCACAAAGAGTGCAATGTCAAGATTTGGAATTACGGTGCCTAACTCCGGTGTAATAAACTCGGTCGGGCCACCGCTTGCGAAGGAGACAATTGGTTTTCCCAGCCAGGCAGCCTCCACCAAAACCATTCCGAAAGGTTCCTGTCTGGATGTTAACATAAATCCGTCGGCAGCATCCAGATATGAAGCATAATCTTCTTTTTTTGCGCCAATCAGATGGATTTTAACATTGGTAATTTGCTCACATCTCTTTTTTGTCCAATAAACAAGTCCGTCATTGCCCAGATTTCCTACCCAGACAAGATGTATTTTTGCATTTTCAGGAATCTGAAGGGCAATATCCGGCAACAGATCAAAACCTTTTCTGTCGGAAGATGTTCCGGACATAATCCAGACAAAATCATCCGGTCCGACCCCCCATTCTTTTCTTATTTTCCTGACTTTTTCAGTATCCGGCTTGAATTCATTCAGGTCGACAAATGGATAAAGTCTTTTTACTTTTTTACTGCCCGATTCTGCCAGACATTTACAGACGGTGTCAGAACAACCGATATGCATGGTGGAATCATTTATGGCCGTCTCAAAATCAGCGCTGCTCACCTGGGAAAACATCGCGGATAATTCATGAATATGCGAGATTACCGGCATCTGAATTTCCTTTGCCATTCGGATCACATCGGTCAGCATCACCGTATTGACATACCACAGATCCGCCTTGAATGTCTGTGAAATCTTTTTTATAGCCCGATGTGTCGGGTGAAACCCGAGGTGAAATGCGATTTTATCCTTTAAGGAAAATTTACCGGGTGCCAGAAAAACAGGAATATCCGATGGCAAATCGTTTAATAATTCCCCTTGCGCAAAAGCAACCAGTCCCGCTTCAAATTTACTTCTGTCCAGATATTTAAGGATGTAATAAATAAGCATTTCAGAGCCAGTGCGCGTAGCATAAGGCGTAAAAAACAAAATTTTCCGTCGGGTACTACGAACTTTCATGATTGGCTAATTAAATCTATATTCTCAGACGGTTTTATTTTGAATAACTGTTTGCTGCCAAGAAGTGTCGGCCAGAAATAGTTTAATAAAACGCCTGTCTTTTTTGTGAAAATGGCCTGCGTTTTCAACTGTGAAAATGGATTGCCATCGTTTTTGATATTAAAAAGCATTTTCCAGATAAAAATCACAGGAATCATGACCAGATAATGCAGGATCATGAACAGGTATGCCCCAACGCCATATTGTTTTCGAACCCACAACATGTTGGAAACCTGCATCTGGGCACTGAAACGGTTGATCCAGGAAATGTTGGAACGGCGAAAAGGATTGTCATTTTCAAGATGTATAAAAGTACAGTCCTGGAAATAACACAACTTCCCTTGTTTCCCTAAGCGCGCCGACCATTCGACGTCTTCGCCATACATAAAAAAATCTTCGTCAAAACCTCCCGCCCGTTCAACAGCTTCTTTTCTTACAAAAACAAAAGCTCCAACGAGCCAGTCATACTGATCAGGATCAGAATATGTTGGTTCGGGATACATTTTAGTCAGCATACGGTCCACAAATCCGCTTGGGGGCAGTATGAAAAAAGTTTTCCGGAACTCGTTAAAACTTTTGTAAAACGGCATCGGTTTGCCATCCGCATAATGTTGAAGAGCCCCAGCCGCCGCAATATCTTTCCGCATATCCATTCTGTCAACACAACGCCCGATCACGTTATCTGTCACAAGCGTGTCTGCATTTAAAATCAGGAAATAACGTCCCTCAGCAGCCTTCATCCCCTCGTTGTTCGCACGTCCGAATCCTGAATTGTAGGTCATGTCAATCCATTTGATTTCCGGAAATGCCTGCCGGACTAAATCTCCCCCACCATTCTCAGGATCATTATCAACAACAATTACTTCAAATTTAACGCCGGATGTATGTTTGTAAATAGATTGTAAACAATTGATAATAAGCTGTGGTGTTCGGTAATTTATGATGATGATGGATACATCCATGAAATAGCGGCATATAGTTGATGGGCAAAAATAAAGAATCTCCCCGGAAGAAAGGCAAATCTTCCGGGGAGACCGATGAAAATTAAGTATATACTTCGTGTGTGGTATCCTAATTCAGTCGCTCAAAAATCCCTGCAACACCCTGTCCGCCGCCAACGCAGGCTGTTACCATACCATATTTCTGATTCCTCCGTTCCATTTCATTAAAAAGCTGAACAGAAAGTCTTGCGCCCGTTGAGCCCAGCGCGTGGCCTAAAGCAATAGCACCCCCATTTGGATTGACGATTTCCGGGTCTATACCAAGCTCCTGAATGACTGCAAGCGCCTGTGCTGCAAAAGCTTCGTTTAACTCAATTTGCTGAATGTCAGTTAGTTTTAATCCTGCCTGTTTTAAGGCCTTTGGTACGGCAGCTACGGGGCCAATACCCATAATTCTCGGATCTACGCCGGCCGTTGCATAAGAGACCATGCGTGCAATGGGTTTTAAACCAAGCTCATTTACAAGTTTTTCAGACATAACGGCAACAAAAGCAGCACCGTCAGAAGTTTGTGAAGAATTTCCGGCTGTTACCGATCCACCTGCTGCAAAAACCGGTTTCAGTTTGTTCAACGCCTCCAGCGTGGTATCAGCGCGGGGTCCTTCATCCTTATCAACAATCGTTTCCTTAATTTTTTTCTTACCGGAAATAGGATCAAAAAAAGTTTCCTGCACTTTTATCGGAACAATACCGCTGTCGAACCAACCTTCTTTTTGCGCTCGTAATGCTTTTTGGTGCGAAAAAAATGAAAACTCATCCTGTTTATCCCGACTGATATTGAAATCTTTCGAAACCTGTTCCGCAGTTAATCCCATACTTAAATAATAGTCAGGATGATTTTGCGCAATTTCATAATTCAAAGCCGTTTTCCAGCCCATTGTCGGTACAAGTGACATCGATTCAGTTCCGCCTGCAATGATACAATCGGCCATACCCGCATGAATTTTTGCCGAAGCCATCGCGATTGCTTCAACCCCTGAACCGCAGTAACGGTTAATGGTTATTCCGGAAACGTTTTTTGGTAAGGACAACAGGGCTACATATCGTCCCATTTGCATACCTTGTTCGGCTTCCGGTACCGCATTTCCTACAATCACGTCATCCACACGCGTTGGATCTAACTGAGGAATTTTTTCAAGAATATATTTAATCACGTCAGCACCTAAATTATCCGGACGCGTGAATCGAAAACCACCACGAGATGCCTTACCTACCGCAGTGCGATAACCGGCAACAATGTATGCATTCATAGATTATATGGTTTTTGTAAGTCAATGATTGAATTCTGATGCTTTGATGTTAGTCGCAATAAAAATAGTATGCAGGCATACTATCGTAAAATTAATAATTATAAGTAAAACAAAAAACCGCCGGAATAGTTTTATTCCGGCGGTCTGTTAAATCAGTTTATTGATGAAGCGCGTTAGTGCGTGGCAGAGCTTTCGATGTGGTTCGTTGTTTTCACTCCTTTTGGCATCGCAATCCACATAACGATGTAGAATATGAAAACTGGGAAGTGAACCGGAATGAAGAATCCCATCACTAAAAGCACTCTGATAATGACTACGTCAATTTGTAAATAATTCGCTATACCGGCAGCTACACCACCTATTACTTTGTTATTTACGTCGCGGAATAATCTATTGTTGTTCATGGCTATGTTCGTTTTCTTTGTTATTGTTGAATCAAAGGTACTAGGTGATACACAGTAGTTGTTAATTATCTACATGAATGGTTTGCGCAGGTGAAAAGTGGTTGTTTTTGATGAAGAGTAATAGTACGAAAACACATTTGATCAGCCATATTTATTTTTTGTTAACCAGACATAACCATAAGCTGAAACGACAAATTTTTCGTTTAAAAATTAACGATTATGATGTGGTTCACGGAAAATATGGTGCTCCAGAGTTTCATGATTTTGTGATAAATGATGATGATAGAAAAGCTGAATCGCAGAGAATAGGCCTGAGAATGGAAAAATAAGATTAAAATACACTTAGGATTATTGTATTTGTTGGTAAATAGAATGCGCAATAAATTACATTTGTACTTGAAAATTTAACTGAATAGCTGACAATCTGGCATTTTGAGGCAATCAGGCGTAATATTTTTCAAACAAAATGAACGATTCACAATACATATACCATCATGTTTAAAATATTTTCGAAGCTATTCGGCACAAAATCTGAGCGCGATTTAAAGGATTTAACGCCTTACGTTGCTTTGGTAAACGCGGAGTACGCGAAACTGACTTCTTTGTCCAATGATGAACTCAGAGCGCAGTCAGAGGGTCTGAAAGCACATATAGCCGCAGGTCTGAAATCAATTGATGACCAGATAGGCGCGCTTCGGGACCAGGCCAACGACGAGCCAAATGTGGATAGCAAGGAAGCTATTTTCAAGAAAATTGACGCGTTGGAGCTCGACCGGAATAAAGAACTTGAAGTAATATTATTGGACATCCTCCCGAAGGCTTTTGCAATCGTGAAGGATACAGCCCGTCGTTTTAAAGAAAATGAAAGTCTGGAAGTAACTGCTTCCTACTTCGACCGTGAAATAGCAATGAAGAAAAGAAATGTTGTTATTGATGGTGATAAAGCGGTCTGGAACAGTACCTGGGATGTAATCGGCCAGCCTATTAAATGGAACATGCAGCATTACGATGTGCAGCTGATCGGTGGTTTGGTACTTCATCAGGGGAAAATTTCCGAGATGGCAACCGGTGAAGGAAAGACGCTTGTGGCCACTTTGCCAGCATTTTTAAATGCACTGGCAGGTCTGGGCGTTCATATTGTAACGGTCAACGATTACCTGGCAAAACGTGATGCGGAATGGAATGCACCTTTATTTGAATTCCATGGCATGAGCGTTGATTGTATTGACCGTCATCAGCCAAATACACAGGCGCGCCGCGATGCATATAAAGCTAATCTTACATACGGAACAAATAACGAATTCGGTTTTGACTACCTGCGTGACAATATGTCACGTACTACCGATGAGCTGGTACAGCGCAAACATCATTTCGCGATGGTGGATGAGGTCGATTCAGTTTTGATCGATGATGCCCGTACACCTTTGATTATCAGTGGTCCTGTACCCCGCGGAGACGAGCAGGAATATCTTGAGCTAAAACCTCGTGTTTCGAAAATTGTTGAAGCACAGAAAAAACTGGCAATGGATCTGTTGAACGAAGCCAAGAAAAAAATTGCTGCGGGTGACAAAAAAGAAGGGTCTCTCGCGCTATTCCGTGCACACCGTGGTATGCCGAAGTATAAGCCTTTGATTAAATATTTAAGTGAATCTGGTATTAAGCAGTTGATGCAGGAATCTGAATCAATTTATCTTGCAGAAAACCAGAAGCTGATGCCGCAAGCTGATGCTCCGCTTTATTTTACGATTGACGAAAGACATAACAGTATCGAGCTTACCGAAAAAGGGATCGATTTCCTTACCGGAGAGTCTGAGCAAACCAATTTCTTCATTCTTCCTGATATCGCAGTTGATCTTGATAAAATAGAAAAAGATCAGTCGCTAAGTGAGCAGGATCGCGTGATGCAGAAAGAAGCCTTGATTCGTGATTATTCTGTTAAAACAGCTCGTATTCACACAGTCAACCAGCTTTTGAAGGCGTATACACTTTTTGAAAAAGATGTGGAATACGTTCTTATGGATGGAAAAGTTAAGATTGTTGATGAGCAGACAGGTCGTATCATGGATGGTCGCCGTTATTCTGACGGACTTCACCAGGCGATTGAAGCAAAGGAAAATGTACGTGTTGAAGATGCAACACAAACTTACGCAACCGTAACGCTTCAGAATTATTTCCGTATGTACCACAAGCTTGCCGGTATGACGGGTACGGCTGAAACAGAAGCGGGAGAATTCTGGGAAATCTATAAACTGGACGTAGTATCAATTCCGACCAATGTTCCTGCGGTTCGTAAGGATCAGGAAGATAAAGTTTACCGTTCGGTTCGTGAAAAATATAATGCAGTAACGGATGAGATTGTAGAGTTGGTTGAAGCGGGCCGTCCGGTTCTTGTTGGTACCACTTCGGTTGAAAACTCTGAAATTATCAGCCGTATGCTAACCCTGCGGAAAATACCACATCAGGTATTGAACGCAAAACAACACCAGAAGGAAGCGGAAGTTGTGGCAGAAGCTGGTAAGCCAGGTACTGTAACCATTGCAACGAACATGGCTGGTCGTGGTACGGATATTAAACTAACCCCGGAAGCAAAAGCAGCAGGTGGTTTGGCGATTGTGGGTACTGAACGTCACGAAAGTCGCCGTGTTGACCGACAGCTTCGTGGTCGTGCGGGTCGTCAGGGTGATACTGGTTCTTCTCAATTCTTTGTTTCATTGGAAGATAACCTGATGCGTCTCTTCGGTTCAGACCGTATGGCGAAGGTTATGGATAAAATGGGCTTGGAAGAAGGCGAAGTGATCCAGAGCAGCATGATTACTAAATCAATCGAGCGTGCTCAGAAAAAAGTTGAGGAAAATAACTTTGGTATGCGTAAGCGTCTTCTGGAATATGATGACGTGATGAACTATCAGCGTGATGCCATTTACACACGTCGCCGTAACGCATTGTTCGGAGATCGTCTGGCTGTGGATATTGCCAATACGCTTTATGATGTTTGTGAGGAAATTGTTGGGAACGCAGGAACGTATTCTGAACTTGATCTTGCAACGATCACAACGCTTGGTATTGAGCTTCCGTTTAGTGAAAATGATAACGTTTCCCTGAAACCTCAGGAAAAAACACAGCGTTTGTACGAAGCGGCTGAAAAACATTATCAGGATAAAAATCATCAGATTTCAGAAAAAGCATTGCCAATTTTGCAATCTATTCATGCGGAGCGTGGTGCTACGATTACTGAAATCATGATTCCGTTCAGTGATGGAATCCGCCAGACTGGTATTGTTGTAAATCTTAAAAAAGCGTTGGCTAACAACGGTCATGAGATTACACACGAAATGGAAAAAGCGATCGTGCTTTCGCTAATCGATCAGGAATGGAAAGAGCATCTTCGTGAAATGGATGATCTGAAACAATCTGTTCAGAATGCGGTATTCGAACAAAAAGATCCGTTGCTGATCTATAAATTCGAGTCTGTTGAGCTTTTCAAACGCTTCCTGAGCAAAGTAAACTTTGACATGATCTCGTTCCTCATGAAGGCTGATATTCCGCAGGAGGAAGCTGCACCGGCAACGGCTGTCCAGCAAACGGTAAAACGTCCTGCTCCGGCGCCAGAACTTCACACAAACCGTGAGGAAGATTTCGTTGCAGATCTTGACGGGCCAAATGAGTATGCACGTCAGATGGAGTCTACGACCAAGGCTCAGCCAATCAGAGTGGACAGAATCGCTGACCGTAATCAGAAGGTTTCCGTACAGTATCGCGACGGACGTGTTTTACGTGATGTTAAATACAAAAAAGTAGAGCAGGAAGTTAAAAACGGAGACTGTGTTGTAATAGAATAATAGCTTCATTCTGTTCTGTGATTGTTATAAATTTAAGTTGAAAATCAGAAGCCTTGCCTTTCTAAATTAGATCGGCAAGGCTTTTTGATGAACGTAAAATCAAGATTTATACGATATTTGTATTGTAAAGACTAAAAGCGAACGAAATTCCCCTTTCATGAAACTTCATAAAGAAGGTTACACCATCATGGCGATCGCCGCCATTATATTGATTCTGATAAATTTAGGCATATATATGTTATTGCCTGATGGATACTGGATTCCGAGAATAACCTTAGTTGCCAGCATTTTTATTTTCTTTCTTATCGTTCAATTCTTTCGTGTGCCTTCACGTGTTGTGAAAACAAGTGAGACGCAGATCATTGCACCTTGTGATGGGAAAGTAGTTGTAATTGAAGAAGTGGTTGAAAACGAGTATTTTAAAGGTCCAAGACGCCAGATCAGTATTTTCATGTCGCCCATTAACGTGCATGTTAACTGGAACCCGGTGAGTGGTGTTATTCAATATTTTAAATATCATCCAGGTCTGTATCTTGTGGCCTGGCATCCGAAATCCAGTACGGAGAATGAGCGTACTACCATTGTAACCCGTACTGCATCAGGCGTGGATATTTTATTCCGTCAGATCGCAGGAGCTGCTGCGCGCCGTATCCGCTGGTACATAAAAGAGGGAGACAAAGTTGAGCAAAGCACTGAAATGGGCTTTATCAAATTTGGCTCCCGCGTTGATATTTATGTTCCGCTTGACGCAGAAATCAAAGTAAATCTTCAGGATAAAACAGTTGGTAGTGTTACCGTCCTGGCTGAATTAAAATAACCGCCAGGATAAAATCTGCTGGAAGAAATTAGGTACTGCATTGGGATAAACGATTGCCATAAATACCATTCCGAATACTGCACCATAAATATGAGCGCTGTGGTTGACGTAACTTCTGCCACGGCGCCCTTCGTATATCGAATAAGCAAGAAACAGGATTCCGAAGATGAATGCTTTCAGCTTGATGAAGAAATACAAATAGATATCCATTAGCGGATTAATCAGGATTGCTGCAAAAAGAATGGCAGAAACTCCACCAGAAGCACCCAGCGAATTATAATTCGAGTTGGTACGGTGTTTCAAAAATGTTGGAATATCTGAAACTACAATACCAACCAGGTATAAAAACAAATAATAAGCAGGTCCGCTTGTTCCGAAAAGCATATTGAAAAGCCTCTCGATTCCTTCGCCAACGAACCAAAGCGTCAGCATATTAAAAATTAAATGCCCAAAATCGGCATGAATAAATCCTGAGGTAATAAATCTGTAATATTCATTTCGCTTGCTGACCCGGTAAGGGTTCATGATCAGCTTATCCATAAAAAGCGAATTCTGGAGGGCATAATAACTGATACCAGCCGTAATGATAATTATTATGAGGGTGATAGACATAAGATTCGTATCGATGATTTAATTTAAAAGCTACTTATAATTTTAATAAATTATTGTTCCCGCTCAACCAGCTGATGGACAAATTCCAGTAAGTTCTTTTTACGTTCAGAAGGTGCAGGCAATCTTTCCAGAGAATCGATTCCCTTTGAAAAATAGCTGCTGATTTTTTCTTCTGTCAATGCCCGGATACCCAGCTTGTCATAAATTTCCCGAACTGCATTTACTTTTTCCTCCTTATCGAAAGTTTCAACGGAGAGCCATTTATTTAATTCTGTGGCTAAATCGCCTTCTGCTTTGGCAAGTGCTTCGATCAGTAAAAACGTTTTTTTGTTGGCAATAATATCGCCGCCGACCTGTTTTCCGAATTTTGCCGGATCTCCGTAAACATCCAGCAGATCATCTTTCAGTTGAAATCCGATTCCCATGCTTTCTCCTGCTTCATAAAGCAGCTGAGTAGCTTCGGTATCAGCTCCACCGATAATTCCACCAAGTTCCAGCGCAAAACCCAGCAGAACGGAAGTTTTTAGACGAATCATGTCAATGTATTCTTCCTCTGTAACATTCCAGCGGGTTTCAAAATTCATATCCAGCTGTTGCCCTTCACATACCTCGGAAGCGGTTTTGTTAAAACGGATCAGCACATTTCTCAAATCTTCCTTTTTGATATCGATCAAAAGATCATAAGCCCTGATCAGCATCACGTCGCCGGAAAGAATTGCGGTGTTCGCATTCCATTTTTCGTGTACTGTTGGCTTTCCGCGTCGCAAGGGTGCTTTGTCCATGATATCATCATGCATCAAAGTGAAATTGTGAAAAACCTCAACGGCGATGGCAGGTTTTAAGGCGTTATTAAAATCATCTGTATAAATTGACGCGGCCAGTAGTGTTAACAGCGGACGGAAACGTTTACCGCCCAAGGCCATGATATAACGTATCGGTTCATAAAGTTCCGCGGGAGATTCTCCGTAAGCGTTTTGTTCTATTTCAGTTTGCAGGGTTTGCAGCAGATTTTCTGTTGTTGTCATTCGTGGCTGATTACTACGCTTATCAATTCTATTGGAAACGAATTATTTCTACTATTAGGTTCTTTTGAAGCACTACGCAAAGTACCTAAATCCTGTTGAGAAACTCAAAGGTAACAGGATGAATGGTTGACTGACGAAATTAAATGTTCCTGCCGGGAAAAATAATTCGTGGTCATTAGCGTAAATTCGTGTATTCGTGGCGCTAATAAATTCAAAAAATGCCTTTTCATCTTTATTTCAACGGAGAGATCTCTCCACTAGATACGACGCTTTTTAAATCAAATGACCTGGGCATTTTACGTGGTTATGGTATGTTTGATTATTTTCGGACCTACAATGGCATTCCCTTCCGCTGGGATGACTATTGGCAGCGATTTGAGAATTCCGCGAAGTTATTAAAACTTCCGCTTCCATTAAACCAGGAAGAAGCAACTGAAATTCTGGCAGACCTGCATTCGCTTTCAGGAGAAAGGGAAGTTGCTTTTCGGTTTGTTCTGACGGGCGGTTATGCGCCTGATAGTGTCAGTGTGGTGAAACCAAATTTTCTGATCAGGACTGAACCTTTGCCGCAGGATAATCCGGCTGGTTTATTGAAGGGGATTAAAGTTTTGCCTTACCAATATGTACGTGACCTTCCTGAAATTAAAACCACCAATTATGTGCACATGGTTTTGATGGCTGATGAAATGAAAAAGCAAGGCGCATCGGATCTGCTCTTCTATAAGGATGGGGAAATAAGTGAATTGACGAGAAGTAATTTTTTTATTTTCAAAGGCGATACACTGATTACTTCTGATACCAATATTTTAAGAGGGATTACCAGAAAAGTAGTTTTGGAATTAGCTAAGACACATTTTAAAGTGGAGGTTCGCCCGTTATTATTTTCTGAACTGGAAACTGCTGACGAAGCATTTACTACAAGCTCAACAAAGTGGGTGATGCCTATCGTACAAATTGGAGATAGTCCTGTTGGCGATGGAAAAGCAGGAAAACGGACGCTTTCATTGCAGGATTTATTTAAGAAAGTAGTTTTGGAATGGGGGAAATGATTGTTTTCCATCCGACGGTTTTTTTACGGTCGGACGGATAAAAAACAGTTGATATTTTTTACTTATCTGTAAATGTTGAAATGATTTTAGTTCAGCAAGCCGATATAGTGTGGATGTTTTCTTACCGGTCCGACGGCGGAAAAAGCCGTCGGACCGGTGGCTCGTAAAAGCCTCTGGTATCATCTGAATTGCTTGAAATACTTATGAATTAGTTCCAGCCTTGTGCTGTGATCGGCACTCTGTTATCTCCTTTGGTATGAAGTAAAACTTCGTCCTTTTTATCGGTCATATATCCGATCACACTGATTTTCGGGTTATTTTTAATTTTGTCATAATCACTTTGCGGAACCGTGAAAAGCAATTCATAATCTTCTCCGCCATTCAAAGCTGCCGTTATTGGCCCGATATTAAGTTCTACCGCGCCCATATAAGTCTGCTCGTCGATAGGAAGTTTATCTTCAAAAACCAATGCGCCAACGCCTGATTGCGAACAAAGATGTAAAAGATCTGAAGCCAGACCATCCGAAACATCAATCATGGAAGTTGGGATACAACCAGCACCGGCAAGTTCATAAACCACGTCCATCCGTGCTTCAGGGCGAAGTTGTCTTTGAATAACATATTCTTTCCCGTCAAGCTGCGGCTGCATATTCGGATCGGCAAGGAAAACCTGCTTTTCTCTTACCAATAATTGCAGGCCAATATATGCGCCACCCAAATCGCCGGAAACGCATATAAGATCGCCGGCTTTTGCCGTGTTTCGATAGGTTATCCTGTCTTTTGCAACGCGTCCGAAAACACTTACAGAGATAAATAAACCCGATAGTGAAGAAGAAGTATCACCACCGACAAGATCTACATTAAAATCTTTGCAGGCCGCTTTCATGCCTTCGTACAATTCTTCAACGGCTTCAACTGAGAAACGGTTGCTCAGTGCCAGACCGACCGTAACCTGGCGAGGAATGCCATTCATGGCCGCTATGTCCGATACATTTATTGCAATCGCCTTATATCCTAAATGTTTTAAAGGAAAAAAAGAAAGGTCAAAATGGACGCCTTCTAAAAGAATATCGGTTGATAATAATCCAAATTCTGTTCCAAGGTCAATAACGGCCGAGTCGTCGCCGATGCCTTTGATACTTTCGGGTAAATTATTTTTAAGTCCCTCATTAAGTCTTTTGATAAGACCAAATTCGCCTAAGTTGCTGATTTCTGTTCTTGATTCTGCCATGTTACAAAGTTAGCTAAAATAGACGAAGCCATCTCCCGGAAGAAATGGCTTCGTCTGTTTCAATAATATTTTTTCCTTAAAAGTTCAATGCGTTCCACACGCCGCAAACTGATTTATGGATTTGATAGCGTGTATTGATTGATCGTATTTCCGGTTTTTACACTGGCATCTATTCGCGTTAAAACTACCTTGGTATCTTCTAACGAGCTTATTGTAAATTTAATGGTTCCATTCGTGCCGCTCGGAGCTGGATTCAAGCCAGAAAGTACCAACGTATTTTCGCCTTCCAAAGCCCATGTTCCATTAAATGTATTTTTATCAAATTCGGTGTAAGCGGCTGTTCCTGTGCTTGACAACGCCAGTCTGAAATTGGAATAACCCTCCTGAACGTTACCTGCACCTCCTTTGGTGTAAACAGTTGTTGTTCCGTACTTTACAGTCTCAGCTGTCCAGGTTTTTGCAATGCGCTCAGAAACCGGCTTTTTTGAATCTTTTTTACAACCTGCTGCCACAAGGGTGAGCGCCAGCATCATACTCCAAAGCAAAGTATATTTTCTTTTCATTTTATTTTTCACGAATGATTTTCTTAATTAAATGACAAGTTCAGATTTTTTAGTCTTATTATCAAAATATTCTGAAATGTCGGCTTAAATTCCGGGCATAATTATTGAGCGTATCCGCCGCGGCGGTAAAACGAAGTGCATGAAAGAGTATACAAAATCGCAGCTCGCATTGAGAAACGGGCAGGATCGGGAAGAGATATGGTGTGCCTATCAGGGGCTTATCTACGATGTTACCACCTCACGACTTTGGCGAAACGGTCACCATTATGAACATTGGGCGGGACAGGATCTGACCAAAGAGCTTGGAGATGCGCCGCATACCGAGCGCGTTTTTGAGCGGTTTAAAGTAATCGGTAAATTAACAGAACCATTTTAATTATCAGAATTTGAAACAAAATACTTACCTAATCGCCGATAGTGGTTCAACAAAAACCGATTGGCTGATAGCATATTCCGGAAAATCGCCGGTCCGTTTTCATTCAAGTGGATTAAATCCATTTTATCAGACAACGGATGAGGTTTCGGAAATATTAGAAAAAGAAGTCGTACCCTATCTTTATAACACAATTGATCAGGTATTTTTTTATGGTGCAGGATGTGCAGATAAGGCGACCAGCCGGCCTGTTTATGACGCTTTGGTCGATATTATTCCATCTGCTGAAATTATCGAGGTCGCTTCTGATATGCTTGGGGCTGCAAGAGGATTATGCCAGAATGACCCAGGAATTGCATGTATTTTGGGTACAGGTGCCAATAATACTTTTTACGACGGTGAAATGATGATCCATTCCATAGGGTCGCTGGGTTTTTGGCTGGGCGACGAAGGCAGCGGTTCTTATCTTGGAAAATCGCTTTTGGTTCACTTTCTTCAAAATGAGTTGCCGGAAGATCTTCATAAGCAGTTTGAAGAAAGTTATCCGGGGACGAATCGACTAGCTGTTTTGGAAAAAGTTTACCGGCAACCTTTCCCAAATCGTTATTTCGCAACTTTTTCCCATTTCATTTCAAAAAATATAAAACATCCGTTTATCCATAAAATGGTTACTGATGCGTTTATTCTGTTTACAGAGAAGTATATTTTAAAACATAAGGATGCAGAAAAGTATCCGGTTCACTTTACGGGGTCAATTGCGTTTTATTACCAGGATATTTTGAAATCCGTTTTAGAAAACAAAGGACTGACGCCAGGAAAAATTCTTAAATCGCCAATGGAAACGCTTTTTGATTATCATTTGAAAAGAGATATGTAAAAATCCCTGGCTGGCATATACTTTGATAACCATCCATTTTATTTAGAAATTATTTGATCAATGCCGAGACGCTCCATTCGCTGGCTTACTTTATTTTCTGCGCTTCTGATTATTGGCGTCGTGATTACCCAGATTTATTGGGTTAAACAGGCACTTGACCTGCGTCACCGGCAATTTAATCAGAATGCGCATGTGGCGTTGCAGGATGTTGCACAGGAACTTGCGACGGTCAATGGTGTCATGCAGACTTCCAATCCCGTTGAGCAGTTATCACCAGAATATTTTCTGGTTAATACGAATGCAACTACGCAGCCTGATCTTTTGGAACATTTTATCAAAGACAGTTTCCAAAAACACAATCTTATCACAGATTTTGAGGTAGGGATTTATGATTGTACCACCGATAGGATGCGGTATGGTATGTCTTTGAGCACAAAAACGAATGACAAAACCACCGTAAAAATTAATAACTGGGTGAAGACCGATAAATATCCCTATTATTTCGGCGTCAGGTTTCCACAGCAATCTGCATATATCGTCGGGAATTTGAATGGGTGGATATGGTCTTCCGTGCTGGTTTTGCTGGCTGTTGGGTTCTTTGCTTATGCTTTGTTTATTATTTTAAGACAAAAACATTTGTCGGAAGTTCAGCGGAATTTTGTTAATAACATGACACATGAGCTGCAAACGCCAATTTCCACAATACGTATTGCTGCTGATGTTCTTAATTCAGATATTATCACAACACAACCTGAAAGGCATAAGCGATATGTCCATATCGTTCAGGAGGAGATTTTAAGATTGCAAAATCAGGTGGAAATGGTACTTTCCATGGCCAAGGCTGAAAGAAATGCTCTGACATTAAAAAAGGAAATCGTTGATGTTCATCAGGTTATAGAATCTATTCTCCTGCCTTTTGAAGGAAAGGTACAGCTAAGATTCGAGGCCTCGCAGCCATGTGTGGAAGCGGATCCATTTCATTTGAGGAACATGATCACAAACCTGATCGATAATGCCATTAAATATTCCGTCGATAAGCCGGAAGTTGTCTTACGTACTTTTAATAAGAAAAGCTGCCTCTTTATTTGTGTTGAAGATAAGGGCGTCGGAATCGCGCCGGAGTTTCAAAAGAAGATTTTTAACAAATTTTTCCGGATTACCTCGGGGGATGTGCATAATGTAAAAGGCTCTGGTATAGGGCTCAGTTATGTAAAACAAATTGTCCGTTCCCATCATTGGCATCTGGAATTGGATAGTGCCTTGGGAAAAGGAAGCATATTTACAATTTCCATCCCACAGAAATAAACCATATCAAGCTTTAAAACCTAAAACCGAACAAGTTGAAAAAGAAAATTTTATACGTCGAGGACGATCCGAATCTTGCCTTCGCAACCAAAGATAATCTCGAAGCTTACGACTATGAAGTGGTGCACGCCGAAGACGGCGCAAAAGCACTTGACATTATTAACAAGGAGCATTTTGATATTTGTGTGTTAGATGTAATGCTTCCAAAAATGGATGGATTTACGCTGGCAGAAAATATACGTAAATCGGATAAGCAGGTTCCTATCCTATTTCTCACAGCGAGGTCTTTACAGGAAGACAAGATCAAAGGGCTTGAACTCGGTGCGGAGGATTATGTGACGAAACCTTTTAGTATACAGGAATTGATGCTGCGGATAGGTGTTATCTTGAGGCGGAATAATTCCGGAAAACCTGTCGCAGCACAGCCAAAAGTTAACTCGATCGGTAATTACAGTTTTGATTTTCAGAAACTTACTTTATCAATAAATGGCACTCTGCAAAACCTTACTTTCCGGGAAGCTGAGGTGTTGAAATATCTTTCGGAGCGCCCGGACCAGGTTATCAGGCGGGACGAATTATTAAAAGCCATTTGGGGAGACGACGATTATTTCATGGGAAGAAGTCTCGATGTTTTTATTTCGAGATTGCGTAAATATCTGTCCTCAGATCCCGTAATCCGCATTGATAACGTGCACGGCGTAGGATTCAGAATGACATACTAACATATTCTTTTTCAAATATCTTTCATTTTTATTTGCACTAAAATAATAAGTTCCTATATTTGCACCCTCATTTGGAAAAATTGATCGTCATGGCTAAGGTTTGTCAAATTACTGGTAAAAGAACACGCGTTGGAAATAATGTTTCTCACGCTAACAATAAAACAAAACGTAAATTCTTCCCGAATTTACAAAAGAAACGTTTCTTCCTTCCTTCATCAGGAGAATGGGTTACGTTGAAAGTAGCTACTTCTGCTCTTCGTACAATCAACAAGAACGGTATCGAAGCTACGATCCAAAAAGCATACGATAAAGGAACACTTACGTTCTAAGAAATTTGCGAATTTATTGGAAAGGGACTTCTCTTATTCGGGGAGTCCTTTTTTTCGTCGATTCTCCAGATTTCAGGAATTGTTCGTTTAGTCTTATTAGGTAAAGAATTACAAATCCGGTAACTGTTTTGCCAGGTTGACTATGCATATCCTTTCCGTTTATCAAAACGTATTTCTGCTTCTTGGTTCCAATCTTGGAGAGCGGCTGCAAATTTTGCAGGCTGCCGCAGGAATGGTTGAAGAGCGCGTTGGGATTATCCGAACTGCCTCATCTATTTATGAAACCGCACCCTGGGGTGTGTTGGATCAGCCTGTTTTTCTTAATCAGATACTGGAAGTTCAAACAGAACTGATGCCTGAGGAATTGCTCAGGATTATTCTGGAAATTGAGCATGAGCTCGGACGTATCCGTTATGAACGATGGGGCGCCCGGGTGATCGATATCGATATACTTTATTTTAACGATCTGGTTCAGGACAGCGCACGGCTTACCCTACCACATCCCCGCCTTCATGAGCGCAGGTTTACGCTCATTCCTCTCGCCGAAATCGCGCCTGATTTTCTTCATCCTCTTTTGCAAAAAACTTCTCTAGAACTACTGAACGATTGTTCCGATCCGGGAGCTGTTATAAAAATTTCATAAAAAAGTACTACTTCGTATTTCACATTGCAAATAGGATAATATTCCATTCACTCTCCATTTTAAGCAGTTTATCATTTTTTAATATTATTCTCAACTGATTATCACTTGTTTTGCATAACAATTGAAGCGCACCTCAAATTTATTTTTTTAAATAAGTGGGGGTGAACGCAGGATCGGTTGTCATCGGGATGGGAAAAGTTCAATTTTATGGAACCGGTTGTAAACTTGCTTGACCTGCCTTTAATTATATACCAAAATGTTAGCATGAAAAATAAACTACACAAAAAATGGATTGTGCTGTTACTGTTTGTAATCAGTTTGCCAGCAGCTGCGCAGAATAAACATACTGTAAGCGGGTATGTAAAAGATCTTGCAAACGGAGAAGGGCTGATCGGCGTTTCCGTGTATGTGAAGGAGGTTGAAACCGGCGTTGTGACAAATCCGTATGGATTTTACTCGCTTACACTTCCCAACGGCACTTATAATGTCGTTTTCTCCTACATCGGGTATCAGAAAATTTCAAAAACAGTTGATTTGAATACAGACCAGCGGATCGACATCGAGATGTCGGACGAAAGCGAAAATTTGAAAGAGGTTACGATCTCTACGAAAAAAGAAGATGATAATGTAAGGAGCATTGAAATGTCGGTGAATAAGGTGGAAATGAAAACCATCAAAAAAATGCCGGCTCTTTTGGGAGAAGTTGATTTGATCAGAAGTATTCAGTTATTGCCCGGTGTTACAACGGTTGGTGAGGGTGCTTCCGGGTTTAACGTTCGTGGCGGTGATATTTCGCAAAATCTGGTTTTGCTTGATGAGGCTCCGGTTTATAACTCCTCTCACCTTTTCGGATTTTTCTCCGTGTTTAATCCTGATGTTGTAAAGGATGTAAAGCTGATCAAAGGCGGTATTCCTGCGCAATATGGCGGACGTATTTCTTCAATTCTTGATGTAAGGATGAAAGAAGGAAACGCGAAGAAACGTGAAATTAACGGCGGTATTGGTTCCATATTTTCACGACTTACTTATGAACAGCCATTCGCTGCCGGAAAAGGGTCATTTATTGTGGCAGGTCGCCGTTCTTATATTGATATTCTTGCAAAACCTTTCCTTAATGATGATTTAAAGGATTCCAAATTTAACTTTTATGATCTTACAGCCAAAGTAAATTACCGTTTGGGAAATAAGGATACATTTTTTGCTTCCGGTTATTTTGGTAAAGATGTTTTTGGTGGCGGAGATTTTGGTTTTGGATGGGGTAATGCCACTGCCACAGCTCGCTGGAATCACATTTTTTCCAATAAATTGTTCATGAACCTGACGGGTTACTACAGCAACTATGATTATAATCTTGGTCAGAATGAAAATGATGAACAGGCAAAAGATCGTTTTGTCTGGAAATCCAAGATCATCAGCAAAAGTGTAAAACCTGATTTTACCTATTACATCACACCTAATAACCAGCTGACTTTCGGCGGGCAATATATCAATTATGATTCACGTCCGGGAAAAGCCACGGCTGTTTCAGAAGGTGAAGGACTTAATCTGGATCTGCCATCGCGTCACGCAGATGAATCAGCTTTGTACATTGCAAACGAACAAAAACTAACAGACAGGATTTCCTTACAATATGGTATCCGCTATTCTTACTACCGCAGCCTGGGGCCGGGAACTGAATATTTATACGGAGATACCACGGCGGGAGTAAGAAAACAGCCGATTTTTCCAGGAACAGAATATGGCAAGGGTGATGTGATCAAGACGTATGGAAATTGGGAGCCGCGTTTTGCAGTCAATGTGGGGATTACTTCAACGGCCTCTTTGAAATTGAGCTATAACCGTATGTCGCAATATCTTCACCTGTTGTCAAACACAGCTGCCAGCTCTCCTTTGGATGTTTGGACGCTGAGCTCTTCAAATATAAAACCTGAGCTTGCTGACCAGGTAGCTGCGGGATGGTTCCAGAATTTCAAGGATAATATGTTTGAGGCTTCTGTGGAGGTTTATTATAAAAAACTGCACAACCAGATTGACTATGTAACTGGATCAGATTTGCTGCTTAATCAATTCGTAGAAGGAGATTTATTAACAGGGAAAGGTCGTGCTTACGGGGCTGAATTTTATTTAAAGAAAAATAAAGGCCGTTTAACAGGATGGATTAGTTACACCTTATCAAGAACAGAAAGACAGGTTATGAGTATCAACAATGACAACTGGTTTCCGGCACGTTTTGATAAGCCGCATAACTTCACTTCGGTCGCCATTTATGAGTTGAATAAGCGATTGACCTTGTCATCAAACTTTACAATTACTTCCGGGACACCGGCAACTTTTCCTACGAACGGATATTCATGGGGTGGGTTTTCCTTGGGAAACAATTATAATAATTCCAGAAACAATGACCGTATTCCTGCCTACCACAGACTGGATCTGGCAGCAACGCTTAAAGCCCGTAAGAAATTATTCGGTATTGGAGAAGGTGAATGGGTTTTTTCAATCTATAATGTCTACAACCGTCGGAATTCTTTCTCGGTCTATACACGCCAGAATGATGATAAGCCATCCATTAGTGACAGAGCTCAAAATATGCTAAGAACAGAAGCTGTTCGCTATTCTGTGATTGGAAGTTTGATTCCTTCTGTGACCTATAACTTTAAGTTTTAATCAGCCATGAAAAAATATAAATTCTTAACAACCAATATCTTCAAATCTTTAATGTTAATGCTTACGATCGCAGGGTTGTCGGGCTGTGAAGATGTTATTGATCTGCAAACGGAAGCCGGGCCGACACAATTGGTCGTAGATGGCTGGATAACTAATCAGCCAGGAACCCAAACCATTACCCTGACATGGTCGTCGGCGTACTTTGACAAAGATCCTATTAAGCCGGTTTTAGGTGCAAAAGTTACAGTGACGGATAATCTTGGTAAAGTATACGAATTCAAAGACAGCACCGGGAGCGGAAAATATACCTGGGGCAAATTAAATTCAGATACTCTGGGACATATTGGTGGAAAATACACGCTTAAAATCGAACACGAACAAGAAGTTTACACCGCGAAAAACGAGATTAAAAGAGTGCCGAAAGTCGATTCTTTGGTTTATACAAATGAAACACTTCCATTCACGCCGGAAGACGGGCAAAAAAAGGGCTACATAGTTGAATTCTATGCACGTGATTTTATCGGAACAGGCGATACCTACTGGATTAAAGAAGTATTGAACGGAAAAACGAATGTTGATAAAGCGGAGAAAATATCTATTGCTTATGACGCAGCTTTTGGCGCAGGTGCTCCTTCCGATGGTTTGATCTTTATCCAGCCGCTGAGAACATCCATTACCTATGATTCCTTGTATCAGGCAGGCAGCCACGTCGGTGTCGAACTGCATAGTATCACCAACGAGGCATTTTACTTTTTGCAGCAAATAGTAGAGCAAAGTGCAAACGGAGGTCTATTTGCCACGCCGATCGCCAATATCAAATCGAATGTTGTTAACGCAGATCCTAATGGAAGGAAAGCACTTGGATATTTCGGCGCTTCGGCCGTAAGCAGGATGGAAACTGTTATTGATCCAAAAAAAGCACGACCAGAGGATTGATCCGTTGATTGATTTTTTATTAAAACGATATTTGTAAGCCTTCTTATTAAAGCCGTCAGAGATTATTTCTGGCGGTTTTTGTTTTTATAAACTGCCGCTAGTGATTCCTTTGCCGGATTAAATGTTCTTTTTGTATCTTGGAAACTCAATAAATCTGACTGATGAAAAATTCACTCCTCGTTCTCCTGCTCTTAACCACAATTTACGCCAATGCGCAAAAGCGCCCACGCGACCTTGGAATTAAAATCGGTGTTTTGCCAACCGGGACTTTCAACGCGATCACGGATGTCACCGGTGTGAAGGTTGGCCAGGTGACTTTGGTCAATGGAAAAGATGTCAGAACCGGTGTTACAGCTATTTTGCCAAGAGAAGGAAATCTTTTTCAACAGAAAGTCCCGGCGGCAATTTATATCGGAAATGGTTTCGGGAAACTTGCAGGTTACTCTCAGGTGGAGGAGTTAGGGACGATGGAAACACCCATAATTTTAACAAATACATTAAGTGTTCCCACAGCCGCCGATGCTTTAATCGACTGGACGATTAATCAAAAAGGAAATGAAAATGTGCGTTCGGTTAATCCCGTGGTTGGAGAAACAAATGATGGTTTTCTAAATGATATACGCGGAAGACATGTCAAAAAAGAACATGTGTTACAGGCTTTGTCAAACGCGCAAACCGGGAAAGTGGAAGAGGGAAATGTTGGCGCCGGAACAGGAACTGTTTGTTTTAATTTTAAAGGAGGTATCGGAACGTCTTCCAGGAAATTGCCTGCAAAACTTGGTGGATATACCGTCGGGGTTTTGACACAAACGAATTTTGGCGGAGTTTTAAAAGTCAATGGTGTGCCGGTTGGGGAAGAACTTGGAAAATATGCTTTCAAGGAATCGCTTGACAAATCGTCTGATGGATCTTGTATGATGATCATCGCGACGGATGCCCCATTGGATGCGAGGAATTTGAAACGATTGGCAAAACGTGCCATTATGGGTATGGCTGAAACCGGCGGCATCGCTTCTAATGGTAGTGGGGATTATGTTATTGCCTTTTCAACGGCGTACCAAATCCCGCATGAAACAAAAGAAGGAACTTCCAGTGTCAGACTTTTGCATAACGACTACATATCTCCGCTTTTCATGGCGACCATTGAGGCCACTAACGAGGCCATAATTAATTCATTGTTTATGGCAAAAAATTCTGACGGCACCCAAGGCCATGCCGTTGAAGAATTGCCGAAAGAAAAAGTCCTGGAAATGATGCGAAAATATGGCAGATTGAAGTAAAACTTATTTATCCTTCTCATTATTTCCTATTTGCCAAAATCTTAATTCAGATTAATATGGCAAACCACTTGCGATTGTAATATTTTGGTTTAAAATTTGCGGTTTAAATGAAGACCCAAATCGTGAAGACAAAAAAAGTTATTAACCAGACAATTAGCTTACTGCTAGCCACCATGCTTTTGATGGTAGCCGGAGCTACGTCATGGACTAATAGCAGCGATACGGTTCAGCAGTTTTCAAAAAGTGCCAAGGCGATCAAAGGAGTTTCTAATGATGCAGCGGCTGGCACACCTGACGATCACCAGGCAACCGTAAGTGCGCTTGCACTGGATGCGGTTATTACGCCGGCACTGTCTTTTGACTTCTCTCACTACTTTTATTTTGCCCCGCAGCCCGTTTGGCAATTTATTGAAAGCCAACAAATTGTTGAAGTTGCTCTCCGGGAGTCGTATTTCCTGTTCTCCTGTTTCAGCAGGGTTTTTGCCCGATATATAGTCACCAACGCCCCGTGACAATACTTCGTTGATCATGTAGATTGAAATTAATATGTCGCCAACGTATGCGACACATACTTTTTCATTCTCAGATCTATAATTTTTGCATTGGACGATCCGTCCGGAAACATATCTATTTGAAAATTTCACAATTTTTACAAAACAATGACTAACAAGAATGGAATAATTGGGCTAACCATTGTGTTGGCTCTTATTAGTGCCTATTATCTTTCTTTTACGTTTGTTTCGCGTAACATAAAAGGAAAGGCTGAGACCTTCGCAACGGATGCGTCGGGTAAAGTTGATAGCAAGAAAAAACAGCGTTACATTGATTCTTTATGGCGCGAAGAAGTATACCTGGGCCAGACTTTGCAGGAAGTTACTGAACGCGAGCTTAGCCTGGGTCTTGATCTTCAAGGTGGTATGCACGTGGTTTTGGAAGTTTCACCTGCTGAGATCTTAAAAGGTATGGCTGGTGGAAATGCACGCAGCGCGTCGTTCCAAAAAGCTTTGGCAGCTGCGCAGGCAGATAAAAAGGCGGATAACAATGCCTTCGTTAAGATTTTCGTTTCAGCATTTAAAGATGCTGCACCGAATACAAGTCTTGCAAGCGTATTCGCAACAAGTGCAAACCGCACAAAAATCAACAGCAATTCATCTGATGGTGATGTAGTTAAAATGCTGAATACGGAAATTGACGGTGCGATTGACAGAGCATTCCAGATCACTCAGGCTCGTATCGATAAATTCGGTGTAACTAACCCGAATATTCAACGTTTGCCAGGTACAAACCGCGTTTTGGTTGAACTTCCAGGTGTTGACAACCCGGAACGTGTTCGTCGTCTTTTGTCTGGTGCTGCGAAATTGGAATTTGCTCAGGTATATCTTACCAATGAACTGGCTCCTGCAATTGATCAGCTGGGAAGTTACCTGGCTCGTGAAGATGCAAGAGTTAAATCTGCCGGAAAGCCTGCAACTGCTGCTGCAACAACTGATACAACTGCAAAATCAGGTTTAAGCGGACTGGCTGCACAGCTTGAACAAAAAGGAGATTCGTCTAAAACAGACTCTTCTGCTATAGCTGCACAAAGTGCTGCTTTGACAAGTCTTTTTGTTCCAATGCCACAAGGTTTAGGTGTTTATTTGAAAGATACTGCACGTGCAAATGAAATTCTTTCACGTCCTGAGGTTCGTACCATGTTCCCCGCCGACCTTGTTTTTATGTGGGATCGCAAAGGAACAGAAGGTACTAACAACCAACTGATCCTGCCATTGTATTTTATCAAAAAACAAAATGGCCAGGCTGCAATGGAAGGTGACGTGATCGTGGATGCAACGCACGATTATGATGATCGTGGCCGTCCGGAAGTAACCATGCGCATGAATGGCGAAGGCGCCCGTAAATGGCGGACATTGACAGCCAACAGCATTGGCCGTCCGGTTGCCATCATTATCGATAATCTTGTTTACACTGCGCCAACGGTACAAGGTGAAATTCCAAATGGTAACTCAAGTATTACTGGAAACTTCACGGTTGAAGAAACAAAAGATATGTCAAATGTGCTTAAAGCGGGTAAGTTACCAGCTCCAACGCATATTGTTGAAGAGGCGATTGTTGGTTCTACATTAGGTTCAGAGGCAATTACTGCCGGTATTTTGTCATCAGTAATTGGTCTTGTAGTTATCCTGGTGTTTATGGTGGCTTATTACAGCGGCGCAGGTTTCATTGCTGACTTAACACTTCTTTTAAACCTGTTCCTTCTTTTAGGCATTATGGCTTCGCTTGGAGCTGTACTTACACTTTCAGGTATTGCCGGTATCGTATTGACGATTGGTATGGCCGTGGATGCGAACGTACTGATTTATGAAGGGATCAAGACGGAAATTGCAGATGGGAAACCTTTCAAACTAGCCGTTCAGGATGGTTTCAAACATTCGATGACAGCAATTATTGACTCGAATGTAACAACACTTCTAACGGGTATTATCCTTTATACATTCGGTTCAGGACTTGTTCTTGGTTTTGCTACTACGCTTGTAATTGGTTTGCTTACTTCTTTGTTCACTGCAATTTTTATTACAAGATTGTTTCTTGAATATCAGATCACGCATGGAAAAGTTTACAAATTCTATTCAGGATTGACTAAAAACTGGTTTAAGGATAATAATTTCGATTTCGTTTCTCAACGCCGCCGTTTTTATATCATTTCTTCTGCCATCATGGTTATTGGTGTTGGATCTTTCATCTTCAAAGGATTTGGATTAGGTATCGATTTTAAAGGCGGGCGTTCTTATGTTGTACGTTTCGACAAAAATGTTGAGACTGACGAAGTGCGCGAAGTAATGGGAAAAGAGCTTGAAGGCTCGCCGGAAGTAAAAACCTTCGGAGGATTTGACCAGGTGAAAATTACTACCGATTATCTGATTGAAGACACTGCTCCTGATGCTGATCAAAAAGCTGAAGCGAAAATTACAGCTGGTATATCCAAAATTACAGGCAACCCTGGAAAGATCGTAAGTTCTAATAAAGTTGGACCAACCATTGCCTATGACACAATGATCAATGCGTTGTATGCGATTCTTCTGGCTTTGGCTGCCAACTTTGTTTATATTTTCCTGCGATTCAAACGACTTGCATTTAGTTATGGTGCAGTGGTGTCGCTTGCACATGACGTGATTATCCTGCTTGCCGTTTATTCACTATTCAACGGATGGTTGCCATTCTCATTGGATATTGATCAGGCATTTATCGGAGCTATCCTGACTATGATCGGTTATTCTATGAATGATACGGTTGTAATTTATGACAGAATCCGTGATTATCTGAAAGACGATAAAGCAACAACGGAAACTTTGCCAACGATTATCAACAACGCCTTGAACAGTACTTTAAGCCGTACAGCGGTGACAGGTATTTCTGTAATGCTTGTATTGATTGTTTTAATGGTATTTGGTGGTGAAGTAATTCGCGGATTTACATTCTGTATGTTACTGGGTGTGATCGTAGGTACATATTCTTCCCTATTCGTTGCTGCACCGATTGTTGTAGATATTTTACAGCGTGAAAAAATCAAAAACGCTTCTCTGGCGACAGCGGATGCTGCAACGGCAGCTGCTAAGGCGAAAGGAGTAAAAGCATAAGTATTTTAGATAATAAAAGGGGGAAAGTATTTTACTTTCCCCCTTTTATTTTTAAGCTTGGGTAGACTTAGCAAATTTTATTTTAGTTTTATAACATATTGAAATAATAACTACAATCAGAAATATTATATGGCAAATCAACTTTGGGTAAAAAAGCCAATTGAAAAATTAATGCTCGAGTCGAGCGGAGAGGGAAACCAGCTAAAGCGATCCCTGAGTTCGACGAGTTTGATAGCACTGGGCATTGGAGCAATCATTGGTGCTGGCCTTTTTTCCCTAACCGGAATTGCAGCCGCAGAACATGCCGGCCCTGCTGTAACCATTTCATTTATCCTCGCAGCCGTAGGTTGTGGGTTTGCAGGTTTGTGTTATGCTGAATTTGCGTCCATGATCCCTATCGCGGGAAGTGCCTACACCTATTCTTACGCTACCATGGGAGAATTTGTAGCCTGGATTATCGGATGGGACCTTGTACTTGAATACGCCTTGGGAGCCGCCACAGTTTCGGTAAGCTGGTCGCGTTATCTGCTTGAATTTTTAAGCTCTTTTGGCATTCATCTTCCTGCACAATTGGTATGTTCTCCTTACGAAGTTGTAAAGCTAAGTGACGGTACGATTATCGATAATGGTATTGTGAACTTACCTGCCATTCTTATTATCTGGGTATTGTCATTACTTTTGATCAGAGGTACTCAGGGATCGGCTTTTCTTAATAATATTCTTGTTTGTGTAAAAGTTGCGGTGGTTTTGGTTTTCATCGCGTTAGGATGGAGCCATATCGATCCACAAAATTATGTGCCTTATATACCTGAAAATACCGGGAACTACGAAAATTTTGGCTGGTCTGGTATTGCTACCGGTGCTGCGGTTGTATTTTTTGCTTTTATTGGTTTTGATGCCGTTTCTACGGCTGCTCAGGAAGCTAAAAATCCGCAGAAAGGTATGCCGATCGGTATTCTTGGTTCACTCGTTATCTGTACTTTGCTTTACGTGCTTTTCGCTCACGTGATGACTGGTCTCGTGAAATATACTGAATTCGCGAATGATGCAAAACCTGCTGCTACTGCGTTTGCAAAAACAGGTTATGATACGCTTCAGACTGGTTTGATTATTGCAATTCTTGCTGGTTACACATCGGTAATGCTTGTGATGCTTTTGGGACAAAGTCGTGTATTTTATTCTATGAGCAAAGATGGTTTGCTTCCAAAATTCTTCGGTGCGATTCATCCAAAATTCAGCACACCGTGGAAAACAAATCTTTTCTTTATGATTTTTGTAAGTTTATTTTCAGGGCTTGTGCCTGTTAGTGACTTGGGTCATATGGTAAGTATTGGTACCTTATTCGCATTCTGTCTGGTATGCGTAGGTGTTTGGATGCTTCGCGTAAAACGTCCTGATCTTAAACGCTCATTCCGCACACCGTTGGTTCCTTTTGTACCAATTATGGGAATCGTGGTTTGTTTATATCTCATGTATTCATTACCAATCGAAAGCTGGTATCGTCTAGCGATCTGGCTTGCACTGGGTCTGGCTGTATATTTTGGATATGGAAAGAAAAATAGCAAGCTGTCGAATGAGTAACGTCGGCTTTCAGCTGTCAGCGACCAGTTCTATTACCTTGAAATAATAAAAAAAGTCCTTACATCCGGAACCGGAATTGTAAGGACTTTTTTATTTTCCGAAAGCCGAAAGCCGAAAGCCGAAAGCCGAAAGCCGAAAGCCGAAAGCCGAAAGCCAATTAAATTCTTGCCAACACTCTTTCTGATACGGTTTGTCCGATAGAAAGTGAAGAAGTGGCAGCTGGCGAAGGTGCATTGCAAACGTTGATAGCGCCCTTGTTTTCAATGATTGAGAAGTCGTCCAGCAAGCCACCGTCGTAATCACAGGCTTGTGCCCGAACGCCTGCGCCGCCCGGAATTAAGTCATCGCTTTGTACTTCCGGAATCAATTCCTGCAAAGCTTTTGTAAAAGCTGCTTTGGAAAAAGAGCGATAATATTCTCCCATACCCGTTTTCCAGTACTTCATTGCTACTTTTCTGAAACCTGGCCAGGCCAGTGATTCGAGCATTTCGGGCACATTGATATCGGTTTTTTTGTAGCCTTCTCTTTTAAATGCAAAGACAGCATTGGGTCCCGCTTCCACGCCTCCTTCAATCATTCTTGTAAAGTGAACACCCAAAAATGGAAAGTTTGGATCAGGTACTGGGTAAATAAGATTTTTGACCAAATGATGCTTTTCCGGGCGTATCTTATAATATTCTCCCCTGAAAGGAATGATCCTCAATTTGATCTCTTCGGGTTGTGTCAACTGGGCTACTTTATCAGAATACAAGCCGGCACAATTAACGATAAGTCGCGTTGTATAGGCTTTCCCCGAGGCAGTAATTACTTCGCTCGAAGCATTCTGGTTTTTTATATTTACCACTTTTTCCAGAAACCTGATTTCACCTCCAAGCCGTTGAAATTTTTCAGCATATTTTTGGCTGACAGCTGTATAATCAATGATGCCGGTATAAGGCACCCAAATTCCCTCCAAACCGTTTACATGCGGTTCCCTTTCGCGAATTTCTTCTTTTGAGATCATCCGGTTTTGGCTTAAACCGTTCTGCTGTCCACGCTCATAAAGATTCTTTAACAATGGAATTTGCTCTGACTTGGTAGCCACAACAATTTTCCCGCAAAGGTCATAAGCAACACCTTCCTGATCACAAAAATCCAGAAGCATTTCATAACCGCGAATACAATTCGTTGCTTTTAAACTTCCCGGTTTGTAATACAATCCTGAATGAATAACACCACTGTTATGTCCGGTTTGATGTTTGGCAACGCCGCTTTCCTTTTCAAGAAGCAGCAATTTTAAGGAAGGTTTTTGTTCTTTGATACGAAGGGCAGTGGCCAGGCCAACAATCCCACCGCCTACAACGATGATATCATACATGCGACAAGAATATTTTTTTGCAAAGAAACAGCTTGCAGACAAATAATGCTGTATTAAAATAGGAATAACAGTTTTATTTACTCAGCAGAAGCCATTATCCCGGAAACGAAATCTTTCCCATGGAAACACTTGGCACCCCTTCCCGATCACCAAAATCCATACCGGAACCAGCTATCGTTTCATTTGCCAATACAGCAAAAAGGACTGCTTCTTTGGCATCTCCGGATACGCCTAATTCGTCGATCAAGCTAAGCTGGCAATTCTGTAATTGTTCCCGAATGGAGGCCATCAGGACCGGATTATGAGCTCCGCCGCCACTTGCATAAATGTTATAAGTTTCATCAGGTTTCATTACCCGCTGAATCGCGCTTGAAATTGTGTCGGCACTAAATCGGGTTAAAGTGGCCAGAATATCTTTAGGAGAAATTTCCTGTAAATTATGCTGGTCAATCATACTGCTGATAAAATCAATATTAAAAACTTCCGGACCGGTTGTTTTTGGAAAAGGCGCTTCAAAAAATGAGAGTGACTTCAACGCTTCCAACAGCGTGTTATTAACATTTCCACTGGCTGCGATAAGTCCATTTTCGTCATAAGGTTTACCAAAATATTTTCTGGTGAAAGCGTCAATTAACGTGTTGCCAGGGCCGGTATCGGTGGTGAAAATAGCGGACGGATTCAGAGAACCAGGTAAAAAAGTGAAGTTGGCAATGCCGCCCATATTAAGCAAAATCCGGTTTTCTCCTTTTTTAGAAAAAAGGAAAAAATCTCCATAAACTGCCAAAGGAGCACCTTCTCCACCGGCAGCAATATGTTTTTGACGAAAATCACTCAGTGTTATAATATTCGTGGTAATTGCAATATGATCGCCGTCCCCAATCTGTAAAGTGGAATTAGGAAAATCAGGAAGGTTATGCTGTTTTTTAGGTGCGTGAAAAACCGTCTGCCCGTGGCTTGCAATCAGGTCAATTTCTTCCGCCGCAACGTTCCATTGTTTTAAACATTCCAGAATTATACGACCATGTTCCAGACCGATGAAGGGATTTAAAACACATAAATGCTGAAAGTCAATCTCCCGTTTGGCGAAAATCTTACGAATGTTGTCTCGAAATTCTTCTGTGAAAGGAACAGTTGCAAAATGTTCTACTTTTAGAATGGTATCAGTTCCGCTTCCCTGCACGTTACAAAGGGCAACATCAAGTCCGTCGAGTGAAGTGCCGGACATTAATCCTATGATGCGCCTGGAAGGCTTACTGGCAATGTCTGCCAGACGAATTACGTGATTTTTCAAGAGTTTAGAATTTTAGGCTGGCTGTAAGAGAAAATAAGCTGCAAAATATCATTTTTGCAGCTTATTTTCTTGTTTTTATTGAGGTGTAGAAGGCGTGGTTGCCTGCGGTGGTTTGGCACCGCGGTTTTTATTACCATTCCTGTTTTTCTTCTTTTTCTTCTTTTTCTGTTCCTCGCTATACTTGCGGTCAAGATTGGCAAGATCACTATTCAGGGACTGCGCTCCTTTTTCGATTCTCCTTTCCGGTTCCGGAGTCAGGATTTCCAACGATTCAGGAATAATATCCTTTTTATTTAAGTCTATAATTTCAAGTACTTTATCTATCGCAACCGGATACCAGTTTGTGTCTTTTTCAAAACCAAACCACATGATCTTTCTGAAAATATCAGTCTTTTGAAGCGTCGCGACTCCCTTTTTCGTTTTCAGAGGCGCATCGATCGTCGGAATATCTCTTAAAGCATCGATATAAGTTTCGAGCTCATAGTTCAGACAACACTTCAACCGACCGCATTGTCCTGAAAGTTTTGCAGGATTCAGCGAAAGGTTCTGATAACGCGCGGCTGACGTCGAAATATTTTTAAAATCCGTAAGCCAGGTCGAACAGCAAAGTTCTCGTCCGCAAGAACCCAATCCACCCAGGCGGCTGGCTTCCTGACGAAGACTGATCTGTCTCATCTCGATCCTGACCTTAAATTCGGACGCAAGAGATTTGATCAGTTCCCGGAAATCGACACGTTCCTCAGACGAATAGTAAAACGTAGTTTTGGTATTATCCGACTGAAATTCAACGTCAGATAACTTCATATTCAGTTTCATCTCACGGATGATTTCCCGTGTGCGATAAAGCGTTGGCATTTCTCTTGCCATCGCCTGCGTATGTTTATCCAAATCTTTCTCGTTGGCAACTCTGTAAATGACATGAATGTCATCACTGATCGCAACGTTTTTACGCTTCATCTGAAGGCGTACAAGTTCACCTTGCAGAGACACAGTCCCTATATGCTGGCCGGAGGCCATTTCACAAACAACATAATCGCCTGTGACAAAGTCTACCTGATTTATATTACGGAAATATTCTTTTCGTCCGCCTTTAAATTTTACTTCAACAACGTCAAACTTCTGGCTTGCAGGCACATCCATGTGGCTGAGCCAGTCGAAAACGTTCATTTTATTACATCCACCTGTACCACAGGTTCCATTACTTCCACATCCTGAGACGGCCGATCCTTCTTTAGTACCGCACCCGCCGGATGCACATGATCCACATCCCATAGTTCATCGTCTTCATCAAGAGTTATAACGAATTAAATCCATACCGATGTCGTGTCTGAAATATTTTCCCTCAAACTGTATAGCTTGCGCAGCACGCTGCGACTTATGAACCGCATTTTCAAGCGAATTGGCAACGCCGGTTAAAACCATAACTCTGCCACCATTCGTCACGACTTCGGTATTTGCATTAAATGTAGTTCCTGCATGAAACAGAAATACATCTTCAACCTTTTCCTTTCCGGAAATTACTTTGCCCGTTTCATAATCTCCCGGGTATCCACCAGATACCAGAACAGTCGTCACTGCGACCTGAGGGGAGATATTCATTTCGATATCCTGTAATGTACCTTTGGCAGTTGCTGCCAGAAGTATAAGGAAATCAGACTGAATACGCGGCAACACTACTTCTGTTTCAGGATCGCCCATACGCACATTGTATTCAATAACGTAAGGCTCACCTTTGATATTCATTAAACCGATAAATATGAATCCTACATATTTAATTCCTTCACTTTTCAAACCGTGAAGGGTTGGCTTAACAACTTTTTCTTCAACTTTTCTTAAAAAATTGGCATCCGCGAAAGCAACAGGTGAAACGGCACCCATTCCTCCGGTATTAAGCCCGGTGTCGTTTTCTCCAATTCTCTTATAATCCTTTGCTTCCGGCAAGATTTTATAGTTCTCTCCATCACAAAGCACAAACACTGACAATTCTATTCCTTTAAGGAATTGCTCAATAACAACTTTATTTCCTGCCGATCCAAATTTTCCATCAACAAGCATCTCCGTGAATGCATCCTGCGCGTCCTTATGTTTCTCGGCAATGATCACTCCTTTTCCGGCTGCAAGACCGTCCGCTTTCAACACAATTGGCAATGGATGGCTTTCAAGATATTCAAGTCCGCTTTCCAGAGTTTCAGCCGTAAAAGTTCGGGATGATGCAGTCGGGATGCCGTATTTCTGCATAAACTGTTTGGAAAAATCCTTGCTTCCTTCCAGTTGTGCGCCAGCCTTATTAGGCCCGATTATTTTTATTTTACTAAGATCAGGGCGACTTTCAAAGTAATCTACAACGCCATTTACCAGAGGTTCTTCCGGCCCTACAATTACCAATTCAATCTCATTTTCAATAACAGCTGCTGCAACCGAATCAAAATCATTGTAAGAAATCGGAAGGTTTGTTGCTATTTCTGCAGTACCGGCATTTCCCGGTGCTACAAATAAACTGTCACAAAGAGGGCTTTGGGCGATTTTCCAGGCAAAAGCGTGTTCTCGGCCTCCTGAGCCCAATATAAGTATATTCATAACTTGGATAAAAATAATTCTGACAGACTGTAAGGGTAACAGGCAAAATCCTTGCCTGTATATGAACTAGTTTGCCAATTCCGATAAAAACTTAATACGCATCAATCTTAATTCCTCTTCGCTAACGTCGTCGTTCGAAAATTCGTCTAATGCGGCTGCAATGTTATCTGTTTCAGCATTCATGAAATAATCATAAATATCCTGCTGTCTTTCCTTATCAATCACCTGATTGATATAGTAGTCAAGATTTAATTTTGTTCCAGAATAACAAATATGTTCAACTTCTTCAATGATATCGCTCAGTGCCATATCCTTCACATCAGCGATCTCGTCCAGACTTACTTTTCGATCTACCTGCGAAATGATAAAAATCTTGATCTTGGACTTATTAACCGTTGATTTTATGACAACATCCTTCGCCGTTTCAATATCATTCTCTTCTACGTACCGCGTGATAAGTTCAATAAACTGACGACCGAACTTCTGCACTTTCCCCATCCCGACGCCATTAATCTGGGCCATCTCCTGTTGCGTGGTTGGATAAGTAGTAGCCATTTCTTCCATAGACGGATCCTGGAAAATAACATAAGGAGGCAAATCCTTTTCTTTGGCAACTTTTTTACGAAGTGCTTTCAGCATACCTAAAAGCGCCTCATCGTATGCATGTGCACTGCCGCCGGCTACGGAATCCGCACTGTCATCTTCAACTTTTACCTCTTCTTCTTCGAAGTTATGGTCTTTGTGAAGCGTTACGGGATAAGGGTCATTGATGTAATTAAGCCCTTTTTCACCAATCTTGATGATACCGTAATTTTCAAGATCTTTTTCAAGATAATTTAAAATTACCAGTTGACGGATTGTAGAAAGCCAGTACTCCCGCGACTCATTCATTTCCAGCCCTTTGCCGAAAACATCCAGTTTATCATGCTCATAACTGCGGACATACTGATTATCTGTCGCTGTGATCAGATCAGTGATATGATCTCCGTCAAAACGCTGCTCAGTCAATTGAACTGCACGAAGGACCAGTACGACCTCCTCCTGAACTTTTCTTTTCTCCGTTGGTTTCAGACAATTGTCACAGAAACCACAATCTTTATCAAGATACTCTCCAAAATAACTTAAAAGCTGTCTTCTGCGGCAAACGCCCAAAGTCGAATAAGCTACCATCTCATTCAACAAATGGCGTGCATTATCTCGTTCGGTAACCGTTTTGTCTTTATTGAACTTTTCCAGCTTTTGAATATCGTCGTAGCTGTAAAACATGAGACAGTTACCTTCCAGTCCATCCCGTCCGGCGCGGCCCGTTTCCTGATAATATCCCTCCAGTGATTTTGGCACATCATAGTGAATAACAAACCGAACATCCGGCTTGTCAATTCCCATTCCAAAGGCAATTGTGGCAACGATTACGTCTACTTCTTCATTCAAAAATGCATCCTGGTTAGCCATACGCGTATTGCTGTCCAGTCCTGCATGGTATGGAAGCGCTTTTACATCGTTTACGGAAAGTAATTCTGCAATTTCCTCAACTGTTTTGCGGCTCAAACAATATACGATACCAGACTTACCCTTGTTGTTGCGGACATAGCGGATCAGTTGTTTCTTGGTATCTTTTTTCGCACGTATTTCGTAATAAAGATTTTTACGGTTAAATGAGGATTTGAAAGTTTCAGCTTCCTCCATTTGCAGGTTTTTGCGGATATCCTGCTGAACTTTGGGCGTAGCGGTAGCCGTTAAAGCAATAATTGGAAGATTACCGATATTCTCAATAATACCGTAAATGCGGCGGTATTCAGGGCGGAAATCATGCCCCCATTCAGAAATACAGTGCGCTTCATCAATCGCGACAAAAGATATTTTTACTCTTTTCAAGAATTCCAGATTCTCTTCTTTCGTCAAAGATTCCGGCGCTATGTAAAGCAACTTCAGACTACCGTCTAATGCGTCATTTTTTACACGGGTCATTTCCGCCTTTGTCAGCGTCGAATTCAGGAATTGCGCGTTAATACCAAACGCGGTCAATTGATCGACCTGATTTTTCATTAGCGCAATAAGAGGTGATATAACAATGGTCATACCATCCGTAACCAGTGCAGGTAACTGGTAGCAAAGCGATTTTCCTGCTCCGGTTGGCATAATAACAAATGTATTTTTGCCTAACAGGATGTTTTGAATTATTACTTCTTGCTCTCCCCGGAACTGACTGTAACCAAATATTTCTTTGAGTCTTTCTTTTAACGTGTCTAAAACGACATTATCAACCTGCTTTACCATACTTTGTCAACAAAATGGATATCCCAAAGTTCTCTATCTTTGCCTTTGATCTTAATAATTGGAATTCGTTCTCAATAAAACTGTAATTCAGATTTGAAATTAATAAAAAATATTCAGTCCATCGCAAAGAATGTGATACTGCAGGAAGCTATTGCTTTACAGAATCTTGTTGAAAGGATTGATGAAGAATTTGAAAAGTGCGTATATGCCATTTTAAATTCGGGAGGAAGGGTTGTAGTTTCCGGAATCGGGAAGAGCGCAATTGTGGGCCAGAAGATCGTGGCGACCTTGAATTCGACCGGTACTCCGGCATTATTTATGCATGCGGCAGACGCAATTCATGGCGATTTAGGCATGATTCAGGATAATGACGTCGTGATGGTTTTGTCAAAAAGCGGAGATACACCTGAAATTAAAGTTCTGGTTCCTTTACTTAAAAGAACAGGCGTACCGATTATCGCGATGGTAAGCAACACGGATTCTTATCTTGCCCAGCATTCACAGTTTGTATTGAATGCACACGCGCCTGTTGAGGCAGATTCCCATAATTTGGCACCGACAACGAGTACGACCGTTTCTATGGCACTGGGTGATGCTCTCGCGATCTGTCTGCTCGAAGCGAGAGGTTTCACACGGCAGGATTTCGCCAGATACCACCCGGGAGGTGCTTTGGGGAAAAGGCTTTATCTGAAGGTTTGTGATATCTATCCCAACAACACCCTTCCAATTGTTGATGAAAATGCTTCTTTGAAACAGGTTATTATGGAAATTACTTCAAAAAGACTTGGAGTTACTGCCGTAAATAATGCCGAAGGAAAAATGGCTGGAATTATCACGGATGGAGATTTACGTCGCATGTTAAATCAACATGCAGGAGAGGAATTGCTACATCTGCGGGCTTGTGATATCATGACGGCGTCCCCTATTTGTGTTGATCCGGAAGATTTCGCGGTCACAGCTTTGGAAATTATGCAGTCGAGGAGTATCACGCATGTCGTTGTTGTTGAAGGAAATATCGTAAAAGGATTTGTCCATTTACATGATTTACTGAGAGAAGGTTTAGTGTGATCGGAAAGTAAGATTATGCAAAAAGGGTTTGAAACTGAAAGATCAACTCTCGTTTTCAAACCCTTTTTATTTATCTCTAAATGAAGAATTATCTTAATCTGTTCGATTGCTGAACTGTCTTTTCGTCTTTACGGATATAACGGTTCGCCATTACGTTGGCCAGCATTGCTGCAACCAGTCCATAGAAGCCAATGGTATAGTCGCCCGGGATTTGCGGATCAAATAATTTCGCCGCTTTATAAAAAGTAAGATAAACAACTAAACCCAGCAAAGTGCTCATCAATATTGAATTAACAGCGCATAATGCTGATTGCAAAACGCGGTTGCGGAATTTTATAAGCGCGAAGGCTGCCACGCCCGCAATAACGATGGCAAGGATCAGTAAATAGAGCGCAGAGTCAACATTGGACTGAACCGGATTAAGCTGGTGGGTAAGTTTAAGTGCTGTAAGCGAAGCCTGTTGTTCCCCACCGACCGCTATTTTAGTCCAGACCGGAAATGATACAAAAATGCCCATTCCGATTATTGTAATGGCCAAAAAAATAGATTGAATACGTTGCAACATGATTTGAAATTATTATTGTTTTGCGGTTGTACTGTACAAAATTAGTAAAGCCGCAGCTATTGAAAAATTTTGAAAAAAGAATAATTAAACAACCACATCTCCATACAAATCGAATTCTTCCGCAGCATTGATCTTTACATGCGCAAAATCACCCAAACGAACATACTGACTTGCAGAAACCAGTACTTCATTGTCAACTTCCGGAGAGTCAAATTCTGTCCGCCCAATGAAATGTCCACCTTCTTTGCGGTCAAAAAGAACTTTGTAGGTATTTCCAATCTTCTGCTGGTTCAATTCCTGAGAAATTCCCTGTTGGAGCTCCATGATTGTGTCCGCACGTTCCTGTTTGATTTCTGCCGGTATATCATCAGGCATTGTGTAAGAATGCGTATTGTCTTCGTGAGAATATTGGAACGCACCCAGGCGGTCGAAACGCATTTTTTCAACAAACTCGTAAGTTTCGTCAAAATGGGCTTCTGTTTCTCCGGGATGGCCTACAATTAAAGTTGTACGTAAAGCAATTCCAGGAACCTTGTCGCGGATGATATTGATCAGATCTTCCGTTTTTTCACGCGTGATACCTCTGCGCATGGATTTCAAAATCTCCGAAGATCCTGCCTGCAAAGGCATATCCAGATATTTGCAAATGTTGCTGCGTTCGTTCATGACGTCAAGAACGTCCATCGGGAAACCGGCAGGATAGGCATATTGCAACCTGATCCACTCAATACCTTCCACATCAGAAAGCTGAGCCATCAAGTCAGATAAATTTCTCTTTCTATAAATATCCAGACCATAGTACGTAAGATCCTGAGCGATCAGAATTAATTCTTTCGTACCACGTTTGGCCAGTGATTTTGCTTCTTTTACCAATTCCTCAATGGGACGGGAAACGTGGCCGCCGCGCATAATTGGAATAGCACAAAAACTGCACGGTCGATCACAGCCTTCTGCAATTTTCATGTAAGCATAATGTGTAGGCGTTGTAAGCAAACGCTCGCCAACGAGCTCATGTTTGTAATCAGCCTTTAAGGTTTTAAGCAGGCGAGGAAGTTCATTTGTTCCAAACCAGGCGTCAACAGTAGGAATTTCTACCGAAAGTTCATCTTTATAACGGTGAGATAAACAACCTGTAACATATACTTTATCTACAATTCCAGCTGCTTTTGCGTCTGCGTAACGAAGGATTGTATTAATGGATTCTTCCTTGGCATTGTCAATAAAACCGCAGGTGTTGATAACTACAATCTGGGAATTATCCTTTTTCGATTCGTGTGTTACATCAAATCCGTTTCCCTTTAGCTGAGTATATAAAACTTCCGAATCAACCAGGTTTTTTGAGCAGCCCAGCGTGACGATATTTACTTTATTTGTACGTATTCCTTTGGTTTTCATAGGATGTAGCTATCGGCAGTTAGCTTTTAGCTATTAATTTTTATTGAATAGATATTCATCAAACCACCGGAAGTTAAAAAAGTTTCCTGTGAAGTAGTTGATAATGAACGGTCAAACGGGGTGCAAAGTTCGTGAAAAATAAACTGATAATGCTATTTTATTAATGGAAATCGCTTTATCGTCATCTTAAAAGGAATTTTCTTGAAATATTCCTGAATTGCCCAGATTCCTGGTGTGCGATCGGTCAAAATAAAAGATTCTCCATTTTTAAGGGAATAAATGTAATGGCCAAATTGCATTTTAGCACCGTTGGTGATCATTTCTATATGCCGGATATCGCCTTCGCCAATGAAGTAAGTTTTCACAGGAAAGTCGATCTTGACAATTTTTTCCTCCGGGTGATAAGTGACTCTTATATTTTTGGTGTGATGCCAGTAATTTAAGTCCAGATAGAGATACGAGGCCGAGAAGGCAAGAAAGAGGATGGAGATAAAAATTATTGAAGCCGGATTTCGCCAGTCATATAAGTAAACAGATGGAGAAAATGTGCTCGGAACTTTACTAAATAGATATAGCCCTCCAAGACCAATATAATAGAAAAAGAGATTGTCAAACTTGGTAAAATACTGAAAAGCACTTATCTCATAAGACCGGGAAATTTTTAAGGGGGAGTATTTCCCAACAGTATTCTCGGAATATCTCAGCAGTCGCCAAATCGCCCAGCCAAATATTCCGAAAAAGATAGAGATAAGCAGCAATGAATCCGTCTTATTCATAACAAAAGCGTTATCTGATGAACGATCGTCCAAAATAACGTTTTAGATGTTACGAAAAAAGCTTCAAAGGAACGGAGCAGCTTTAAACGGTATGGGCGGTTAAAATCAGATTTTTTTGAAAAGAGAATCTACAAATTCGCTCCGGTCAAAAACCTGCAAATCTTCCATTTTTTCGCCAACTCCGATATATTTGATAGGGATCTTAAATTCGTCAGAAATTCCTATAACTACACCACCTTTTGCAGTTCCGTCAAGTTTGGTAATGGCTAAGGCAGAGATCTCAGCAACTTTTGTAAACTCACGAGCCTGAATTACAGCATTTTGTCCTGTACTTCCGTCGAGTACAAGAAGAACTTCGTGCGGAGCATCCGGGATAATTTTTTGCATTACCCGTTTGATCTTTGAAAGCTCGTTCATCAGATTAACTTTGGTATGCAATCTTCCGGCTGTATCAATAATAATCACGTCGGCTTTAATTTCCATACCGCGTTTCAGCGCGTCGTAGGCAACTGCCGAAGGATCTGTGTTCATTCCATGATCGATCACAGGAACGTCCACCCGTTTTCCCCAAAGTTTTAATTGTTCGACAGCCGCAGCACGAAAAGTATCCGCAGCGCCCAAAACAACTTTGTGGCCTCGGGAGTGAAACTGATGCGCCAGCTTTCCGATCGTAGTTGTTTTTCCAACACCATTAACACCGACCACCATAATAACATAAGGCTTCGGCAAATGTTCTGTTTCAAAACTATCTGTTACGTCAACCGATTTATTTTCTGTCAGAAGTGACGCGATTTCCTCACGTAAGATAATATCAAGCTCAGCGGTTGTGGCATACTTATCTCTGGCAACGCGCTCCTCGATACGTTTGATAATTTTTACTGTTGTTTCAACACCAACATCAGAACTTACAAGAATATCCTCCAGTTCGTCAAGTACATCTTCATCAATCGTTGTTTTTCCAACGATTGCACGTGAAAGTTTGCCGAAGAAACTGTCTTTGGTTTTTTCAAGACCCTTATCAAGTGTCTCCTTTTTTTCTTTTGAAAAAAACCCAAATAAACTCATAATCAGATGTATCGGTTAAAATCTTATGTTGTTAGTATGCCAAAAGTATTCTATTACTCCCGCATGAATGTTTTTACAACCCAAAAATAAAACAAAAAAGTCCCTCGTGGGACTTTTCGGGCAATCTATATTAAAACCTTTGCAAACATAAGGGTCGAAACCTTAGTTTTTAAGGGCACCTTGTACACCTTCTACGGGTACCATTTCTTCTTTGAAGGTCCAAGCTCCTGTTTTTGGAGACTTTACGGCTTTAATCACTTTGGCAAATGATTTACCGCCTTCTTTTTTCAGGGTAGCAACTACTTTCTTTGCCATGTCTGTATATAGTTAATATGTTAATGTATATATTAAATGCTATTGTAATTACGACATATTACCAACCTTTCAGTCAGCAAACACAGAAAGTAATTACTTAATCTCTTTGTGAAGAGTATAACGTCTTAGGAAAGAATTGAATTTTTTCAATTCCATACGACCTGGCGTATTTTTCCGATTTTTTGTCGTTACGTAACGTGACATTCCTGGTACACCTGTTGTTTTTTGTTCGGTGCATTCCAATATAACCTGTACTCTATTACCTTTCTTAGCCATTACTTTACATCGTTTTACAAATAGGACTGCAAAAGTAAGAAGATTTCATATTATTTAAAAAACTTATTTCAAATAAAATTTAGATAAATAATAAATTTAAAGAAATTCTATATCGCGAAAATTATTTAACTAGCTGATTTACAAAGTATTGAATTGTATATTAAATTTGTGTCATTTCACGAATTATAATATAAACTAGGAAAATCTGACGCAAACTTGCTTTCTTCGTGTAGAGATTAGACGCGAAAGTCGATAATCGGGCGGAATTACTTAAAATATGTTTAAAAAAATGGCACTTAAAAAATGTACTTCTCTGGCAGTTATTGCCATAGCTACATCAATTTGGATCGGCTGTTCTTCAAAGGAAGATAAGGCCCAGTATGATACATTTTATGGATCGGGAAGCAAAGCACGTGAGGAATCGGCTCTGACCGCTCTTCAGGCTGAGAGAAAAAATGCTCTTGAGAAGCCCGCGACGGCAGAAACGAAACCTGCTGCAAGTGGTGACTCTTTGAAAGCTGCTTCGGCCACGGATACTACTGCGGCTCCGGCTGTGGCTGCAAAACCTGCCGGCCGAAAAGCCGTTCCTGCGGAAGTTTCAGCTTTACTGAACAAACATGCCTGCCTGGCTTGTCATAATCCTTATGATAAGGTGATAGGGCCTGCTTATGCAGAGGTTGCAAAGAAGAATTATTCAGTGGACCAGATTGTAGAATTGGTTCATGCCCCAAAACCTGAGCATTGGCCTGGTTACCCGCCTATGGCACCGATGTCGCATGTTCCGAAAGCTGATATCGCAATCATCGCAACGTGGATCAATACGCTGTAAGTTTGAGATTAAGGAGTTTCTAATAGAAAAAACGGGTCGTTCATATGCTGGACGACCCGTTTTTGTATCTTTGCTGAAGAATTTGTAACCAATATGACTGAAAGCATAATCAATCCCTCGGAAGTGACAGAAGAACTTCTTGCCTCTTACGAAACTGTAATTGGCCTCGAAGTACACTGCCAATTATTAACGGAGTCTAAATTATTTGCCCAGGATCTGAACCGTTTCGGCGCAGAACCCAATACAAATATAGGTCCGCTGACACTTGCGCTGCCCGGAACTTTACCGAAATTAAATAAAAAAGCTGTTGAATACGCAGTCCGGATGGGATTAGCCCTCGGTTGTTCAATAAGCAGACGCACAATTTTTGACAGGAAAAATTATTTTTATCCGGATCTTCCAAAAGGTTATCAGATTTCGCAGGACAAAAAACCGATCTGTGAAAACGGTGGTTTAACGATCTCTGTCAAAGGAAGCGACGGAAAATTGTATGAGAAGTTTATTCGTTTTCATCATATCCATTTGGAAGAAGATGCAGGAAAATCGGTTCACGATGGTAGCGATACTGACACGTTGCTGGACTACAACCGTGCCGGAACGCCTTTAGTGGAAATGGTGTCGGAGCCTGATTTAAGATCGGCAGAGGAAACAGGTGCTTTCGTGACTGAAATTCGTCGCTTGGTTCGATACCTCGATATCAGTGATGGAAATATGGAAGAAGGATCGTTGCGTTGTGATGTGAATGTTTCGCTTCGGAAAAAGGGTGATACCAAACTGGGCACGAAGGTCGAAGTGAAAAACATGAACTCTATCCGTAACATGATGCGGGCGATTACGTTTGAAACGCGTCGGCAAATTGCAATGCTGGAATCGGGTGAAACAATTCAGCAGGAAACCAGAATGTTTGACGTAGAAAGCGGACAAACTTACGGCATGCGTGTGAAGGAAACCATGAATGATTATCGTTATTTTCCTGATCCTGATTTAAGTCCGGTCGTAATTTCCGAAGAATGGCTTGGAGAAATTACTGCGGCAATGCCAGCCTTACCCCAGGCATTGCGGGAGAAATTCACAAAACAGTATGGAATTCCTGTTTATGACGCGCTGGTTTTGACTGACACGAAAGAAATGGCACAATATTTCGAGGATGTCTGTGCTAAAACTTCGGCTTATAAATCTGCCTCTAACTGGCTGATGGGATCAGTAAAATCCTACGTGAATGAGCACGATGGGAATATAGAAGCTTTCCCGATTTCGGCGCAGACACTTGCTGAACTGATTGAGTTAACGGAAACAAATGTGATCAGTAATTCGGTTGCTACGCAAAAAATATTTCCGATTTTGCTCGCTGAGCCAGGCCGTTCTCCAAAAGAGATTGCTGCGACAAATAACTGGATTCAGAATAGCAATACAAATGAGTTGGAAACGTTGGTAGATGAGGTTATTGCATCAATGCCTGATAAAGTGGCTGCTTACCGAAAAGGGAAAAAAGGTTTGCTGGGATTATTCGTGGGTGAAATCATGAAAAAATCTAACGGTGCCGCTGATCCAAAAATGGTGAACCAGCTTCTTGCTGAAAAATTGTGAGGAAAAATATTCAAATAAGATATTGCGAAGGTTAATTATGAAAAAATACATTAAAACTGGCTTTTTGAGTATTGGATTAGCCTTGTCAGGAATTTCTGTAATGGCTCAGGGAGAAATTTCTCCCAAACCATTCACCATTAATGGTAAAGTTAAAAACGGTTCTGCGGGAGAAAAAGTGATACTATCGCAATCGCTGATGACTGGAAATGCTTTGAAACTGGACTCAGCGAAACTGGCGGCCGATGGTACTTTTACGATCAAGGCAACAGAAAATGACGGTGGTAGTTTTTATATGCTGAACCTGGCTGACAGGCAGAAACTTGTTCTACTTTCGGAAGGTGGTGAGACATTTAATATTGTTGCCGATGGATTTGATAAAGATAGCAAGGGAAACGCTGGTAAAGCCGAAATTACGGGCTCCAAAAACATGGAGTATTATGCTAAACTTCTTGAATTGAATCAGAATATGGCGTCAAAAGTCGCTGTTTGGAATGAAGCGTATGCAGCAGCTGAGGCAAAGAAGGATTCTAAAAAAATTGGAGAAATTCAAGTCGCGTACAAAAAGGCAGAACAGGAACATCTTGACAAAATAAAAGCACTGATCCCTGAAATGGGAACGTCGCTGGTTGCGATTTTTACAGCCAATAACTTTTTAAATCCTGACACTGACCTTGCGCTTTTGCAGGATGTAGCACAGAGATTTGAAAATGTAAAACCAACACCCAAACTTGCAGAAGCATTTGTTGGTCAGGTGAACCGTATCAAAGGAATTTCAATCGGCGATGTTGCGCCGGATTTTACTTTGAACGATCCTGATGGGAAGCCGATAACGCTTTCTTCTTTGAGAGGAAAGTTTGTTCTGATCGATTTCTGGGCTTCGTGGTGTGGCCCTTGTCGTCAGGAGAACCCGAATGTGGTTCGTATGTACGACAAGTTTAAAAGTAAAGGTTTTGATATTTATGGCGTGTCTCTGGATAAAGAGGCCAATGCCTGGAAAGCTGCCATCAAAAAAGATAATCTGACCTGGCTTCACGGTTCAGATCTTAAATTCTGGAATTCTGTTGTAGCCCAAACTTATGGTGTAAGCGCAATTCCGCAGACTTATTTGCTGGATAAAGAAGGAAAAGTAATTGCTAAAAATCTTCGTGGGCCAGCTTTGGAAGCGAAATTGACAGAGCTTTTACCATAAAAAAATGGTTTTAGAACACGAAAGCCGCGGGATTAGTCTCGCGGCTTTTGTATTTTGAAACGCTCACGCTTCGTAATAGAACATTAGCGGATCCGGATATTTAAAGGTGTAAGGATAGAATTTTGTAAGTTTTTCAGTAGAAATTATTTTAAAATCCGGCTTGATTTCCGGTTCAGAAAATGTCGGTGCTTCCCAGCCAAATTGAGCGCAGGATTTTTCGTAAACTTCTCTGCGTGTCGGATGCAAAGGCGCGACGATATTAAACGTTTCGTTTAAAATTCCTTTTGTGATAATAGTTGAAATAATTCCTGCTGCATCGTCGCGGTGGATGTAATTAACCGGAATAGAAGCCGTAGTCATATCCTTTTGTCCACGTACATATTTTCCTGGTATACGGTTATAGCCAAGTAATCCGCCATGTCTGAGGATTGAAACCTTTCTGTCTCCACGCAGTGCCAGTAATAAATTTTCAGCTTCAACCAGCGCAGGAGACGGCGATTGCTCAGGGCTCGTTACGTCATTTTCTACCACAATTCTGTTCAAATCCGGATAAATGCTTGTTGAGCTGACATAAATAATTTCTGCAATTGGCGAGCGCTCAATTTGTTCAATAACTGACCTAATTTGTCTGGGATGAAAGTCTGCTTCGTTTTTCGACAGTTTGGGCGGGATAGCAATTATTAGGATATCTGCCTCGAAAAATGATTTGATCTGAGATTCTTCACCGTATAATTCAGGATCGAGATTAAACAAAAATGGCTCGATTCCGGCTTGTCTGAATTGCTCAATTTTATCCTTGGAAGTTGTGCTACCTTTGATAACGTATGAAATATCGTCCGCAAGCAAACGTTGAGCTAACGGAAAGCCAAGCCATCCACAGCCTAAAATGCTTATCCGTTTTTTTTCTATTTTTGTATTTTTATCAATCATGGTTACTCGTTTCTACCGAATGTTTTATATACGCACTTTTATTTTTGCCAGCTTTCTTGCTTTGGGATTTTCGTATTGTAAAACAGATTCCAAACAGGAAGCAGAGTCTGACACAGGATCAATCCAGGTAAATATTTCTGTTGAAGATCTAGACAAACAGCTTTTTACCTGCAAGTCTGTTGAGGAAGTACAAAGTTTTTTGGATAAACATTCCTACTTATCCCAATGGTATTTCACCGATACTCCTGTTGAAAAAAATCAGTTAGCTGCACATCTTTTCCAGATTTTACAAAATAAGGATTTTCAATCGTTTAAAACGCAGCTTGATTCGATCATCGGTGATAGAAATATTGCCATTATCAACCCTTTGAAACAATCTTTTCAACGCATTGCAAAAGTGTATCCGGAATTTCGGGCGCCGCAGGTTAAATTTATGGTGACGGGATTTACCGGAAATGATCTCTATATATCAGATACTTTGATCGTTATCGGCCTTGATTATTTTGGTGGACCTAAGGCAAAATACCGTCCTGATGTTTACGATTATCAGTTGCAACGATACCAAAAAGAATACATCGTTCCTTCGATCATTTTCTTTATGTCGAACAAATATAATCATGTCAACGCAACGGACCGGACACTACTGGCGGATATGATTGGTTATGGAAAAGGTTATGAATTTGTAAAACATGTTATGCCGAACACGCCGGACAGTCTTATTTTGGGCTATTCCGAAGAAAGTTTGCGAAGAACTTACAACAGCCAGGGCGATATCTGGGCATTTTTTGTGAGTAATAAACTGCTGTATGAAACGACGGATTTAAAGAAACAGAAATTTATTGGTGAACGTCCTTTTACGGTCGAGATTGGCAATGAAGTTCCTGGCGGAATCGGACGATGGCTGGGCTGGCGAATTGTCAGTAAGTACATGTCTGAAAATCAAAATGTGACTTTGCCCGAGTTGATGAAAAATGATAACGCCGGAAATATCTTGCAAGCTTCCGGTTACAAAGGTGAAAAGGATGATGAGGAGTAGATTTTTTGCTTACTTTTGTTCGTATTGATTAAAATTTAAGAATAATATATTACCTCTCACAAGAGTAATTGATCTTAACTATGCCCGGCGGCTGTTTTAAACCGAAATAATGCCTGTAACATTAATAATTTTCCTTCTTTTGGTACCTGGCTTCGTTGTGATCGGAGTATATCTTGAACGTAAAGTATCGGCTTTTATTCAGGATCGTCTGGGACCAATGGAAGTAGGGAAATGGGGTTTGTTACAATTATTTGCGGATTTACTGAAATTACTTCAGAAGGAAGATATTGTACCAAAAGCAGCCGACCGAAAACTTTTCCTGATTGCTCCGATTGTCATTTTTGCCTCTGTTTTTACTGGATTTGCAGTCGTTCCACTGGCTCCTGATCTTGGTGGTTCCGGTGCTGCAGTGGGAGTATTTTTTCTGATGACAATTGTGTCAGTTGACGTGATCGGCTTGTTAATGGCTGGTTGGGGATCGAATAATAAATTTGCGTTATATGGGGCCATGCGTGCCGTAGCACAGATTATTTCCTATGAAGTCCCACTCGGATTGTCCATTCTTTGTGTTGTAATGCTTTCTCAAACGCTTGATTTACAAGTGATCAGTTTTCAGCAAGGAATTTATTCCGGTGATACGGTTTACCTTTTTGGTATGAGACGGTTTGGAATTGATGTAACAGCAGTCGGTGGATTTCTTTCCTGGAATATCATTAGAAATCCATTCCTGATCATTGCTTACGTAGTATATTTTATCGCATCACTTGCTGAATGTAACCGCGCTCCTTTCGATTTACCTGAGGGCGAATCGGAATTGGTAGCTGGTTTCCATACAGAATATTCCGGTATGCGGTGGGCACTTTTTATGCTTTCAGAATATGGAATGATGCTGCTTGTGTCACTCCTGGGAGCCATTTTGTTTTTGGGCAGCTGGAATACGCCATTTCCAAACATCGGTCCGCTGCGCCTGGCTGACTGGACGAGCGGGGAACCTGGAACCTGGTTTGGTTACCTTTCTGGCACATTCTGGTTGATGGGCAAAGCAATGCTGGGCATTCTGATACAAATGTGGGCCCGTTGGACATTGCCCCGTCTGCGTGTGGATCAGCTAATGTATCTTGGCTGGAAAGTTTTGACTCCGGTCGGACTGGTTTTGTTTTTTGTATCCGGTGTCTGGAGACTGCTGGGGATCTGATTTTAGTCTAATAAATCAGATAAATTGATCGAAAAACCGTCTAAAATCATTGACTTTACTTCCCCGTCATGTTTTGCGTAAGCATATCTCAGGAACTCCATATCACGATTCTCCAGAACCTCGATTGATTTCTTTTTAGGATCAACCAGCCAAAACTCCCGAACCCCAAATATTTCATAAAAATATTTTTTTGTGTTAAGGTCATGGTATTTGTTCCCTGATAATATCTGTATTATCAAGTCCGGTGACTCAATAATTTTTGGATCTTTGGTAACAGCAAAGTTTGTGTTTGAAATGAAGAAAATGTCAGGTTGGTATACGTTTGTCTCATCGAGCTCGACGTCCAGAGGCGCGCACAAAACTTCTCCAAGATTATTTTGTTTCACAAAAGTGTGTAACGAAAAAAATAAATCACGCAGGATTCTCTGATGCTGATAAGTTGTGGAAGGCGACATAGACAAAGTTCCACTGATAAGTTCATAGTAAGGAGGACCGTCCGGTAATTTTTGCAGATCGGATGCCTTATAACGAGGATTGAGTATCAATGGCGTATTAACTAGTCAACTATTTCGGCACCATCCAGAATATAATTCATCTGATAAATATCGTCAGCATTTAACTTCAAAGTTCCCTGAAAAGTCAGCCTTTCGTCTGTTTTAAATTTACGTCCGTTTTTCTTGAAATTTAAAGTCATCACTGTTTCCGGTCCAGCTCCGCCGCAGAAGAAACATGCGCTGAACGGAAATGCTGATAACACATATAAATTGGCGTCCAGATCAACAGGAAGTATATATCCTGTAATTGTGACAGGCTGGTTTTTCAATTTCTGTATACTAGGTCCAAAAGTCGGATGCAGCATGTATATTGATTCTTCCGCATACCACTTCTTTTTAAAAGTAACATCACGCAAAGTTTCCCAGGTTAATTTGATAGGGGCTGAACTTGGCGTAAAGGAAAATAATGTCGTAAAAAGCAGCGCGATCGCTATGAAACGTATGGATTTCATGTTGTTTAATGTTTTATACTAAAAGGATTCAGCTAGTTAAACAAAAATACGACTAATATCATTCCTCTGCCAGTGTTCGCGAGATATTCAGTCTGTAAATGCCCAACGAAGGCAATGCAGCTGCCAGCAAACCGAGAAACAAAGCTCCGATCAATAGATAAATTTCTTCCGGTAACAAGCTAAATTCGCGGATTGAATAGTGATAATCCTGCTCTGCAGCGCGGCTGAATAGAAATAATCCAAAGCGGCTCAGTAACACGCCCGAGAGATATCCGGTAACTGCTAAAGTTAAACCTTCAAGCAGAAGCATCAGAAATAATTTCGTTCTGGTCGCACCCATAGAGAGCATCAGTGCCATTTCGTACTTCCGTTCTTTAAGTGAATTATAAAGGGAGATAAAAACGCTTACGCCTGCTATAACAATAATGACAAGCGCCAAAGCGCGCAGCGTATCAATTCCGACACCTAGAAGTGAAAATAATCGATTAATTTCTATACTCGGCAATGCTGCCTGCATAGAAGTATTTTGATTAATCTGCCGGGGAATGGTGATTAATCCCATCGGATTTCTGAACTGAATTAAAGCGCTCGTTACTTGTTTTTCCTCGTTATGATGCTGTTCGCCCATGTCGTCTTCATGTGCAGGATCGTTTTCTTTAACATTGTCGGCTGGTGCAGCAGTTTCTTTTTCTTCCGCATGTTCATGAATTTCCCAGACACTTTCAAGATTTGTCAACACGAGCTGGTCTACAACGGAACCTGTTGGTTCAAACATTCCTACAACTTTGTATTTTTTATCATGATGTGCTTCTCCGTCCGAATCAAGGCCGTGTGAACTGGCAAAAGTATCACCTATTTTCAGTCCCGAGTTTCTGGCTACTTTGCTCCCGAGCGTCACATCCATTGGTTGACTGAATAATGCGCCCTGAGCTATTTTGGCCTGAAAATGCTCCACATATTTCGGCGTTGTGCCTACGATCCTGAAACCATGATAATTGTCACCCATGGAAAGCGGGATAACGGTTTTAACGAACGGATTTCGTTTTAACGAATTTACTTCCGAAAGCGGAACATTTCCAGTGGGTGCGTCGATCTGATAAATACTGGAAAGGATAAGCTGTAGCGGACTTCCCTTTGCTCCCACAACCATATCAATGCCTCTAATATTCCGACGAAAGTGTTCGTCTAGCTGTTTATTTAAAAGCAGTAACAAAGAGATCATTCCGATACCAAGCGTCAGCAGCATCGCGCTGAGAAAGCTGTTTAACTTTTTCTCTTTAAGGTTTGCTAAGCTGATTTTGAGAAGATTCATTAGAATTTAAAGTATGGGTTAGGACTTTCCTCGTAGAAATAATTTAGCCGGGAAAAACACGATATTACAAAAAGACCTGATTCGGAAATTCATCTTTTAAGCGCTGGTCGTGCGTGACAACCACCAGGCTGGCACCAATCGAAAATGCCTGATTTTTTAAAAGTTCAATAACTTTTTGGCAGTTGCTGTCATCAAGACTCGAAGTTGGCTCATCAGCCAGGATCACGTTTGGATTATTCATTAGTGCTCTGGCTATACTCACACGCTGCTGCTCTCCCTGACTTAACTGTGTGGTCTTTTTATGTAAGTGATCAGCAAAACCCAATTGCTCAGCCAGAAAGATCGCCTTTTCTTTGTTTTGTTTGTCGCCGGATAAATAGTTTGATAGTAAAATGTTATCCAAAACAGACAACGCCCCTACAAAGTGTGCGCGTTGGTAAATAATCCCCAGGCTTTTTGCCCGGATATCGGTGCGTTCAGATGATGATAAACCTGATAATTCTTTACTGTCGATATGAATATTTCCAGAATCAGGTTTCAGCAATAAGGCTAGTAAATGAAGGAATGTGGTCTTGCCCCGGCCAGATTGCCCAAGAATTAAAAGCGCTTCTTTATCTGCACAATTTATTTCAGGAAAAGTAAACTGCTTCTGCGGAGAATATGAAAATTGAAGGTTTTTCGTAGTAATCATTATGCCGGGATCTGATTTTCTATTATACAATAATACTAAATTTTGCGTGCTAAAAAGGATTGTAGATATTATTTAAGGTTTCTACAAGTTACTTTTTACAGCACTTCCAGTATTATTATAACCTGACAAGAAATATGATGATTTAAATTATTAGCCGGCACAAATAAATTAATAAGAAATACGTTGAAAAGGAGATATATCCTGAAGAAAACCAGCAACTATTCTATTTTTGCAAAAAAATTGATCCAAAATGATTAAAGATTTTCAAATAAGGCCGATAAGCAAAAAGCTTGTATTTTTTTTAATACTGGGATTATCGGTAATAAATTACGAAACCAAAGCGCAGGTTAGACGTGGTACGTTTATTCCTTATTCTTCCGCCGGATTCGGGATCGGGACTTCAAGTTATTATGGTGACATGGCATCATATACAACTCCTTTGCGGTCAACTTTCGGTATGATGCGGTGGAGTGTGACTGGTAATTACACCAGACATTTTACGCCAAGACTGGCGGCAAGAGCTTCTTTTACCTATGCGAGGATTGTTGGGGATGATTATGAGATGAATAAAAAAGATCCAACCAATCTTCGGTTTCCAAGAAATTTGAGTTTTAGAAATGATCTCAAAGAGTTTGCTGTTGTCGGGATTTATAAGTTAACACCTGATGGCAGGAGTTATGACCGTCGTCCGCAATTTGGCGTATATTTGTTTGGAGGGATTGCTGCGGTTGCACATAATCCAAAAGCATTGGATACACCGGACGGTAACTGGGTGAAGCTTCAATCGTTAGGTACTGAGGGTCAGGGGCGGCCTGGTTATGCGAAGCCTTATTCACTTATCCAATTTGCCATCCCTGTTGGAATTGGTGTCAGATATAAAATAAATGATAGGTTTGACATCGGGGCTGAATTGGGTTTTAGAAAGACATTTACTGATTATCTGGATGATGCGGCGGGAAATTATGCCGATCCTACGCTCTTTGCTGATAATCCATTAGCTTTACAAATGGCTAACCGGTCAGGTGAAGTATTAACAGCTCGTAAAGGTCGAGATAGAACAGCCGGGTTAACTAATTATACGCAGGCTGTTTATAATTCTGGAGACGCAGACCCTTTTCAGGTTTTAATAGATAATGGCTATGGCGCTGCAAATACAGCAAGAGGAAGTAGCCCAAGTTTAAAAGATAATTATCTGATAGGAACAATTCATGTCAATTATGTGCTACCAACTCAGATTAAGTGCCCTCCGTTGAAGTAAACATATCAAACTTAGATATATTGAAACAGTTGCATGTGAAATTTTTGTTAAAACTTTTCGTATTGACCATTTCGGTTTTTGGGGTTCTTGAAACTAATGCTCAAAAAATAGAGGTTGGTGCAGGTTTGGGCGTTTTTAATTACAAGGGTGATATTTCTCCTTCATTTAAACTCCGGTTCTTCAAGCCTGGTGGTAGCTTGTTTTTCAGATACAATCCAAATCAGGCACTTTCTCTTCGCGCAGAAGTTGCTGCAGGTTTGATTGGTGCCGAGGATAGATATAGCAAAGACCCCGTTCAGATACAGCGGGACTTATCTTTTCGTACAAGAATCACAGAAGCAAGTGCTGTCGCAGAATATAACTTTCTTGACTATCAGGAAAAAAGATTTGCCGTAAACTGGACCCCGTATGTTTTTGGAGGTTTAGGTCTTTCGAGTTTTAAGCCTGACGTAGTGACCGATAATTATAAAACAACCAGCCTTGTGATTCCTTATGGTGTCGGGATAAAATACCAGATCAAAAGACCCTGGAATATTGGCCTGGAATATGGAACGCGTAAAACATTCAGCGATTATTATGACAATTTAGGGGGAAACCCGATAACCACTATTCCGACTGATCAGGGCGATCCTTCCAGAAAGGATACTTATTACTATATTCGCTTATCGATAAGTTACACATTTTACAGAATCGTTTGCCCTTAAACTCCTATGAAAAAAACTCTCCTGATCATTTTTTTAGTTATCATAGCCGGTCTGGCAGGTTTTTTTATCCTCAGAAAATATACCAAAACATTTAGCCCAGCCTCAGTTTCTGCGTATCATCAAAATGGTATTGATGTCGAAGTAAATTACAGTCAGCCTGCAAAAAAAGGCAGATATATTTTTGGCAGAGAAGAAGATAAGGCATTGGTACCTTATGGAAAAGTCTGGCGTACAGGTGCGAATGAGGCTACAACCATCAAATTCGATCAGGATGTTAAATTTGCAGGACAAGTCGTAAAAGCCGGAACATATTCTTTGTGGACAATCCCTGGGCAATCGGGATGGAAAGTTATTCTGAATAGCGAGACTGGGCAATGGGGAACAGAGTATCACGATGGTCGGGATTTGCTTAAAGCCGAAGTTAAAATTCGTGTCAGCCGGAAGGTTGAAGAACTTTTTAAAATATACTTTCAGGAACAACCGGATGGCGTAAATATGATTCTAAGCTGGGACCAGACCGAAGCGATTATTCCAATCCAACTTCAATAATCTTAGTTTAAAAGTTATGTTTGTTGAAGCTATTGAAGCGGTAGATCAGTTTACCCGCCCTGTTCATTTCATTGCCCGTTATTATGGCGGCAGTGATATTATCCCCGGTACCGGCACACTCTTTTTCGTTAATGAAAACGGTTATGCCATCACATGCAGACATATCGCCCAGCAGATCCTGCACGCCAACCATATCTATGAAAATTACCTTAAATTTAAAGGTGAATTAAGGCGTTTCGAGCGTGATCCCAGCTACGAAACGCAGCGGCAATTTCTGGAAGGAAAATATAAAATTAACGGAGACGCTCCGATCCGCATCCTCTTCAATTTTATTAGCTGCGTGGATGCTTATAAAAGTCTGAAGATTCATCTGCACCCTTCCCAGGATCTTGCTGTAATTCAGTTTAAAGATTATGATGTTAAGTTATATCAGGGATATGCACATTTTTTGAAAGATACGAGAGCCGTGAAGCAAGGCCGGTATTTATGTCGTCTGGGTTATCCATTTCCGGAATTCACGAATTATCATTTGAATAAAACGACCAATGATATTGAATGGACGAAAGATGGACGTATAAACACACCTAGTTTTCCTATTGATGGTATTATTACCCGGCATATTGGTGGTGAAAATAATGGTGTGACAGGAATTGAAATGAGCACGCCCGGTCTTCGCGGGCAAAGTGGTGGTCCTCTTTTTGATACCAATGGTATTATTTACGGCCTGCAAAGTGCTACCAGGCATCTTCACCTGGGATTTGACCAGGTCAACCGTGAAGTAATCACAGACGGACACCGTAAAAGAGTCTCGAATTACCCATTTTTAAATGTCGGGCAATGTGTCCACGTTGATGTGATCAAAAGTTTTCTCCGGGAAAAGAAAATTGATTTTTACGAAATTGACTGACCGGTAGTTTTTTATGGTCGGGTACTTTTTATAAAAACATCAATCAGACATGGCGGTTTTAGATAGAGAGTATATCAGGAAGGAGCTCGCAGAGGTTTATGAACTACCGGCTGACGCAATCGCGTTTTATAATGAGTTTGGATACATAAAACTTAAAAATGTTTTGAGTGCTGACGCACTGGAATATTACAGCGAACTCATTACAGACCTTGTTTTCAAATTAAACAAGCTGACTAAGCCGATGGAAGAGCGGACAACCTATGAACGTGCGTTCTTACAGATTATGAATTTATGGCGGGAAGATGGAGAAGTTAAAGAATTCGTTTTCTCAAAGCGCCTCGCAAAAATAGCCGCCGATTTGATGCAGGTGCAAGGCGTGAGACTTTATCATGACCAGGCATTATATAAAGAATCTTCGGGAGGAATAACGCCTTGGCATGCCGACCAGTTTTACTGGCCTTTGTCGTCACCAAAGACGGTTACTGTCTGGATACCGCTTCAAAAAACTTCAATGGAAATGGGGCCGCTGGCATTTGCTGAAAAAAGCCACACCGTTGAAATTGGACGCGATCTGGAAATCAGCGATGAAAGCGAGGCCTTAATGACTGAACAATTAAAACAATTTGCTGTGAATGAAACTCCTTTTGATCTGGGAGAGGTCAGTTTTCATGCTGGCTGGTTATTTCACCGCGCCGGAGCTAATGCGTCCGGAAAGGCGCGAAAAGTAATGACGATGATTTATATGGATAAAGATCAGCACATAACCGAGCCTCGCAATACCTATCAGCAGGCAGATTGGCAGGTCTGGCTTTCATCGAAACCTATTGGCGGACCGGCTGACGGACCTTTAAATCCTTTACTTTTTACCTATTAACACGAGTTTGAAAGTGATCAAAAAATCACTTTCAATTCTTCCAATCGCCGGATGTCGTATGTCGGAGTCTCGTCAAAGATAAGTCCGCCGGGGTTGACATAAACTGTGTCCAATCCGAATTGTTTGGCTCCCAATACATCTGCAATCCAATTATCGCCGATCATGATACTTTCTTCCGGCAATGCGCCGGAGACTTTCAGCGCATAAGCAAAAATTTTAGGATCTGGCTTCTTGGCGTTAGCGTTTTCGAAAGTTACTATGTTTTGAAAAAAATGGCTGATACCGGAGCTTGCGATTTTCTTACCTTGAATATCATTGAAGCCGTTTGTAACAATGTGAAGATTATAGCCCTTATCAGAAACGTAATCAAGCAGTTCCAGCGCGCCTTCCAGCAAATGCTTCTTATAGGGAAGTGTTTGCAAATAAATTTCACCAATTGCCTCATGATTTTCGGGGCAAGAAACACCCAGTTCTTCAAAAACCATCTTAAACCTGTTCTCTCGTATATAGGTGTGGTGAATCAGACCGCGGTCAAATTTATCCCAAAGTTCTGTGTTGATTCTTAAAAATGACTGCACGAAATGGTCAAGCGACGTAATTCCGTGTCTTGTTAAATTGGAATTATGGAATATATCCGTTAAAGATTCTGAACTGTTTCGCTCAAAATCCCAAAGCGTGTGGTCAAGATCAAAAAAAAGATGTCTGTATTTCATAAAATTTTATGCGCGCATTACTCCTGCAAAAGTCGGAAAATTAATTCTGAAAATTTTTATTTCATTTTTATACTAAATGATCTGAAAGGATGTACGTCATCGTATATTATTTGATAAGTTCAATTATTTGCATCAATAAGTATAGGGTTTTTAAGTCATATCTGTAAATCCCCTTTTTTGTTAATTACTTGTTAACAGTTGTTAATTAGAAATAAATTAGAAAAAAAAGGAGTGCAAACATTTGCAAATCAATTGTCAAATCCATTTCTTTGATTAATATAATTCAAAATACTGTTAAATCACATTATTTCACACTTAACAAGAAAGGAGAAACAATATAGACGAACTGCTCTACGTTAACTAAATCGAATAGTAAAATGGAGAAAGTCCAAGTTAGCGACAGTGAGTTGGTAACATTGTATATTCGTGGTAATGAGAAGGCCTTTGAAAAGCTGGTTCAACGCCATAAGTCAAGAATTTATACGACTATTTATCTGATTGTCAAGGACCAATATGTAGCCGAAGATTTATTGCAGGATACATTTATTAAAGCAGTTGACACTATAAAGTCAGGTAGATATAACGATGAAGGTAAATTTTTGCCTTGGATTATACGGATCGCACACAACCTAGCCATTGATTATTTCAGACGCGATAAACGCTACCCCAATGTAGTGTTCGAAGATGGGAGCAGTGTATTTAATACATTGGACTTCTCGGAGGATTCCGTTGAGTCAATCCAGATTCGGCAAGAGACGCACGAGCAGCTGAGGGAAATGATCCAACGGCTACCGGATGTACAGAAGCAGGTTCTGATCATGCGCCATTACGAGGACATGAGTTTTCAGGAAATTGCTGATGCGACAGGTGTGAGTATTAATACGGCATTGGGTCGTATGCGTTACGCGTTGATAAATTTGCGCAAGCAATTCAGCCAACGTACCCCGCAGTATGACAAAAACTTTTACTTACGATGATGTTGTTAGGTATCTTTATGCCGAAACTACACAAAACGAAAATGATTCCATCGCCGAGGCTCTGACACTCGATGACGATTTAATGAACTTTTATCTGGATTCCCTTGAAATCAAGGATCAGATGAACAAGATCGTACGAACTCCGTCCGACCGTTCTGTCCAGAAGATACTTCATTTTTCACGACAATATTCACAGAAACAATCTGCAACTGCGTTTTCCTGTTAGGAACGTTATGTAGATTGTTTCTCTGTTTTTAGTCGGGCCTTTCAGATCTTTTCTGAAACAGGTATTGTGTGTCTTCAAAATCTTGAAGACACACAATACCTTATTGTCCAATTTTGCCAGTCTCCATTAATTTTATGAACCGAAAAGAACGTTTCAGGGCATTTTTAGAATATTTTACAACGAATTTTCCTGAACCTGAAACAGAGCTGCATTATACTAATCCGTATGAATTATTGGTTGCAGTGATCCTGTCTGCACAATGTACAGATAAAAGGATCAATATGGTCACGCCCGCATTGTTCGAGCGTTTTCCTGATCCGGAATCATTAGCCGCATCCAATGCAGAAGAGGTTTTCACGTACATCAGGTCAATTTCTTATCCAAACAATAAAAGCAAACATCTGGTCGGTATGGCAAGATTGCTGACCAGTAAATTTAATTCGGAAATTCCTGCTTCAATTTCGGAGCTTCAGGAGTTGCCGGGTGTTGGCCGCAAGACAGCCAATGTAATTGCGTCGGTGATTTTTAACCAGCCTGCGATGGCCGTTGACACACATGTATATCGCGTGTCACGCCGTCTTGGATTAGTGCCGTCTACCGCCACAACGCCCCTGGCAGTAGAAAAAGGATTGATGCGCCATATTCCAAAGGAACTGGTTCCAAAAGCACATCATTGGCTTATTTTACACGGCCGGTATATTTGTCTTGCACGAACGCCAAAATGTAATGTTTGCCCGCTGACTTCTTTTTGTCTGTACTTCGAAAAAATGAAAATTTAAATTTTTTTAAGAAGTCTTCCAACCATTTTCGCTCGTACCAAGTCTATACAGATATATTGAAAATATATTGATGAATAACCGTTAAAAACTCAGGTAACAAAATGAAGAGTACATTTCTAAAATTGGGTCTGTTGGCAGCTGTGGTCGTGGGTATGGTGGCCTGTAATGATTCTGTTCAAAATGATGACGAAGCGAAAATCGTTGAAAACGAGCAGCAGATTGAAAAATATTTAGCTGATAGTGCAATTACGGCAATACGTGATTCCTCTGGTTTGTATTATGTGGTAAAAAAGTCAAATCCGACTGGTGCTAAACCCAAATCAGAAGAAGCTGTTACTATTAATTTCAATGCTTATCTATTGAACGGGACTAAAATTTGGTCGTCAGAAAATACAAATAAGTATCCGTTCATGCGACCGTATGGTCTAGGTTTTTTCTTGAGAGGCGTTGAAAGGGGGCTAAACTTGATTCGGACAGGAGAGTCTGCAACTTTTTACATGCCATTTTACCTGGCGTTCGGATCGTTTGCATACGATAATATTCCTGCCTATTCTGTAATCAAGATGAATGTTGAGTTCGTAAGTAGTCGCACAGAAGTGAAGCAGATTGACGATTTTATTCAGCAAAAACAATTTCCTGTGTCAGAAAGAAGTGCTGATAACTTGGTTATAGTTCGAACAAATACTGTGACGGGCGACACGATTGGATCCGGAAAATCGGTCACAGTTAATTATAAAGGCAAATTCCTGACAGATGAAATATTTGATAAGGGCGAGCTACCACTTACGTTTACCACAGGTACCAACAGGGTTGTCCCAGGGTTTGATCGGGCAATTCGTAAAATGAGAAAAGGCGAAAAGGCAATCATTATATTCCCTTCTGCTCTTGGGTATGGCAAGAACGGTGGAAAAGACGGTTATGGTAATTTCGTGGTTTACCCATACACTCCTATTCAATTCGAAATTGAAGTTAAATAACTTTGACAAAATTTTTGGTGCCTTGATGAGCCTGTCTTCGTCAAGGCACTTTTCATTTACTACAAGGTTATTATATTTAAAATTCGGGAAATATCTTCGTCACTCAAACCAGATCCCGATGGTAAGCATAGTCCCAACTCAAAAAACCGTTCAGAAATATTTCCTCCAAAATAAGGTGCTCTTCTGAATACAGGCTGTAAATGAAGCGGCTTCCATAAAGGCCTTGATTCAATATTTTCTTTTAACAAAGCCAAACGAACACTTTCGCGGGTCATTCCATTTGATACTAGTGGATCAATCAGGATACAGCTCAGCCATCGATTGGAGAAACTGTGCTTTGCTTCATTTTGGAAAGATATTCCAGGTAAGTTTTTAAGTGCCCGCTGGTAAAATTCAAAATTCGAACGGCGTTGTCTTACTCTTTCATTAATTAATTCTAGCTGCGCCCTGCCTATTCCCGCACAAACATTGCTCAAACGATAATTATATCCAATTTCTGAGTGTTGGTAATGCGGAGCTTCATCCTTCGCCTGGGTGGCAAGAAATTTCGCTTTTGAAATAAAGGACTCATTATCTGATAAAATGGCTCCGCCGCCGGAAGTTGTAATGATCTTGTTTCCATTGAAGGAAAGAATACTCAATGTTCCAAATGATCCCAATTTTCTGCCTTTGTACATTGCCCCCAAAGCTTCTGCAGCATCTTCAACAAATGGGATTTCGTATTTATGGCAGATCGATAATATCTCGTCCAGCTGGACCGGCATACCATAGATATGCACGCCGATAATGGCTTTGGGCTTTTTGCCGCGATGGATATAATGTTTAACGGCACTTTCCAAAACGTCCGGACACATATTCCAGCTTGACATTTCGCTATCAACAAACACCGGTATTGCTCCCAAATAAATGATCGGGTTTGCACTGGCAGCGAAGGTAAAAGTCGGGCAAATGACAATGTCGCCAGGTCCGACATCCAGGATTTTCAAAGCGAGATGTAAGGCAGCTGTGCCGGACGACAGTGCTGCTGCGTGCCCAACGCCAACGTATTCGCATAAAGATTGCTCAAAGGCCTCAATATGCGGCCCTGCGGGAGCGAGATAGTTGCTGTCCAATGCTTCCTGTATGTATTTCAACTCATTCCCGCTTGGATGTGGCGGTGATAACCAGATTTTCTTCATCTTTTATATGAAATAATTCTGGCCGGATTGCCGCGGACAATCATTCCATCCGCGATATTTTTGGTAACGACACTTCCGGCAGATATCACGCAATTTTTGCCAATTAATAAACCAGGAATTACAATACTTCCGATACCGATCAATGTATTTTCGCCAACGGTAACATTTCCACCAAGCACAACACCCGGGGCGATATGAACGAAATCTTCGATGTGACAATCATGATCCACAGAAGAAGATGTGTTAATAATGACATGTTTTCCAATCACTGAATCTGCTTGCACGACGGAGTTTTGCATCATGCAGCTGCCAACTCCCATTTGCGCAGTACCATCCAAAACAGCAGATGTATGAATTATTTTCCCGAAGTTATGCAGAATTTGTGCCGCTAATCGCCTTCGGATGAAATTATCACCTACGGCAATTATCAGCTTTTCATCCCGGAAAAAATCAGGTTGATAACCGTTTGTTACCGGAATTTCGAGAAGATAATTTTTCAAAATATTATCATCAAAAATGACCTCTATTTTGTGACCACCCGCTTTTAAAATTGAAATGATCACTTTTGCGTGTCCACCTGCGCCGTATACAAGCATAATTTAGTTGTTGAGAAAATGAGAAGATTATGCTTGTCAGCTTAACCGGTGAATTTTCCAAATACCTGATTTTCGTTTGAAATAATCTGCCTGGTGGAAAAAATAGTTCGAAAAGTTAAAGACAAAATAGTCATGTCGGTTCGTAGCGATATGTTTTCGACGTACCACAAATCATGGTCAAATTTTTCTTCCCAGCTGATTGAATTTCTGCCATTAACCTGTGCCCATCCTGTGATTCCGGGTTTTACTGCATGTCTCCCCGATTGAATTTTGGTGTAAAGTGGTAAATATTCCGGAAGTAATGGCCGCGGCCCAATAAGACTCATATCACCAATCAAGACATTCCAGAGTTGCGGCAGTTCGTCCAGAGAAGTTTGACGAAGAAATTTGCCTGGTGTTGTTAATCTTTGAGAATCCGGGAGCGGGATACCATTTTCGTCATTCAAATCCCTCATCGTTTTGAATTTGATGATTCGAAATATCTTTCCGTTTAAGCCCGGCCTGTATTGAAAAAAGAAAGGGTTTGTCTGACTAAAAAAATAAATGAGCAGGATCAAAAAAAGAAAAAGCGGAGACAGGATGATTAGTCCTGCCGCCGCTATAATCACATCTATGAACCTTTTACCAAAATTTTTATACATGTCAGAATTTATTAAGATGAATTAATAAATTTCAGACAAGCAATTTTCAATGAATCAATTAATACAAAGTTGGAAAATGGGATGGATCCGTTTCGTGCATCATGCCATAAGTCACTTCAACAATATCATCCATATTAGGTTTTGTGAAATAATCACCATCAGAACCATACGGAGGACGGTGTGGTTTTGCTGAAATCGTCACCGGAGCGGAATCAAGCCATCGGTAAGCATTTTGCTTTTCCAAAACTTGCTGCATCATATAGGCCGAAGCACTTCCAGGAACATCTTCATCAGCAAAAATTACACGGTTTGTTTTCTTAATTGATTCTAAAATCCGGTTGTTGATATCGAATGGCAATAATGTTTGCACATCAATGACTTCGATTTCAATTCCCAGATTATATAATTGCGTTGCTGCCTCCATCACTATACGGCACATGGAGCCATAAGTAACGACAGTAACATCTTTTCCTTCGCGAATAATCTCCGGCTCGCCAAGCGGAATACAAATTTCCCCGATATTATCCGGGAGCATTTCCTTCTGACGGTAAGCGTTAAGCGGTTCAACGACCAAAGCCGGATCGTCTCCTTTCATTAAGGTATTATAAAATCCGGCAGCCTGAGTAAAGTTTCTCGGGACAATGATGTGCATACCACGAACGCTGCTGAGCATTGTGCCCATCGGAGAACCCGAGTGCCAGATTCCTTCCAGACGGTGACCTCGTGTACGGATAATCAACGGTGCTTTTTGTCCACCGGCAGTACGATATCGAAGGCTTGCAAGGTCATCCGTGAGCGTCGCCAGAGCATAATAGATATAATCAAAATACTGGATTTCAACAATCGGGCGTAGACCCCTCATAGCCATACCAATTCCCTGACCGATAATCGTTGTTTCACGAATTCCGGTATCAGTAATTCTCAAATCGCCGAATTTTTCCTGTAATCCTGCCAGTCCCTGATTTACGTCACCAATCATTCCGACGTCTTCTCCAATCGCGACAACGCGTGGGTCACGGGCAAATAAGGCACTAAAATAAGATCGGATCACTTCACGGCCGTCGACGGTCAGACTTTCGTCTGAAAAAACAGGATTGACCGGAGTAATATTCAGAGGAGATAAATCAGATTCGCTGTATAGCTGCGAATTATAGCGTTGCGCATTTTCTTTAAGCGCATTTTGAAGCCATTCTTGTAAAACCACTCTCGAAGGCGTATTTTCATTACGAACCGTCCGAAGTGCTTTTCTTACACTGACAACGTTATCGCGCCGTACGGGATAATATGTTTTGCTTAGTTCCGAAGCAATGCCGGATAATTCCTCTGAAAAAATACTTTCTTTCGCCGCAGTTTCGAGGAGTCCGATGGTTTGCTGATGTTCTGCGTCGAGGTCTTTTCGGTAAGCTTTCCAGGCAAGGTTGCGCGATTCTCTGGCCGTTTCTTTCGCATCATTTTCAATGCGTTCCAGCTCTTCGTCCGTTGCATAGCCATTGTTCAGAATCCAGGTACGGAAATGGGCGTTGCAATCACGTTCATTTTCCCAGTGGAGTCGCTGTTTGGATTTATATCTTTCATGCGAGCCGGAGGAAGAATGCCCTTGCGGCTGCGTTAGTTCGGTCACGTGGATTAAAACGGGCACTTGTTCGGTTCTGCATAATTCCGCCGCTTTCTGGTATGTTTCAATCAGAACCGGGTAATCCCAACCCTTCACTGTAATGATTTCAAGACCGGCTTCCTCTTCATTTCTTTGTAAACCACCCAGCGCTTTGGAAATGCTCGATTTTGTAGTTTGGTATTCAATCGGTACAGAAATACCATATCCATCATCCCAAACAGACATTAGCAAAGGAATTTGTAAAACTCCTGCTGCGTTCATCGATTCCCAAAACATACCCTGAGACGTAGATGCATCACCGATCGTAGCAAAAACAATCTCATTTCCTTTGTCAGAAAATGTTGTTAAATTTTGAATGTCTTTGTTAGCACGATAAAGTTTCGAGGCGTACGCCAAACCTACTGCCCGGGGAATTTGCCCGGCTGTCGGCGATATGTCACAAACGGAATTGAAAAGTTTTGTCTGGTCAAGCCAATGGCCATTTTCATCCAGCCAGCGGGTTGAAAAGTGACCGTTCATCGAGCGGCCACCCGTATGTGGTTCATGCTCCAAATCAGCGTGCGCGTACATTTGAGCAAAAAACTGCCGCCAGGTTAAATTTCCCAGATAGGCTTCAACAGTCTGGTCTCTATAATATCCTGAACGAAAATCTCCTAACTTGAAAGCCCTTGCCATCGCAATCTGAGCCACTTCTTTCCCATCTCCGAAGATCCCGAATTTGGACCGGCCACCCATTGTATCCTTTCTCCCCAACAAGCTTACCTGCCGACTTTCACAAGCCAGGCGGTAGTCGTCTGTTATATTTTCTTTATTCAAAACACTGGTACCGGTCAAACTATCATTTAGAAGCATAAGCAAACGTTACGGGTTGAAACCGTAGTTAAGTTACATTTTTTTATAATGCACGCCAAAATTATGCAGGAAAATAATAATCATAACAATGAATCATAATAAGTTTAAAAGCATTGTTAACATACGTTAATGTTTACTAAATTTCGTTTTAATAAATTAATCTTGTTATTTAAATCAATTTCACACAATTAACAATACCACTACAACTATGAAAGTATTCTTTTCAGCGCTGGTTTTACTTGTTGGTTTGACCACAGTTAGTTTTGCTCAGAAAGGTGTTTTGAAGTTCAAAGAAGAAACACATAAATTTGGTAAAGTGCCACAAGGCGTTCCTGTAACGAACGAATTCGTATTTACAAATACTGGTACTGACCCTGTTGTGATTTCTAACGTAACGGTTTCTTGCGGATGTACAACGCCTGTTTGGTCGAAAGCACCTGTATTGCCAGGAAAAACTGGAATTATCAAAGCAACTTTTAATGCTGCTGCTGCTGGTTCTTTCAACAAGCCTGTAACTGTTTTCAGTAACACAGAAGGTGGATCTATTACTTTGTATTTGAATGGAGAAGTTGTTGCCAAAGACGCAAAAGCTTCAACGAAGTAATATTTCTTTAAAAACATTATGATGAAGCCGGCCCGGAGGGTCGGCTTTTCGTTTTTACCGAATTAAAAAAACGGAATTCACGACTCCAAAGGCCAATTTCATTCGGATGCTAAAAGCCAACAGCTAAACACTAAAAGCCCAAATTAGTATGCTGCACGATCCTGGAATGAACGTCTTCTGGTAAGTTTCAAGTCCTGAAGAATACTCGATTTTACTTTCAGCAGAAAGTTGTAATTGCTCACACGCGAAGCACTTCCGGCAAAAGGTGTCCAGCTGAAACTCATATCCCAGCAATGAAGATCCCGGTAAAGTGTCAGTGTTGTGATAGAAGGTTTGAATGCTGTGAAGTCAAAACCTGTGGTTACGCTGATTTTAAAATTAGTTGATAAACTTAAATCACCTGTTGCATTAATGGTCTGGATCAGCTGTGCGTTAGACAAACCAGGTTTGGTAAGTCCAAAGTTGTAATTAAGAGACACATTCCAGGGAATGCTAAAATCAACGTACAGGTCGGCATTTCGCTGTATAAATTCTTTCTGGTCTTCTGTTGCCGTGGTATTTGGCCCGGGCGTAACTCTTTGCTTATCCTTGCCTTTTGGAGAAAAACTCGTCCCCAGCGTAAAACCTAAATTTTGAAGATTCGCCAGTCCCTGTCCTTTTGTTATCGCAAACTGATTTATTTTATATCCTGTTTGGTTAGCCGATCTTACCGTCGGATCCAGCACATAGGCATAAGGATCGAGGTTTGCGTTGAAGTTCAGGTTAAGATTTTTCCCAATTCTTGCATTCGCGTTGACTGTGATATTGGAAAGATTAAGAGAATCAGCCATTAAGTTGTAATTACCTCCAAAACTAAGGTTATCCAGCAAAGAGACTTTTTCAAACTGCGCGGCCGCTGTATCACTTTTTGATTTCAGTTTCATCTCAAACGAGTTGTTCAGACTGAATGAAATGACACTGGAAGCTCTTCCGTTGCCAACACCATTTCCAACCCCACGATAGCGGGATAATTTCTGGGTTTCACCAAGTTCATTGATTTGTACAGTCTGATAAAAACCGTAGTTGTCGCCGGTAAAATCAGGAGTATAGCTATATGAAAGCGTTGGGATTACGGTATGGCGAATTGCTTCAAGGCGTTTTCCCCGTACAAAAAAAGTACCATAAAAACGCGTATTCATACCTGCACCAAAGGAATAGGCATATTCGTTGCCTACTTTATTGATGGTGTCAATACGAACTGTATTACCTCCACGGTAAGAGTATTGATATTGTTTGGTATAGACCTGGCCCGTTAATGATAGACTTGGCGTCAGGTTTATAAAATTTAATATTTTAAAGTTTGGCAGTGAGATCGGTAAGCTGTAACGTCCTGTAAACTGCGCATCTTTTGCGAACTGCGGTAAATTGTCAAGGTTAAAAGGAAGGACAGTCGGCAGTGCATTACCCGCCGTATCTATCGTTGCTCTCAGTTGATTATCCACCCGGAAACCCAGGCGTGAATAAGTAGTATCAATCGAAGTAAGCGAGTTTGTTAATGTATAGTTTCCACTAAAATCCAGCCCCAGACGGAAACTGTCATACCACCTGGCGCGACCACCATTTAATGCAAAAGGAGCAATCTGGTTTACCCCAAAACTGAAATCAGAAGAAATGTTGGTTGTTCCGCCTTCACGTCGCTGTGTTGTAGGATTTATCTGTCCAAAATTTTGATTCACACGTAAACTCGCAGCAGCACGCATATATTGTCCCAAAGTTCTGTTGTATTGTACCGACGAACTTGCTACGTTAGAAATATATCTGGACGTGTTTTGTTCCTGCAACTGGTTATAACTATTGCTGCTGACATTAACGTTTGCAGAAAAAGTCGAGTTGCCGCGTGGCTTTGGCGCGTGTGACCATACCAAACTAAAATCATTCGTTCCACCTACACCTACAAGATTCTGGATTTCGTCACTTGATCTGTTTTTGTTGAAGCGGAAGGAAAAATTTCCTGTATACTGATAACGTCTTGAATAAGAAGTGGCCAATCCCAATCCCCAACTTCCTGTTGAATAAATTTGACCCGTTACCGAAGCGTTGATATATTCACTGATCGCAAAATAATATCCCCCGTCACGAAGATAAAATCCACGGCCGTTCGGTTCTTGTCCGTAGGTAGGGAAAATGATACCGGAAGTTCCTGCTTCCTTCTTTTTGGGGAAGGGGAAAAAACCGAATGGTATGACAATTGGAAGCGGTACATCTGCAATCACCAGATTGAAAGGCCCTGAAACCACCGATTTTTTGTCCACCATTTTTATCTTTGGTGCATTGATATAAAAGTGCGGGTGTGTTAGATTACAAGTTGTGTAAATAGATTTTTGAATGTAAAAATTACCCTCAGTATCCTTTTTGACGCGGTCTCCCCTTACATTTCCATCGCCCTGCTGCGTGACGATTCCCCGGATAATCGCTTTTTTAGATTTAAAATTGTACCGGATTTCCTTTGTGTTGTACATTTCCGGCCCATCCTGGAATATCGGTTCGCCGATCATTTTCTTGCTCGTCGAATCATAATCTCCATGCGCCATCACCTCATTCGTTACCCAATTCAGACGGATATAATTTGCTTTTAGGTTAATCGTGCCATAATTCACCTCCGCGTTACCATAGAGATGGACCTGTTTGAGCACAACATCCATGATTGTAGAATCTTCAGCAGTATATTTAACAACGTTTTGGAGGTCGTCCGGATTAGAAGTAGTATCAGTTGCAGCAGAATCAGCAAAGGCAATACCGTTTCTAAGTCCCAGGGAATCCAGGGCTGTCGAATCGCTATTTATTAAAGTATCGGCAACGGCAACGATGTCGCCGGCTGCCTTTAGTACCAAAGCAGGTTTCTCTGCTGCCGTAGGCGCAGAAGATTTAGTCTTGGCTTTCGACTTAAGAGGATCTTTACCGGATCGTTTTGTGCGTTGCTGGACACATGCCATTGTGCCAAATATTAAAAACGCAACAAGTCCTAACGATATAATAATCGCCTTTTTTTTCAGTTCTAACAAATAGAGTATTTTTGCATAACGAATGTCAAAATTAGCAGAGAAACTCCTAAAGAATAACGCCGTAACTAAAAAATAATGTTAAAAGTTCTTAAAATCTTAATTGCAACGAGTTGTTTGACCCTCAGTCTCGCTTTTGCCTTCAAAGAAATACCAGCTTCTGCCAAAGTACAAAGCAAGGTTAATGTAGTCGTTATTGATGCCGGTCACGGAGGTCATGACATAGGAACCCGCGGCCGGAAGGCGAAAGAAGCCCATGTTGCATTAAAAATAGCCTTGGCTCTGGGGAAAAAAATTAAAGGAGATTCACCTGATGTCAGGGTTCTTTATACCCGGGATTCTGACGAATTTATTGAATTGGCTGAGCGTTCTGCTTTTGCCAACAGGAACAATGCCGACCTGTTTATTTCAATTCATTGCAATTCTACACCGAATTCCCGCTCGGTTAGAGGAACTGAGACGTACGTGATGGGGTTACACAAGACAAGCGGTAATCTGGATGTTGCGAAACGGGAGAACTCGGTAATTTTAAAGGAAACAAATTACAAGCAAAAATATAAAGGTTTTGACCCGGACTCTCCCTTAGCGCATATTATGCTTGCCAATTATCAGAGTGCTTTTATTTCAAGCAGTTTACGCTTTGCTGACAATGTTGAAAGGAAATTTCAATCTGTTTCTGACCGTTCAAGCCGTGGCGTAAAACAAGCAGGATTTCTGGTATTATGGAGGACAACAATGCCGAGTGTTTTGATTGAAACCGGATTTTTATCTACCCCCGAAGAAGAAGAGTATTTGAATTCTGAAGAAGGACAAGATGAAGTCGCACAGTCAATCCTGGAAGCGTTTAAGGTGTATAAAAAACAGATGGATAATTAAGATTCCAATATTAAAAACACGTTATGGTATTAATTTCATAACCTTTTTTGAAGATCAATTTTTGTAAACTTTTATATTATTTTGAGCTTAGGACGTAAGTCGCGGGCTGTTTAATACTCACTTCATGAAGCTATCTAAAGAAGCAAAAGTCGGGTTAATGGCTGTTTTGGCAATGGTGTTGTTATATTTTGGTTTTCATATCCTAAAAGGCTCCGACGTATTTTCAAGAACCTATAAATACTACGTGATTTATGATAATATCGACGGACTTACAGCATCAAATCCTGTTTTATTGAATGGTCTGAATGTAGGGCGTGTTCAGGAAATAAAACTATTACAAGACCAGAAGAATCATTTGCTGGTAACGCTGGACGTACAAAAAGGTATTGTTCTTCCGAAAGGAACGACTGCGCTGCTTGCTGATGGCGGTTTATTGGGAGGCAAGGTGATCCATTTATCAATCGGTAGTTCATCTGTAAATTTACAGGATAATGATACGCTTATTGGAAAGCGTGAGGCCGGAATCTCTGCACTTTTACAGGAAAAAGCTTTGCCGCTTGTAACACATGCAGACTCATTGGTGCTAAATCTTTCAGCGGTTGCTGAGGGTTTTGAAGAAACCGGAAAGATTCTTAACCAGATGATACGGAACTATGATCAGACAGGAAATGAAGTTCAGGGACTTGTGACTGAAAACCGTAAAAATCTTTTGGTGATGACTTCTAATCTGAGTAAATTGTCAACATCGTTAGTTGAAACTGAAAAAGGCCTGAAGCCACTTCTGGACAAAACAGGGTCGCTTGCCGATTCACTTAATGCCTTGCGCCTGGGAGAAACCGTTCAAAATGCAAACCGGACCATATCCGAACTCCACAAGCTGCTGGCCAGTGTAGAATCAGGAAAAGGGACTGCAGGAAAGCTTATCAAAGATGAAACGCTTTATAATAATCTTAACAGCACGATGGTTAGTCTTAATAAATTAATGACTAATTTACGCGAACATCCAAAACGTTACGTTCATCTTTCAGTTTTTGGGAAAAAAGACAAGGGTCCGTCTGAATCGCCGTTGGATACGACAACCAAAATCAAGTAGAAGTTACAATTTAAGGTTCAAATATAGAGAAGGTCGTTTGCATCAGCAGACGACTTTTTTGCTTTTGATAGCAAAGGTTCCGGGAAATTTCTATCTTGAAATTGAAATAATGATGTTTCAAATACATTTCATCAAGTTATGGCAATTCAGGAAAACACACGACAGCTTATTGAAAATCTTAACGAACGGTATGAAAAAGTAAAACTGGGCGGAGGACTGAAAAAGATTGAGACTCATCATAAAAAAGGCAAACTGACAGCGCGGGAGCGCATAGATTATTTAATTGATGAAGATTCGTACTTCCTGGAAATCGGTGCTTTTGCAGGTGACGGCATGTATGAAGAAGACGGTGGTTGTCCATCGGGTGGCGTCGTCGCCGGGATCGGATATATTTCCGGCAAACAGTGTGTGATTGTGGCCAATGATGCAACTGTCAAAGCCGGAGCATGGTTTCCGATTACCGCGAAGAAAAATTTACGGGCGCAGGAAATTTCGATGGAAAATCTTTTGCCTATTATTTATCTGGTCGACAGTGCCGGCGTTTACCTCCCTATGCAAGCAGAAGTTTTTGCAGATAAAGAACATTTCGGAAGAATTTTCAGAAATAATGCAAAAATGTCAGCCATGGGAATTGTGCAGATATCCGCGATTATGGGCAGCTGTGTTGCCGGTGGCGCTTATTTGCCGATTATGTCCGACGAGGCTATGATCGTGGAAGGAACAGGATCCGTATTTCTTGCCGGGCCTTATCTGGTAAAATCATCTGTTGGAGAAGATGTGGACGCAGAAACATTAGGCGGGGCTGCTATGCATTGCGAAATTTCCGGTGTTACTGATAACAAATATCCGGATGACAAATCTTGCCTTGATGCGATCAAAAGACATATTGATAAAATCGGACAGTCATCCGTAGCTGGTTTTGACCGGAAAACGACGATTACGCCCGCCAGATTTCCTGAGGATATTTATGATATTCTACCTGTCGACAGGCTCAAACCTTACGACATGAAACAGATTCTGGAATGCATTGTGGATGCTTCCGAACTGGACGAATACAAACCTGATTATGGTAAAACAATTATTTGCGCTTACGCAAGGATTGAAGGCTGGGCCGTTGGTATTGTAGCAAATCAGCGGAAAATGGTGAAATCAGGAAAAGGGGAAATGCAGATGGGCGGCGTGATTTATGGAGAATCTGCTGACAAGGCTGCAAGATTTATCATGAATTGTAATCAGAAAAAAATCCCATTGGTTTTCTTTCATGATGTGACCGGTTTTATGGTCGGAAGTCGGGCGGAACAAGGGGGCATTATTAAAGATGGGGCAAAAATGGTCAATGCGGTAGCGAATTCCGTGGTACCTAAATTCACCTTTATCGTGGGCAATTCGTATGGAGCCGGCAATTATGCCATGTGTGGAAAAGCTTATGACCCAAGATTAATTTTTTCCTGGCCAACGGCACAAATGGCAGTCATGAGTGGTGCGACGGCTGCAAAAACACTGGTTCAAATTCAGACGGCAACTTTGAAATCGCAAGGGAAAGAAATTACGGCCGAAGCAGAACAAGAGTTATTAAGTCAGATTACAGATCGTTATAATGAAGAATTATCGCCATACTACGCCGCAGCCAGACTTTGGGTTGATGGAATTATTGATCCGATTGAAACCCGGAAAATAATTTCGGTCGGTATTGAAGCTGCCAATCATGCACCAATCAAAGAGACTTTTAACGTCGGGGTTATTCAGGTTTAAGTAAGCAAAATAAGTTGTTAGGACAAAAAAGAGAGGTCAGCATCTACAAATGCTGACCTCTCTTCATTATGCCATGAAGGCTATTTTTTTAACTACCTTATGATTGCTCTCTGATTTCAAGAAGCATATCATCTGTAATTTTGTTAGTTTCTTTAAAGTCTGAAACTTTCTCAGTAAATGAAACGTGTAACGCTTCAATATTTTCAAGATTTTTGTAGGCACCGTCATAAATTTCAGTCAGTGAGGCATCCAGACCCTCAGCGTTAACATTCATATTTTCGGTTTCTACCTGACCAATTTTTTTGATAACGGCCGTTTCACTATTTTTCAAATCTTCGATTTCGCGAAGAATTTTTTCCATTGCTTTATACTTCTCAATCTTATCCATAATTCGCAAGTTATTGTTTGATAGTGATATTGTTAAAATATCGTACCAAACCTAAACCGGGAAATGGGCTATTTCCCCAGATTGTTCGATAATCTTGGAATAACAAAAATTTCTTTTTGCCTTCCGTTGATAAATCTAAAACCGGTTTTATCAAAATAACCATCCTCTTCCAGCATCACACGTATGGACTTATTCCATTCGTCAATTTTAACGGCTGCATTTAATTCGATCGAGTAAGCAGTATTCTCATAAAGTGGATAATCTCCCGGACCTTTCACCCCTTTTTGCTGATCCCACAATCCAATCGTCGGTCCGGCAGCATGGCCGTGTGATCCAATCGGATGGGTATAGATAGATCCGTTTATTCCCTCCTTTTCTGCCTGGGCTAAGGCATCCAGAAGAATTTGGTTGCCCGTTTTTCCGGATTTAAATTGGGAAACCAGAATATCCTGAAGACGATTTCCGGTAGCAAATGCTTTCCTTAAATATTCTGGAACTACTGTTTCGTTTGGTTTAAGGATATAAGCATGTTGCTGCTGATCCGTATTAAGTCGCAGATAGGTTATTCCAAAATCACAGTGCAGTAAATCTCCTGGTAAAATCACCTGATTTCCCGGGCGTTTTGAAAATGTTCTTAAATGGTCAAATTTCTGGTCACCTGCGCGCTGAATATCAATGGTCGGATGAAACCAGGTTTCCAATCCGAGGTCCGTAACGCGTTGTCTTAAAAACCAGACAACATCATCAATCGTCGTTATTCCAGGCTGTATCACTTTTTCTGAAAAAGCCTCTTCAATAATTTGATGAGAAATCCGGCAGATCATCGGGTAGATAACCATTTCTTTCTCTGTTCTTGTTTCCAGCCAGCCGACGGCCAGTTTTTCTGCTGAGACAATTTTTGATTGAAATTCATTTGGAAGTTTTTGAAGGAATTCTTCGTGTTCGTTATAAGTCAGACCGTCTGCATGCCCATAATTTTTGGAAAAATTTAAACCAATTTTCTTTGGATTTTTTTCTTTGATCACTTTTGCCAGCGCATCCCACTGATCCGGATTTGAACTTATATCCCATTCTCCTTTCAATAATGTTCCAACGTCATATCTTGCAATCGCCAGTTTATCAAGCGGTTTCCCCGGTCCAGGATCGAAAAATACCATAACCGTCCGTCTGCGAGCCGAAAGCCACGTGCTCGGTAGCATCGTTTTCATCACCGGATCCTCGTTGTATTCTCTCGAAATAATGACCCACATATCAATTCCCTCCCGCCGCATCAAAGTTGGAAGTAAATTTTCAATCCTGTCTTCCAGAATATCATCAATGGCAATGGCGCGTTCTCTTTCGGGAAGAATTACCGGGACAGACTGGGAAAAAGCGGTATTTGAAAAGAGAAAAATAATTAGGAAGATCAACAGAATAGAAGAAGTCCGGGACATTGACAATAATGAAGTTAGGTAGATGATTGAACAATATAATAAATGTTGCTTGCAAAATTAAATAAGGTTTGCGCTTATTAGGTTAGACATATACCGTTCCCGTCTTTGTACCATTATGAAACAGATAAAATATTTTTCCGGCACTCTTTTCATCCTTATCCTTTTAAGCTTTTCCGGTAATTTGTTGGCGCAAGCTGATGAGCAGAAGTCCGTTTGGAAAGGTTTTGACAAGGTTGAATTCTCATTTCAAAATACAAAAGCCTGGTATGTAAAACCTAAGCAGGCGTTACCCGGAAATCCATGGGTCTGGCGCGCGCACTTCCCAACCTGGCATACAGAAATGGATAGTATTTTGCTGACAAGGGGATTTCATGTGGCCTATGTTAACACCAATGATCTTTTCGCCCATCCGAAAGCGATGCAGGTTTGGGATGCTTTTTATGATTATATGGTGAATGAAAAACAATTTGCACCAAAAGTGGCATTGGAAGGTGTCAGTCGCGGAGGTTTGTATGTCTATGGCTGGGCAAAGAGAAATCCTGATAAAGTTAGCTGTATTTATGCAGAAGCACCAGTTTGTGACCCGAAAAGCTGGCCAGGTGGAAAAGGCAAAGGACAAGGTTCGCCAAAAGACTGGACAAGCTGGCTTGAACTTAATAAGCTTACCGAAGAAAGTGCAAAAAACTTTGATGATATTCCGCTCAACGATCTGGCTGGTCTGGCCTCTTTCAAAGTACCGGTTTTACATGTGATCGGATTAAATGACAAGATCGTTCCGCCGGCCGAAAACTCGGATATTTTAATTGCAAACTATACAAAACTTGGAGGGCCCGCCACTGTTATTCCTATGACACGTGGAGAACAAGCGCTGGAAGGTCACCATTTTACAATTGAACATCCGGAAAAGCTGGCCAATTTCATTTATGACAACAGTGTCCCGGTTTTAAAACCACTGTCACATACTCCTTATATCGAAGTAAACCGAGGATTGGCAAATGCCTACGAGAAGTTTAAAATTTCAAAAAAGGGAACAGTGGCATTTCTGGGAGGGTCGATTACACATAATCCGGGATGGCGAAATAAAACGGCAAAGTATTTACAGGAACATTTTCCTGAAACTGAGTTTACATTCATTGCGGCCGGAATTCCGTCACTGGGAAGTACACCGCATGCTTACCGTTTTCAGCGTGACGTTTTGGAAAAAGGTATACCCGATCTGCTTTTTCTGGAAGCGGCTGTGAACGACAGGGGAAATGGTTTTAGTGAAAAAGCGCAGATAAAAGGCTTGGAAGGAATTATTCGCCAGATGTATTCAAAAAATCCAAAGGCAAATGTGGTGCTGATGGCCTTTGCTGAACCAGCTAAAAATGCGGATTATGATACCGGGAAAGAACCCGTGGAAGTTGCTGTTCATCAAAAAATTGCTAGATATTATGGTGCATCTTATATCAATCTGGCGCGGGAAGTCTATGACAGGATAAAGGCGGGTGAGTTTTCATGGAAATATGATTTCAAAGATCTGCACCCTTCTCCTTATGGACAAGAAGTTTATTTTCAAACGATTAAGGAATTATTGAAATTGAATCCTGATAGCAAAACTGTCGGCATTACTAAATTGCCTGCCCCCATTGACAAATTTTCTTATGAAAAGGCAAGTTATCATCCCGTGGCGGAAGCCAAAAAATTAGATGGTTTTAAGATTGATCCGGATTGGAAACCTGCTGATAAGGTTTCAACAAGACCAGGTTTTGTAGATGTTCCGATGTTAGTTGGAGAAACTGGAAATGCTTCTTTTGAATTTGATTTTAAAGGCCGCGCAGTAGGGCTTGCAATAATCTCTGGCCCGGATGCCGGTAAAATTTCATATTCAATTGATGGAAAAAAAACGGAGACATTGGATTTATTCACGCAGTGGAGTACGCAACTGCATTTGCCCTGGTATTTGATGTTAGCTGATGAGCTTTCGTCGGGAAAGCATACTGTGAAGGTAAATATTGTTCAGGAGAAAAATGAAAAGAGTATCGGGAATGCTTGCCGGGTGGTTTATTTTTTGGTGAATGAGTGATTTTGAATAATTACTTATATAACCATAACTTAATCGGATATCATTTCGCGGACGTGGGAATCTCTTGATGTGAAACTTTTCTAATTTGAGACGCTAATAAAGTTTCAACTGCGACAGTTTTACCATCAAAAGTTACAAATTCAACTTCATAGCCTTCTCCGTTATTATAAATCATTACAACATTACCGATATCACCTCTTTCCAAACCGGATTGTGGCAAATCAATGTTTAAAATGATTTTATCAAACTCCTTTATATTTTCCATAACTTTTTTCCTGATAACCAAAAGGAACCTAGAAGTCGTTCTGGCCAACCTTTATCGATCAAAAATCCAGTAACACCAAATCCAGATTAGGAACATTGACAAATCCTTTGTCAAAAGTTACAAACTCAATTTTGAGAAATTGAGCCGTCGCGGCGATGATGGCATCAGGTAGTTTAATTCGGTGCGACTGTTTCAGAAGAATAGCCAGTTCCTTAATACCACTACTTAGTTCCAATACCGAGCAGTCATTTAGAAGAAGTTTGAAATATTCTTTTTCAGCTTGGGTAATATTATAGTACCCTAATAACTCAATTTCTGTGATTGTTGAAACAAAAATTTCATTTCCTTGTAAATATGGTTCTATTCCCGCTTTACCCTCCGCTAAATTTATAAATACGTTTGTGTCTGCAAGAATTTTTTTACCATTCATCTCTTACCTTTTTTTGGTAAGCCAACCCGTCTAAACCTCGTTTAAGTTTTCCTGCATACTTTTTTGCATCAAAACCTTTTCGGGTAGCTCTGTCTTCCTCGATGGCTTTGATTGCATCTTTAATTGCCGAGGGCGGTGAATCTTTCTTGATAATTACAACCATGACTGTCAGCTGTTTTTTTTAACTATTATTTCAACACTAATTTACGCATTCGCTTTTGATTAGCAATAAGTTAGAGGTCCCTACCACTACTTCGATTAAAATAGTTAGTATTTCCCAGTTTGCGTCGTATAAGTACTCTCGAAAATCTTATCTGCATTTGCAGCTTCAAACCCATCCCGACGATTTTTTCTTGAAACTTGATCCGCTGACAGGTTTGCAAATTCCGGTAAAATTCTTCTTTCCGCAAATTCTACATAGGAACCAGAAATTTCATACGTTTCGCCACCTGAAAATTCTGCTTCAATCATCTGTGCAACGGTTGCGCTTTGTATTAATCCACCATCCGGACTGGTTTTTATTTTTCCCCCGGCTGTGTTCAATATGATTCCATGTTTTTCCAGAAAAATATTAAAATCGGCAACCGTATTATAGCCTTCCGGCAAATTGTGCACGCTGATCGTGAAATGATTGAGATAATACCGGTTGTAAATCACCCAGGCGGCATACTCGCTCTCTTTCAATAAAGTCAGATAGTCACTTAATGTAGGCGTTCGCCAAAGTGGTGTGTGCAGAAAAACATCAACAGCTTTTCCATCATTCAAATCAAGATCATCAGCCGGATCACTGATGACCTCATCTGTATAACTTTTGATAATGCGCTGACTTTCTTCTGAAAGATCGCCTACCCGAAGTTCACTTACAAAAATCCTGGGATCGGTCTCTCTCGGCGGACTATACCACCAGGCATCCAGTTTTTTTCCTTCAAAAAAATAATGATCCCGTTTCTCATATCCGTAATGCTGAAAAATTTTTTCAAAAGAGCTGATTCCAAGCTTTGGTACACCCATGGTCCTGAAAGCAATATGATCATTTTCAATGGCAGATTCGCTTTCAATAATTCCCTCGGAAACCATAGCGTTCAGAATTGTTTTAACATCCGGAACCCGGTCTTGATAACGGCGCATAAGTCCTTCTAAAACAGCATCCAATGTATTTTTATTTTGGTTTGGGAATGACATATATATAAATGTTGAAGTATTAAATTATGTAAATATTCATAGTCATTTTTGACTCAACAACGTATATTAAGTATGATTAACTTACACAAACAAAAACATATATGATGTTTTATTCGTTTTATTAAAATAATTTAAAATATTTAGAGTATAATTATAACCAGAAATATTTTATCTGTTAACACAATACAGAATCTTTAAAAAATTAAGGTAATAACAAATGAATAAGCGACTCTTCTTATTGGCTGGAATTGTTCTTACGACAATTGTTGGTGTTGTTTCCTGTTTCCAGAAAAACGGTCGTGCCACCAAAAAATCTTCCGAAGAAGTTGTAAGTTATAACTTTCACATTCGTCCCATTTTATCAGACAAATGTTTTGCCTGTCACGGTCCTGATGCCAATAAAAGGGAGGCTGGGTTACGGCTGGATATGGCTGAAAGCGCATACGCAAAGTTGAAAGATGGAAAAGGAGCTGTTGCCATTTTTCCGGGTAAACCTGAACAATCTGAATTATATAAAAGAATAACTTCCCTTGATCCCGAAATACAGATGCCGACACCGGAATCGCATTTGGGACTATTGAATGAATCGGAAATCGGGTTGGTGAAAAAGTGGATTGAGCAGGGTGCCAAATATGAGAAACACTGGGCGTTTGCTGCACCTGTTTTGCCGAAAGTGCCTGAAGTAGATAAAAAAGACTGGCCAAAAAACGAGATCGATTACTTCGCTCTTGCCAAAATGGAAACTCTGGGTATAACGCCTAACGAGGAAGCGGAAAAAAGTCATTTGTTAAAACGGGTAGCACTCGATCTGACTGGACTGCCTCCTTCAATTGAGCTACAAAATAAATTTGCCGCCGACAACAGCGCCAATGCTTATGAAAAAGTGGTTGATGAACTGCTGAGTCAAAAAACATACGGGGAGAAAATGGCGCTTCACTGGCTGGACGTTGCCCGGTATGCCGATTCCTATGGTTATCAGGATGACGAAATCCGGACACAATGGCCATGGCGGGATTGGGTGATCAGCGCCTTCAATAAGAATCTTTCCTACGATAAATTCCTGACCTGGCAAATTGCCGGTGATATGCTCCCGAATGCGAGCAAAGAACAGATTCTTGCCACAGCTTTTTTTAGAAATCATAAATACACGGAAGAAGGTGGTGTGATTCCGGAGGAGTACCGGATTGAATATAATATTGACAAAACAAAAACATACGGGATGGGAATTCTGGGTCTTTCGGTAGAATGTGCCCAGTGCCATGATCACAAATATGATCCGATTTCTCAGGAAGATTATTACAGGCTTTTTGCATTCTTTAATAACACAAAAGAAGTGGGTTATGAAGGTGATATTTCTCAAACGAAACCTGCCAAAAATCCGATTATGACCATTTCGGATGCGGAAGCCAAAAGCATACTGACATTTATAAACCGGCCTGATACCAGCAAATTAATGGTTTCAGTGATGGGCGAACGGGATACCTTGCGGGCAACGCATATTTTGAACCGCGGCGTTTATGATGCACCTGGGAAAGTGGTGACAGCTTCCGGCCTTCCTTCGGTGATGAAATTCGACACAACAAAAATCCCTCAAAACAGGTTAGGATTGGCGAGTTGGACGACAAGCAAACAAAATCCGTTAACGGCCAGAGTTTTTGTAAACCAAATCTGGCAGGAATTCTTTGGGCGGGGAATTGTGAAAAGTACAGGCGATTTCGGTATGCAAGGCGAGTTGCCAACCCATCCTGCCCTCCTCGACTGGATGGCCGTAGATTTTATGAATCATGGCTGGGATATCAAAAGGTTGGTAAAACAAATTGTGACTTCCAGCACTTATAAACAATCAGCGAAACTGACCAAAGAAAAGGAGAAACTAGATCCTGATAATATTTATTTATCAAGAGGGCCTCGTTACCGGTTGCCGGCAGAATCTGTTCGTGATATTGTTTTGTCGAGCAGTGGGTTGTTAGTCTCAAAAATCGGCGGACCAAGTGTGAAACCTTATCAGCCCAAAGGACTCTGGGAAGCAGCAACTTCCGGGCGTGGGCAGCTGGCTAAATATAACCAAGACCATAATGACGCGCTTTACCGACGGGGAATGTATACGTTTATCAAACTTACCGTTCCGCCACCGTCTATGATCATTTTTGATGCCAGCAACCGGGATCATTGTGAAGTAAAACGTTCAAAGACGAATACGCCTTTACAAGCTTTGGTAATGCTTAATGATCCGGCAGTTTTGGAAGCATCCAGAGTTTTGGCGGAAAAATTGACACTGAAATCTTTATCTGCTGAGCAAAAAATCACTGAATCGTTCCAAAGGATTGTATGCAGAAAACCATCGGATAAGGAAATAAAACTGCTGACTGAGTATTATAACGACGAGTTGTCATCGATTGGGAAAAATAAGAATCAGGCGCATAAGATTTTGAATGTAGGCGAGTATCCGCATGAGTTGAAAGTGAAAGAGAATGAAGCAGCAGCGCTCATGCGGGTGATTAATACCTTGTATAATATGGAAGAGACGATCACTAAATCCTAAGACTTTAAACTTAACCGCAATAGACGCAATGGTTTACGCAATGGACGCGATTGAAGTCCAGTCTTGCGTCCATTGCGAAACCCATAGCGTCTATTGCGGTTAAAAAAGAAACTGAACATGGAAAAACCGATTTTTGATTTTGGTTTAAATACGAACCGCCGGCATTTCTTATCCAAACTTAGTTTGGGATTGGGAAGTGCTGCCTTAGGTTCCCTGCTGATACCTGACATGTTCAAAGGTGGCGGCGAGAGTGATGTGAATGAGCTCATGGCCGGATTACCACATTTTGCCCCCAAAGCAAAACGGGTGATATATCTTTTTCAAAATGGTGCTCCTTCCCAGCTGGACTTGTTTGATTACAAACCGATGCTGAATAAAATGCACGGACAGGATTTGCCGGAATCCATTCGGGCCGGTCAAAGGTTAACTGGTATGACTGCCAATCAGGCCAAATTTCCGCTTGCGGGTTCAGTTTTTAACTTTGCCCAATACGGGAAATCGGGCGCCTGGATGAGCGAGTTGCTGCCGCACATGTCAAAAATTGTGGATGATCTTTGTATTATAAAATCACTCAATACTGAAGCCATCAACCATGACCCTGCACTAACTTTTTTCCAGACCGGCGCCCAGGTCGGAAACCGCCCAAGTATGGGTTCCTGGTTGAGTTATGGTTTGGGAAGCGAAAACCAGAATCTACCCGGATTCTGCGTGCTTTTGTCGCGTGGTAAGGGGAATGGACAAGGCGTTTATTCCAAATTGTGGACAAATGGATTTCTGGATTCGGTTCATCAGGGCGTGCAATTTAGTAGCGGAGAAAATCCGGTACTTTATCTGAATGATCCCGATGGAATGAACCGGGAAGAAAGGCGAAAAATGCTGGATAAACTTTCGCAATTAAACCAAAATACATTCGATGAGTTCGCAGATCCGGAGGTGACAGCGAAAATTCAGCAGTATGAGATGGCATATCGGATGCAAACTGCTGTTCCTGAAATTACGGATATGACCAAGGAGCCGGAATCGATTGTGAAGATGTACGGGCCGGAATGTCTGGTGCCCGGCACTTATGCTGCAAATTGTCTTTTAGCAAGAAAACTTTCCGAGCAAGGCGTGCGTTTTATTCAACTTTATCATCAGGGGTGGGATAGTCACGGTGGTTTGCCAAATGAGATAAAAGGCCAGTGTATGGATGTTGATCAATCTTCTGCCGCACTTATTACCGATTTGAAACAACGTGGATTACTGGATGAAACGCTGGTGATCTGGGGCGGAGAATTTGGTCGGACAAACTATTGCCAGGGAACTTTGACAAAAGATAATTATGGCCGTGATCATCATCCGAGAGCTTTTACGGTATGGATGGCGGGAGGAGGCGTAAAGCCAGGAATTGTTTATGGTGAAACAGATGAATTTGGATATAACATAATAAAAGATCCCGTGCATGTGCATGATTTCCATGCAACGATATTGAATCAACTAGGCCTGGATCACGAGAAATTAGTTTACAAACATCAGGGACGCCGTTACAGGCTTACTGATGTCGCTGGCAAATTGGTAAAAGGAATTATTGCTTAAATGGAGTCAGTATCGCAACCTAGTGGCCGTTGGAAGGCCTGGATTTACAATTTTGCCTTCTTCCTGAATGGCCTTTTAATTTTTCTATTATTATTCGAAAACCGATTTGTAGTACCGGTATGGATGCAATCTTTGGGACGTATGCATCCCTTGGTTTTACATTTTCCATTGGTCGTTTTGATGCTTTATTCCTTTTGGATACTTCTTGTTGAAAAGAAGGAATCGAGCAGATGGAATGAAGATTTAGCCGATATACTTTTACTGATCGGAATCGTGACGGCGGCGATAGCGGCTTTTTCCGGTTTTGTATTATCCCGGGAAGACGGCTACGAAAATGACGCACTTTTCTGGCATAAATGGCTTGGAATTGCGATTTCGCTATGCAGTATCATTTGGTATAGCTACAAAAAATATCTGCCGCCCTGGAAAATTCCTGCGAAACTGATATCAATTTCCTTGCTTCTGATGCTTTTAATCGGCGGACATTTAGGCGGAAATATCACACATGGAGAAGATTTCCTGATGGCGCCCATGCAGTTGGCCGTAGTTGAGAATGACAAAGTAACCTTTGAAGAAGCAAACGTTTACACTGATCTGGTAGAACCTATCTTAGAGCAAAAATGTATTTCCTGCCATAATGCGCAAAAATCAAAAGGCAATTTGCAAATGCAGACCAAGGAATTATTTGCAAAAGGCGGAAAAGAAGGAACGCCCTGGGATACTACAAAAGCTGATCTGGGAGTTTTATTAACCCGCGTTCATTTGCCTTTGGACGACAAAAAACATATGCCGCCAAGAGGAAAAGCACCATTGACGGATGACGAAATTGCATTACTTGAAGCCTGGATAAAAGGCGGTTCACGATTTGATGAGATGGTGAAATCAGTCAGTCCGCAAAATCCAATTTATAGTTATGCGCAAAATGTTCTGGCAGGTTCCGAGGCGGAAGAAAAGTATGATTTCAGTGCCGCAAGTCCGGATAAGATCCAAGAATTAAATTCTACTTATCGTCTGATAAAATCCGTGGCAGCTGAATCTCCTGCTTTGGCTGTAAATTTTTATAATCGTGCTAATTTCAAAAGTGAAGATATTGCTGCATTATCACCATTGAAAGAACAGATTATTGCGATGGATCTCAGCAAAATGCCTGTGAAAGATGAAGATCTGAAAACAATTTCCCAGTTTACAGAATTGAGAAAACTGATCCTCAATTTTACAGATATTACCGGCTCTTCCTTACCAGAGTTAAAAAAGTTGACAAAACTTAAAAGTTTATCAATAAGTGGTACGAAAGTAAAGCTGTCGCAACTTCAGGCACTTTCAGAAATTCCGGCTTTGAAAGATGTCTTTGTCTGGAATACAGATCTGACAAAGCAGGAAATGCTTACTTTGAAAAAGTCTTCTAAAATCAGTTATGAAACAGGTTTTGCAGGTGACACCGTGGTATTAAACCTGAATCCTCCAATCATTGAAAATGAAGATCCAATTCTTACCGGAAATACTTTAATTCGTATGAAACATCAGATTCCCGGAACTGTTATCCGGTATTCGCTGGATGGAAAAGAGCCGGATAGCACAACATCGACAATTTATACCAAACCTTTTTCTGTAAATAAAAATACGAAATTAATCGCCACAGCTTTCAAAAAAGGATGGTATGGCAGTAAGCCTGTAGAGAAGTTTTTCTTTAAATCCACCTATCGACCCGATAGTGTAAGGCTGATCACCAAAGCTGATTTAAAATATCCGGCGCAGGGAAATAAAACCTTGAACGATGGTGTAAAAAGTGATGAGTCGACTTCAAGCGGGAAATGGCTTGGGTATCTCAATCAGGATTTGCAGGCTTATTTATATTTCAAAACACCTGTGAAAGCACAAAACGTTACGATCAGTATGTTGAGGAACATCGGCAGTTATATTTTTCCGCCAGTACGTCTTGAAGTCTGGGGCGGCACTGATGAAAAACAGATGAAATTGCTGAAAGTCATAACACCAGAAATGCCGGTTAAGGCTACAAAGAATTCTGAAAACCTCGTTTACGATTTCACATTTCCTCCTCAGGAAATAAGTTGTATGAAGGTTATTGCAAAACCTTTGGCAAAACTTCCGTCATGGCACCCGGGAAAAGGTCAGAAAGCCTGGGTTTTTATGGATGAGGTTTTTGTCAATTAAAATAGAACTCAAAAAGAAAACATTCTTAAAATAAATGCTCCGACAATGGCACCTAAAATAGGTCCGGCAATAGGAACCCAGGCATAACCCCACTCGGAAGATCCTTTTTTGTGGATGGGTAAAATGGCATGAGCAATTCTCGGTCCTAAATCCCGCACAGGATTAATGGCATAACCGGTTGTTCCACCCAATGATAATCCAATACTCCAAACGAGCATACCGACAAGATAAGGCGCGACGCCCGAAGGAATCGGTCCGCGCTGCACATCAGAAGTTCCGGAGAAACCGATGGCAGCAATACCAATTATCAGAACAATTGTAGCGATAAATTCACTCAAAAAATTCGCTCCTGATGATTTAATCGCGGGATTTGTAGAAAAACAGGCAAGTTTGCTACCTGGATCTTCGGTGGCTTTCCAATGAGGCAGATATTGAAAATAAACGAGTACTGCACCAAGAAATGCACCAATTAACTGAGCAGTTATAAAACTAAGAACATTACTATAATCATTTTTTAAAACCGCAAAAGCGATAGTGACTGCCGGATTTAAATGAGCTCCGGGACTTCCAAAAGCGTTGGCAATAAATACTCCGAACATCACAGCAAATGCCCACCCCGCAGTGATCACGATCCATCCTCCATTTTCCCCTTTTGTTTGCTTCAAAACGACGTTGGCAACGACGCCGTTTCCTAATAAAATAATGATCATAGTACCGACCAGTTCTCCGATAAATGGGGTTTGCTGCATGAGGATAAATTAGGGAATAAGGATTGTTTGGCAAATATGTAAATAGTATTAAAATAACCTAGACAAATACCAAAAAGAATATTTCGTAGCGATTATACCATTTGGTGCTCGTGATTTCTACTAACTTTGTATTTAAATTTATCTTTCTGCATTGTAAATCATGTCATTAAATCAACTTACGGCAATCTCGCCGGTCGACGGTCGCTATTATAAGCAAGTATCTGAGCTTTCTTCTTATTTTTCTGAATATGCCTTAATTTATTACAGAGTATATGTTGAGGTAGAATATTTTATCGCGCTTTGCGAAATCCCGCTTCCTCAGCTATCAGAATTTGATAAGAAACTTTATTCTTCTTTACGTAAGATCTACGAGGATTTTAATGAAGAAGACGCGCTGCACATTAAGGATATTGAGAAAGAAACGAACCATGATGTAAAAGCAGTTGAGTATTTTATCAAAGAAGAATTTGAAAAACTAGGTATAGAGGCTTACTCGGAATTTATCCATTTCGGTCTTACATCTCAGGATATCAACAATACTGCCATTCCGCTTTCATTGAAAGATGCCCTGGAAAGAACGATTAAACCGTTGTTCCGCCAGGTTCTTTTTGTGTTAAAAAGAATGTCAATTGAATGGAAAAATATTCCAATGCTTGCTTTCACACATGGGCAGCCAGCTTCTCCGACACGTGTTGGGAAAGAATTTCTGGTATTTGTTGAGCGTCTGGAGCGCCAGCTTGAAATGCTGGATAAAATTCCTAATTCAGCGAAATTTGGTGGAGCGACTGGAAATTTCAACGCGCATCATGTGGCGTATCCAAAACAGGACTGGATGGCTTTCGGCAACCATTTTGTGGATGGACTGGGTTTAAAACGCAGTCGCCATACCACACAAATTGAGCATTATGATAATCTGGCAGCAATCTTTGATAACCTGAAAAGATTAAATACAATTCTGACAGATCTTAACCGGGATATGTGGACTTATATTTCCATGGGTTATTTCAAACAAAAGATTAAGGCAGGTGAAGTAGGTTCGTCTGCAATGCCCCATAAAGTGAATCCGATCGATTTTGAAAACTCGGAAGGAAACCTTGGATTGGCTTCCGCCTTGTTCGAGCATTTTGCTCAGAAGTTGCCAATTTCACGTTTACAAAGAGATTTGACTGATTCAACAGTACTTCGCAACATTGGCGTTCCCTTAGCGCATCAGGCGATTGCGCTTAATTCTTTGATCAAAGGATTGGGTAAGCTTGAACTTAATGAGGATATGCTAAAATCAGAACTGGAAGAAAACTGGGCGGTAGTTTCAGAAGCAATTCAAACCATTCTTCGTCGCGAAGGATATCCAAAACCATACGAAGCCCTAAAATCTTTGACACGTACAAATGCAAAAATCACGCATGAGTCAATTTCACATTTTATTGAGACATTAGATGTGGCTGAAAGTATTCGTGAAGAGCTGAGACAGATTACTCCGTTTAATTATTTGGGGGTTGTTGAGGAGACGAAGTAATTGAGATTTTAATTGTGGAAGGAATTAAGAAGTCAACATTGGTTATGCCCGGTGTTGACTTCTTCTGTTTCAGATAATATTGTTCCCGATACTGAATGATGATTAATCGACTAGGCATTTGTAATATCTTTTCTTTATTTTTATAAAAAAAGATTTTTATGCGATTAGCAATCAATATTCCTCAAATCGATGTATTTTCTGATGACGAGCTCTATTCCTTTTGCAGAGCTAATCCTGAATTGCGTATTGAGCGAAATGAAAAAGGTCAAATTATCATTATGCCGCCTACCGGAATTGAAACAAGTTTTCGAAATAGTGATTTGTTGACTGAAATTAACCTTTGGAATCGTAAAACGCGTTTAGGTCGAGTATCGGATTCGAATGGTGGTTACACATTGCCTGATTCTTCTATGCGGGCGCCGGATGTGGCGTGGATATCAAATGAGCAGTTGGCATTATTACCGTCATCTGACCTCAAAAAATTTGCACATGTATGTCCTGATTTTATTGTTGAGCTTATGTCAGAATCGGATGAATTGGCAGATTTGAAGGATAAAATGGTTAAATGGATTGAGAATGGCATACGACTTGGCTGGTTGATCGATCCAAGAAAAAAACAAACCTATATTTACAGAGCTGGAAGTGGTATTGATTATGAGGTTGTTTTATTTAATGAGAAACTTTCCGGAGACGAAGTACTTCCGGGACTGGAATTGAAACTTTCGGATATTTTCTGATCAGGATTTTAAGATATTACAAAATAAGTCAATCTATTGTAGATTGACTTATTTGATTTACAGCGCGTTATAATTTGTTAATTTCTCATCCACACTTCGAAGAACCACAATCCTTACAAGTCAGACAGCCTTCCTGGTAAAGCAGATTTGTAGAATTACAATTCTGGCATTTTTGCTTTTTAACTTCCGTTCCATCCGGAACATAACGTTTCAGCGCACGGGCTACACCATTTTTCCAGGTATTGATCGACTCGTCCAATTGCAAACTGCTGATCAGGTCAACTACTTTTTCAATCGGCATACCGTGGCGTAATGTGCTGGAAAGCAATTTTGCGTAGTTCCAGTATTCCGGGTTGAATTTATGCGATAATCCTTCAATCGTCGTTTTGTAGCCACGTGTGTTTTTATACTGGAAATCATAACGTGAACTTCCGTCAGCTTCGCGGTTTTTGATGATCAAACCTTCATTTACCCATCTCGGGATCAGGATTCCATCCTCATCATCAGCAAAACCGGTGAAAATTTCATACGGTCTGTCGTCGATCAAACCAATAAAGGCTATCCATTTATCTTTTTTGTTTTGGAAACGAACAATCTCAGCGTCCAGAATCTGTGGTCTTATGGTTGGGAACGGCGTGTTGGTGATTTTGTCTTCTTCTTTTTTCTCTTCGTTTGAGATCAAAACACCAGAACGTGATCCGTCGCGGTACACCGTAACACCTTTACATCCCGCTTTCCAGGCTTCCAGGTAACATTCTCCAACCAATTCTTCCGTCACATCATTCGGCATATTGATCGTAACACTGATCGAATGATCCACCCATTTCTGAATTGCTCCCTGCATTTTTACCTTTTTTAGGTAATCCACATCGTTGGAAGTTGCTTTGTAGTATGGCGACTGTTTTACCAGATCATCCAGTTCTTTCTGTCCGTAATTTTTTGTCAGATCATGTCCGTTGACCTCCATCCATTGTTTGAAACGGTGGTGGAAAACAACATATTCTTCCCACGAATCACCAACCTCATCCACAAAATCAACACGTGCATCCTGATCGTTCGGATTTACTTTTCTTCTTCTTTTATAAACCGGCATAAATACCGGTTCGATACCGGAACTTGTCTGTGACATCAAACTGGTTGTTCCCGTTGGAGCAATGGTCAAAAGAGCAATATTTCTGCGTCCGTGTTCCAGCATTTCGTAATACAGCTGTCCATCCGCTTCCTTCAAACGAAGCATGAACGGATTATTTTTCTCTCTGTCTGCGTCGAAAATGCTGAATGCACCGCGTTCTTTTGCGGTATTAACCGAAGCGCGGTAAGCTTCCAGCGCGATCGTTTTATGGATTTCAACCGAAAATTCAGAACCTTCGTCGCTTCCGTAACGCAAGCCAAGCGCAGCAAGCATATCACCTTCGGCTGTTATACCAATGCCGGTTCTTCTGCCTTCTCTTGCTTTGGTTTGGATGTTGAGCCAAAGGTTTCTTTCGGTACGTTTGATTTCTTCGTCTTCCGGATCTTCGTTTATTTTTTCAAGAATCGCATCAATTTTTTCCAGTTCCAGATCGATGATATCATCCATCATACGCTGCGCCGCGTTGATGTGTTTTTTGAAAAGCTCCCAGTTGAAAGCTGCCTTTTTGGTGAAAGGATTTTCAACGTAAGAGAATAAATTGATGGCCAGCAAACGACAGGAATCATACGGGCATAATGGAATTTCGCCGCATGGATTGGTCGAAACCGTTTTGTATCCCAAATCAGCGTAACAATCCGGCAAAGATTCCCTGATAATGGTATCCCAGAACAAAATCCCCGGCTCAGCCGATTGCCACGCGTTATGAACGATTTTTTTCCAAAGTGCTGTTGGATCGATTTCTTTGGTATAAACCGGAGTTTTACTATCGATTGGATATTGTTGTGTATACGGTTGCTGTGCTTCAACAGCACGCATGAAAGCGTCGTCAATACGAACCGAAACATTGGCGCCGGTCACTTTGCCTTGTTCCAGTTTGGCGTTGATAAAATCGCCGGAATCAGGATGTTTTATGGCAACGGAAAGCATCAAAGCGCCTCTTCTTCCATCCTGCGCCACTTCACGCGTAGAATTTGAAAAACGCTCCATAAACGGAACGATACCGGTTGAGGTCAAGGCAGAATTTTTAACCGGTGAGCCTTTCGGACGGATATGCGACAAATCATGGCCAACTCCACCACGCCTTTTCATCAACTGAACCTGCTCCTGATCAATTTTCATGATCCCGCCATAAGAATCTGAATCGCCATTATTTCCAATCACGAAACAGTTTGAAAGCGAAGCAATCTGATAGGGATTACCAATACCGGTCATCGGACTTCCTTGTGGAATGATGTATTTGAAATCTTTGATCAGGTCAAAAACCTCATTTTCCGTCATTGGATTTGGATAGCGAACCTCGATTCGCGCAATTTCGCTGGCGATTCGGCGGTGCATATCGTTTGGTGTTGCCTCGAAAATGGCTCCGTAAGAATCCTTTAATGCATATTTATTAACCCAGACACGGGCTGCAAGATCATCGCCTTTGAAATATTCCAGCGATTGCTGATAGGCTTCATCTGATGTGTAAGTAGTCTTATTTTCAGATGGTTTCGTTATTTCCATGTTATATATTTTTAGTCTTTTGATGCTTCGTTGATTTATCAAAGTTAATTATTTGTTAAGTTTTCTAAACATTAAAATTTAAAAAGTTTCCGGAAAATAATTATAAGTTATTGTATTTCAGTATAGTATGTTTTTAAGTGTGTTAAAAGGTTTGCAAATAATTATTAAGCGTAATTATTTTTGTAAAAAGTTTGTTAACGAATTCTTTTTCAGCGGTATCTGTCTGACAGAGCTAATTTTAGAGAATTATAAGTTGGAAATTCAAGTTGGTTCTCACTGACAATAAAAAATCCCACACCTGTGGGTATGGGATGATATTCTATGTACAATAGACTTAGATTTTGACAATTCTGAAAATCTGGTTTGCCAAACCAGTGTCAGCATCACTAGTTTTGGTTGTCTAACCAAATAGCGTCGGTTGTTCAACTTGATTAGCTTTTAAACTATATTGATTTGTTCTGCCTTTTTTTACTGTTTGAATTTTATCCATTTTTTGTAAAAACATTGCTAACTTTTTAGTTGTCCAATCCAGCCCAGCCTTGTCAAGAATTTCTTGTACTGAAAGTGGTTTTCCATTAAAAACCCTGGATATCCGGTCATTAATGTCGTCAATAGAATTCAACGATTCTTGAACTAGCAATGCTGGCGTCGATGGCTCTGCATAAATAGTGTTTGCATCTTCAACCCCGTTGTAGTCAACAGCAATTGCACCTTTTTGAATTAAAAGAAGGTTCGCGTTTTTTTCATCGGGCTCTGGCTTCCTTACAAAAATTTTTCTTCCCTTTTTAAGTCCGTCAATTACGCCTGACCATGTCCCACCTTTTTCGCTTGATTCAGCTACGAAAATTTCGTCGGCAAGTCCGTAAATGATAGGATTGCGAGCCATTGCTAATCCAGCAGTCCAGACAGATTTTGGGTGAAATGCACTTAAAACCAAAACATCACCCTCTACAATTTGCTTGTAATAAGTTTTAAAGCCAGAATTGAATGTCGTAATTCCTTGTGGTAGAACGATAATGCTTTGACCCTTATGCTCTATGGCAGAATCCAATGCCTGTTTGTCAACACCTTTTGCAAATCCGCTAACAACGACCTTGAAATCTTTACTTGCAAGTTTGGCAATATGATCAGTGAACTCCAGGGACTTTCCTTCTGCTGCTCTGGAACCTACAATGGCAATTGATTTTTCGTGAAGTATTTGCTTATTACCTTTTACATACAAAAGTGGAGGAGAATGAGTGGCTTTAAGATTTTTTTTTAATGTTTTTGAATATTCAGTAGAAGTTATCGGTATAAATTCATAACCTTGACTAAACAAGTTTTCCGCAAAAAAAGCATTGTTAGGAAGCTCAGATTTTGCGTTTTGTAAATCAGAAATTTCTTTTGAGTCAAGTTGGTATTTACTATCTAAAACCGATTCTGGCAAGTTGAAAAATTCTTCTATTGTTATTTTTTCGTCATGAAAGAATTTTACAATCAGGCTATTAATCCTGCCGTAGCCCCACTTGGGTAAATGGGCTAATGTTATCCAGTACGTTGCTTCGTTTTTCATTTTATACCAGGTCTCCTCCAACTGTTTTTGCAATAACAATTGGAGCAATTTTTATGACTCCAAAAGTAGTAAATAATCTCCCCAGTTCTTTTATTGTCGCTCCGCTGTCAAATATGTCATCCACAAGCAAAATGCTTTTTCCCTCTAAAACACCAGGATTGTTAAATGAAAATGCTCCGCTAACATTTTCGGATTTTAGATAACCATTCTCAAACACCTTTTGCTCTTCTGTCTGCCTTGTCTTTACCAGGTCATGCGTTATTGGAAATTGTAAAATGTGTGAAAGTTTTGTAGCAAAGTTTTTTACAAGGTTGCCTGATAAAGTTGACGGAACATAAGCGATATAATCAAATGTTTCCTGGCCAAATTTTTTACGATAGGCCTTCAAACATAATTTAAGCAAAAAATCGGGGAAATCTTCTTTCGTTTCGTATTTGCTGCGATGTATGGCAGCACCAATATTTGAAAATCCATAGTAGCTCGCTGCTATTCCGTTCACAATATTTGAATCTTTTCCTTCGACTTGCAGGTTTGGGAAATAATCTTCTCTAAAATTTTGAAGTTTCTGCGTCCATTCTTCATTGGGTTTAAACGTAATTTTATTTAAACCGGTATTGTCGCAATTGGTAAAATTATGAGTTGTTGAATCTCCTAAAAAATCGCACAAAAACTTCATTCTTGACTGAGACGTCTCCACATACTGAATCATTTGCACTAAATCAGCTTTTTTTGCGTTTCGTAATTCTTCAAACGCTTGGTTATTTAGTGCAGGTGCATTTGTTATGTATTCAAATTTTTTATATTTGCCAGCTGTAACTTCTCTAATAATTCCCTGTTCTACTAAGTCTGATTTGATCACCCTTATCTGTGTCTTTTTCAGATTAGTTTTCATCATCAATTCTCTTTCACCCAATAGGTCATTTCGAATTGCATAGATTACCTTTTCATATTTTGCAACTGATGGTCTTCCGCCCTCAATAAAGGCCTCAGGAAGTTTCTTGTCCTCGGGATTATAAAATAGAATAATGTTAGAAGGTTTTCCATCTCTGCCTGCCCTGCCAATTTCCTGATAATAATGAATTGGGCTTTGTGGAATTTGCGTGTGAATAATGAATCGAATATCTGGCTTGTCAATCCCCATACCCAGGGCATTGGTGGATATTACACATTTCCATTTATTACTCATTAATCCATTTTCAATAGAAATTCTCGAATCGGTATCCAGGCCAGCATGATACCCAATTGCAGAAAGTTGAAGATGTTCAAACCATTTGGAATAAATCTCAGTATCGACCCTTGTACCGGTATATAATATTCCGGTTCCTCCTAATCTATCCAAATTCTTTCCAAGCCAAATTAGTTTTTCATCCTCTGATGTGACTTTTACAACAAACAAATTCAAATTTTCCCGAAGTAAATTACCTCTCAAAACCGAGATATTTCCACCAATCTGAGAAGCGATATCTGTTTCCACTTTTTTCGTTGCAGTTGCAGTCGTTGCTAAAACAGGCAGTCCCGTTGGAAGTAATTTAACAAGATTAATAATTCGTCTAAAAGCTGGCCTAAAGTCATGGCCCCAAACAGAAATACAATGCGCTTCGTCAACAACAACCATTGATAAATTCATCTGTCGTGTAGCTTCTATCCATTCACTATTCTCTTGTCTTTCAGGAGCTATATATAAAATCTTGACCTGACCATTTTTTGCATCCTCAATGATTTGTGAGTTTTCTTCGGACGTCTGCTCACTGTTGATGCATTTTGCGGCAATTCCTAAACTGTTTAACTTTTTCACCTGGTCTCTCATTAATGCAATGAGAGGTGAAAAAATGACGGTTGTACCTTCAAATATTGTGGCAGGATATTGGAAACAAAGGGATTTGCCAAAACCGGTTTTCTCAATCAACAAAACTCTTTCGCCTTTTAAAATTCGGTCAATCGTTTCCCATTGATCATCAAAGAAATAGTCAAGACCAAATATTTGCTTTAGCTTATATTCTTGTTCTTGTCGTGTGGTCATCGCATTATTTTTATAGTGTGTGCAAGTCTTGTCGTACTTTGGTGCTTTTTTGCCTTTTTAAGTCATTCAATTCATTGCCTTTACATTCAATATCAATGGCTTATTAGACGGAATCATCTTGCTTTAGGTAACTTAAAAATAGGATTGCTCTCTAACCTTGGAGATAGATTTACGGTTATCGAGTTCGTCGGTAAGAATACCAAAAGGCAGATTTCTTATTTTCAGATTACTAACCGGAGTGGGCTCCATTACATAGATATATCATTGCCTTCCCAAAAGGTTTTTCATATTAAGGTGGGAATTTGCGGGCTATGAATTGAGGATATAACAGCCGGGGTTTTGCTGAATATGGAGATTTTAAGTACTGAACGAGGCGCCCGATTCAATCAAAGAGTAGTCTCAGCGCGGTTGAATCGAGCATGCAGCGACGGCCGCAAAAG
>NZ_JBXHAS010000008.1:0-281540 GCF_056895235.1 Dyadobacter sp. HNCC25DJ186
CTGGCAAACTTCCATTTCCATACTGAATTTTGAACTGAGAATGATAGCTTCGGTAGGGTTGTGGCATGGTGATGATTTTATGACAGCAGTCATTGTGACAAAGCGTTATCCTATATGTCACAGATTAGTACATTACAGATTCTGATGCCATACCGTTTCGTTCACGCCCTGTTGTTATTGTTGACAGTCCTGGTGTTTTTCAGGGATGTGCGTGCCCAGTCGACCGACGGGGCGGCCTCCCGCCAAAACTACCCGGTCACCGTCCAGGCTAGGCGCCCCCGACATTCATTGTCTCTCAGCCCAATCAGCGTCTGTCATCCAGGCGCTGGTGACGTATACACCAGTGCGAAAGCTTTCAACATGAACCTAGGTCCAATTGTTCTCGCAAGTCTGAGTTAAGTGCTTTAAATGGATTAAAGCAATTTGATGGTATTGAATTAAATGTCAAATAATTTTAACAATGAACAAAAAGCTTATGCGTCATTTTATTGCTCAGTTTTTTGTCTTTTCGCGATGACCAGGAGGCAGTTAAAATTAACTTCTGAGAATTGGTGGTTATTGATATTTCCTCCGATTCCGAAGCTGACACGAAATCAGGCGTTATAAAATTACTTCAGCTTCAAATATATTCATCGGGTGAAGACAGGGAAATGGAGCCTATGTTTAACTGTGAAGATCGTTAAGTTTTTTGTTTAATTTTTTCTACTTCATCCTGCCAATCTGCTCCTGAAACCTCGTCAAATCATCCTTGGCAGTTTTGGCTGTTTCCAGTGCTTTAACGGCATTTTTTATCGCTTCTGGCCTTTTGTCCATTTTCCAGTATGCTTCCGCCAGTTCATAATAGAGGCCTGCCATGACTTTGCTATTGACTTCCGTTGGTTTGGCCAGACGTAAACCTTCGTTAGCCCAAATTGGAACCTCTGATAAATAAGAAATGTCAGTGGCTTTCTCGTTGAAATATTTCATCAGGTAAGCATAATCAGCAAGCCCCAGCGACGTTGCCTGTTTCCGATATTCATTAAATCTTAGTACGGCCGCTTTGGTATTTTTCTCTCGGAGGTAAGCGTCCAGTTCTTTGAGCAGCAAACGGGCAGATGCTTCTGTTTCTGTCACGCCGAGCTTAACCATATTTTTTCGCATATCCATGATCCTGGCGGCCGGATATGCATCACCTTTGGGACCATACAAAGAATGAAAAAGGATGGCTTCACCAGCTTCCTTCACATCCTTTGCAGGATATTTCGACTTAAACACATCCAGATGGGTGAAGAAATAAGCCGACAGCGGGTTGTCAACATCGTTAATTAGACGCTGCAAAATATAAAATCCGGCCTGGCTGGTAATATCCTGTGGGCTGGTCAGGAGTTTACCCAGCGTGTCGTTGATTTCTGAAAGTGTTGTCTGATCTTTAATCGTTTTACAATATTTCCCATAATTTATCAGAAACATAAGATCACGGTCTCCACTTTTGAACCGGGTTGCATAACTGCCTGTGCGCTGCATGGGATCAAGCGCTGCACGTCCTGCTGACAACACTTCTTCGATAAATTCCGAACGTGTTTTTCGTTCTGCCGGTGTTGCAATATGAATAAGATCGCCTTTAAGATCAAAGAAAAACATGATTGGGAATTCCGGATAGGTAATACCCTTGCTTTTTTGAATAGCGGCTGACTCTTTGGAGTTGGCCTCAGTTTTCCAGCTTATAAAATTGGCATTGAAGAAATCGCCAACACTCTTTTCAGTTAACACGGGAGCAAGAGCCTCGCAGTGTGGACAGCCATTCAAATAGACTTCAACAAAAATTGGCTTTTCTGACGCTTTGGCTTTTGCCAAAACGGTATTGAAATCTCCTGATACGAAATTGATACCTTGTTCTGAAATTTTTCGTGGTTGTGCGAGAAGAATTGCAGATTTAAAACATGCAGAAATAAAAATAAAATAAAAAACCAGGGTTCGTTTTGGAAATAGCATGAAATTAATGTGTGTAGCGTGACTGTTAAACCGCCGGCAAAAATAAGCAATTTTGTATTAATTGAAATAAATAGGCCTGATTCTGACTTGGTCGAAAACGTCGGTTTTTAATTAAAAAAGTAGTAGTTTCATAGCCTCTGTTTTAGAGGCGACAGAACCTTGATGATGAAGTTGTTCAAACTTTTTTAGCGTTTTTTCTTCTTAAAAATGATGCGGTAAATGCCATCCATTATAAAGTTTGGGAAAGAAACGTAGAAATGGTTGTTCAATTAGCATCGCTGTGAGCAAAACCTACATAGGTAGCTGTGCCCGGTACCAACGCTCAGCTGAACTATAAATTTGTTTAAGTCGAAATATATTTAACAATCTTTATGCTCAACTTAACGTGAAAATTCAACAATTCAACGGTATTGCATTTTCTAACCATCTCCGCAACAATTAGCTTTACAACAAAACTAAGTTGTATTTCGAATGGAATATCGTGTTTTCCGATATCGTTACGAAATCAAGATCTATTTTATTGGTTATAAAGATGTTACCTTTTATAATATCGTAGTTACTTCTCGTAAAGCTGTAATTTTGGATATTTTAATGAAAGAAGATTTAAGAATGCTCAATGAAGTTGTTGTAAAAGCTTCTAATAAAGCAAATGCTTTGAATCACCTTGCCAATATCAGTGCCAGAAGTTTTTCAATGGAAGAAGTAAATCGCTACACACCTAAAAACCAAAATCATGATTCACAAACCGCTTGTCTTCGTAGTCGTTGCATCCCTGTTATTTGCATGTAATAATGATAGCGACACAGCAGCTCCAGAAAACGCTGACACAGTAATAAAAGTAGATGGCACCAAATTTCTATCCGCCGGTCTTGCCGAACCGGTCAGTATTGTTTCCAAAACCCTTTCCACAGGAGAAACGGTGGATTGCTATAAAATTGTGACCAAAAGCACTCCGCCCGACCATACAATGGGGCCCTGGTGTCCGTCTAATGTTACAGACGACGCCACAAAAGGTGGTATTTGGCTGGAAGGTGGCAATGTTTATGACGTAGATGGGGCTTTTATCAAAAATCTAGCCACATTTTACAAAAATACGTCTTGGCAAATGTATAATACGTCTACGGGGGCAATTACTAAAACCCTGACACAAGCGGACTGCCAGGCGGCTGCCAACCCAAATGTGGGTGCAGAATACAAAAATTATTGTGTTGAGTGTCTGCCTTCGTATGTATCTTCACTTACAAAAACTATTTATATTCCTGTTACGCCTGTAAAACTGACTTCGCCGGTTAGCTTTGGTGCAGGGCCGATGGCGGCAGGCCCGTCGATCAGAGGAATTGCCTTTAATGGGGTTGTTTTTGATGCTCCCGCACCAGTAAGTGCTATTTTAGGTGCATATACCTTAGCTCCTTTTGACGATGCAGGCGGACACATCAACATTGGTGCAGGTTATCACTACCATGCGGCCACAGGAAAAACGACAAAAATTGATCAGACGGATGGTCATGCTGCCATGATTGGCTACGCTCTTGATGGTTATGCAATTTATGAAAATCTAAGTGTGGCGGGCAAAGAAGATACTGATTTGGACGCAAGCCGTGGGCATTATGATGCGACAAGAGGTTATCATTACCATGTAGCCAAAGCAGGTACAAACAGTTTTATCAATAGTTTGGCAGGTGCTTATGTTAAATAGGAAAAAAATATCTGGTAGTCTATCGGTTATTTTTTTGCTGTTTTGCTTTCGGGCAGCAATGGCACATCAACCCGATTTATCAAGTCTGATGATTTATGAGCAAAACGGGAAATCTGTTTTGCTCATAAAAAGCTCTTTGACTGCATTTGAGGAAGAAATTATCTATCTCTACGGCAAAGATTCCTATAAGACGCCGGAGGAGTTTCAGCTATTGGTAATAAAACACTTTCGAAAACATTGTTCCGTAACTATCAATGGAGAAAGTATAAAATTTGAAGATCCGAAGGTTATCTTGGGACACGAAACCACCGTTGTTGCTGAATTATCAAACCGACCGAAAATAATTAAGTCGCTTGAAATTAAAAATGCCATCTTCAAGGATATGCCAAATAACGTATGTGAAGTAATTCTGACTTTCAATGGTTTGCCACAAAAACAGGTAGTTTTAGGAAAGGCCGTTAGGCACGAAGCAAAACTTCACGTAGAAAACGGGAGTTGGACAATTGAGCAAACACCAGGCAGATTTTTCAGAAGTCCCTCTTTTATTTTTCTATCGATATTTGTAGTTGCTGTGTTATTGGTAATCGCTAAGGGCGTTGGACCATTTGGGTCTTCGGCTTCATTTAAGTATCTATTTTCACAGAAAAGTTAACGATGTTGAAATTTAACTTTTTGTATAAAACCGGAATTGCAATTTTGGTGGCCTCACTCTTCAAAATGCTATTTTTTCGACTATCAGATTTTTTTGAACTTGATTTAATTATCATCCCTTTCATCGTTTTATTCCTTTGGGAAGGAAATATTTATATTGATGGACGATTAGAAAAACGGTACAGCTGGTTGGCGCAACCAGAGCAAAGAATACTTGTTCAATTTGTGCTGAGTCTTATTTTTAGTGCCATAACGCTATTCGTGTCGATGAATTTCCTACACTTTATAAAGTTTGGTGATGTAAGATTATTCAACAGGGCTATTCGTCAGATGTTTGTTCCAGCCATAACGATCACGTTTTTGGGTTTGATTTTGTATATTTCAAAACAGTTTTTCAAAGCTTGGCGGCAAAGTTTGATAGAAGTAGAAAAATACAAAACCGAAAGTGTCAATGCTCAATTACAAAACCTCAAAAATCAGCTTAATCCCCATTTCTTATTTAATAATCTTAGCGTTTTAAGTTCGTTGGTTTATCAAAATCAGGATAAAGCCGTAAATTTTATCAATGAACTTTCAAAAGTCTATCGATATGTTTTAGATAATAAAAATGCCGAATTAGTGAGTTTACAAGAAGAATTTGCGTTTTTAGAACATTATATTTACTTACTAAAAATACGTTTTGATACGAATATTTCATTCATTATCAGGATTACTAAGGAGACTGAAAACTTATATTTACCACCCATGTGTTTGCAAATGTTGGTAGAAAACACTTTTCAACACAATGAAACCTCGCAGGCAAAACCTTTGGAAGTGAATATTTTTACCGACGGCAATCGTTTGTATATAACCAATCCGATTCAGCTACGAAGCGATAAGGTCAAAAGTTCACAAACAGGCTTAATGAATATACAGGTACGTTATTCGTTTTTTACCGATGAAAAAATAGAAATCATCCAAAATGAGGAATTATTTATCGTGGTTCTGCCTTTAATTTCAAGAAAATGAATGTTGTAATTGTAGAAGATGAAAAATTGTCAGCGGAACATTTGACTTTACTTTTGAAAAAAATTGATTCGGGCATTGCAGTTATAAAATATACCGATACCGTAAAAGCGACCATTGACGCCGTTGAGGATGGTTTACAAGCCGACTTGATTTTCCTGGACATTCACCTGGCTGACGGCAATAGTTTTGATATTTTCAAAAAAATTCAAACGGATATCCCCATTATTTTCACTACCGCTTTCGATAATTACGCCATTCAAGCCTTCAAACAAAACAGTATTGATTATCTATTGAAACCCATTGCTTTGGCAGAATTGAAATTTGCCATTGAAAAATTCAAAAAGCAACAACTGACGGCCAACAAACAACTCATTGAAAATATCACATCGGCTTATAGGCAACTCAATAATCAATACAAAAATCGGTTTTTAGTCAAAACTGGACAAGGCATCGACACTATTTCAACCGAAGAGATTCATCATTTTGAAACCCGGGAAAGTTTATCGTTTTTGGTAACCAACAAGGGCAGCCGCTATGCCGTTGATTACACACTCGACGAACTTGAAAAAATACTGCAACCCAAAGATTTTTTTCGTATCAATCGAAAAACAATACTGCATATAAAATCCATTCAAAAAGTGAATAGCTATTTTAATGGACGCTTTTCTATTGCCACTAAATTACAGCAAGGCGATTCCAATGTTGTAAGCAGGGAACGAGTAAGTGATTTTAAGGCTTGGTTGGATAGTTAGAAAAATTGTAAGCCAGAAATGGACTTACTGGTGGTGCGAATGGTTTCTTGCTTAAAAATCAAGCACTTAACAATTAGTTTTGCAGGTGTTTTTTTGTGAAAAGATAATTACGATTGCGAATTGAAATTATCTTTTCAGCAAATTCTACAATTACCCATCCATCGACGTACAAATTTCGATCAAAAATCCATCAATATCTTTCACGTAAGCTACTGTTTGTCCCCAGGGCTTTGTTTTTGGTTTTTCTACTAAAAGTGCTCCGGCGTTAAGGGAGTTGTTTAAAGTTTTCTCTACATCATCAACGGCAAATCCTATCTCAATCCCAAAGGGTTTGGAAGATAAATTACTTTCAATAAATCCATTGGATAAATTGGAATTTGCCAAAAACTTGGATGCAAAGGATAGGGTGGTTTCACCCGTAACCAGCTCAGCATAGTCTTGTTCCGGGGAAATAAACTTTCGCTGAAAACCGAAAGCTTTCTCGTAAAATGTAATCGATGCTGTCACATCTGTGACGTACAAAATGGTATATGCAAATTTAATCATAATGAGGGAGTTTTGTAAGGTGTGAAATGATAAACTGTTTCACAAATGTAAGACCTTGTTGTATTCTGATGTTTGGAAAAATCCGACAAAATTAAATCTCCGAGGGCGTGTTTCCTGCGTATTTCTTGAATTCGTTGCCCAGATGTGCGTGGTCGAAGTATCCGCAATCAAGAGCAATATCCAGCAGGTTACGATCTTTGGATTTGTATTTTATTAAGGAGAGGGCGTGCCGGAAACGAACGATACCAGAGAATTGCTTTGGGCTGATGCCGATAAATTGCTTGAATACTCGTTCGAGCTGACGTGGAGTAACGCAGTGTTTTTGTGCAATTGCTGTGACAGATTCCCGGCCGTTTTTTTTCTCAATACTCGCAATTATTTTCAGCAATGCAGGGTTTGGATCGGACAATTTATTTAAAAAGAAACGATCCAGGTAATGGACGTGATCGTCAAGATGGTTTCCAATTTCTGGTGCCAGTTTCTTTTCAAATTCAATAGTCTGATCCGTAATTTCGTGAAGCGAGGCATATTTATAAAAAAATGAAAAACCTGCTGGCTTAAAACGGATGCCAATCAGGCTCGTACCAGGTCGAAGGATTGAGTCCTTAAACTTCGTCATAGTCCCAACCAGGTACGCTGTTTCATTTTTCATGCAAAACTTTCCATCCGTGCTAAGAAAGTCATCACCTACATTCAAAATAATATCTACACAGCCATCCGGTAAAATCTTTCCAGTTTTCAGCTCCTCGTTAGCACCCGTTACTTTCCAATAGGCATCGATGTATGGTGAGAGCTTAGGGTGCGGTTTAAAATGGATATAACTCATAGGGATGAAAAAAGTCCTGTCTTCATAAATGTTCAAATTAAGTTTTTTTGGTCACAGAATGAAACTTGGATACATTGTCCGGATAGAAAATGTAAGAAATCATTTATCTCAAAACACCTACAAACCTTTTTATTGGAATTGAAGCTGACTTTTATAAATTGGCATTTTAACAATGTATAGTTTTCCATGAAAATCAGATACAGAAGTTTCGGCTTACTTTTTATTCTCTCAGCGGTAAGTATCCTGGCAGCGGGGCAAGATGTGCTCCGATTTGTCAAACCGGAAATTGGTACGGCCCATAGTCGCTGGTTTTTTTACACACCGGCCGCATTACCTTATGGAATGGCAAAACTCGCACCCTCTACCAATGGCCATCACGGAAACCCATCGGGATGGGAAGCGGTAGGATACGACACCCGGCATCAATCCATTGAAGGTTTTGTTAATTTTCATGAATGGCAAATCGGCGGTGTGAGTTTTATGCCTACCACAGGGAAAACTAAAATCCAGCCTGGCGATCTTGAAGGAGACTCTACTGGTTACCGATCAAAGTTTAATCGTATAAATCAAATAGCAGAACCTGGATATTACAAAGTTTTACTGGATGACTACCGTATCACGGCCGAGCTGACTGCAACAAGGCGAGTAGGTTTTCACCGATACACCTTTCCGGAAAATAAAGAATCACATATTGTTTTGGATATCGGCAATAAGCAGGGTGAAAGCGGCGAAGTCGTTGATGCCAACATAAGAATGATTGATGAAAAACATTTCGAAGGTTATGTGGTAACATACCCAAAATATGTTCAGCAATATGATCCTCAGGGTAAAATTTCGATGTACTTTTTCGGAGAACTAAGCAAAAAACCTGAGAATATTACTGCTTTTACCGGATCGGAAATTAAGAATAATACTTCATCGGCGCAGGGAAAAGGTGCGGGGCTTGTCTTAAATTATGAAACCAAAAACCTGGAACAAATAAATATTAAAGTCGGGCTGTCTTATACTTCGATCGCAAATGCGAAAGAAAATCTTATGACCGAAGCAGCCGCGCTCACTTTTGACAACGCAAAAATGAATGCCCAGAATATCTGGAGGACTGAGCTGGGGAAGATCCGGATAAAAGATGATAACGAGAAAAACAAGACCAAATTTTACACAGGATTATTTCACGCGCTGCTTGGTCGGGGGATAGCAAGTGATGTCAATGGTTCTTATCCTAAACATGCAGGTTTTTCAGGTAAACTTACTGGTTTCGAAAAAAATAGGCGCCCTGAATTTATGAATACGGATGCTATCTGGGGAGCCTTTTGGAATATCACCCAGCTTTGGTCACTGTTTTATCCGGAGTGGTACGGGAACTATGTCAGTACTCAATTGCAATTGTTCAAAGATAAAGGTTGGCTTGGCGACGGTATCGCAAATAGTGAATATGTTTCTGGTGTAGGGACTAATTTTGTCGGCCTGGCCATTGTTGGCGCATATAATTCGGGCATCAGGAATTATGACGTTAAATTGGCATACGAGGCGGTGAAATCCAATGAACTTAATTGGGAAAACAGAGTGGAAGGTTCGGGAAAACTGGATACTAAAGTATTTACTGAACGTGGATTTGTGCCCTTTCTGAGCACAGAAAAAACGGATTCAACGGGTTCTCAATATTCAGCTTCTCATACGCTGGAGTATAGTTTCAGTGCTTTTGCGGCCGCTCAAATGGCAAAAGCCATGGGTAATAAGAAGGATTACGAGCGTTTAATAAAGTATTCAAATGGTTGGAAAGGTATTTTTAATCCAGTAAATAAACTGATACAACCGAAAGGAATAGACGGGTTATTCATTGATAAATTTGATCCTTACCAGCCCTGGCGTGGTTTCCAGGAAGGAAATGCCATACAATATACTTTTTATGTTCCTCAAAATCCAGCCGGTCTGATCAACGCAATTGGCAAGGAAACTTTTAATAACAGGCTCGACAGTATTTTTACCGCATCTGAACTGACCGGGTTTGGCGGAGGAAAAGTGATCGACTCTTTTGCAGGAATAAAATCAATCTATAACCATGGAAATCAACCCTGTCTGCACATAAGCTGGTTATTCAATTTTTCAGGAAAACCGTGGCTAACTCAGAAATGGACGCGTGCGATTTGTAATGAATTTTATGGAACCGAACCAATTCATGGCTATGGATACGGTCAGGATGAAGACCAGGGGCAGTTGGGTTCCTGGTATGTGCTTGCATCGTTAGGTCTGTTTGACGTCAAAGGATTTACGGATGCAAGGCCGATTATTGAATTCGGAAGTCCGTTATTTTCAGAATCTCTGATTCGTTTGGGAAATAACAAAGAGTTGAAGATTGAGGCGGTGAACAGTTCCACAGAAAACATTTATATACAGTCAGCAGAGTATAACGGAAAAAAACTGGATAATTGCTGGCTATACCGTGATGAGCTAATGACAGGGGGAACGCTGCGTTTTAAAATGGGAAGCCAGCCAAATAAATCCTGGGGTGTGCGAGTCCCACCTCCTTCGGTACAATAATATTTTAAATATTTGATAATTAATAAGGGGAGAAGATGGCTGGAACTGATGTTTTAGCTTTTTCGCTGCGTTAATTTTAGTATTTTAATTTTCCTGGATTTGCCCCGTTTTAAAAGCCTATTTGTCCTATTGAGACCACGCTGACGCTTCTCTGAGTGCAATGACTCCGACGGTACCTTGCTGAATTGACAATTAACGAGGCCATAAAACTCGGTTTGACTGGATCACCCAAATGGATGAAGAATTCAATTCAAAATCTAATTATATATTCTGATATTACATCAAAGTCGAAAATTCCACTAGAAAAAAAATATTAGCCAGACATAATGAAAAACTTAACTTTACTGACACTGATAACACTATGTTCGTGTTTCAGGGAACCGTTTTGCAATGAACATGATTCAGATGAAATGATTGGAGTAACCAAAATTTTGGACGAACAATACATTGCCTATCTCAAGAGTGATGGGGATATGGGGCGCAATGGCATCAAAATTTCCACCCAAAGCGAATACCAACGGCTATTTTCGTATTGTTGTGGTGATACGCTTGAAGAAATAGATTTTACCAAATTCGATATTCTGGGTTTAACAACCATTAACGATGGCCGAAATAGCACCTATCTGCTTGAAGTTGAAACAGATGATTTCAAGAAAAAAGTAACTTACAGCGTAACAGAGCGTTTCTGCAAAAAATCCTCACCCTTTGATGGAAGAAGTAATCTGGTTGTTGTACCCAAAATTCCTGCCAATTACACGGTTAGTTATCTAAGAAAATAGATTCAGACTTAAGTTGTTTTAAATTCTAACCTGCAATTTGAAAATATACAACATCGTGTATATATTTGTGTAATCAGTTACGTAAATGTATACACAATGGAATTTTTTGAACAAATTGGCAAAGTTGCACTGGGTAGCCGTCTTCGGAGATTGACCGAAAAAATTACAGAAGATTCAGCGCAGATTTACCGTCTTTATGATGTGGAAATGCAGCCAAAATGGTTTCCGGTTTTTTATGCGCTCTCCAAAGGCGAAGAAAAAACGATCACGGCTATTGCCCGGGAAATTGGTCATTCGCATCCTTCTGTTAGCAAAATTATCAATGAAATGTCAAAATCGGGATTCGTTATTGAAAAGCGTGATGATACTGACGGGCGCAGAAATGTAGTATCGTTGTCTGAAAAGGGAATGAAAGTAACTGAAAAAATTGAGGATTTATATCTTGACGTTGCCAGTGGAATTGATGATGTTTCTTCGCAGGCAAGCCATGATCTATGGAAAGCGATAGGTGAGTGGGAGTTTCTTTTGGAACAAAAAACGTTACTTCGTCGCGTACAGGAACAGAAAAAATTACGTGAAAGCGCCAAGGTGGAAATCGTAGATTATGTACCGGAATATCAAAAAACATTCAGAGCACTGAACGTGGAATGGATTTCCACCTACTTTAAAATGGAAGAAAATGATTACAAGTCATTGGATAATCCGGATGGGTATATTTTAAGTAAAGGAGGACATATTCTGGTTGCGCTTTACAACGGTGAACCTGTCGGCGTTTGTGCATTGATCAAAATGGATGATCCTGAATATGAATTTGAACTGGCAAAAATGGCTGTTTCTCCAAAGGCACAAGGGAAAAATGTTGGCTGGCTACTGGCACAGGCGATGATTAAAAAAGCAGAAGAATTAGGTGCGAAGAAAATTTATCTGGAAAGTAATACGATACTGAAACCTGCGATCAATTTGTATCACAAACTTGGTTTTCAAAAAGTTGCAGGTCGCCCGACGCCGTACGAACGTGCAAATATCCAGATGGAATTGATCATAAAATAGATATTACAAAACCTTGATCCCAACCTCCTTAAATGGTCTTAATCTTACATTTTGGGCATCCGTTTCCGTGATCACATAATCCAGCGACTGGATCGGACACACGCGGTATGACTCAAACGTTTCCAGTTTGTCGAAGGTACTGAGCGCGATGGATACAGCGGATTTCCGCAGCATGGCCTGTTTCAATTCTGCCTCTTCCATATAGCTGGACGTGACGCCTTTAACCATATCCAATGCGCAAACGCCCATAAAATAAAGATCCGCCTGGAAATTTTCGACCATTTTGATTGCTTGGTAACCGACAATGGTTTCTGATTGTTTTAAGTATTTCCCGCCCAGAACGATTAAATCCACGGATGGATAAGCGGAAAGTGCAGGTATTATGGCTGTATTGTTGGTGATCACGGTAAGTTTGATATCGGTCGAGAGCAGAGACACCAGCGTGTACACGGAAGTTCCGCCGTCCAGAAAAATGGTTTGCCCGGATTTGATTAAAGTTTGCGCTTTAAAAGCGATCAATTCTTTATCATCGCTCAGCTGTCCGATCCGATCTTTAAAAGAAAGCGGATTATGCGATCTTGGAATTGCTCCGCCGCGGATTTTCAGTAGAAGTCCATTGTTTGCCAGGGCATCGATATCGCGTCGGATTGTATCTTCGGAAACGTGCAAGTCACTGCTTAATTCGCTGAATGCAACCTCGCTATTATCGTGAAGTTTTTCAAGAATATAATTAAACCGTTTTTCTCTGACCATATTAAAGAAAGTTTTTTGCAAAAATATGCAAATTTGCATATTTTTGCAAAAAACTACTTACGTTATAATGGAAAACGTTGTGATCACAGACGCAGGAAAAACCAGCGCCGCAAGAAGGGCAAGTTTATTGATATTTTTAGTGTGTGGAATCGGGCTTTCAAGCTGGGCTCCTATGGTGCCATTTGCCAAGGTAAATCTCGGTTTGGACGATGCCGCGCTCGGACTCGTACTTCTTTCGCTCGGTGCGGGTGCTATCCTGACCATGCCTTTTACCGGTTTTTTCATTAATAAATTTGGGAGCAGACGAGTGATGCTTGTCGCGGCAATTGTTATTGCCATTACGCTTCCACTGCTCTTGTTAACTTCTACTGCTCCTCAACTTGCGGTTGCATTATTCGTATTTGGTGCTTCCATTGGCTCTATTGACGTTGCCATGAATTCGCATGCAGTGCTCGTTCAGGACAGGTATGGCCGACACATTATGTCGTCTTTCCACGGAATGTTTAGTCTCGGCGGTTTGCTCGGTTCCATTGGACTTGGTTTTTTAATCAAAATGGGATTATCTCCTTCCATCGCTGCGGGAAGTATTTCCGCTTTACTCGTCTTAATCGCAGTAAGCCAATACAAAAACCTTTTCCCAAAATCAGAAGAAAAAAGTGTAGATTCCTTTACGTTCAGTTTGCCGAGAGGCCCGGTTTTAGCTCTGGGCTTGATGTGTTTTGTATTCTTTCTCGCAGAAGGAGCGTTGTTAGATTGGAGCGCAGTTTTTTTGCAGTTCAACAGAAATTTTGAGCCTTCTATGGCTGGGTTGGGATACGCTGTTTTTTCCGTTGCTATGGCGGTAATGCGTCTCACGGGTGACAAGATTGTCCATAAAATCGGTTCTTCAAAGGTTGTGTTAATTGGTGCGCTGGTTTCGGCTGCCGGATATATGCTCGCTGTGATGGTTCCCTGGCAAGGCGCCGCACTGATCGGTTTTGCACTTGTCGGTTTGGGAGCGGCCAATGTGGTTCCTGTATTTTTTACAGCTGCCGGAAATATTCCTAATATTCCTGCCTCGGTCTCCTTACCTGCTGTGACAACGCTTGGTTATATGGGGCAGCTCGCCGGGCCTGCGATGATCGGATTTATTGCGGAAGCTTCTTCTCTACCTATTGCGCTTGGTTTTGTAGGTGTCTTATTGTTGATCGTTGCTTTTACTTACAAAGAGAAGAATTAGTTTTTTCGCACGCAGGCCCTTGACTACTCCGTGCATTCAAAATTAACGCTATGTTGTAGAGCATTTTCTTCATATCCTATACCAAATGCCACCTTATTGATTATCACTGCTTGGAATAGTATTTTAATAGATCAGATTAAGACATCTACGTGTTTTATTATTTTATTATTAACTATTAATATTCAGGAAATGAAAGATATCAGATTTATAGCTGGTGGCTTGGCCGGAGCTGTGGCGTTAAATATTTTACATGAAACCGCCAAAAGGCTTGATCCGGAAGCACCGAGAATTGACCTGGTAGGAGAGGAGGCTGTGAGTAAGGTTGTTGAGATGACAGGTGCCGAACCTCCCAAAGGTCAAAATTTATTCGCTGCAACTTTGGGCGCAGATGTTATCAGTAATGCGATGTATTACAGTGCGATCGGTCTGGGAGGCAATAAAGGGATTCTGATGCGCGGAGCCGGTTACGGCCTGGCGGCGGGTATCGGTGCACTATCTCTTACTGAACCACTGGGCCTGGATGACGAGCCGATTACGAAAACCGCTAAAACAAAGGTTTTGACGGTTGCCTGGTATGTTTTTGGAGGACTGGTTACCGCGCTAGCGATCAAGGCATTGAGTAAATAATTTCTTTATTTTCAGATTAGTTAAATGAAGGAATTTAGTCAGCCGGAGTTTTATGCGGGCACGAGCGGCCTTATGTTACCAGTAAAAAATAAACTTTTTTACCCGGAAGCTTTTCAGGATAAAAGTCGGCTGACATACTATGCATCATTGTTCAGAAGCATCGAAATAAATAGTTCTTTTTATAAAATTCCCATGCCCTCCACGGTCAGGAAATGGGCTGACCAGGTTCCTGAGAATTTTCGGTTCACTTTCAAGTTATGGCGTGAAATTACGCATAATAAGGGTCTTCAATTTAAAGTGCAGGATGTAGAACGTTTCATTGACGTAATCAATAATGTTGGGTTGAAAAAGGGCTGTTTGTTAATCCAGTTTCCCCCAAGTTTGAATATTGACATGCGTAGCCAACTAGAAAAACTGATCATTAATATCTCTGAGGCCGATCCGGATAAGCAATGGAAAACGGCTTTTGAATTCAGGCATCGTTCGTGGTATCATGAAGATATTCTCGAAATTCTTGAAGAAAATGGCTTCGGCATTGTTATTCACGACAAACCCGGGTCAGAAACACCATTGATCGAATCTGATGTAAATTTTAAATATCTCCGCTTCCACGGCCCGAATGGGGATTATAAGGGGCATTATCCGGATGGCTTTGTTTATGAATATGCGGAGTTTTCCAGAGACTGGATTCAGGAAGGAAAAGCTGTTTTCGCTTACTTTAACAATACAATGGGAGATGCCATAAAAAATCTTGATATGCTTAATTCGTATGTGGATTTGGATATAAACGGTTTATAAATCAAAGTTTTAATTCCATATCCTGGTTCCGTAAATTATCTTCACTTCCTCGCGGTTATCTATAAATTCCTTAAACTTATTGGCATCGTCAAGTTCAAGTTTCGTGCCATCACAGAAATACTGATGCTGATTAGTGGAGCTGAACACAGAGTTTTGTACTTCAATAATCTGTTCCCCGTTAAAATTATATAAAACGACAGCATTACTTTCCTCGCCACCGTAAAACTCATCAACCTGATTTTTGAGCCATAGGAGCTCCTCAGTTGGTTTTGTTGTACCACAAATCATTGCATTTTCGTCACTTAATCCATCATTTTCGCAACTGACTGTAGAGAATGTGGCAAATGTTAGTGACAAGAATTTCAAGGAATTAAATACACACTTTTTCATAGGATTTCAGCTATATCTTTACTGATAAACAACCACTTTTCGATTCTTGGATTTAGTTAATATAAAATTAAATATTTAAACGAAAGAAAAAAGACTGTTCTTTGACTGTTTCACATATTTTCGAATTGTTTTTTTTTACATAAAGATGAACCTGATTAACTTTTAAATGTATCAGGTTAAAAGATTTGTGACTATTTTCGATTTCAAAAATAAATATTATGAAACTCAATGTTAATGAAAATTTGAAACAAATTAATCCCCCGGTACCTGAAAATGAATTTGAACGACTTATCAGTCTGTCAAATCTAGATCTGGATTATTCTGACCATCAAAATAATTTTAAAGATCTTGTTAAGCTGGCGGCCAAAGTTGCAGGAACAAGTATTTCTCTGGTAAATATGATTGATTCGCTTACGCAATGGACGATATCTAACTATGGAATGGATATCGATCAGATGCTGAGAGAAGACACGGTCTGTCAGTATACGATCATGAGCAATGAGCCGCTCGAAATTGGCGATTTGTCGCTTGACGAACGTTTTCGGGAAAAGGCTTATGTAACTGGTGACCCCAATATCCGGTATTATTATGGGGTACCCTTACAAGTCAGTTCCGGATTGAACATCGGTTCGTTATGTGTTATTGATAGCCAGAAAAAGGTACTGGATCCTGAAAAAATAGAACTGCTGAAAATAATCGCAGATGAAATTGTAGGTCGCCTGAAGACCTTCAGGGTGATGGACAATTTAAAGGCAAAACTTCTGGAAGCCAATAATACCCATAAGAAGGTTGCACACGATATTCGCGGGCCGATTGGCGGGATTATCGGACTTGCCTCGATTATCAAAGATCAGGGGCAAAATAACCATATGGAGGAAGTGTTGGAATTTATCAACCTGATCCAGAAAAGCGGCAATTCTGTGCTTGATCTGGCTGATGAAATTTTAAGTAGCCATAAGCCAGAACCTAAATCAGGAGTTTTAGCTGCAAGTGAGTTCAATTTATCCGTTTTTAAGGATAAACTTTTAAAGTTATACGAACCGCAGGCAAGGAATAAAAAAATTCGTTTTGAGGTTAACACGACACTTGAAACGGAGACGGTACCATTTTCCAAAAACAAACTGCTTCAGATTGCCGGAAACCTCATCTCCAATTCCATGAAGTTTACGCCTGAAAATGGACAAGTGAGTGCCGATCTGGATTTGCATGTTAACCAATTTGATAAAACTTTGGTCATTGCTGTGAAGGACACAGGTATTGGTCTGACCGCAGAAGCAGCAATGGCCATTTTAAACGGTACTTCTGGTACCACGGATGGGACGGAAGGCGAGTCTGGTTATGGATTTGGCCTCGCGCTGGTAAAACATTTAATTGAAAGTCTGAATGGAAATCTTCGCATCAATTCGGAACCTGGACAAGGCGCTACTTTTATGGTAACCTTACCTCAGAAATAAGAGGTCAACGGCTTGATTTGAAACATTTCAACGATTCTGTTTTGTTTCCGGAACAAAGCAGAATCGTCAGATTTAAGATACTAACTTATTTATTGTCAGTTAATAAATTTGATCCGACAATAATAATCTGATATTCGAGTTGTATATGCAGGGACTAAGGAAGTCTCAAAAAGAAAACGTCTACTAACTACTGCATTGGCCGCCGCTAATCAGGTCAAACCCGCAGAGCGTTTTAACAAACATCTGCAGACCGGGATTGCAACTTTCATTCAATAAGATAGCCTTTTAGCCAATTAATAATCTTCTGCCAAAATAAGACAGTTGATACAAGATAAGACTGTCAAACCCTATTATTTTATAATTCATTTTCAATGGCATTTTTAGATCACGTGTTGCAAACACCGGCTTATGGCTGGAAGGATGACGAAGGTAAGTTGGTAAAACCAAGCGTTGGTGAAATCTTTAAAGAGTTTTTCGCACGGCTTAATGTTTTTAAAACAAGAAAAAACTGGCTGCCATTTTTTAGCTGGCTTAAAGTTTTATGCTTGATGCCGTTCTTCTTTCTGTTCGTCTTTAAATATTTTAGCCTGTCCTTATTCGTGGCAGCTTTTATTTACAGCATGATCATTATGGGGACGCACGGGACAATCTGGCATCATCGGTATTGTACGCATGGTGCCTATAAATTTCGAAATAAGTTCTGGCGCTTTTTTACTCAGAATCTGACAATCAATGTGATTCCGGAAGAAATTTACGTGGTGTCGCATCATGTTCATCATGCCAAATCCGATCAGCCGGGTGATCCTTACAACGCAGAAGCAGGATTTTTCTATTGTTTCCTGGCAGACGTAAATCATCAGCCTATCGCGAAAGACCTTTCGGAAGCAGACTATAATCGGGTGAAATTGCTTATGAGCCACACAGGTGTCAAGGCAAATACTTATGAACAATATCAAAAATGGGGCTCTTATGTAAACCCGTGGCGCGCAACGATGGCCTGGGTTTTAAACTGGTCATTTTGGTACACAGCTTTTTATCTTCTCGGTGGTCATGGTCTTGCATGTACCTTATTTGGCGCAGCCGGATTTTGGGCCGTGGGTGTCAGAACTTTCAATTACGAGGGGCATGCAAAAGGCGAGCATAAGCAACAGGAAGGAACTGATTTTAGTCAAAAAGATAAATCCATTAATCAGTTGTGGCCTGGTTTTGTCGCTGGTGAATGGCATAATAATCACCATTTATTTCCTAAAAGCGCGAGAAGCGGATTTAAGGCGCACCAGGTGGATATGGCTTTTTATTACATCAAACTAATGAATATGCTCGGTGCTGTTAGCTCCTATACAGATTCAAAAAAGCAGTTTATGAAGCAGTATCATTTGCCTTATCTGGAAAATAAGAATGCACACAAGAAGGTTCTGGTGGAAGATTGATTACTAAGTACTCTGGAACGGTCAGCCTGTTTTTGACAGACCGACCGTTTTTTTATTCGCTCTGCAATGATTTGACAGGATTCATCAAAGCGGCTTTAATACTCTGGAAGCTCACGGTGAACATCGCGACAAAAATTGCAATGGCGCCGGATAGTGCGAAAATTTCCCAGGTAAGGTCAATGTGATAAACGAAACTTGTAAGCCATTTATCGACGGCATACCAGGCAATTGGCGTGGCGATAATAATTGCAATGATGATAAGTTTTACAAAATCCCTGGACAGCAACGAGATTACGCTGCCAACATTTGCTCCCATTACTTTTCTGATACCAATTTCCTTGGTCCGCTGCTCCGCAGTAAAAGCAGCCAGCCCCAGTAATCCCAGACATGAAATCACGATGGCAAGGATACCGAAATATTTGATCAAAGTATTGACAATCATTTCTGAACGATACATTTTTTCGTAGTCTTCATCCAGAAAATGATAGTTGAACGGGTAATTTGGATTGAAATTTTTCGCTACTTTTTCAACATGACTCACTGCTTCCGATGTTTTGCCGGCCTTGGCTTTGATCATCATATATTCAGTATTCAAGCCTTTATAATTCACAAAAATCAAAGGCTGAATAGCGGAGTGGAAAGTGTTAAGATGGAAGTCTTTCATAACGCCAACGATTGTGCCTTTTCCCATCCAGAATTTTACCTGCTGCCCGACTGGATTTTTCATCTTCATCATTTTGGCCGCCGCTTCGTTGATGATATAATTGGAAGTATCTGCGGCAAAGTCCTTGGAAAAGTCCCGCCCTTCCACCATCTGGATGTTCATTGTTTTGGCAAAGTCATACCCTACGAAAGTTGCATTTACCGAATTATCAAGCTCCTTGTCTCGGCCGCCCCAGTCCAGATCGCCCGAGCTGCTCTGAATATTTGTCGGAATCGCACCTGTGGTTGTAGCTGCTCCTATAAATGGTGAGTTCATTATTTCCTGACGAAAAGCTTCCAGTTTATTTTGCAGCTCACCTTCCAGAGAGATGTACATTACGTTTTCCCGGTCGAGTCCCAATTTTTTCGTTTGGATATAATTCATTTGTCGACTGATCACCAGCATGCCTGTGATCAGGAATACGGAAAGAGAGAATTGAAAAACGACCAGGCCTTTTCGCAAAAAACCACCTGATCTGGTGAAAGTTAACCTGCCTTTCAGGATGCGTATAGGTTGTAAACTTGAAAGGTAAAGTGCGGGATAACTACCGGCGACAAGTCCTGTGATGAGAATTAATCCCATAACCGAAAGCCATAACACCGGATCTGAAACAGACAGGGTTATCTGTTTTTGCACGACTTCGTTAAATGCCGGAAGTAGCAAGAGAACAAAAAGCGTGGCCAGAACTGCCGAAAGGATACTGACAATCAATGACTCGCCCATAAATTGCATAACAAGAAACTTCCTTTCAGCGCCGACAACTTTCCTGACCCCAACTTCTTTCGCCCGTTTTACGGAACGCGCCGTGGCCAGGTTCATGAAGTTGACACAGGCGATCAGCAGAATAAAAATTGCTACAATGGAGAATACACGCACATACTCAATCCTACCACCGACCGGTTTCAGATTCTCATATTCAGAATAAAGATAAACGTCTTTCAGACTCTGAAGTATCGGGTAACTAACAAATTCCGGAGGAGAATTCTTTTTTATGATTTGCTGTATGACCTTTTCAGCGTGCGCCGCATCGGCTTTATCTGATAATCTGGCGTAGGTTTTAAAACTATAATTGCCCCAGGTTTTCATCCAGTCCTGTTCCTGAACTTTAAAATTCACGATCCAGTCGAACCTTACCGATGCGTTTTGTGGAATATCTTCAAAAACGGCACTGACAGTAAAATTCGACGCATTATCGAGCTGAATTATTTTACCGACGGCGCCTGTGTCGCCAAAATATTTTTCAGCCAGCTTTTGTGAGATGGCGATGGAAGTAGGCGCATTGATGGCGGATTCAGCTTTACCTTCTAAAAATGGCGTTTGGAAAACTTTAAAAAAATCCGATGTAGCATAAATTCCATTTTCCTTTGTCGATTTCTCACCAACTTTTACAAGTAAATCGCGGTTCCAGGTAATTTTTGTTATTGCCGCTAAGTCCGCTGATTCTTTTTGAATAGCCTCCGACCAAGGTCCCGGCGTTGCTTCACCTACGTTTTTTTGTCCCTTCCAGTCCGACGCGGGGCGTACGATATAGATTCTTTCAAGATCAGGATAAAAACGGTTAAATGACAGTTCATCTTTAACCCAAAGCCAGATTAGCAAACTGCAAGACATTCCAAGCGCAAGGCCGAATATATTGATGAATGAAAAAAGCTTACTTTTTAGCAAACTTCTGATCGCAATTTTGAAGTAGTTTTGGAACATAGAGCGATGTTATTTAAACCAAGGTTACAGAATTAACATGTGTTTAAAAAATTTATACCATCGATGATTTTTTTATTTAACTACCTGATAATGAAAATATAAAATTTTATTATAACTGTCATGTTGTTCGAATTTGAACACTTTACTAGCAGAAACGGACGCCTTCAAAAGTTGATACTAATAATAACTGTTGAAATAATTTGTACGAAGGTTTTGATAATTCTTCATACAAATTATTTCAGCACTAATTTATTTTAAGCCATCCCGTTATGCTCATTCTTGAGGCGTTTGTCATTAACACTTCATGTTCCAATTCACTACTTTTGAAAAAGACACTTTTCCCGTTGGTGGGGGCAATATTCTGTTCGCGTCCGGCCTGATGAATGCGCAATTCGCCACCATCTTTTTGTTCCCACTCAGCATTGAGGTACATAATCATGGAATATTGACGACTTCCGTTGTTTCGGAACTGATCCAGATGTTTTTTGTAAAAACTACCCTTTTCATAGAGGGTATAATGAAATTCATATCCGGTTATTCCAGTATAACAAGAGCTGTTCAAATGACTTACAAACTGGTCCATCAGATCAAAAAACTCGTTTTCATAAGGGTCGTTGTGCGTCCGGTCCAGCCAGTAAATTTTGTCTCCTCTGACTGATTTATCCTGCACCACAACTGCCTCGTTGCCAGTGCCAGCATTAAGAAGTTGTTTTTCAATAAATAATCTTTTGAGATTTTCCTTTAAATGCGATGCCAGAGCTTCGCTTAAAAAGTTTTCTGCGATGCCCACCTTATTGTCTATGAAACTGTCGATGAGGGAATTAAAGGCTTTTAGCAAGAAGCTGAGTTAAGCACGCCGGCAGATCGCCGTGGCTTGTGAAGGTAACTGTAAATGAGCACTTAATAAGTTTTATTTTCAACTATCGGGTATATCAGGGACGAAATAAGTCGGATATTTTAACTATACCTTCCTAACAAAACGAGGTTTCTGTATTACTGTAAACAAGAATCAATTACCTTCGCTAAGTTAAATTAACAAGATATCATGACATCAGCAGAAACAGACCGCGTAGTGGAAATGGCCTGGGAAGACCGTACACCATTTGAAGCGATAGAAGCCCAGTTTGGATTATCGGAGGGTGACGTCATTAAATTGATGCGCGAACAATTAAAACGAAGTAGTTTCATTATGTGGCGCAAACGGGTGAACAGTGGCGTTAGCCAGAAACACTTGTTAAAACGCACGGCTGGTATCAACCGGTTCAAATCAGCATTGCAACGCGTCATAACACACAATAATATCAGCAAACGTTAATTCTGATCCGTTTCCTTCTTGATTTTTTCCTCTGCCAATGCAATATCTTCGCTGTCAGCTTGTGGTTCTTCCTGGTGCAGATCAGCATTGGCTTCGTATTGAAGCTCAATAAAAATTGGAAAATGGTCTGAGTTGAAGTTTTCCAGTCTCATGATCCGGATTAACTTGAAATCAGTCGAGCAAAAAAGGTGATCCAGGGGAAATCTCAAAAATGGGTATTTGGCGTGAAAGGTATTGAAAAATCCGCGTCCGATCCTTGGGTCAAGCAGTCCGCTGACTTTGGTAAATAGTTCCGTAGTGTAGGACCACGCGACGTCATTCAAATCGCCGACAACGATAGTTGGGAATGCAGTTTCCTTCACCTCTTTGGCAACCAGCAACAATTCTTTATCCCGTTCTGTTGAATACATATTTTCACCCGGTACTGGCGGTGTAGGGTGTACGCAATACAAGCGAACAAGCTGTCCTGATGGTAATTTTACTTTTGCTTTAATGGATGGGATTTCTTCATCCACGAGATATCTTACCTCAGAATCAATCAGTTCAAATTTTGAATACAACAGCATTCCATAAGTATTCTCTAAAGGGACGAGAACCTGATGCGGATATTTTTCTTTAAGTTCTTCGGTACCTTTGTACCAGAATTCATCAGTTTCTAGCAACAGGATGATATCAGGATCATGCCTGTGGAGCATCTTAAGGCATCCGGATGTATTTTTATTATCCTGAAAAACGTTTGAAGAAATGATGCTCAACTTGTTATTTTCGTCCGCCATAGCTGCTTTCATAAGTACTTTTTTAGCAAATAAGGTGAACCTGTATATCTGAAATATCAGGTAACCGGTGTTGACAAATAAGGCGGCAAGGAAAATATATTGAAAGGTAGTTTTAACAGCAAACAGAGAAATGTAAACGATCAGAACTGCCAGATTCAGAAATAATTTCTGCAAGCGGGGATACTCAAATACCCGAAAGGCCCAGTAGTCATTTTTTATTAGGGGTATTATCGAAAAGAGAATGATCAGACCTCCAAATATTTCAAGGAATAGTTTAAGCGATTGCATTATTTTAAAGCATTTGTTCGTAATGATGACGTGCGAATATCGAATAAATTCAGCCCTGAAAAAAAATAATTCTTTTTAAAGGGCTGAATGCGGTTGCGTTTTCTTAAAAAACGACGATTTATTTAACCAGCAATGGTTTTAAGATTTCTATTTCTCCTTCCAGCTCATCAATCAGTTCAGTGATATATTTTTTATCGAAAGATTCTGTAAGTTCAAGATTTCCAGCAATTTTGGTAACGTTTGATAAAAATGCTGAGGATGCAGCACCTTTAAGTTTATGCCCGATTGCTTTAATTTTGCTTAAATCTCCTGATTTTACTCCGGCATTTAATTCAACCAGACTTTTCAATAAACTATCTCGTGTCAATACGAGAAATTCAGCAATAAAGTCTTCATCGTCCATGTAAACTTCTTTTAGCTTATCGATGTCGAAATGTTCATTTTGATACCGACCGAAATCTGCTTTTTCTTCCACAGGTTCCCTTTTGCTACTCAATCCTGTGTATTTTTGGAAAACTTGCCAGATAGCATCTTCAACGAAAGGTTTGGAAATGAAATCGTCCATACCCACTTCTAAACACTTATCCCGTTCGCCTTTTACATTACCGGCGGTAAGCGCGATAATGGGGATTTGCCTGCTCGTAGCCAGTTCCCTGATAGCCAGGGTCGCCTCATATCCGTTCATTTCAGGCATTTGAACATCCATGAAAATAAGATCAGGCAACTGCCTTTTGCAAAGCTCAACAGCCTTTAAACCGTTTTCAGCTTCCAGGATCTGCGAGTTGGGACTTATTTTTTCAATAATCGTTTTCGCCAGAAACATGTTCACTGGGTTATCTTCTGCGATAATAATCCGAAAATTCGCATTGCTGATCTCGTTTTGAATTTCGCTATAACCTATCTCCTCTGCCTTTTCCTTTTGAGACAAACGGCTTAAAGAAAGAAATATATCATGAAGTTTTATTGGCTTGATGAGGCGGTAATTGATATTCAGTTCTTCGCAACCTTTGAGAACCGTCGCGTCGTCCGCAGAGCTGTTGAGCAAAACGATGGGAAGCTCTTCTGCATCCATAAAAAATGTTTCCCGGATTTGCCTAATCGTTTCCAGCCCATCCTGATATGGCATATGATAATCCATCAACACTGCATCAAAAGTCTCACCTTTTGCCAGAATATTTAAAGCATCGAAACCATTGCTTGCCTGGTCCGACTCAATTTTTAAAAGCCGCAGCATTTCAGCCAAAATGACACGATTGTTGTCGTTATCATCTACGATTAACACGCGTTTGATCGAGTCCAGATTTTCCCACTCAATCGCTTCGCCAGGTTCAGAACGCATGGCAAGATCAAAAAAGAAAGTACTGCCGACACCAGGAATGCTTTTTAACTGAAGGCGGCTACCCATCATGCCCAACAGCTTATTTGAGATGGTCAGGCCAAGGCCCGTCCCACCATATTTTTTTGTCGTAGAACCGTCTTCCTGTAAAAAAGCTTCGAAGATTTTGTTCTGTTTATCTTCCCGGATTCCAATTCCGGTATCCCGAACAGAAAACCGGCACATAATGTGTTCGCTTTCGACTGGTTTGTATTTTAGTATTTCAATTTTCAGTTCAATTTCTCCGTTTTCCGTAAACTTTGCGGCGTTACTCAAAAGATTAATTAAGACCTGTTTAAGCCTTATTTCATCAACCCAGACGAATCTAGGCAGGTCCGACGGAATGTTCAGGAGCATTTCCAGCCCCTTACTCTGAACTGGGAATGAAATAATATCCGCCGATTGCGATACGATCTCATATATATCGCACTTGTCAACGTCCAGTTCTAACTTCCCAGCTTCGATTTTTGAGAAATCAAGAATATCGTTGATAATGCTCAACAACGCATTGGCAGATTGGTTGACTATACCTAAATATTGTTTTTGTGTATCGGTCATTTTGGTTTTTAAAACCAGGTCGGTAAACCCGATTACTCCATTCAGCGGAGTTCTGATCTCATGGCTCATGTTCGCCAGGAATTCGGATTTAGCGATACTGGCCTGTTCAGACTGAATTTTTGCCTGCTTTAACTCGTCTCTCTGTATTGCCATTTCGGTAATGTCCTGGGTAAAGATCATAATACCGCCGACGGAACCATCAAACTGGTACCACGGCCTTACTTCCCATTTTAAATACTGATCATTACTCCATCCCGGAGGCCGCCACGTTTCTTCTTCTTTCGTAATAACTGCCCCATTTAAACTTCGCTGGTGTATTTCTTTCCAGCTTTCGTCAATACCTGGAAAAACTTCATAATGTGACTTTCCGATAATATCCTGGCCAACCAGGCGATACTCTTCCAGCCAGCGATGGCTGATTGCAAGATATTTTATGTCTTTGTCAAACATCGCCACGGCTGCCGGCGCATGTTCAACGAAAGCAAGTAGTCGTGCTCTCTGCGTAAATAATTCCTCCTCTGCTTTTTTCTGGGCGGATAGGTCACTGGCAACGCCCAGATATCCAATAATCGCGTTGTGAACATCGCGGATTGTTGTAACGACAAGAGAAACAGGGAAAAGTGTCCCATCTTTTTTTCTGTAAGTCCATTCGCTGATTTCGGATCCTTCTCTTTCAGCCTTATATACCAATGATCTTAATCCGTCAACAGTGGTCCGGTATTTTCGCGACAGTTCCTGTGATCGCAGTAAAATTTCGTCTTCTAAATGAATTTTGGCAGAGGTCGACTTTCCAACCATTTCCTCAGCCGTGTATCCAAGCAATTTTTCAGCTCCTTTATTAAAAACAGTTATAATTCCGCTAACATCAGTTGCAATCACACTGACTTCCGAAGCAGCGTTTAAAACATCATCCAGAAGTTTTTTAGAGTTTCGAAATTCCAGTTCTGCCCGTTTCTTTGCGTCTATATCCTGAAATGTTCCGTAGAGTCTTTTACAAACTCCGTTTTCCATTTCTGAGTTACCAATTGCCCGCACCCACAGGTCTTCACCTTTTGCTGTGGTAAGTTCGAGTTCAAGATCAAATCCGATTCCTTCTTTCAAAGCCAGATTAATCGCTATTTCTAGTTTTTTCCTGCTCTCAACATTGTAAAAATTTATTGCCACATCAAGATTGGGCTCGTAACCAGGAGGCACCTGATGAATTTCTTTTGTAACCTCCGACCAGTTTATCTTTCCGTTGGCAAGGTCAATTTCCCAGCCACCCACGCGCGCTGTTCGATTTGTCTGCAGCAACATTTCCTGCGTTTTTTGCAAATTTTTAGCCATTTGATGGCTATTCGTAATATCAATGGAATTGCCAACCACATAGGAAATTCCGTCCAGCGACTTGACCAGCACATTGTGATAGCTCCAAATTCTCAAGCTGCCGTTTTTGTGTACGGTGGTCATCAAACCGTTGGCTTTGCCAGTCGTGTAAATCTCATTCAAATATCCCTGTAAAATAAGGTGATGTTTTGATGGAACGAGGTCAAAGAGGCTGATATTTAACACTTCTTCCGTGGTATACCCCAGCAACTCCGCACCGGCTGAATTGACGGTCAGGAAATTTCCGTTTAAGTCGTGCGTACACATCAGCCCCTGGGAGTTTTCAAAAAAGGACCTGAAATTCTCTTCGCTGACTTTTAATTTATCTTCCCTGTTTTTTTCCTCCGTAATATTTCTGGCGATTGCAAATAGATTCCCGGTATCCGGTTCCGGCGTGGCTGTCCATTGAAGGTAAAGATAGTGTCCATTTTTTGTACGGAAACGGTGAACGAAATTAATGGTTGTTTGTCCCCCTGCGAGCCGGGATATTTCCTGGTATGTTTTTTCTAAATCTTCAGGATGGATGAACTCAAAAAATGTTGTTTTTAATAGAAATTTTTCATCCCAACCCAATAACTCTTCAAATGCAGGATTGATTTTTCTGAAATATCCATCGGATCCGGCAATACAAACCAGATCATTTGACATTTGGAAAAGCTTCTCAAAATACCTGAGCTCCATTCTCATTCTTTGGTCGATGATCAGCGCTGTGGCCTGCTCAGCAAGTAATTTCAATGCATTTTTTTGCTGTTCTGTGAGCTGTCTTTTTTTTCTATCAATCACGCAAAGGGTTCCCAACGAGTATCCTCCGGGATCTACAAGAGGAAATCCGGCATAGAACCGGATGTTTGGTGTTCCTGTTACGAGTTCGTTTGTTTTGAAACGTTCGTCCCGCGTTGCGTCTTCTACTTCGAAGAGTTCATCGCCCATGATCGCGTACTGGCAAAAAGCAAGATCTCTTGCTGTTTCCCGGATATCCAGACCTTTTCTGGATTTGAACCATTGCCGTTTCTCGTCAACAAAAGAAACGAGTGAGATAGGAGTTTCGCAGATGATGGAGGCTAGTTCCGTTAATCTGTCGAATTCCTGCTCGGTTTGGGTATCCAGAATCTGATAGTTTTGGAGGGCCCTAAGTCGTTCGTTTTCGTTGTCAGGGATGGGAGGAAATTTCATTTTTTGTTGAGTATGTGACGTTCCAATTTCTTCTAAATCTCATGATTTTTTTTGGATTATTAAAGAATAGAAGTTAAAAGGTATTTATCCGGGAAAATAATGCAGTTTGGTGCGAAATAAAACATAATTTCAATCTGGTTCCTGTAATAGATGAAAGAAGTTATTACGAAATATATCTATGGAACTTTTAAAATCAGTAATCACCCAACTTGTCTATTTTCGTATTGATGTGATAGCCAAAAATAACTCAGAATAGATCGTGATCATGTCTTATCCGGATATCGTTTAAGTCGACTGATAAACGTTTTTTGTTCAACAAAAAAAATGTAACTATGTAGATAATCCTGACCACGAAAGGAAATGTCTCAATGTATGAATTATACCTCTCAATTTTATATTCAAAACTATGATCACTGCCTGTCTTGAAAGCGTAAAAAAGCAATTTCAGTATTATAGATTGCTTGGCGAGAAGACTCTTCAACAGCTATCCGACGAAGAGCTTTTCTGGACATTCAATGAGGAAAGCAATAGTATAGCAGCCATAATCAAACATTTGCATGGAAATATGTTGTCGAGGTGGACAGAATTTTTAACATCGGATGGCGAAAAAGACTGGCGTGACCGGGACTCAGAATTCAGCAATGATTTAACAGACAGGCAAGAAATTCTTGATAAATGGAGTCAAGGCTGGCAGTGTTTATTTGACGCTCTGGATTCTCTTAGTGAAGAGAATATTGACACTGTAATCTACATAAGAAATCAGGGGCATACGATTACAGAGGCCATAAACCGTCAACTTTCGCATTACCCTTATCATGTCGGCCAGATTGTTTTTATCGGCAAAATGTTGAAGGATCACCAATGGGAGTCGCTGTCAATTCCTCGTGGAGAATCCGGGCGATACAATGCGGAGAAATTCTCCGAACCCAAAATGAAAGGGCATTATACAGATGAGTATACCGGTAAAGCACTTTAAACATCCGGTTTGGTCACTGCCGAACACGCGAATATGACCATACATCGTAGAAGTTCATATCGATAAATGTTTAGTATTAATTAACATTTAGATAATACACATTAAAATTTCTCATCCTATTTTTACGTCGTAAATCTATTTAATTTGTTAAAATGTTAAATTTTAATTAACTTTTGTTTGGTTGTGCATCCTGTTTGAAGTATTTTTATTGCAACTGTTCGGTGGAAGTAATCGTTGAGCTAAGATGTAATGTTTAGTGTTACTTTACAAATTACTTAAATGTTTGCGTTTTTAAATATTGCGGATTCACCACGAATTGAGGATTGTTAAGTATTAATTCACCAATTAAAATAATATAAAATGTCGATTGAACTTGTTGTGTTTGATATGGCGGGAACCACCGTTAAAGATAAAAATGCTGTGGGCCTGGCGTTTCAAAATGCGATGGATGCGTTTGGTTATGCCATTGCGATTGAAAATATCAATCCGATCATGGGTTATGAAAAGCCAGTTGCGATAAGAATGATGCTTGATAAGCATGAAACGGATAAAAGCAAAATCTCTGATCAGCTGATCAAAAAAATTCATGCTGAATTTGTGACCAGCATGATCCATTTTTATGAAACTTCAAATGATATCGTTCCTCTACCTGATGTTGAGGAAACGTTCAGAGTTCTGCGCGAGTCGGGAATAAAAGTTGCGCTGGATACCGGATTTTCAAAAAACATCGCCGACGTGATCATCCGCCGTCTTGGATGGGAAGATAAAATTGATCTGATGGTCGCCAGTGATGAGGTTGAAAATGGCCGTCCTTTTCCGGATATGATCGAAAAAATTAAAGCAGAGCTTGGTATTGTTTCCTCAGAAGTTGTAGCAAAAGTCGGTGACACCGAAGTTGATATAAATGAAGGAATTAATAGCGGCTGCAAATATGTGATCGGGATAACGACCGGTGCGTTTACGAGGGAAGAACTTATGCCCTACAAGCCCACACATATTATCGACAATATTTGGGAGGTAATCGCGATTATTTCTGCGGATGTCAAAACTTTGATTGAAAAAGAAAGCTAGTAAAAATAAATACTATTAAGCATGAGCAAATCAGCAATAGTGATCGGTGCAGGGATAGTAGGGTTGGCGAGTGCGCGCGCATTAGGCGCCAGGGGATATCAGGTGACGGTTATCGAAAGGTCCAGTAAAGCAGTTGGGGCATCAATAAGAAATTTCGGCATGGTATGGCCGATCGGGCAGCCGGAAGGAAAACTTTATGAAAGAGCACTGAAAGCGAAAAGTATATGGAAGGAAGTTCTGACTGGCGGAAAGTTATGGTTTCACGAGGGGGGCAGTTTACACATGGCTTATCATCAGGACGAGCTGGAAGTTATTCAGCAGATCGTTGAAGTTAGTGAAGCAAGACCCGTAAGCGTTCTTACACCCGAAGCAACCCTTTCAAAATCACCTGCGGTTAATCAAAATGGACTGTTGGGTTCTCTGTTTTGTAAAGACGAAATGATCGTTGACCCCAGGGAAGCGATTGCAGGAATTCCAGCCTATCTGACTGAAAAATATGGGGTGAAATTTATCTGGGATACGGCCATTTCGGAAGTTAGTCATCCTACTGTGAGCTCTGGTAAAAACCAGTGGTCAGCGGATGAGATTTTCGTTTGCAGCGGCCAGGATTTTGAAACACTTTATCCGGAAGAATTTTTGAATACTGCCATTACCAAATGCAAGTTACAAATGCTTCGTCTGGAATCGCAGCCTGAAAACTGGAAAATTGGTCCGGCGTTATGCGGAGGGTTGTCGCTGATCCATTACGATGGTTTCAAAGCTGCGGCCTCTCTGGACAAGTTAAAAGAAAGATACAAAGCTGAATACGCAGAATATTTGAAATGGGGAATCCATGTTATGGCCTCACAGAACGGCCTTGGGGAAATAACGGTCGGAGATTCGCATGAATATGCGCTGACTTTTGACCCTTTCGACAGAGAATTTATCAACACAATGATTCTGGATTATCTGGCCACTTTTGCGGAATTTAAATCTTCCAAAGTTTTTCAGACCTGGCACGGCATATACCCGAAGATGACTAACGGAAATACGGAAATCGTTTTACGTCCAGGCGAAGGCGTGACAATCATCAACGGACTTGGAGGAGCAGGTATGACGTTGTCTTTCGGTCTGTGTGACGAGGTAATTGGAGGGACTTATTGATATTTTATCTTTAAGAAACATATCCTTGATGTTTCTTCCGAGAAATATCAAGGGTATTTTAAGTAGCAAAAACCTGAAAGTAAATCAGGCGTCGTATAATGCTTGTCGTTCAAATTTAGAAATCAATAAAATTGATAAGTCATAAGTTGCCGCCAACTGATGAATTTGAGTCGCATGTCTCTGAGGAAAAATGCAATGATTACCAAGAGCAAACCATATACAAGATGACTTTTAATTCCAAAACCCTTAATTTTCTTTTATTAATTGCCCTGTTCGCATCTTGTAAAAAGGATGGCGAAAAGTCTCCTTCGGGTATTGAGCACGTCATTGTCATTGGCATTGACGGGCTCAGTCCGGATGGAATTCAAAAGGCAAAAACGCCTGTGATCCATGATATGATTGCTAACGGCAGCGTAAAATGGAATGTGCGGACGGTTCTGACTTCCAGCAGCAGTCAGAACTGGGCTTCCATGATCATGGGGGCAGGACCGGAGCAACATGGTATAATCAGCAATGATTGGGAAATGGACGACCACACTTTGCCGCCCATCGTTCAGGAAGCTGATGGCCGTTTTCCAACAATTTTCAGCGTTCTTCACAAAGCGAAACCGGAAACAGAAATTGGGACGGTTTATCACTGGGATGGATTTGGCAGATTGTTTCAGAAAAATTCACTCAATTACGATAAAAACTTTTCTACAGAGGATTCAACAGCGACGGATTTTATCCGGTATATCAAAGAAAAAAAGCCGACACTTGGATTTGTACATTTTGATCATGTGGATCATGCCGGGCATCATGGCGGTCATGGCTCCCAGGAATATTATCAATCCGTGACAAAAGCTGACTCGTTGGTCGGACAGATTTTGAAAGGTATCAAAGACGCAGGAATTGAAGAAAATACTTTGGTCATTATCTGGGCGGATCATGGTGGAATAGGGTATGGCCATGGTGGCGCAACCCCGCAGGAAGCAGAGATTGCCGGAATATTTTATGGTAAGAATGTGAAAAAAGGTTATAAAATTGAACAGCAGGTTTATACCTATGATCTGGCGGCAACGATTGCATTTGCGCTGGATATCACGCCACCGTATGCCTGGACGGGCCGCCCAGTAAAATCTGCATTTGACGGATTTTCGGAACCTGAAAATTTATGGCTGGGAGAAAAAATGGTAAGTCAGCCCGTTATTTATCCTGAAAGAAAACTATATCAGCAGGCTGGTGGCCTGTTTACGACAGAAACAGCAACGGTTAAAATCGATGCAAAAGCGGAAAAAGGAATAACAAGATATACAACTGACGGCAAGGACCCGGATCAATCTTCACCTGAGTACAAGGCTCCGTTTACAGTCAATAAGTCGACGGTTATAAAAGCGAAATCTTTCGATGAAAAAGGGAATGCGAGTTTGTTGTCAACAGCCTATTTTCGGTTGGTTAAACCGGGTTCGGGAAATGGTCTTACCACCACTTTTTATCAGGGAAAAGAGTTATCAAAACTTCCTGTGTTTGGCACATTAAAAAAAGGATCATCCTGGATAAGCCCTGAGTTTAATATCAACCGCGATCAAATTAACGGGATACTTGAAAAAGGTAATGAGAGTTTTGCCTTGCAGTTTTCAGGTTTTATCCAGATAGACACAACAGGGAAATATACATTTTCCACTCAATCTGATGATGGTAGTAAATTGTTCATTAATGGTAAAGAAGTCGTTGACAACGATGGAAATCATGGGGTGATGGAAGAAACCGGATCAATCGAACTGACAGCCGGAAGACATCCGATTCGTGTGGAATATTATAACAATGGCGGCGGATTCTGGCTTGATGCTTTTTATAAAGGTCCTGGAATTACTAAACAATTGATTCCTGCCGACAAGCTTTTTGTGAAATGATAACTGATTATTCCTAAACACTTTATATATTTTACAAATAAAGCGACGCCGCCATTTTTTTGAAAGCAATGAGTGAAAAAGAACACAACCGAACGGAAGGAGATATCAATCTGACATCGGAAAGGAGCAACTGGTATGCCATAATAAAGGATGCAGACACGCTTTCTTTATTGGAAGAGGATGCGGAATACTTTCTCCATCAGGCACTTTCTACCCCTTGTCTGGATGTGCTGGCTTCTTGTGAAGGGATTTACCTGACTGATATTCAAGGCAAAAAGTACATGGATTTTCATGGAAACAACGTTCATCAGGTAGGTTACAGAAATCCTTATATCCTTGACCGGATTAAGGAGCAATTGGATATTTTGCCATTTTCCCCGCGGCGTTACACCAATGTTCCGGCCATAGAACTGGCCAAAAAATTAAGTGCTCTTTTACCGGGTGATTTGAAACGCGTTTTGTTCGCGCCTGGTGGTACATCCTCGATCAGTATGGCTTTGAAGCTGGCGAGAATTGTTACTGGGAAACATAAAATTATTTCGCTCTGGGATTCCTTTCACGGGGCTTCCCTGGATGCTATCTCCGCGGGCGGCGAATTGGATTTCAGGAAAGATATTGGTCCGCTGATGCCGGGCGTTGAACGTATTCCGCCTCCGATGACCTATCGCGGCCCTTTCAAATCTGCTGGCGACAGCGACGTTGCCTATGCAGATTACCTGGAATATGTCATTGAAAAGGAGGGTGATATCGGTGCTTTTATGATCGAGACCATTCGCAATACAGATGTTCAGATTCCGTCGCAGGCTTACTGGACGCGCGTTCGCGAAATTTGTGATAAACATAACGTATTGCTCATTCTGGATGAAATACCCATCGCATTTGGACGCACGGGGAAAATGTTTGCCTTTGAACATTACAACATTGAACCTGATATTATTTGTCTTGGAAAAGGGCTCGGCGGAGCTGTGATGCCGATTGCTGCGATCGTCGCCAGGGAACGTTATAATGTCGCCGGAAGCGTTTCCCTTGGACATTTTACGCATGAGAAAAGTCCGCTGGGGTGTGTGGCAGGGCTGGCCATGCTTGAATTTATTGAAGGTCATAACATTCTGGAAAAAGTACTTGATGACGAGTTGTTTATGAAAGTTGAAACTGATCGCCTTAAAGGAAAATTTCCGCTGATTGGAGATGTTCGCGGTATTGGTTTATTGTGGGGTATCGAGTTGGTTCGTGACAGAGGAACAAAAGAAAAAGCGGTGCGCGAGGCAGAAATTGTCATGTACGAATGCCTGAAATATGGGATGAGTTTCAAAGTTTCGCAGGGGAATGTTTTGCAGCTTTCGCCGCCGCTCACCATCACACGCGAAGAATTAACAAAAGCTTTACAAATATTGGAAACTGCTATGGAGACGGCTTCCGTTTAAGATAAATATCAGCATTTTATCACAACGCCATGCGAATTAAGAAGGCATTACTGGATTCTAATTTTTTATTTATTGCCTGGTCAATTATTGCTTCGTTTGGCGCGTACTTTTGCATGTATGCATTTCGGAAACCTTTTAATTCAGGACTGTATGAAGGGTTAGCATTGTCAGGAATTGGCTATAAAACGATATTGATTCTTTCTCAGGTTGCCGGGTATACCTTGTCCAAATTTACAGGGATCAAGATTATTTCAGAACTTAAATCTACTTCGCGCGTCAGGTTGATTATTTCCCTTATTCTCGTTGCCGAGGTCGCTCTTTTATTTTTTGGTATCGTTCCTTATCCCTACAATTTTGTATTTCTTTTTATCAATGGCCTCCCGCTAGGGATGGTTTATGGCGTTGTTTTCAGCTTTCTGGAAGGCCGGCGATTTACAGAAATGATTGCAATGGGATTAAATATCAGTATAATCATCGCATCTGGCGTGTTAAAAACAACCTATCTGGAAGTCCATCAATGGTTTCCCTGGATCACAGAATTCTGGATGCCTTTTAGTATCGGATTGTTATTTTTGCCTTTCTTTTTCCTTTTTGTCTGGATGCTGGAGGTTCTGCCTGCCCCGACTGAAGAAGACATGCGGTTAAGAACCGAACGAGTTCCGATGAGAAATGACGACAAAAGAAATGTACTGACAGAATTTGGTCTTCCGGTTTTTTGCCTGCTGATCTGTTATATTATGCTCATTGTCGTAAGGGATTTTCGGGACAATTTTACCATTGAAATCTGGAATGAAATTGACACCAATTGGGTTAGCAGCGTTCTGTCCCAGACGGAGATGATTACGGGTTTTGTCGTTTTAGTCGTGATTGGCAGTCTGGCTTTTATTAAAAACAATCTCGTTGGTTTCCGAATGACCAATCTTGTCATTTTTACGGGTATCCTTATGAGTGCAGTTTCAACTTATTTGTTTGAAAAAAATCTGATTAACGGATTTTACTGGATGTTATCAATTGGTACCGGTATGTTTCTGGCTTTCACAGTAATCCAGTCCGCCATTTTTGACCGTCTGATCGCCCTGTTCAGATTAAGGGCAAATGCAGGTTTTTTCGTTTACATCTGTGAGAGTTTCGGGTATCTGTCAAGTGTTGGATTGTTGTTATATAAGGAATTTTTCATGAAACAGATGAGCTGGTCAAACGTGTTGATGCAGTTCATTTATTTACAGGCAGCGGTCAGTTTGGTACTGCTGATTATTGGGAATGTTTATCTCGAAAGACATCGGAGAAATGGGAAAGTTATTCCGGGGAATAAACTTGTGAGCGCTCTGTGATTTGATTAATCCATAGCATTTATCATATTCTTAATCCTATATTTTATATAAATTAGAAGGTACTAATTGCAGTAATTTCTTACGCTTCAATCCTTATACCAAATGTAATGATCTCGATAACAGTCAAAACATTGGCATTCTGGTATGAACACTTTAAGATCAGTTCCCCTCTTTTTACTTTTTGTAATTATAAACTTCTGGTACCCGTTCGCTGAACCGGAAAAACCTGCGGATTCGTCCGTTTCAAAAGATCCTGCATTAAGAATAGTTCAGAATGCGTCAAAGGAAACGATCAGCATTTTCCGGGGTTCGGAGGTTAAACCGATCCTGGTGCAAAATACAAAAGCAGATTTTAGACCATATTTGCACCCGATCATAGCACCGGATGGAAAAGGTATTCTCACTGAGTACAGTCCCGGCCACCACAAACATCAGACCGGTATTTATTGGGGGTATACCCGGGTTAATGGTCGTGACTATTTTCATCACCCTGATGGAGGTTATTGGCGGCGTGTATCCGCAACGGTTTTGGAGGCGAAGGGTTTGGAAGTAAAATGGCAGACGGTTTACGATTTACTGGATTCGACAGGGACCGCCGTTTTGACAGAGACGCAGAACTGGTCGATGAGGCAGAAAGACGGAAAATATCTGCTTGATCTGGAATGGAGTGGTGAAGCAAAAACGGATGTGACGATCGGGAAGTATGATTATGGCGGATTGTTTGTAAGAATGCCATGGAAAGAAGGAATAAAAGGCGAGGTGATCAACGCCGCCCGCCAGCGAAATGAGAAAGCCGAAGGACAGCCGGCGATGTGGGTTGATATTGCCATGCAGGTTGAAGGCAGAAACGATCTGGCGCATATTGCCATTCTTGATCATCCGGAAAATAAAGGATATCCCCAAACATGGCGGGTGGATGGTCAGCTGGGCGCTGGTCCTGCAAGGGCAAGAAAGGCTGACTGGCACATAAAAAAAGGAGAGACCGAAGTGATTAAACATGAACTGGTTATCTACACCGGCGTCCTTAATGATGTTGCACTTACCAAAACCTTTGGCGAATTTATAGGGAATAACGGAACTTACAACACTGCTGCCTTGTGGGCAATTGCTCAGAAGGAGGGAAGAGAAGCAAAGTTTTTAAGTGCACAGGAAGCAGTTGCCGCCATGACAATCAAAGATGGTTTTCAGGTGAGTGCATGGGCTTCTGAGCCGATGATGACGCAGCCGATGGCTTTTTGCTGGGATGACCGCGGGCGTATGTGGATCGCCGAAAACAAGGATTATGAATCCCGCGGAAAAGGTTTTTCAAATTCAGGTGACAGCAGAATTCTGATTCTCGAAGATACCGATCACGACGGAGTAGCCGACAAACGAACCGTTTTTATGGAAGGTATCGCTTTTCCGTCCGCGATCGCCGTAGGTTTTGACGGTGTGTTCGTGGGAGCTCCACCAAATCTGCTTTTTGTACCCGATAAAAACGGGGATGACAAGGCGGATATGGATGCCATTGAAGTTCGGCTGACAGGCTGGGGAATCCGTGACCGACATGAAACCTTAAACAGTTTTCACTGGGGCCCGGATGGTTGGTTATACGGTTTACAGGGTTTTGCAACACCGTCGAAAGTTGGGAAACCAATTGGGAAAGGCAGGATTTTCAGGCACAAAGATCCTTTCCCAACCGACACTTTGAAGGAAGGAACTGATATTAACGGCGGAGTTTGGCGCTACCATCCTGTCAAAGGTAAATTTGAAGTTGTTGCACATGGATTCAGTAATCCGTGGGGCATAGATTATGACGCAAAAGGGCAGCTGTTGATGACAGCCTGCGTCATTCCCCATTTGTGGCATGTTGTGCCGGGAGGAATTTATCACCGTCAGGGAGGCCAGCATTTCAATCCGTATGTTTACAATGATATCAAAACCATTGCAGATCACAGCCATCGCTCAGCCCATGGGGGAGCGCGTGTATATCTTTCTGATGCATTTCCCGAAACGGAAAAAGGCAGAATTTTTATGGCTAACATTCACGAACACGGCATTTTATCCGATGTTCTGGAACGCAAGGGTTCTGGTTTTTCCGGGAAACATGGGGATGATTTCATGATGGCAAATAATGCACAATGGGTTGGATTTAGTATGGAAGTCGGGCCGGAAGGCGGGCTTTATGTGCTTGATTGGCATGATGCAGATATTTGCGGTTCGGATGTTTTGAATTCAGAAACCGGACGGATTTTCAGGATTATGCCCAAAGTCTCCCTGGCTGAAAACTGGAAAAACCGGTATGCCGATCTTACAAAATTTTCTGAAAGTGAATTAGTTGATCTACAAATAAGTAAAAGCGAGTGGCATGCCAGAAGGGCCAGGATTATACTTCAGAACCGCGCTTCAAAAAAACCTTTGGAAAAAGAAACCTATGATAAGTTATTTTCGATTTACTCCAAAAATACCAACCCTGACTGGCGCCTGCGTGCCATGTGGAGTCTGCAGGTAACGGGTGGTCTGGATAATAAAATGCTCTTGGATGCTTTGTCTGATAAAGACGAATATGTCAGAGCATGGGCTATCCAGTTTTTGACCGAAGATAAAAACGTAGGGAAGGAGGTTCTTGCAAAATTTGCTCAGCTTGCCAGTGGCGAGCAATCCGCTGTTGTTCGGCTCTATCTGGCTTCGGCTTTGCAGCGGTTGGGTTATGACGACCGGTGGGATATCGCAAAAGGTTTGTTATCACATCAGGAAGACGCGAACGACCACAATCTTCCAAAGATGACCTGGTATGGAATTGAGCCATTAATACAGGAAAATACTCCCCGCGCGCTGGAACTCGCCGTTCAAAGTAAAATTCCAATGGTTACGCAGTTCATAGCGCGAAGAACCGTAGATGCTGATGTGGTTGAACGGTTGGTTTCATTGGTAGGTAAAAAGACGACCAATCAGGTTTCGCTGCTGGAAGGCATGCGCGACGGACTGGAAGGAAGAACAGATCTTAAAACACCTGCGAATTGGAATGCTGTTTATGCCGGTTTGAAATCGCAGGGAAAACCTGTCGCCCAGCTGGCCTATGAAATATCAAATCATTTTGGAGATACTGAGGCTGCAAAAAATGCGCTTGTTGTTTTGAAGAATAAAAATGCAACAGCCGACCAGCGTCGTAAATCATTGCAATTATTAGCGGTAAGACAACGCCCGGAATTGGTCAAAGAGTTACCTGCACTGCTTGATGACGACAATATCAGCATTGACGCGATCCGTGCCATGGCGGGATTTGACGATGAATCACTTGCAAGGCTGCTCGTTGAACGTTATCCAAAGTTCAGTACTGCGGAAAAAGCCGAAGCTATTCAGACCCTTGCGTCAAGACCTAAATCGGGATGGATTTTAACACAGGCTATATCTAAAAATATTATTTCAAAAAAAGATATTCCGACTTATGTTGCGAGGCAGTTGAGACGTGTGGTTGGCAGTGGGTTTGTTGAAGTGTGGGGACCGATCGATCACGTGGCGTTTGATGAAAATGCTTACAAAAAATACAAAAATCTATTAACTGATCATAACGTTAGTCAGGCGAATCTGGGTCAGGGCAGGTTGATTTTTAAAAAAACCTGTGCACCGTGTCATAAAATGTATGGCGAGGGCGGAATTATCGGGCCGGAACTTACCGGTTCGAACCGTGCTAATCTTGATTATTTGCTTGGAAACATCCTGGATCCAAGTGGTGAAATTCAGGACGATTATAAAATGGTGGTGGTCACCACGCGCGATGGACGAACTTATGTTGGCAATATTGCCAAGGAAACTGAGCGGCAGATCACGCTTCGGATTGTGGGACAGGATGCCGTGGCGATCAATAAATCCGATATCCAGACACGGGAGACAACACCCGTTTCGATGATGCCTCCCGGTTTGCTGAATGATTTATCGGATAAGGAAATTACGGCTTTGGTTGGATATATGAGGACGAGCAAGCAGATTGAGTTGTCAAAATAGACCTGCTTTTCGTTACTCACAAATAATTTAAATACCATGTCGCTCAATTATTTCCTCAAATTTTATCTGCTGATCGTCATAATTTCGGCGGGCGCTGCTTCAAATGTAAATGCTCAAAGAACTCCTAAACCTGGTCTTTTGTCCAATTATATTAAAGTGCTCCCTGCTTCCAGAAATTCAGAACAGCATCGGGTTGTACTCTCATCGGATGTGGACAGTACCTGGGACAAATGGAAGGAGCGTGGATATAGTTTCGGATTTAATCCTAAGATCACGCCCATGTACACAACGATTGAAGGTATTTTAAGCACACCCTACATGATTCAGGTTCGGGGAAATGCACAGGAAAGAAATCGTAAGCGATGGGGCTATCACGTTTTTGAAGGGTATGCCAGCGACGATAAATCGCGGATCACTTTTTTGGTTAATAAACATACTGAACTTGATCGCCCCGTTGCTGAGGCATATTATTATAGCACTGCCTATGATCATTCTGAAAATGCTTACAACTGGTTCAAGCTTGGCTCGGATGTTCGCCAACACTCATTTTTATTTGGCCGCGATAAAGCTGTTTTTTACGGATCATTAAAAATGACAAATGCGCTGACTTTGGGTAACGTTGGAAAAGAAGATATTCTGGAAAAACAACCGGAAAAAGATGCTGAACAAAATTACGGAGACGATGCAAAACATGTCAATTTTAAAGAATTAAAAGGGGCGGGAAATGGAACTATGTTTTATGACAAAGACAGGAATATTGTCGTTATCAAAGTGGCTGGAAAATGGATGAAGGTCGTTGTGGAACCACTTCCTGAAAATACTGAATATCCCTTTTAAATACGATAGAATCGTGTACTGTTCTCCTTTATACAATAATCTAAATCAGCTTTAAAGTATAATCTCATATGAAACATCAGGAAATTTCCAGAAGGCAGTTTTTAGGTGCGTCTTCGCTGGCTGTGGCCGGTATGGCACTTATTTCAGAATCAGGTTTTGGTATGCCTGCTTATATAAAAAATCTTGGCAAACCGAATTCGCAGTTTAACGGTGTGCAAATCGGTGTGATCAGTTATTCCTGGCGCAGTATGCCAAGCAGTGCCGAGCAGGTTTTGCAATATTGTATTGATAGTAATATCAGCGCAATCGAACTGATGGGACCCGCGGCTGAAACGTTTGCGGGAGCACCAATTGCACCGCCGCGTCCTTCCGGCACACCCGGTCAGCGGCCGGAACTCACACCCGAACAAAAAGCGGAGCAAGCAGAATACGCAAAAAAAATAGCATTATGGCGTTCCAAAGTGCCAATGGAAAAGTTTATGCAGCTTCGGAAAATGTACAATGACGCCGGGGTCAGTATTTATGCATTCAAGCCGTCGGCTTTGGGCGTAAACAATACTGATGAAGAGGTGGATTATGCATTTCGGGCGGCGAAAGCACTTGGAGCAAACCAGGCGACAGTTGAGCTTCCAACCGATCCGGCGCAAACAAAACGGTTAGGCGATTTGGCGGCAAAGAATAAAATTTACGTTGGATATCATGGACATTTACAGCAGACCTTTACCGCCTGGGACGTTGCCCTTGAACAGTCAAAATACAATGCGCTTAACTTTGATATGGGGCATTATGTGGCAGCCGGTTTCGATCCGTTGGAATTGATCAAGGCCAAACATGAAAATATTGTCAGCATGCATACGAAAGACCGGAAGTCAAAAGCGAATGGCGGACAGAATGTATCCTGGGGTGAGGGTGATACGCCAATAATCGCAGCACTGGAACTGATGCGAAAAAATAAATATAAATTCCCCGCTACGATTGAGCTGGAATATGAAATTCCCGCAGGTTCGGATGCGGTTAAAGAAACTGCAAAATGTGTTGAATATGCACGGAAGGCTTTGATGGCTTAGGATAATTTCGGTGACAAAAAATGCAGGTTCCTGATATAGGAGTCTGCATTTTTCATTTTAATCATTATCTACCAAGATTTGCTGCCTTACAAAAATCTAAATTTATTAGCTTTACTTTCTCCTGACACTGAATCGTACCACTTTTTTATAACCCGATGCAAACTGAAGATTTAATCAAACAAATTGAATTTATTAAAGAAATCGACAAGCTAAAATACATTCAGCGCCGTACGAAATTATTTAACAGTGATCGTCATGAAAATGATGCTGAACACAGCTGGCATCTGGCCATGATGGCTATCATTTTATCGCAGCATTCAAACGTTCCGATTGATATTTTAAAAGTGGTCAAAATGGTTTTGATTCATGATATTGTTGAAATTGATGCAGGAGATACATTTATTTATGATACGGTAAAAAATCATACAAATACCGACGAAGAATTATTGGCCGCAAAAAGGATTTTTGGATTATTGCCGGATGCGCAGCGCGATGAAATGATTGCGGTCTGGGAAGAATTTGAAACCGGAGAAACCGCCGAAGCCAAGTTCGCAAAATCAATGGACCGCCTGGAACCGCTGCTGCAAAATGTTTCCAACAATGGCGGGACCTGGAAAGAATTTGATGTGGATTATCAGAAGGTATATGATAAAAAAAGTGTGATGCGATATGGTTCAGAATCTATCTGGAATTATGCGGAGAATTTGATTAATGACAGTGTTGATAAAGGAATTCTAAAAAAAGAGTAATCTGAATATCTGACCCGTTTACTTTGTAAGTAACTCAATATTATAAGGTTAAGATTGCCGTTTGCTAAGAATTAAATTTTTACACATATAGATTGAGTAAATTTGATTTCATCCTTAAACGCAAAATTTATGTATATTTTCGTTGAAATGTGGAATCCAAAACAAGCCTGGCTTGACCTGCCAACTTCTGATCGTACCGCCTACGTTACCGCCGTGGGCGGAGCTGTTGAAAATGTGTTGGCCTCCGGCGTAGAGATTATAACATGGTCATTTAACGATAGCACGATTGATAACTTTAATGGCTTCCAGTACTTTGCAATCTGGAAATTTCCAACTCAGGATCTGGTTAAAAGTTTTCAGAAAATGGTTGTTGATGCAGGTTGGTACAATTACTTTGAACAGGTCAATGCATCCGGACGGATTGGGGAGCCGGGCCCAGTGCTTGATCATTCCATTAATCTTTAACTTTTAGCAGCACCCGCCATTATTTCTGTCAAAAAAAGATTGATAGTATCCGCTTTCCCAAAATAAATGCGCCTTATCCGTTGATACTATGTTTAGGAATCTTATGTTTATTGTAAAATTCCTAAACATATACATGGGCCCGACTCTACATATTCGTTTGAAAATTATTTTGCTGTTTTTTAGCAGCTTGTTGAACACAACATTTGCCCAGCAACTTCCAGTCTGGAAAACTGAATTTGAAAATAAAAAACCTGCCGATTGGCTGGTTAGGCCTGCTGCTGAAAAGGCGCAGGTTTTCCAGAGTAAAGATGGACGTGATATCGTATTATACAACGGACTTTTAAAAAGGACTTTTCGTATAACGCCTGATCTGGCATGTACTGATTTTAAAAATTTAAGCAACGGACAACAACTTTTAAGGGCCGTAAAGCCGGAAGCGCGTTTGACAATTAACGGAAAAGCTTATTCCGTCGGAGGATTATATGGACAGAAGGAAAATGCTTATTTGTTACCGGAATGGATCGATTCGTTTAAAACCTCGGATAGTGCTTTTCATTATGTCAAATATACTGTTGAAGATATTAAACCTTATCTCAACTGGAAAACCCCGATGTGGACGGGGAATAAAAAAAATCCAGCAGGAAAATCGATCACATTTTATTTCCAATCTGCTTTGCCAGCATTGAACGGACTGGATGTAGCTGTGCATTATTCCATTTTTGAAGGAATTCCTCTGATCAGCAAGTGGGTGACTTTACAAAATAACACAGACAAAAATGTCAGGCTCGATCAGGTGGTGAATGAGATTCTGGCGGTTGTGGAAGAGGAAAGTGCTGTGGAAGGAAACACGGAACAAATGGCAATACCAAACGGAATTTATGTTGAAAATAATTTTGCTTTCAACAATGCAATGCGTTACAAGTTGAGTGATCAGGCGACGCATTGGAAAAGGGATTCGGCCTATACTTCCCAGGTCAATTATCGTTTTCAAACACCTTGTTTACTTGAAGTTCACCCGAAGGTCAGTGTTGGGGTTGACCTGAAAAAAGGCGGGCATTTTGAGTCAATTAGAACTTACGAACTCTTGCAGGATCGTTATGACCGCGAGCGAAATGGACTGGCGATTCGTAAGATGTACAGGACTATTGCGCCATGGACAACGAGCAACCCGATTTTCATGCATCTGGTGAGTAAGAATGATGCAGAAGTAAAAACGGCAATCGATCAATGTGCCGAAACGGGTTATGAAGCTTTGATCCTGAGTTTTGGAAGTCATTGTGATCTGGAAGATACCTCCGCAGCCAATCTGAAAAAATGGAAAGAACTGGCAGATTATGCGCATAGCAAAAATATTTTTATTGGCAGTTATTCTCTATTCAGTTCGCGAAAAATAAGTTCTGAGGACGATGTGATTGATCCCAAAACCGGCAAACCGGGCGGTGCTTTTTTTGGTAACGCACCTTGCATGGGAAGTAAGTGGGGACTGGCTTATCTGGAAAAACTCAAACTTTTCATGACATATACCGGGTTCAATATTTTTGAAAATGACGGGCCCTATCCCGGTGATGTCTGCGCGTCCACAACCCATCCCGGACATGAAGGCTTACACGACTCACAATGGAAACAAATGGCATTGCAGAAAAGTCTTTATCACTGGTGTAACGAAAACGGAATTTATGTCAACGCACCGGACTGGTATTTTCTGGATGGGACAAATAAAATTGCATTAGGTTATCGGGAAGTGAATTTTTCATTGTCCCGTGACCAGCAGATGTTACTAAACCGACAGAATATCTACGATGCATCATGGAATGAAACACCGTCCATGGTTTGGGGATTTGTTCCGTTGACCAAATATCAGGGTGGAGGCCCGGATGCTATTCTTGAACCGCTTTCAGAACATCTGGATGCCTATGAGCAACTGATGATGCAATATTACGGGGCAGGTATTCAGGCTTGTTACCGCGGGCCGAGATTGTATGATACAGAAACGACAAAAAAGACAGTTCAAAATGTGATTCAGTGGTACAAGAAATACAGGGATATTTTGAACTCGGACATGGTCCATTTGCGGCGCGCAGACGGCAGAGATTGGGATGGCATGATGCACGTCAACCCGTCATTGAAGGAGAAAGGTTTGGTGATGGTTTATAATCCGCTCGGTGAAAATATCGTCCGCGACATAAAGTTGCCAGTTTACTATACAGGAAAACATCAAACGATCCAAATCAGAGAAAAGGAGAATGCTGCGAAGTCATATCAGGTAGATCGTGACTACAATGTTTCAATAAAACTAACGCTGCCCGCGAAGGGATATACCTGGCTGGTTTTGGAGTGAAGCGGGATAATATTATTGCTCATCAACCAGATATAAGATGAGGATTCTTTTTTCCATCATTTGTTAAACTGGAACTGATCGGGAAACTGATCGATCCGATAAAACCAGCCGCACAGAAATATTGTTTCACTCAATTTTTAGAAAAGGTAAATAACAATACTACATGACTTCGAAAATTTCCCTAAACCGACTTGATTCTATTGATATTTTCAGGGCAGTGACCATGTTCCTGATGATTTTTGTAAACGACTTATGGACGCTCGAAGGTATTCCGAAATGGCTTGAACATAGCGCCGGTCCTGACGACGCCATGGGTTTTTCTGACATTATATTCCCAACGTTTCTCTTCATCGTAGGCTTGTCCATTCCGTTTGCAATTGCCAACCGAAAATCAAAAGGAGACACGGATACAACCATCTTAATGCATATCGGAGAAAGAACCGTTGCTTTGCTTTTAATGGGATTTTTTACCGTAAATCTCGAAAATGCGCATAGCGAAATGATAATCAGTAAATATATATGGCAAATATTGATGGTCATCGCGTTTTTTCTGATCTGGAATGTATATCCCGGAGATCCTCGTAAAAAGTCCTTTTATACCTTGCTGAAATTTATTGGTTATATGTTGCTGGCCGGACTTGCTGTTGTTTATAAAGGAGGAGAAGGAAGTGATGTTACCTGGATGAAGCCACATTGGTATGGAATTCTGGGGCTGATCGGCTGGTCATATTTGCTTTGCGCAACCATATACCTTTTTATCCGTGACCGTATCGTGCTGATTGTCATGGCCTGGCTATTTTTTGTCCTTTTTAATCTGGCTGACTTTGCCGGTATCCTGAAATTTCTTGACGAGGTAAAAGAACAGGTCTGGATTGCAGGTAGCGGGTCTATGCCGGGTTTTACAATGGGCGGAGTTTTGGCTTCTGTTTTATACCGGAAATATGCCAACCGTTTAAACCCGGCAACTTTCATTACCATCTTAATAACGCTTGGAATAATCTCACTGGCTTATGGCTTTGGGACCCGGCCTTTTTGGGGGATTTCAAAAATCAGGGCAACGCCTGCATGGTTGGGAATATGTTCAGGAATAAGTTTTGTGACGTTTGCATTCTTTTACTGGCTTACAGATTTAAGAGGAAGAAAAAACTGGGCGCAAATTTTAAAGCCCGCCGGAACTTCGACTTTGACCTGTTATCTGATTCCATACGTATGGTATGCAGTGATCACTCTTGCTGGTATAAGTTTACCTGTGATTGTAAGAACGGGAGTGGTTGGTATAATTAAGTCACTGCTTTTTTCTCTGATCGTGGTGGTGATAACAGGATTGATTAATAAGGTAGGTGTCAAACTTAAAATTTGAGAGATGAACATGAACTGCCAACGATCAGTCAGGTAATGACTTCCTATCCGCACGTAAATAGTCCGGAACGTCCTGGGAAAGAACTTCCAAAGTTATTAATTCATAATTTTCCACACTTTAAATGATCAAAAGTGGCTTAAAACGCTACTTTTGTGTTGGGCTATCAGTAAATTTTTTTACTCTACGCTTTAATAAAAAATGATTTTTTAAACATAAATAACGTTCAACTCATGCTTCAGTCGACACCCTTTGATCAAACAGCAGCATATAAAAAGCTGAAAACCCACCATAAAACAATTTCACAAAAGCACCTTAAAGATTTATTTCTGGAAGATCCTGAACGTCATCGTAAGTTTTCGATTCGTTTCGGTGACATTGTTCTCGATTATTCGAAAAACAGAATCACCACGAGAACGAGATCATATCTGGTTCAGCTGGCAGAAGAATGCGGTTTGTCTGACGCCATCGAGCAAATGTTCAATGGTGAAAAAATTAATGCGACGGAAGGACGTTCGGTTTTACATACTGCATTAAGAAACCGGTCAAATACGCCGGTGATGGTGGATGGTAAAGACGTTATGCCTGACGTGAACGAAGTCCTGGCGAAAATGAAGGATTTCTCTAACAAAGTCCGCTCGGGATCCTGGAAAGGATATTCTGGTAAAGAAATCACTGATATCGTCAATATTGGTATCGGTGGAAGTGATTTAGGTCCTGTGATGGTGACGGAAGCACTTAAATCGTATGGAAAAAAAGGTTTGAATGTTCACTTTGTTTCTAATGTTGACGGAACGCACATTGCTGAGACGATCAAGTCGCTTAATCCTGAAACAACTTTATTCATGATCGCCTCCAAGACTTTTACAACGCAGGAAACGATGACGAATGCATTGACAGCGCGCGGATGGTTTCTGGAGAAAGCGGGTGACGAAGAGCATGTTAAAAAGCATTTTGTAGCGATTTCAACCAATCAGTCCGAAGTTGAAAAATTTGGTATAGATCCTGAAAATATGTTTGGTTTCTGGGACTGGGTTGGTGGCCGCTATTCTCTGTGGTCTGCTATTGGTCTGTCAATCGCTTGTTTTATAGGTTATCAGAATTTTGAGCAGCTTTTGGCTGGTGCGCACGATATGGATAATCATTTCCGTACGACCAAACTGGAAAGAAATATTCCTGTAATCCTTGGACTTTTGGGTGTTTGGTATAACAATTTCTTTGATGCGCAAACACATGCCATTCTGCCTTACGATCAATATATGCACCGTTTTGCTGCCTATTTCCAGCAGGGAGATATGGAAAGTAATGGTAAATATGTTGGAAGAAACGGAGAAGCTGTTAACTACCAGACCGGTCCGGTAATCTGGGGCGAGCCTGGTACGAACGGACAGCATGCTTTTTATCAATTGATCCACCAGGGAACCAAGGTTATTCCTGCCGATTTTATTGCACCAGCTATAAGCCACAATCCGATTGGCGAACACCATAAAATGCTTTTGTCTAACTTTTTCGCCCAGACAGAGGCGCTTATGAATGGTAAAACCTATGAAGAAGCAAGCGAAGAATTGAAGGCTGCGGGCAAGAGTAAAGAAGAGATAGATTTCCTTACACCGTTCAAAGTGTTCCAGGGTAATAAACCTACCAACTCATTCCTTGTGAAAAAAATCACGCCGAAGGTTTTGGGAAGTCTGTTGGCGATGTACGAACATAAGATCTTCGTCCAGGGAATTATCTGGAACATTTTCAGCTTTGACCAATGGGGTGTTGAATTAGGCAAACAATTGGCTAATAAAATCTATCCGGAATTGCAAAACGACTGGCCGGTGTCAAACCACGACAGTTCAACGAACGGCCTGATTAATCAATATAAACGCTGGAGATAACGGTCAAGAATAAGAGTCTTGAATCCATAACCCAGTAAAACACCAACAGAATCTGCCAAGGCGTCCCACCAGTCAAAAGTGCGATCGAATGGCAGGATCTGTTGGTAAAATTCAATGCCCAGACCATAGGCCATTCCTAAAATAATGATCAGTTTACCCTTGGCAGGGTAGGACAGAAGCCACAAAACAGACCAGACCACAAACATGCCTAAATGAACAAGTTTGTCAAAATTAGGGAATGGAGGGTTTGGGACATTTTTTCCAGGCAACGTGCAGACGGCCAGAATCACCAAAGTCCATACGATCGCTATCCATGAATTTTTTGCGAAGAAGTTAAAGAAACGTTTCAGTATAACAGAAATTTGCATGAGTTGGCTCAGTCTAATTTGAGGGTAAATTTATGCTGAGTTTTGTAGAAAACTGATGATCGATCAAATGTTCAGGGATAACTTCAAGAAGTTATTTAAATAATATCGTAAAAGTCAAAAAGCTGTTTAAAGTATATCTTAAACAGCTTTTTTATTGTACACTCGAAGAAAGAGGATTTAACTATATTTTTTCAATAGAAAGATTCACTTTGTATTCATCAAGATCGGGTGTTTGTGTTGTTGCCGGATAGGGCAGGATTTCGTGCACGACCAGGGAATAATTTTGATTTCCAAGCATAAATGTCTGATGGCCTGATGCTTTACTGTCACTTTTGAACGACACAGGAATATTTACTTTGTTCGTACCATCGGAAATACTTAATTCAAGATCGACGCCGCCTGCCTGAATACAATTGACATTGAGCGGACACCGGCTCTCATTTAATTCCAATACATTGACAATCAACGCTTGTCCGGGAATGGTAACAGAAGTCATTTTGCGATAAGATGCGCTAACCGTTTGGTCCTGGATCTCAAGGACCTCGTCTTTTTTTGTATCACATGCCCAGCAGGAAATACAAAGTAATGTTACTATGATCAGGTTTTTCATGGCAGAAGGTTTTGCTTATAACCTTAAGACGCGCATGAAGATCAAATGGTTGTAAATAGGATAAATAAAACAATGAAGGTTGATATCTTCTATCTTCACAATACCTGAAATTGAAGTGGCATTGAATTGATTTTGAGTATTACAAGTAAAGATTCGTATTACGGTTCCAACGCGAAGGGGCGTTTTGTGTCTTTATTAATGTACACAAAACCAGACGTCAAATGAGCCTGCTAAAATCAATGTTGTTTTGGATATCAGTCCTTATCCTTGCGACATGGGGATGTCGTAAGGAGAAGACGGCTCCAAATCCTGATGTAGAAAATTGCTATTCGGGAAAAGTTATAAAAACTGTTACGAACCAGACGGGAAGGGTGTTCTATGATTCGACAGAAAAACGATACGTTGTGTTTGTTTCTATTCCCGGAACTTACGATTCAGTAGACGCAGGATTTGTCTGTGGCAACCTGCCGGATTTTGAAGAATTGGAAGGTTTGGCGACAATCTATTTTGATGGAAAATATTATACTTACAACGGCAAAAGACAGCCGCAAATAGCAGGGATGAAATATTATAATTTGAAAGTCACCAGAGCTGAGATCGTCCAATAATATATTCAAAAAAAACGGTCGATACATGATCAACCGTTGTCTGCAAATTCGGGATAAAGTGTCATTCCACCATCAATATATAACGTTTCGCCATTAACATAGTCAGAGTCGTCAGAGGCAAGCCAGGCAACAGCTTTGGCAACATCAAGCGGTGTACCAATCCTCTTATATGGTATCAGTTTGAGTAAGTCCTTATATTTTTCCGGATCCGACCAAACTTCTTTATTAATTGTTGTTTTTATCGCTCCGGGACTAACGGAATTAACCCGTATTTTGTGATGTGCAAGCTCCTGAGAAATAGATTTCATCAGCATCATCACGCCACCTTTTGAAGCTGCATAATTCACGTGACCAGCCCATGGTATAATATCGTGAACAGAACTCATCAGGATAATTTTTCCAGTTGAAAGTTCACTGTGATCAACATCACCATCCTTCGTCGCAGCTTTTTCCTGCGCAACAAACTGACGTGCTGCTTCGCGTGTGCAAAGAAACTGACCCGTCAAATTGACGTCAATCACCTTTTGCCATTCTTTTAAAGTCATTTCCAAAAAGGATGCGTCCTGTTGCATGCCTGCATTACTCACCAGAATGTCAAGTTTTCCAAACTTACTGACCGTTTGGTTAAACATCGCCTTTACTTCCTCTTCCTTGCTTACATCAGCTTTTACGACAATTCCGGCACCACCATTGCTAATGATTTCTTCCAGAACTTTATCGGCAGCTTCCTGATTGCCGCTGTAATTAACAACGACGTTTGCACCAAGCTGACCAAAATATACAGCGCAAGCTTTACCAATTCCAGAACTGGAACCAGTCACAATTACGGTTTGTCCTTTAAATCTCTGATTTGAATCACTCATATCGTTTCCTTTTCAATTGACTTTAATTTTTTCCAAACGTTGCGATTGATACTTTTAACTGCCCAGTTTTTAGCAATCAGAATCGCTTTTGCAACAGCATCTTTTGGAGAAATATTAGTTGTTTTGATTAAATCCTGCGCTATGGTCATAGCTTTCTCACGGGTTGTGGGAGACAGATATTTTAACTCAGGTAAAGTCATCATGTTATCCATAAATGTAGAATTCGTTTTGTATGCCGATGAATGGGTTGCTCTCAGTAATAAAAACTTATGCCAGGATTTCAGCCAACTTAATGTCATACCGATGGAGATTATTTACGCACTTTCAAAAAATGAGCTGAAAAAAAATCCCCAACTAAAAGAAGGGGATTTTTTTGAATTGCTGTACCTTATTTAACTTCTTCGAAGTTTACATCAGTAACATCTTCTGCATTGGCACCTTCGCTGGCTCCATTACCTTGTGGATTTCCAGGAGCACCTTGCTGGCCTTCACCTCCCTGAGCATACATCTCCTGAGATGCAGCCTGCCATGCAGCATTTAATTTTTCCATCGCAGTATCAATACCAGTCAAATCCTGACTAGAATGTGCAGTACGCAGTTCAGCAAGTGCACCTTCAATAGCGGTTTTGTTCGGCTCAGATAACTTGTCTCCAAATTCTTTCAACTGTTTGTCAGTTGAGAAAATCAGACTGTCTGCTCCGTTTATTTTTTCAATTTTTTCGCGTTCTGCTTTATCAGAAGCTTCGTTAGCTTTTGCTTCTTCACGCATACGGTTGATTTCCGCATCCGTTAATCCGCTTGAAGCTTCAATACGAATTTTCTGTTCCTTTCCAGTTCCTTTATCTTTCGCAGAAACGTGAAGGATACCATTCGCATCCACATCGAAAGTAACCTCAATTTGAGGAGTACCACGTTGTGCCGGCGGAATATCAGATAGGTGGAAACGACCCAATGTACGGTTTTGATTCGCCAAAGGACGCTCTCCCTGCAAGATGTGGATCTCAACAGAAGGCTGGTTATCAGCAGCCGTTGAGAACACTTCCGTTTTCTTCGATGGAATTGTTGTGTTCGCTTCGATCAGTTTCGTAGAAACACCACCCAAAGTTTCGATACCAAGTGACAAAGGAATTACGTCTAACAAAAGAACGTCTTTCACTTCACCTGTTAAAACACCACCTTGAATTGCAGCACCAACAGCAACCGCTTCATCCGGGTTAACACCTTTCGAAGGTTTTCTTCCAAAGAATTTCTCAACTTCTTCCTGAACACGAGGAATACGGGTTGATCCACCGACAAGAATTACTTCGCTGATATCGCTGTTTGAATAACCTGCATTTTTCATCGCTCTCTTGCAAGGTTCCATCATCCGTTGGAACAAGCTGTCTGCCAATTGTTCAAATTTGGCACGAGTCAATGAACGAACAAGGTGTTTCGGAATACCATCTACCGGGAAAATGTATGGTAAATTGATCTCCGTTTGCGTAGAGCTTGAAAGCTCAACTTTTGCTTTTTCAGCAGCTTCTTTCAAACGTTGCAAAGCCATAGGATCTTTTGTAAGATCTACACCCTCGTCGGTTTTGAATTCAGCAGCAAGCCAGTTGATGATCACCTGGTCGAAGTCATCACCACCAAGGTGGGTATCACCGTCTGTTGATTTTACTTCGAAAACTCCGTCTCCAAGTTCAAGTACCGATACGTCGAACGTACCGCCACCTAAATCGAAAACTGCAATTTTCATATCGATATGTTGCTTGTCAAGACCGTAGGCCAGGGCAGCAGCAGTTGGTTCGTTAATGATACGTTTAACATCCAAACCAGCAATTTGACCTGCTTCTTTGGTTGCCTGACGTTCAGCATCATTGAAATAAGCAGGAACAGTGATTACTGCCTCTGTTACTTCTACCCCTAAATAATCCTCAGCGGTTTGTTTCATTTTTTGCAAAATGAATGCCGAAACTTCTTGTGGAGTATATAAACGGTCTCCGATTGGAATACGCGGCGTGTTGTTTGGGCCTTTTTCAACACTGTATGCGATTGTTTTCATTTCACTGGAAACCTCGTCATACTTTTTACCCATGAAACGCTTGATAGAACTAATCGTATGCTTGGGATTGGTGATTGCCTGACGTTTGGCAGGCGCACCTACTTTACGTTCGCCATTATCCATAAACGCAACCACAGAAGGAGTCGTACGAGCACCTTCGCTATTTGCGATTACGACAGGCTCATTACCTTCCATGACAGCTACACAGGAGTTCGTAGTTCCTAAGTCTATGCCAATTATTTTTCCCATTGTTATATATTAAAAGTTAAAATTATTTGATTCTTAATTCGTGACGAAGATTCTTTTCAGATTTTCTGTCGTACTGCTTAATCCTTAAAAACCCCGTACCAGCGAATAAATTACATCAAGTGCCGTGACAAACTGTCAGTTTTGACATGATACCTTCGAAAGTCCGTTTACTTGCTCTGGGATGAGTTTTACTAGACTGAAACGAAAACTATCAAGTTTTTTTACAAATGTGCGGTGTAAAATAATACGCTGGATAAATATTGGAAATTAATTGTTAATGGTTTGATTAACAGGTTTTAATAAATATTTAATCAGTCATTTTTGACAAATTTATAATTTAATGCTGACGTATTACTGCATTGCAATATCACCTGTAAAGCTGCATCTATCACAACCAGCTAAAATGAGATATACCTGTCTGTTATTGGTTGCCATCAGAAAATAGTGACTGCATAAATAGCAGTCAATTTCCAGTAATTTGTGCCCGACATGCCATTTATGTCAGCAAGCTGTAATCCTTAGTAAGTGGCTTTCATGTAAAAATAAAATCCTGGCCCTCGCGGAATTTCCGGGATGACCAGGTTTTTTTTGATCTTTTTGAGACTTATTTTAGAAGGTGTCTTACTGCTTTACGAACCGACCGATATGGTTCACGCCGTCATTTGTTCTAATTTTTATCAGATATATTCCTGTGTCCAGATTTCCAACCGGAATCGTAAGTGCAGAAGTCGCGGATAGTTTTTGGGGCTTTTTCACAACCCTTCCGTTGATATCCATAATCTCATATTCACCGGAGTCGACGGACTGATCGAGCGAAATATTTAACACATCGGCCACTGGATTAGGCCATAATTTATTGATCTGAAAATTACCCATATCGACTGAAACAATACGAGAAAAGGTTGTTGTCCGATCAAAGTCAACCTGTTTCAGACGGTAATAGTTAAGTGTTGGAAATGGCTGCTCGTCAACTGTTTTGTACTCCTGAAGTACCTTTGTTGTCGCCGCTCCCTTCAATGTCGCCAGTAAAGACCAATTCTTTGCGTCAGCTGATTTTTCGACTTCGAAATAGTCATTGTTGACTTCTGCGGTAGTTTCCCATGACACGATTATTTTATTTTCAGCACGTTTAGCATCAAATGAACGCAATGTAACCGGTAATGGCCCGTCGGCGAACACTGCTCTGAATTCCAACGCACTCGATGTGGAAGTTACTTTAATCTCAGACGTTGTCGCGTAACTGACACCCGATTTTTCCCATCTTTGAAAGTGATTTCCATCTTTTGAAATCGCCGTTAAGGTTATCTCATTGTTTTGAAAATAGGTTCCTGTCCATGGATACGGTAATGCGGATAATCCGTCGGTAGTGGGTAAAATGTTCATCTTATTAACCTTCACATAACCCCGGTCAGGATCGCTCACTTGAATGGTAAGCGCAAAATTGGTGTAGGAAGAACCTAAACTAGCACGGATATGATTCTGGAAATTTGACCCTCTGTCATTTAAAAATGTTGCCATTTCGTTAATGCTTTGATTCCAGAAAGCCCTGTTCACAGGTGATTTCCATCTCGCCAGATGCTCGTCGATCAAAGGTTCATATAACGCCTTGGTTGCGTTTAGTAAAGTAACAGAACGTGATGGCAGAAAGGTGGAATTCAATAGGTCAGCTACGCGATTAATAAAGTAGGTTTTATATTCTGCGTTATCCAGAAGCTTATTAAGTATAGCTGATGGTGCGCCGCCTGTTCTTGCATTTGGAATTGAGTTTGCATTTGCTCCAACATTTAATCCAAGGGCAATATCCGTATCATATAACATCCATCTCCACCGTCCGTCTGACCCATAAGGTACGTTAGCGTCAGGATTGTAATTTACTTTATTTCTCCAAAGCCTGGTGTTTTTATGCGGCCAGTCCGTATTGGCACTGAAAATCTCTGCAATCTGATAATCAGTAAAGTTTTCCAGATCGATCATCGTTTTAATCGCAGCATAATTAACGGGAGTTGTAAGAGAATTTGCGTTGACAAAAGCCATTAACTCATTATACTTCACGGCATCACCTTCCTCTACTTCGATCCCTTCCACGTCAATCAGGTCCACATTGTCACGATTCACGCCATATTTTTTCTCTAAATAATATTTGTCATAACGCTCCGTAATGTTTTGAATTCCCCAATATTCTGAATTTAAAAAAACAACAGCTGGCCGGGATAACTGGGTATCAAACGACAGATTTCCAACTAATTTCTGAAAATAGGAATCGCGGAAAAGCGTGGAACTATTGTCATTACCCGAATTTCTTAATAATAACCGCTTAGGAAACCGGGTTGGAGCTTCCGGAAAAACAGCGAAATTAAACTCTGTGCTGCTGTAAAGACGAAGTGTCTTCTGGGGAACGGACCGTGAGCAGCCCCCATGGATACGAAATGCAGATTCCTGAGAGAGTATGAGGCTATTGTTATTGAAAAATTCTATTGTGGCGGGCCTTTCCCACAGATCACCACTATTGCTAAAATTTCCAATGGAGCAAAATCCGGCAGGTAACCCTGGATTATCTCTACGGAATTGATCAAAGGTTATCCCTGGCGTATAAATTCCGCTGTCATAGTCAAAAAAGGAAGTTTCAGGGGCCGTCACAGCGACAACCGGGACGGAATATTTTGTAATGCCTGACGGGTTAACGAAAAATGTTCTCGTTACTGTTTCGCTGGGTGTAAATCCGTCTTTAAAGACTTTGGCGCGTACAACCGTTCCTTTATAGATTTTTTCAGTGGGTAAGTAACCTGGGTCATACGTAATGGACGAGGTTTTCCGGGAAATTTTATTATTCGCTGAGGTTCTGTCGTCAATCCGGATTGTGCCTGCGTATAAATTTGTTCTATAGCTTTCAAGGGACCAACCTTCTCCAACCCCACCTACATCGGGATGTGTGCCGTCGTCATTGTACTTATTTTTATATTTAAAGTCTCTGGTTGTATTATCATCCTGAGGATCAGATCCATCCAATGTGTAACGAATTCTTACGCCAGGTTCGGGATGGGTAATGGCAAGATCAAAAGCAGCATTTTTAAACCCGGCTGTTTGTGAAAAAACAGGTAAGGCAAGTTTAGGCAGTACCGTTGCAGCACTATTATTTGAAGTGGCAGGGGTTGTTAATGAGAAAAAAACAAACGTTCCTGAACCATCTGGTTTTCTGCCGTATGACACGTCATCTGTCTGAGGACCAAAAATTACCTGATCTATCAGTTCTTGTTGAGGTGACGAAATCAGAACAGCTTCGCCGGAAGCGGAAAGCGCAAAATTGGTATGTAATACACCCCGGGCGATACTGTTGCTGGCCCAGATGATAATAAATCCTCCCGCCGGAATTTTGGGAGAGCCGGCACCACCAGCAATCTGAAATTTAGTTGGATTCGTAGCGTTGTCCGAAAGGTAATATCCGGCCAAGTCAATTTCGTAACTGTTGGGATTGTAAATTTCAAACCAGTCTTCCTTTGCACCCGTATTATCAGTTATTCCGTTTTTGTTTGAAGCTAAAATCTCATTAATGAAGAGTATCTCCTTTCCTTCTGCCAGATTTGGAAATATGGATATAAAAAAGAGTGAAACTACGAAAGCTAGAAATTTACCCATAGTAAAATTGCTGTTTTAGATAAAAAAAATTCTATCAAAGCTAATTAACAATTTCTTAACACAGGTAAATTTCCAGGCCTTTTTATTTTACGTATAATAAAGCTTTCAAATGTAGTTTTTCGATATTTCTGAATCCGGATTTTCTCGTTCAATATCAGATGATTCTGCCCATGAAAGGATCACTTTGACTTTCTTTTCCCGTCTCAACGTGTCCGGCAAAGCGCTTCTCGTACGACTTATTTCCCGAAATTTTCACACTGAAATCATACCAGTTAAAGCTTTTTTCAAGATTAAGGATAACGACAGCAGGCGACGCTTTTTGACTGACAGCATCCAATACCTTCACCTGTTTTCCAGTTTTGTATGCGTTATCAATGATTTCAGCAGTTATTTTTTTGGAATCGAGGTTTTTGAAATGCAATTCAATATTTCCGGTTGGTTTTTTATTTTTATCCAAATGGTATTCGGCCGTTATCTCAATAAGCGGATCATTAACGTCACCAGTGAATTCCCTTAAAAAGCCATTAGGTCCGTAAGCACGTATATGATAATGCTGATTTTCAAAATTATCTAACTTGTAAGAATCTATTAATGTGTCACCACTTTTGACAGCATAATTCCATACTTTGACATGCTGGTCCAGATACTTGCCCGGAGCGTATACGGCGAATGGTGCACCAACTGATTTATTGCGGAAAATTTCGTTTCCCGATTTTAGAGATAATTCTATGGATTTCTTGTCTGTACTCAGTTTAGTGTCCGCATAAAGCTGGTAGGGAAGAGGGCAGGCTGGCCGAATTCCTTTTTCTTGCTGAGGCATGAACGGTGAACTGGCAGGATCCTGATTTATCTCCGCAACTTCGTCTGGTGTCAGTGATTTAAATCCATTTGGTAATGCCTTGAATTTTGCTTTGTGGATGCCTTCCACAAATTCATCACGCTGCACAAATTCAGGTAAAGCGACTTTTTCGCCATTGTAGGGTTTGAAAGTCGACGTCAGATCGCCACAGATTGTTCTTCTCCATTCGCTGATATTTGTTTCCTTAATTTGTTTACCGGATTTATGGTTAACAAATTTTTCAAGAAACTGGATGATCGAGGTATGGTCGAAAATTTGTGAACAAACATTTCCACCCCGGTTCCAGGGCGAAGCAACGACAAGCGGAACTCTGTAACCCAGACCAATTGGACTTTCACGGGATTCCTTTTCCGCTTTTTTCTTCATATCCTGTTCCAAAGTCACGTATTCAACTTTGGAATCAATTCCTTCGGAAGTTAACCCCGTATCTTCTTTATAAGGATTAGGCACTACGTATGGAGGAATGTGGTCGAAGTATCCGTCGTTTTCATCATAACATAAAATAAATATTGTCTTTTTCCAGACTTCCGGATCCTTTGTCAGAATGTCCATTACTTCGGATACGTACCAGGCCCCATACCAGGGTGAAGTTGGGTGATCGGAAAAGTTTTCAGGTGCTACCAACCAGGAAACTGTCGGTAATTTCCCTGTTTTTACATCATCCCGGAACTGATGTAAAACGTCACCCTTAGGAAGTTTTGCTTCCCTTTCTGTATCTCCGTCGGTATATTTAAATGTTGTTACTTCGTGGTAATCTGCATCATTTATATTGGTTGTAAAAGCCTTCTGGTGCAGATTTTTTTCACGCTGCGATAACTTCGCGTAATTTTCGGGATTCCATTCTGCCTGCTCTTTTTTTACAATTTCCAGCAAAGCAATTTTCTCCTTCAAAGATTTTTGCGCCGTTTCAATTTCCTTACCTGTTGCTGGTAAAGTTTTAATCTTAACTTCGAGCTCCGCAATTGCTTTCGGAAGTTTCTCCGATTGAGCTTTGATATGTTTTTGAAAACCAGTCGAATACCTGACGTGGTATTGCGAAAACCATTCAATAGGATTGTCGGTAAAATTCGCCAGCCAGGATTCTTCCTCTCCTTCAAATCCCATAGGAAGGCTTATCTCATTTTGATATATTCTCCACGAAACGCCGTGATCTTCCAGCCTTTCAGGAAATGTTGTCCAATTCGCTTGCTTATCATAGTCCACATTCTCATTCCGCACATTTGCATATGATTCCGGGTCAGCTTTTTCGCGGACCGTACCTGTCCATAAGTAAAGTCGGTTTGGCGTTGTTCCTGTTAATGAGGAGCAAAAATTTTGATCACAAACAGTAAAGGCGTCGGCAAGGGCGTAATAAAACGGAATATCTTCACGGTTGTAAAAACCTTGTGTCAAGGGCATTTTCCTGTAATCTTTATGCCCGGCCTGTTTAGCGATCAGCCATTTGTCATATTTTCCATCATTTCGTGCGTCCACCTGATTTGGCCAGGAATGTGGGAGAGAACCCATCCAGGTCGCATTGGAATCTTTCATATTCAACCGGAAGGGCGTATATGTCTCTCCCGCTGAATTTGTTTGCAACCAAACAAGATTTTTGTTGGGTAATGTGATCGCCCGTGGGTCATTAAATCCTCTTACGCCACGAAGAGATCCGTAGCAATGATCGAAAGAACGGTTTTCTTGCATCAGGATCACTACGTGCTCAGCATCCAGGTATGTACTTCCAGCTTGCGGATCAATGGCTAAGGCCCGTTGAATAGAAGGGGGAAGCACACTGAAAAGGCCAGCTCCGCCGGAAAGCATAGCAGCCTTTTTTAAAAAATCTCTTCTTGAATCCATGGTAAAATTTATGGGTTTGGGAGTCCTTTCAGTGTTACCTGAAATTTTTGCAAAAGTACTATCGTTTCTAAATACTGCGCTGTTAAATAACAGTTATCTTTCTGATGTCTGATTGCTGAACAGTTCTGTCAAGAAAAAAGCAGCAAACCGAAAATTTCTTCCGATTTGCTGCTATAAAAATATATAATTTTTTTACTATTTGCCAAAAAGGCCTCCCAGTAATCCGCCAAGATCAAGACCTTCTTTCTGCTGTCCTGTCTGGGGAGCGGCATTGTTATTTCCGCCACCGAAAAAGCTTCCTCCGATGTTCATGATGTCATTCATATCAAGTTTTCCGTCTGCCATCGCATAACCGATCTGGTTAAAGTCAAAACCTGAGCTAGCCGCCGCAGTTCCAGAAGCAGCGGCACCGCCTCCGCCAAGTAAGCCGCCCAGCACCCCGTTAAAATCAAGGCTGTTGTCACCCGGATTGCTGACTTTGCTGATCAGACCGCCTATAACGCCAGGAAGGACAGAAGCAACAAGTCCGCCTGCTGCACCGTTACTTAAGCCAAATTTTTGAGTGATTGCAGAGATAGCATTTCCTGCGATGGAGGCCACGATAGGATTGTTCATTAAACCTCCGCCAGTATCCTTACCCGAAAGCAAGCCCATAACGCCCTGCACGTTTCCTGCTTGTGCTTGTTGCTGCAGCCCGCCTGTGATTGAACCCAGCAATGTCTGCATTACTTCTGTATTCTGGCTATTGGGAATTTCAGGGTTTTGTATGATGGCCTGTTGAGAGTTATCCTGAATAAGGCCCATAAGTTGGTCGAGCATGATTGGTATGTTTAGTTGTGTATATCTTTGACTAAAATTTAGCTAAAAGTAACGATACCCCTAAACATAAAAAAACCCGCCGAAGCGGGTTGCTGTTTTATTTAACCTGATCAACGATTGCTTTAAATGCATCCGGGTGGTTCATTGCCAAATCGGCAAGTACTTTACGGTTTAATTCAATGCCTTTCGCATTAATCTTGCCCATAAGAGCAGAATATGATAATCCGTGTAAACGTGCTCCAGCGTTGATACGTTGGATCCACAATGCGCGGAAGTTACGTTTCTTTTGTTTACGACCTTTGTAGGCGTACTGCAATCCACGCTCAACGGCGTTTTTTGCTACGGTCCATACATTTTTACGACGGCCGAAATAGCCTTTCGCTAATTTTAACACTTTTTTACGTCTTGCGCGTGACGCAACATGGTTTACCGAACGTGGCATAATATTAACTGTTTTTGATTGACGGCGCCCATTTTGGGACTTTAAGGCCGGCTATCGGGTTGAACAAAAAACCGAAATGGTATTTGGTAATTTTATTGGCTTTCGGAATTACTTCCCAAGCAAGGCCAATACTTGTTTGTGGTTAGACACATCAATAAGACCCGTTTTAACCAATCCACGCTTACGCTTGTTTGATTTTTTGGTCAGGATGTGGCTGTGAAACGCGTGTTTACGTTTGATTTTACCAGTACCAGTAAGCGAAAAACGCTTTTTAGCACCAGAATTTGTTTTCATTTTACCCATGGTACAAAAAAATAATAGTTGAAAAAATATAAAACAGCGCGCAAAATTAGTCATTTTCTTCGTAAAACAAAAATCGTGTCAAAGACAAATGTCAATGACACGATTTTTATTCCTTGATAAAGAAAATATATAAAAAAATAGGCCCGGCTTTTGCTGCGTTCTTTTAGCTATTGCCAATCGCCAAAAGCCAACAGCTAATAAAAATTATTTTTTCGGAGGTAATGGAGCAAGGATGATCGTCATTCTTTTTCCTTCCAGTTTCGGTTCCATCTCAACCTTACCATATTCTGTAAGGGCCTCAGAGAATTTGTTCAATAGATTAACTCCCCTTTCCTTGAAAACGATCGTACGACCAACGAAGTGAACGTATGCTTTTACTTTCGAACCTTCTTTTAGGAAATTGATAGCATGTTTAAGCTTAAAGTCAAAATCATGATCATCGGTATTAGGGCCGAAACGAATCTCCTTAATAACAACTTTCATTGCTTTTGCCTTGATCTCTTTCTGTTTCTTTTTCTGCTCGTATTTGAATTTTGAGTAATCAACTACTTTACACACAGGCGGCACTGCCGTTGGTGCGATTTCAACCAGGTCAAGATTCTGTGTTTTTGCGATTGCTCTCGCGGTATTTATATCTACAACGCCAGCTTCGATGTTCTCGCCAACAAGGCGAACTTCCTTAGCTGTGATACGTTCATTGATTTTATAAGGTTCTTCGACAACTCTGAAACGTCCACTTGGGGGTCTTAATGCCATATTACTTGGTTTGGTGATTTTTATTTTTTAGTTGGAAATCAGAAATTTAACAATGCTGATACAAAAATAGTGCGTTATTGTGGGAATAATAACAAAAATTACAAAATCATCCAATTATTTTTGCTTCTTTTTGAAAATAGCTGGCAAATTCTTCAATCGCCATACTTCCCAAATCACCTTCTCCTTTTCTGCGGACTGATAAAGTGCCTTCTGCGGATTCTTTTTCTCCAACAATCAGCATGAAAGGAACTTTGGTAACCTCTGCATCACGGATCTTACGACCAATTTTTTCATCACGGTGATCAATGAAACCACGGATATCATGTTCCTGCAATTGTAAAAATACCTGTTCCGCATATTCCGCATACTTTTCTGAAATTGGCAGAATCGCAATTTGGTCAGGCGATAACCATAGCGGAAATTGTCCGGCTGAGTTTTCGATGAGAATGGCAATGAAACGTTCCATAGAACCAAAAGGCGCGCGGTGGATCATCACCGGTCTGTGCTTCTGATTATCAGAACCGGTATATTCCAGTTCAAAACGCTGCGGAAGCTGATAATCAACCTGTATTGTTCCCAACTGCCATTTTCTTCCCAAAGCGTCGCGTACCATGAAATCCAGTTTTGGGCCGTAAAATGCTGCTTCGCCAAGTTCGGTAACAGTGCTCAATCCACGTTCAGCCGAAGCTTCGATGATCGCGCTCTCTGCACGTTCCCAATCTTCGTCTCTTCCGATATATTTTTGCTTGTCGTTAGGGTCACGCAAAGAAATCTGAGCACTGTAATCTTCAAAACCTAAGGATTTGAAAACATACAGTACCAGGTCGATCACGCGGATAAATTCCTCTTTCACCTGATCAGGACGACAGAAAATATGCGCATCATCCTGCGTAAAACCACGTACACGAGTCAATCCGTGTAATTCTCCACTTTGTTCGTAACGATAAACAGTTCCGAATTCGGAGAAGCGTAAAGGAAGATCTTTGTAAGAACGCGGCGAAGTTTTATATATCTCGCAGTGATGCGGACAGTTCATCGGCTTCAACAAATACTCTTCTCCCGGATTGGGTGTTTTAATAGGCTGGAAGGAATCCTTTCCGTATTTATCCCAGTGACCGGAAGTAACATATAAATCCTTGCTACCGATATGCGGCGTAACAACCGGCAAATATCCTGCGCGGGACTGCGCTTTGCTCAAAAATGCCTGCAAGCGTTCACGGAGCATAGCACCTTTCGGAAGCCACAACGGTAAACCCTGACCCACTTTTTCTGAAAAAGCGAACAATTCCAGTTCTTTTCCAAGTTTACGGTGATCGCGTTTTTTTGCTTCTTCCATTAATGTTACATACTCTTCCAGTTCTTTCTGTTTCGGAAAAGTAATCCCGTAAATACGGGTCAACATTTTATTTTCCTGCTTGTTACGCCAGTATGCGCCAGCAATATTTGTCAGCTTGATAGCTTTGATAATACCAGTATTGGGAATATGCGGTCCGCGGCAGAGGTCAGTAAATGCGCCTTGCTCGTAAAGCGTAATCGATCCGTCTTCCAAACCGTCAATCAGTTCGAGTTTATACTCATCACCTTTTTTGGTAAAGAAATCGATCGCGTCCTGCTTGCTGATCGGGATACGTTTGAATTCACTTTTCTGACGCGCCAGTTCAAGCATTTTAGCCTCAATCTTTGGAAAGTCATCGGATGAAATCGTATTTTCTCCTAAATCAACGTCGTAATAAAATCCTCTTTCGATCGAAGGACCCGTACCTAATTTAACGCCAGGGTATAATGCTTCCAATGCCTCCGCCAACAAGTGGGCAGAAGAATGCCAGAATGTCGATTTCCCATCTTCATCATTCCAGGTGAGCAACACGACAAGTGAATCTTTTTCAATAGCGCGCGTTGGATCCCACACTTCGCCATTTACTTTGGCCGCGATAACATTACGTGCCAGACCTTCACTGATACTCAACGCGATACCATGGGCAGTGATGCCTTTTTCGTATTCGCGCCCGCTACCATCGGGCAGGGTTATTTTAATTAGAGACTCGTCTTTCATTCAAAAAAATAATTCTATTACTTTTAATTCTTACAAATCTATTGAATTTTAGCATTGCGAGAAGAATCAATTCTCATATTTATGGTTCCCCGTGGTTTAATCATATCAATTTTAACGCGCGTTGTATCAAGTGTTTTATAATCTGACTCGATATTTTCATCCGCATAAAACGACGGATACATCCGTCCATTTTCTCTTTGCCGTATACGCCACAGACCGTAAATCGACATTTGATCTGCCGGGTTTATCTCGGTTTCATAGGTAAAATATTCCTTCGCTTTGATATCATTCCCCAATTTTTCATAACAAAACGCAATCAAGTAGTTAATTTGGGGATGTTTAGGATTAACTTTCTGTAATTGTTGAAAAGCCAGTAAAGCACTGTAATATCCCCGCTGTTTTATCTCAAGAGCACCGATCTGAAAAAAAGCATCAGCAAGTTTAGGATTAAGTGCTGTTGCTTTCCGGTAATTGACGATGGCAGTATCAAGTACCGCCAGGTTTTTATAAATTTCTCCCCGTTGAAAATAAAGCTCCGCATTATTTGGAAAACGTTTTATTCCACGGTTGTTGAAGGCAAGCGCATTACCATAATCTTTCAGCTTCAAATGAATCATAGTGCTTTGCTGATAAGCCCTGACAAGCCGTGGATTCATTGTGATTGCGCTGTTAAGATTTGCTAAGCTAGCTAATGAATCACCTTGTCTGGCGAGTAACATGCCTTTTACATAATATGCAGAGCCATCGTAAGGAGCCATTTTCATAGCCTGGTTCAAATAAGCTCCGGCCTCACGAAAGCGGTTTTTTACCTGAAAAATATCTGCCATCAATACATACAAATCAGGTGTGTTCTGCTGCAATGCTTCTGCGCGCTCAGCATCTTCCAATGCATTGTCGATTGCTCCTAATTCACGATTTATTTTTCCTCGCAAAAGAAAATATTCCGCAACATTATCCTTCTCATTAATCGCTTCGTTGATGTCCGCCATCGCCTCGGTATATTGCTCGCGGTCAAAATAGATCCTGGACCTTTTAAAATAATTCAAATCGACGTCGATATTTCGGTAGATCAGATCGGAAAGTGAATTCACTGCGTCAATTTGCCATTGCGCTTTCGATTTTTTGATAGTAGGGGGTATGCGGGTCGCATTCCTGGCATCACTTTGACATGATTGTAACATGCCGCTAAATGTGAATAAAGCGAAAATTAACAATATGCTTAATGAAAAGTGACTTTTTCTCATGCAAAAATAGCCTCCATCAATAGGGGAACACAAACAGTCAAAAAATAATTTATATGCAAAACCGCGGAACGTTTATTTTAATTTTTTTGATCAGAAAATCGTGAGAAAACGCCAAGTGGCAACTTTTTTCCAAATGAATCAGGTATAAATAGTTCGCCGAACTCGTGGTTTATCTGATCGCCAAAATGTGCCTTGATAAGGTTTTCAAGAATAAGCGCTGAAAAACCAAGTGAATATAAATTAATGATAAAAAAGAAGTTTTCTTTCTTCAATAATAAAGCACAAAGCCTCAAAATCTCGTTCAGGTTCTCTTCTAAAAGCCATTTTTCGCCATCAGGGCCGCGGCCATACGCGGGCGGATCCAGAATAATTCCGTTGTACTGGTTCCCACGACGAACTTCACGGTTTACAAATTTCAAGGCATCTTCCACAACCCAGCGAATATTATCCAATCCGCTCAGTTCCATATTTTCCCTCGACCAATTAATAACCTGTTTCACTGAATCCACGTGTGTAACATCCGCGCCGGAAGCTTTTGCAGCGAGAGAAGCGAGGCCCGTGTAGGCAAATAAATTTAAAACGTTGGGTTTGTCCTCTGGAATTTGTTTTACCTTTTTTGCAATATAATCCCAGTTCGTCGCCTGTTCCGGAAAAACACCAACATGTTTAAAAGAAGATAACGCCAGCTTAGCCCGAAGATGCAGAGAGCCGGAACGATACTGCATCACCCAGCGTTCAGGCATATCGTCTTTCACGACCCACTGTCCTTTTTCCTGAGAATTCTTATCACGCTTGAAAACAGAATTCGATTTGTCAGCCCATTCTTTTTCGGTCATGGATTTGTCCCAGATCGCCTGAGGCTCAGGACGGGAAAGAATATATGGCCCAAAACGTTCCAGTTTTTCGAATCCGCCGCTATCAATTAATTGATATTCTGTATGTTGTTCTGGTGAAAGAAGTATCACTTATTTAAGGATTAATTATTAATGGTTAATTGTTAATGGCTTTGATTTCGACTCTTTTATCGTTAAAAAAGCTAATCGCCAATAACTTAAAATGATATTTTGTTTAAATAATAAACGTTGCGTCTGCCGCGGGTTTGAACATCTCCCTGCGCATTGACAATCCGCTGCTCGCCCCAGGAAAGATAAAAATTATCAAACCAGTAATCGATATCATCCGTACTGGTTTTTCTTACTTTATCACCTTCAACCGTCGTACCATTTTCGATCACGCGATTGTTGTCGACAACTTTACTTCCTTTAATTATTTTGCTGCGAATACCGCCGTTGTGGCTGTAAACGAGTTGCGTGGTACCATTCGGCTCGGTTTGTACCTTGATTTTTTCACGTAGCTCCATGCTTTTGACGTTATCAAAACTGATGATGTTGTCCCAAAGCAATTTTCCTGTCTGGTCGACGTTGGCGATAATTGCGTGCGTATAAGTGAAACCATCAAAAACCTGCTGATTAAACCCACGGCCACCGTACATCGGATTCCATAGGTAAGGATTGTACAGGCCCATCCCGAAAGGATAACCGCCACCCATCATCATCGAGCCATAACCATAACCGCCCATCATGTTAGGATTCTGGTATCGGTATTCGGGGTAAAAAACTTCTGCGATCAATAAAAACTGATTATTTTTCGGTAAGATGTCATGTACAAGAAGGCGATAATTTAGTTTAAGATCATCGCCGCTGTCTTTCTTTTTACGGATCTTTTTTTCAATCTTTTCCTGCTGCCGTTCGCTCATGTAACTAAAAAAATTACTGAAATCTGTGAAGCTGTGATATTGAGTGAAAACAACATCGTCATAAACAATTTTGGCAATGTAGAGTCCCTGGGAAGCGGCGTTGCTGGTGCTTTGCATATTTCTGTATCCATAAGTGCCAATAACCATGCGAACAGAATCATTTAATATCTGCAAACGGCCGTTCAAAAGTGAATAATCATTTTCCGGATCAATGGATGCCTGCACATAAAGCTCGCCGGATTCTTCATAAGACCGGGCTACTATTTTTGTCTGACGTCCTTTTTTTACAGCGAAACAAACGTTGACAAGATGATGCGTCGTGTCCACCTCAACAGTTTGAATCGCATTGGAACCCTTGATAGCCGATGGCAAAACCCGCGTTTGGGAAGTTGTGAGATTGGTGTGGATCAAGACTGGCTCATTTCTCACCATTCCTGCCATAAAAACGGAATAACCAAGGGTTTTGAAGTCAGTTATTTCAAAACGGTCAACAGTATTAATGGTAAAAGTTTCAACAAATCCAGGCCCGACATTTACCTTGACGATCTGATAAACAGAACTTCTGTATTTACTGAATAAAAGAAAAACAGCCTGCCCGTCATAACAGGAAGCCACGTAGTCAAGATTACCTTCAACTGGCCCATCGATAGACCAGATACGTTCCAGATTGTTATCAAATTTCTGCACATTGTAATTTCCTTTATCCGGCTTTGATATCAGCAAAACACCTTTTGGGCCTAATGGCATGGTTTGAAAAGCAGCATTTGCATTTTGCAGAGGCAATTCTATTCTTTTTACGACCTGCCCCTGAGCATTATAACAGACTAGAAAAAAGCAGAGTGCGAGCAATGCCTGATAAAGGAAACAACGGTTTTTATGCATGTGCCAATCCTACAATATGGTCAAATTCTTCTGGTTTTACAGGAATTACAGACAACCGGGACTGACGGATAAGCGCCATATCCTTCAAGTTTTCGTCTGCTTTTATTTGTGCTAATGTAACAGTTTTAGGGAAATGTTCAACCGGAACAAATTCAACCACCACCCAGCGGTCATCTTCTGTCGTCGGATCCGGGTAGTGTTCTTTTGAAACTTTTGCTAAACCGACAACTTCTTTCCCTTCATTGCTGTGGTAAAAAAGAGCCAGATCTCCTTTTTTCATCGCCATCATATTATTTCGGGCTTCGTAGCTCCGGACGCCGTCCCACATCGATTTTCCTTCCTCAACGAAGTGATCCCATGAATATTTGAAAGGTTCGGATTTTATAAGCCAGTAGTTCATTTTTGTTTAGTTGAGAGTTGAAAGTTGAAAGTGGTTGCGGAAGCGAAATTTTGGAAAGTTGAAGGTTTTTTGATTTGGGCAATATTTAAGATTTTGATATACCAAATCGCCAAACTTTCAACTCTTTACCGGGCGTCGGGCGCCTGGCGCTTTCAACTATATCAAGGGAATTTTGGAAATTTACTAAAATCAGGATCCCGTTTTTCCAGGAATGACCTTTGTCCCTCTTTGGCCTCTTCGCTTAGATAATACAAAAGTGTTGCATTTCCTGCGAGTTCCTGAATTCCGGCCTGTCCGTCAAGTTCTGCATTGAAAGAACTTTTCAGCATACGGATTGACAAAGGACTTTTCTGCTGTATTTTTTTACACCACTCAACAGTGGTCGTTTCCAGCTCTTCCAAAGGCACAACCTTGTTTACCAATCCCATCTGCAAGGCTTCCTGGGCGTCATACTGGTCGCAAAGGAACCAGATTTCTCGTGCTTTTTTCTGACCGACAACGCGTGCCAGGTACGAAGCGCCAAAACCACCGTCGAAACTACCAACTTTAGGTCCTGTTTGTCCGAAACGTGCATTATCAGCTGCAATCGATAAGTCACAGATAACATGTAAAACGTGGCCACCGCCAATTGCCCAACCAGCAACCATGGCAATAACAGCCTTAGGGATTGAGCGGATCATTCTTTGCAGATCCAGAACATTAAGACGCGGAACATGATCTTCGCCAATATAACCTCCATGACCGCGAACAGACTGGTCGCCGCCGGAGCAAAATGCTTTTCCGCCTTCACCGGTCAAAATGATCACATCAATACGTGTATCTTCACGGCAGATGTGCATGGCGTCAATCATTTCTGTGACAGTCTGCGGAGTGAAAGCATTATGTTTATGTGGCCGATTGATACTGATTTTGGCAATTCCTTCGTGCAGGGTGAAAAGGATTTCTTCGTATTCCTTAATGGTTTCCCATTTTATTGAACTTGACATATGAGCAATCTGTGAATGAGTGAATATCAATGAACGGTTCTACGGACCGTAACATTCCAATTAATTGGCGAAATTACGGATTGTTTGGCTTTCCATCAAAAACAAAATGATAACTTTCGATACTGAAAAACGGCTATGAGGTTGCCATCTTTGTTTATTCAGCGTAGGAAATTACTGATACATCAGACTGGCAGCCGTTTGCTGCCTGATTTATAAACAATTTGACGAATAATGATTTGGAATACCAACTCGATTTTAATAAAAACACAAGAGGTTCCTGACTATCCATATTTTCGCCAGGCTTATGACTTCATGATGTCCTGGCTGACGGGGAAAGACGATTTTATCCTGCATACCTCCGGATCTACCGGAACTCCAAAGGACATTTTAATTAAGAGAGATCAGCTTCGCAGCAGTGCGTTAATGACGGGTGCTGCTCTTGATCTACTAGAAGGAAGCCGCGCACTGGTTTGCCTGAACGTAAGTTATATTGCAGGAACCATGATGCTGGTGCGCGGCATGGAGCTTGGCTTGGATTTGAGTATTGTAGGGCCTTCATCCAACCCATTGCTGGAACTGGATATCATTGATTTTGATTTCGTGGCCATGGTCCCTTTGCAGCTTTCGACCTGTTTGGCGAACGAAAAGACTAAAACCAAGGTTAATCGTCTCGGCAAAATTTTGCTGGGCGGAGCTCCGGTCGATCTGAGTCTTCAAAAAGAAATTGAACTTTTGAGCATTCCTGTTTACCATAGTTATGGAATGACAGAAACAGTTTCGCATATCGCTTTAAGAAAACTTAATCATCCCAAATCCGAAAATGACTATACCGTTTTGCCGGGAGTTAAATTTGGTGTAGATGACCGGGGCTGTATTTTTTTACAGGGAGCTATCACCAATAATGAGAAAATCCAAACGAATGATCTGGTTGAAATCACTTCGGAAAATACATTTAACTGGATAGGCAGAGTTGACAACGTGATCAATTCGGGTGGTGTAAAAATTGTCCTGGATAAAGTGGATCAGGTAATTGCAGCGGTTTTTTATAATTTAGGTTATGAAAATAAATTTTTCTCCTGGTATGAAAACGATGAGAAATTGGGCCAAAAATTGATTTTAATTATTCAAAAAGCCGGAGCGGAATTGTCTGCTGAACATGTGCTGGAAGAAATAAGAAAACGGATTTCAACCTACGAAACACCAAAACATGTTTACTTTGTGCAAGATTTTATAAAAACACCAACTGAAAAGATTGACAAACGAAAGACGGCTCAGCTGCTTTTTGGTCATCTATCTGATTAGTTTTTAACATATTACGATTTTTTTTACATGGATAAAAATCTTCAAATACCCGGGTTTTACATCATCCGTTTTCAAACGGCGGGCGTTGTTCCTGCACCCTATGCAAATTTTCAGACGATCAAGCTCAATCTGATTTCAGAAGACGATTTGAGTTTGGACTTTTCAATAAAATATACGGATCGCGAAGATCTGGATGAGGACGAAATTATTGATGAAGGATTTACTTTGGATGATGACTTTTCCTGGAAAGGGGCGGTCCCTGCCAATTGGATTAAGGAGTTCAATGCGATTTACAGCACTTCAAAAATTATTCGTCAGCGTGAAGAAAAAGAATTTGAAGATTTTGTTGAAATAGAAATCGAAGAAGACGATAAACGCGTAACGGTTTATCCGGTTGACAAAGAGCGCTGGGTATATTTTCTTCAGGAATTTATGCAGGCGATTTTGGAAACTTCGGGTCGTGAACTTCCTTTCGAGCTGACCTATCTGGATTACGATGCTGAGCCTAAAAGCGAAGTGGCATTAAAAGCATCTTTTGCAGACAAAACTTTTACGATGAGCCAAAATGGAGGGCCACTGAAACAGCTGGACTGGGGATTTTTGCAAAAGGTGATGGATACAGTGTATCGCGCGGAATTTATATACGATAACGCAAGTGAAAAGAAACCTACCAAAAAGGGGAAATATCTTTATATAGGTGATCAGCTTTGGTATGAGCTTGGCGTAGCTGTTGTTGAAACAACGGCCAAAAGCAAAGATTTACAAATGATAGAATCTCTTTTTTCGAAACTAGTACGGTAACCCGCCGAATGGCTTATTTCGGTTAAGTTCATTCTGCAACTCGTCAACCAATTGCCCGATTCGATCCATAGACGGAGAAGGATTGGGCAATTGCAGGCTGATGAAGGCCTTTACTTCCCACACTTCCAGCACATCATGCAGCGAAGCTTCGATATTTGGAATTTCAGCGATATCAGAGCTCAAAAGCAAAACACCCTTCGTTTTGACCTGATTATAAGCTTTCCTGTAAAGGAAACCCTGATTTTTCAGAACGAACAGATAGTGCGACCCGTCTTTAATTTCGTACCAGTTCCGGATAAATGAGCCTACGAGCAGTGCGCCCGGATATTCAAAATCAGACCCACTTTCAAAAGCTCTGTAATAACCAGAAGGCAAATTCGGTAACTGAAAAGAGGGCAGGTGTGTCAGAAAAGCAGGATTCTGATAATTTGCAATATACTCCATCCACTGGCTTTTCCCAACCCACTGAATCGTTGGATAATTAGCGACTCTTTCCTCCCGGTAGACGGGTGCAGGTTCAGGATTTACCGCATATTGATTGTTAAAAACAGGCATACGGTGGTCAACCAGGTTTGACTGAGGATTTGGCACCTGAGATTGCGCCGGCCGCTGATGCTGCACAGGCTGATATGCATCCCCATTAACCGGTTTCAACGTAACCTGACGGGAAACTGTACGAATCGGTGGCTCCGGCTGCTGGTAATGATCCATCACTTTCGACAGAGGCTGAGGCTCCGAATAAGTGGGCATTCTTGGTGGAGTTGCTGTTGAGCCGGAATGTGAAACCGTCATCTGCCTGGATCCGTTAAGCGGCAAAGACATTTCCGGCGTTTCCCTGATTTTCCTCAGGTCATTTTTTAGCAAATTATCTACGGAAATACCGAAAGCAGCGGCCATGTTCTTAAGATTAGTAAGATTAGGGTTGGCGCGCGCTTCTTCGTAGGCGCCTAAAAGAGACCTCTTAATAGCAATTTTACGTGCAAACTGCTCTTGTGTAAGGCCATTGAGCCTGCGGAGATACTTTATATTATTGCTGACGATGCTCATGAAATATCCTTTGCGAGAAAGTTACAAAGAAATGACAAAATTTTTAGCAAAATTATATTTGAGCGGGTCGAATTGGAATATTTTTTGAGGGAAATTGTGTTTTACTGGCGTTTATTCATCCTCATACTTTGCTCTAAATGTTGTATCTAGTTCAAGAAATGCAGTTGTAATCATGTTCAACATAGTATTTTGACCTGAGATAAGCAATGAGGCATGGGCGCAGTTGCTCTCATTTTCATCACAAAAACTGATATTGGTTTTATGAATAACGGAGTTATAAGTTGATTTTTCGATACGTTTCGTAAACCAGTTATTGAACATTTTGAAACGAGCATCTTGTCTTTTATCCGATGTGTCACAAACAAATATTAAAGCGGTCTCAGGCTTTTGCTCAAAATATTTAGTTAAAAAATCAAGTATAGTGTCTTTAACTCTGGGATCACGTCTGTTTAATGTTTGATCTGGTTTGAAACCAAACATGAAGATTCTTTGATTGAATTCAGGGTAATCTGAAAAGTAGCTGCTACCATCAGTTAAATAAACGAGGTAACTAATACCGAATTGAGTGATAAACGTGATCTCAGTCAAATCCGTGTCCGACAAGGAATAGTTATAAGGATTTGACAAATTTGATACCTTTAGAGTCCAACTGTTCTTTGGAAATTTCTCCGTCCAGATACGCATGTATCACTTTATTGTCATCCAGCATTTTTTGAAACATTTCAGACTTAACCGCCTTTCTGCGGCTAGCTGAAATAACTTCTTTTGTCTTAACTATAAGTGACTTGTCCATATTCTAAGTGTTATACTTATCAAACGTAACAAAATTAAATAAGTTTAAAAACTGCTGGGATCTTTTAATCAAATTTTGACTAAGAAAGTTATTTTTCCAAAAGAAAAAGCGCAGAAAACCGAATTTATATTCAATTTTCTGCGCTATATTTTCCAGTAATTAAAAATGAATCAATTGATTACTTATAAATCTCCTTCCTCGCCGCTTTCAAAGTATTAGTAAGTAATCCGCAAATAGTCATCAAACCTACGCCACCCGGAACCGGTGTTATGAAACTGCTTTTTGGCGCAACATCGGCAAAGTTTACGTCGCCTTTAATGGCAAAACCACTTTTCTTGGAAGCATCCTCAACGCGTGTGATACCAACATCAATGACAACAGCACCTTCTTTAATATAGTCCGCTGTCACAAATTCCGGACGCCCCAAAGCTACGATCAGGATATCAGCGGTCTGGCAAATTTCTTTCAAATTTTTAGTTTTGCTATGGGTGATCGTTACGGTACAGTTTCCCGGATATTCGTTGCGTTGCATCAAAATACTCATCGGCAAACCGACAATCTGACTGCGGCCGATCACGACGCAATGTTTTCCGCTGGTTTCGATTCCGGCACGAATCAGCATTTCCAGAATTCCAAAAGGTGTTGCGGAAATATAGGCAGGAAGTCCTTTACACATTCTGCCCACGTTAATCGGGTGGAAACCATCTACGTCTTTTGACGGATCCACTGCTTCCATAATCGTATTTTCAGAGATATGTTTTGGCAAAGGTAACTGGACAATAAATCCATCCACATCAGGATTTTTGTTCAATGATTCAACCGCCTCCAAAAGTTCAGTTTCGGTCGTTTCAGGTCCAAAACGTAAGAGGGTGGAAGTGAATCCAATCTCCTCACAGCTGCGAATTTTAGAAGCTACATAAGTCTCACTGGCACCATCTTGTCCTACTAAAATTGCGGCCAAGTGTGGTTTTTTTCCACCAGCAGAAATCCAGTTTTCAACTTCAATTTTTATTTCTGACTTAATCTGGGCTGAAATAGCCTTGCCGTCAAGTAGTTGCATTTTATTAAAAGGTCTAATAATCAATATTTAAAGTAAAGCAGGAATCATTTAAGACTCAGGCGTCACTTGCAATTCTCAGTTCATTTTTCAGTTTTTCCAGCCCGGTCGACGCTTTTTCCTGAATAAAAGTCATATTTTTTCGGAAAGTGATGTCTGGTCTGGCAGGATCGATGATATAAATCGGCTTATGGGCATGTACATAATGAACAAGTCCTGCCGCTGGATAAACGGCCAGGGAAGTGCCGACAACGACGAATATGTCAGCCTGCTCAGTAATTTCAACGGCGATATCCATCATTGGAACTGCTTCTCCAAACCATACGATATGCGGACGAAGCTGGCTCCCAAGTTCACACAAATCTCCATTTTTCAGTTCCCACGATGTTATATCATAGACCAGTTCAGGATTTTTTGTGCTTTCTGATTTGAACAATTCTCCATGCAAATGAACCACGTTCGACGACCCTGCTACTTCATGCAAATTGTCTACGTTCTGCGTGATTATTTGTACATCAAAATATTTTTCAAGCTCAACCAGCGAGTAATGAGCCGGATTCGGTTTCACAGAAAGTGCTTGTTTTCTTCTTTCATTATAAAAATCCAGCACATGATCAGGATTTTTCTGCCAGGCTTCCGGTGTCGCTACGTCTTCAATCCGATGATTTTCCCATAAGCCACCACTGTCACGGAATGTACTTATCCCGCTTTCAGCACTAATTCCGGCACCTGAGAGAACAACGAGCTTTTTCATGTTTTGGCATTCGGCCGTCGGCGGTCAGCTTTCGGCAGGTTAATAGTACGAAATCTGTCTAAAATCAGCTCTTGGTCGTTTTTTTCGCAGCGGTTTTTTTTGCGGCAGGTTTTTTAGCTGCTGGCTTTTTGACTGCCGGAGCTTTTTCCGCTGCTGGAGCTTTGGGTGCTGCTTTTTTGAAACCACCTCTTCCCGTCGGTTTGTCAGGCGTATCGGCTGCTATCTGCAAAATCGCCTCGTAAGTCAAGTCCGCCGGTTCCGTCCCTTTTGGAATTTTAAGATTACGTTTTTCAAAAGCAACATAAGGCCCGTAACGGCCATTCAAAACCTTTACGTCAGGATTCTCAGTAAATTCCTTGATCGTTTTGTTGCTGTCGGAGATACGTTTTGTTTCTATGATTTCAACCAGACGATCTTCGGTAACCGCCATGGGATCATCCGTTTTTGCAAGCGAGTAATATTTGCCGCCGTGTTTTACATACGGGCCAAATTTTCCAACACTCACGATCATTTCCGAATCTTCAAACAAACCTACTGTACGCGGTAATTTGAAAAGTTCAAAAGCCTCATCCAACGTGATGTTTTCCATCAGCTGGCCTTTTTTCAAACTGGCAAACTTTGGTTTTTCTTCATCTTCCGCATCGCCGATCTGAACGTAAGGTCCATATTTACCAATCCGAACAGTGATTTTCTTGCCCGTAGCAGGATCTTCTCCCAATTCGCGGGAAGTCAGGCTGCGGTCGATCGCTTCTTCTTTTGCCTCATCTACTTTTTTGTGGAAGGGGGTATAGAAGTCGGTGATCATTTTTTGCCAGGCAAGTTGCCCGTCGGCGATATGGTCAAAGTCTTTTTCGACACTTGCCGTAAAAGAATAGTCAATGATATCCTGAAAGTGATTTACCAGAAAATCGTTTACCACCATTCCAGTACTTGTCGGGAAAAGTTTCGACTTTTCAGTACCATAGATCTCTTTCAGCACCACACTTTTTATTTCATCTTTTGCGAGCGTCATCTCTCTGTAAGCACGCTCCGTTCCGTCGCGGTCTTCTTTGATGACATACTCTCTCCTGATAATTGTAGAAATCGTAGGAGCATAAGTTGAAGGTCGGCCAATGCCCATTTCCTCCAATTTCTTCACAAGGCTCGCTTCCGTATAACGGGGTGGGTTACGGGTGAAGCGTTCCGTTGCTTTCATATCGGCAAGGTTCAGAATCTGATTAATGTTCAAAGGAGGAAGCATTCCTTTTTGCTCTTCATCTTCCTCGTCACTTGATTCCAGATATACCTTTAAAAATCCTTCAAACTTGATGACCTCACCCTGAGCGACCAATTCTTCATTTGTAGATGAAATTCCGATCGTTGCAGTTGTTCTTTCAAGTTGTGCATCAGCCATTTGTGAAGCGATAGCACGTTTCCAGATCAGCTCGTAAAGTCGTTGTTCGTTCCGGTCACTGCTTCCCTGTAACACAGAAAACTCAGTGGGACGAATCGCTTCGTGCGCTTCCTGTGCTGATTCATTTTTAGTTTTAAAAACCCTTTTATTATAGAAATTATCTCCGTATTCATTTGTAATCTGAACACGGGCTTTTTCCATCGCCTCCTCCGACAAGTTCGTCGAATCGGTACGCATGTATGATATTTTCCCTGCTTCATATAAACGCTGTGCAACGGTCATCGTCTGAAGCACAGAGAAACTCAGTTTACGTGAAGCTTCCTGTTGTAAAGTAGAAGTTGTAAATGGGGGAGCAGGCGTTTTTTTAGCTGGTTTAACTTCAAGGTTTTTGATTGAAAAAGTCGCTTTGATACATTTTTCAAGAAATGTCATTGCGTCCGTTTCCTCTGCAAAGTTCTTAGGCAATTCTGCGTTTAAAACCTTACCATTTCCAAGATCAAAGTGAGCCGTTACCTTGAAACTTCCCTTTGCTCTGAAAGCATCAATTTCTCTTTCACGTTCCACAATAATGCGTACAGCCACGGATTGAACTCTTCCAGCGGAAAGATTGGTTTTCCCGATCCGTATCTTTTTCCATAAAATCGGAGAAAGTTCATAACCCACCAGACGATCCAGAATACGGCGTGCCTGCTGTGCGTTTACCAGATCTACATCTATAACACGTGGCGTGGCAATCGCATTTTGCAAAGCTGTTTTAGTGATTTCACGAAAAACAATTCGCTTTGTATCGTCAGGCAACCCTAAGGCCTCTTTGAGGTGCCATGATATGGCTTCCCCTTCACGGTCGGAGTCAGTTGCGAGCCATACTTCTGTGCCCTTCGCTAATTTCTTTAACTCATTAATGACTTTCACCTTGTCACCTGAGACTTCGTAAGACGGCTGAAAACCATTGTCTACATCGACACCCATATCATGTTCGGGAAGGTCACGTACATGCCCAAAACTGGATTTAACGATAAAGTCTGTCCCTAAATAATTTTCTATGGTTTTGGCCTTCGCCGGTGACTCTACGATCACCAGATTTTTTGACATAATTTTTGAATTAAGATACTAGGTGGCTCTTTGGAGCTCAAATATAGGGCAGAAAGCAGGAAAAAATCAAAGTACTTGTGAAAAGGTGTCCGAGAAACTTCTTTTTGTCAGAACCAAAAACATGATAATTTTGACATTCAGCACTGAGAATAAGCAGTAGAAAGAACAAAAAAATGTGTTTGCAGGTTGTACTTATAGCGGCTTAGTTCATAATCATTGTAAATAAAAGCAAAAAAATAACGCTGGCCGGCTACGTTATAAGGAATTTTGTACTTTTATGCGTTTTATTGTTAACAAATAATTTGATCGTTGAATCACTATGGCTTTTAATTTAGAACATGATTAAGGGTGAAATTACCCACATGCAAGAGCGGACATGAGTTGTTCGTAAAGTAGTAGGCAAACCTTTAACATTGAAAAGAATTCCATTATTATGAATATTTATAAGGATTACATCAAGGAGATTGAAGAAAGAAAAACCCAGGGGCTGAATCCTAAGCCTATTGATGGTGCGGAATTGTTGAGCGAAATTATTTGGCAGATCAAAGATTCAAGTAATGAGCACCGGGCAGACTCTCTAAACTTTTTTATTTACAATACTCTACCAGGTACCACAAGTGCGGCGGGCGTTAAAGCCAGGTTTTTAAAAGAAATCATTCTTGGCGAATCGGTAGTTGAGGAAATATCCCCAGCTTTCGCTTTCGAACTTTTGTCTCACATGAAAGGCGGGCGTTCGATTGAGGTTTTGCTTGATATCGCGCTTGGTGACAATGTCTTCACTGCCAAAGAAGCAGCGAAGGTTCTTAAAACACAGGTTTTCCTTTACGACGCCGATGTTGATCGTCTGAAAGAAGCATATAAAAGCGGAAATGAAATCGCGAAAGAAATTCTTGAAAGTTACGCACAGGCTGAGTTTTTCACTAAACTGCCGGAAGTAGCGGAGGAAATCAAGATCGTTACTTTTATTGCTGGTGAAGGCGACATTTCTACGGATTTGCTCTCTCCGGGTAATCAGGCTCATTCCCGTTCAGACCGCGAACTTCACGGATTGTGTATGATCACGCCGAAGGCGCAGCAGGAAATCAAGGCTTTGCAGGAAGAACATCCAGACAAAAGTGTGATGTTAATCGCTGAGCGTGGCACCATGGGTGTTGGTTCATCAAGGATGTCGGGTGTGAACAATGTTGCACTTTGGACAGGGAAAAAAGCAAGTCCATATATTCCATTCGTTAATATCGCTCCGATCGTTGGAGGTACAAACGGTATTTCTCCGATTTTCCTTACAACGGTTGATGTTACCGGCGGTATCGGAATTGACCTGAAAAACTGGGTAAAAAAGGTGGATGCAAATGGCGAGGTTATCCGCAATGAAAGTGGTGATCCTGTGCTTGAAGAAGTGTATTCTGTTGCGACAGGTACCGTGCTTACGATCAACACAAAAACAAAAAAATTATACAACGGCGATCAGGAACTGATTGACATCTCCAAGGCACTGACGCCACAGAAGATGGAATTTATCAAAGCTGGCGGATCCTACGCGATTGTTTTTGGTAAAAAAATACAAACCATCGCATGCCGGATTCTGGGTATTGATATTCCTCTTGTATATGCTCCTTCAAAAGAGATTTCTCACGAAGGGCAAGGTCTAACTGCGGTTGAAAAAATATTTAACAAAAATGCGGTTGGAACAACGCCTGGTAAAGTTTTACACGCCGGTTCGGATGTTCGTGTTGAGGTAAATATTGTAGGTTCACAGGATACCACGGGTCTGATGACTTCTCAGGAATTGGAGTCAATGGCTGCAACGGTTATTTCTCCGATTGTTGATGGCGCGTATCAATCGGGTTGTCACACGGCTTCGGTTTGGGATAAAAAAGCGCAGGCAAATATTCCGAAACTCATGAAGTTCATGAATGATTTTGGTCTTATTACAGCGCGCGACCCGAAAGGCGAATATCATGCTATGACGGATGTGATCCACAAAGTGCTAAACGATATCGTTGTAGACGAGTGGGCGATCATTATCGGTGGTGACTCACATACAAGAATGTCCAAAGGTGTTGCGTTTGGTGCTGACTCGGGAACTGTTGCGCTTGCGCTTGCGACGGGTGAAGCATCCATGCCGATTCCTGAATCCGTGAAAGTAACTTTCAAGGGAGAAATGAAGTCTCACATGGATTTCCGTGATGTGGTTCATGCTACCCAGGCTCAGATGCTTCAGAAGTTTGGCGGAGAGAATGTGTTCCAGGGAAGAATTATTGAGGTTCATTTGGGAACACTTCCGGCTGACCAGGCTTTCACATTTACAGACTGGACGGCAGAGATGAAAGCAAAAGCTTCTATTTGTATTTCTGAGGATGACACCCTGATCGAATCATTGGAAATTGCCAAAGGCAGAATCCAGATCATGATTGACAAGGGTATGGACAATAGCAAGCAGGTTCTTCAGGGACTGATCAATAAAGCGGATAAAAGAATCACGGAAATTAAATCCGGCGAAAAGCCAGCTTTAGCGCCGGATGCGAACGCAAAATATTACGCCGAAGTGGTTATTGACCTGGATGTGATCGTAGAACCTATGATTGCAGATCCCGATGTGAATAATAAGGATGTATCCAAACGTTACACGCACGATACCATTCGTACACTGTCTTATTACGGAGAAGATAAAAAGGTAGATCTTGGTTTCGTTGGTTCCTGCATGGTACATAAAGGAGATTTGAAAATTGTCTCCCAGATGCTTAAAAATCTGGAAGAACAACAAGGTAAAGTAGAATTCCATGCGCCGCTTGTGGTAGCAGCTCCAACTTATAATATTATCGAAGAGCTGAAAAGCGAAGGTGACTGGGATGTATTGCAGAAATATTCAGGTTTCGAATTTGACGATAATGCACCAAAAGGCACGGCTCGTACGGAATACGAAAATATGATGTATCTGGAACGTCCGGGTTGTAACCTTTGTATGGGTAACCAGGAAAAAGCTGCCAAAGGTGATACTGTTCTGGCAACATCGACCCGTCTTTTCCAGGGAAGAGTTGTTGAAGATTCAGAACGTAAAAAAGGAGAATCACTGCTGGCATCCACACCGGTTGTAGTGTTGTCTGCAATCCTTGGACGCATTCCTAATATGGAAGAATATAAAGCTGCGGTGGTTGGCATTGACCTGACCAAGTTCGCACCGCCTGTGAAGCAGTTAGCCAGATAAAATCTGTTTAAGGAATTGACAGTGGTTCGGTTTTTGATAAGTGTGAATGTTTAGACATTAATTTAATTACTATGGCTTTTGACTTAGATATGATTAAGGGTGTTTACGCCCGTATGCAGGAAAGAGTTGAAGCTGCCCGTCAAATTGAAGGGCGGCCGTTGACTTTGGCAGAAAAAATATTGTATTCCCACTTATGGGAAGGTACTCCCACACAGGTGTATCAAAGAGGTAAATCCTATGTAGACTTTGCTCCTGACCGCGTTGCGATGCAGGATGCTACTGCGCAGATGGCCCTTTTGCAGTTTATGCAGGCCGGAAGGCCACAAGTTGCCGTGCCGTCTACTGTCCACTGCGATCACCTTATCCAGGCTGAGATCGGCGCAGTTGCCGATTTACAGACTGCAAAAGATAAAAATAAAGAGGTTTATGATTTCCTGGCTTCGGTATCAAATAAATATGGTATCGGATTCTGGAAGCCTGGTGCTGGAATTATTCATCAGGTTGTTTTGGAAAACTATGCTTTTCCCGGCGGGATGATGATTGGTACAGACTCGCACACGCCAAATGCTGGTGGTCTGGGCATGGTAGCGATCGGAGTTGGTGGCGCGGACGCGAGTGATGTTATGTCAGGATTGGCCTGGGAGCTAAAAATGCCCAAGTTGATCGGTGTAAAACTGACAGGGAAACTGAGCGGATGGGCTGCTGCAAAAGATGTTATTCTTTGGGTTGCGGGCCAGCTTACTGTAAAAGGTGGTACTGGCTGCATCGTTGAATATTTTGGTGAAGGAGCTGAAAGTCTGTCTTGTACCGGAAAAGGAACCATTTGTAATATGGGTGCTGAAATAGGAGCAACAACTTCTATTTTCGCATACGACGAGAAAATGGCCGCTTATCTTCGGTCAACGGATCGGGCGGATGTGGCGGATGCTGCAAACGCGGTTGCAGGTTATTTACGTTCGGATGATGAAGTTTATGCTGATCCTGTTTCGTTTTATGATCAATTAATCGAACTTGATCTTTCAACCCTTGAACCGCATGTGAACGGTCCGTTTACGCCGGATTTGGCTTGGCCGCTTTCTAAATTTGCTACGGCGGTTAAAGAAAATGGTTGGCCGGAAGTGCTTTCGGTAGGTTTGATCGGTTCTTGTACCAACTCTTCATATGAGGATATCAGCCGCGCAGCTTCTGTTGCGCAGCAAGCTGTTGACAAAAAATTGGTTGTTACTTCTGAATATACAATTACACCAGGTTCGGAACAGGTTCGTTATACTGTGGACCGTGATGGATTTCTTGATACTTTCGCGCAGATTGGTGGTGTAGTTTTGGCAAATGCTTGTGGACCTTGTATTGGTCAGTGGGCGCGTCATGGTGCTGAAAAAGGTGAGAAAAACTCGATCATCACTTCTTTCAACCGCAACTTTTCAAAACGTGCTGATGGTAACCCGAACACGCACTCGTTCGTAGCGTCACCTGAAATTGTAACGGCTCTCGCAATCGCTGGCCGTTTGACGTTTAATCCTTTAATAGATACGCTTGTCAATTCGGAAGGTCTGACCGTGATGCTTGAAGAACCATCAGGACTTGAACTTCCTGCCAAGGGATTTGCTGTTGAAGATGCCGGATATCAGGCACCTGCTGAAGATGGGACAGCCGTTCAGGTTATTGTCAGCCCGACTTCTGATCGTCTGCAATTGCTTGAACCATTTAAAGCCTGGGAAGGTACTGATCTTAACGGATTAAAACTACTGATCAAAGCAAAAGGAAAATGTACGACTGACCACATTTCTATGGCTGGTCCATGGTTGAAATACCGAGGTCACCTTGACAACATTTCTAATAACATGTTGATCGGCGCTGTTAACTATTACAATGAAAAAACAAACACGGTTAAGAATCAGCTGACTGGTGTTTACGGCGAAGTTCCTGCGGTTCAACGTGATTACAAAGCGAACGGTATCGGAACAATTGTGGTAGGTGACGAAAACTACGGAGAAGGTTCTTCACGTGAACATGCGGCAATGGAACCTCGTTTCCTGGGTGCCCGTGCGATTCTTGTGAAATCTTTCGCCCGTATCCACGAAACAAACCTTAAAAAACAAGGTATGTTAGCTCTGACATTCGCAAACACGGCTGATTATGATAAAATTCAGGAAGACGATACCATTGATATCAAAGGATTGCAAACATTTGCCCCCGGCGTTCAATTGACCATTGTACTTCATCATGCAGATGGAACAACTGAGGAATTCCCGGTTAACCACACGTATAACGAACAACAAATCGAATGGTTTAAAGAAGGTTCTGCTTTGAACATTATTCGTAAATCGGTAGCTGCATAAGCCTCCTGACTATTTTAGTTAAAACAGAAAAAACTCCTGCTCAAAACGGGAGTTTTTTCTGTTTGTATAACATTCGGAGTTGCTGATTTTATCCGGCAATACTCTTTTCAAACCAGTCATCAACAATTGTCAGGTTTATTTTTTTGAATGAAAGAATATTGAGTAGTTTTATAGAGTGATTGGTCAGTCAAGTTTAGGTGATTGAGTTTTCCTTTTTCAATATGCTTCAATGAAAAAACGAATTATAAAAATGTTATTCATCATCATTGCCCTGATAGCAGTTGTTGCTGTCTCATTCTATATTTTTTTAAATCAGCCGAAATTTGGAAAAATGCCTTCTGGTACCCGTCAGGCAAAAATTGAAAAGTCTTCAAATTTTAAAAATGGGCAATTCCAAAATCTAAGCTTCACACCAGACCTTGCAGAGGGTGTAAGTTATTTCCAGGTTTTGAAAGAGTTTATTTTCAACAAGAGTGTACGCGTAAAACCAGAATCTACGTTACCTTCAGTAAAATCGGATTTGCTTCATTTGAATCCCGGAGAAAATATTCTGGTATGGTTCGGGCATTCTTCTTATTTCATGCAAATTGATGGCAAGACGATGCTGGTAGATCCTGTATTCAGCGGAGCCGCTTCTCCTGTTAGCTTCACAACAAATAGTTTCCCCGGAAGCGATGTTTACACCGTTGAAGATTTTCCGGAAATTGATTTCCTTTTTATTTCTCATGATCATTGGGACCATCTCGATTTTGACACCATCATGAAGCTGAAATCGAAAGTCAGGAAGATCATTACCGGGCTTGGGACAGGAGAGCATTTCGAGGCCTGGGGTTTTGATATGTCAAAAGTAGAAGAAAGAGATTGGAATGAGGCTGTGAATTTAGGCGATGGTTTTTCGGTTAACCTAACGCCGGGACGACACTTTTCCGGACGCGGTTTGTCAAGAAACGGGGCGATGTGGGTTTCATTCGTACTGCAAACACCAACAAAGAAATTATTCCTCGGAGGAGATTCCGGTTATGACACGCATTTTAAAAAGATAGGTGAAAAATTCGGTCCGTTTGATCTGGTCTTATTGGAATGCGGGCAGTATAACAAAAACTGGAAATATATTCATATGATGCCGGAGGAGGTTGCGCAGGCGGCAGAGGATTTAAAAGCAAGGAAATTGATGCCGGTGCACTGGGCGAAATTCCAGCTGGCGCAACATGACTGGGATGAGCCGATAATCAGGGTTTCTGCCGCCAGCAAATTGAAAAATATTCCGCTGGTCACGCCAATGATCGGGGAGATGGTCAATCTGAATGAGGATAAAACATACGCCGCCTGGTGGGAAAAGGTTAAGTAAATGAAAATTAGGATAGGGCTGATGTATAAACGTCAGCCTTTTTCGTTATCTTTTTATAACCTCTCTGTATCATGGATAAGCTTGTACTTTTCTGTTTACTATGGACTTTTCCCAAAAATCCAACTGTCAGGCACGAAGACATTTCCGTTATGTTGAGGTGTTATAACCATCATAATGCAACTGGTCTTACTGGAAAGATAACTGCCATTTTTAAAACAAGCCAACAGGTGCTGGGGCAAAGCAATGAATCAGGAATTCTCTTGCTGCATATCCCGGATTCGACAAGATATCTTTTGCTGGAAGCGGACGGTTACGTAACGTCAAAAATTGCTGTGAATCTTTCCGGAAAAATAGAAAAGGGAACAGAGTTTAACCTTGCGATACCTTTCGTTTTGAGAGATTCTGCCAGCACCACCACAATAAAACCTCAGAACATCCTATCATTTTCCTTCGATATTACCGAAAATGAAAGTGTAGGTTTTTTGATGCGCGACAAGAAGGTTTCTTCTAAATCCAGTCATAGTTTTAGTATTCCAAAGGGATTGCATCCGTTTTTTCTAAATGACGTTTTGCCTGGCACTTATGATATGGATGCTTCCGATAAAGAGGGACTTTTAAAAAGCGAAAGGATAATAATAAAGCCTGGGATTAACTTCAAAGCCATACATGTTGACAAGCGAAAGCATTTGGTAAAAGATACATTAATAGCTTCGCCAGTTTCGTTTCATTCCCCGACACATTCTCAGAAAGTTCTCTATTTCAATCAAAGCAGTTATGAATTGAGACCCGAAGCCAAATTAATACTAGACTCGATATCAATAGTTTTGAATAAAAAATCGAAATTTCTAGCCATTGTTACCGGCTTTACAGACAATGTTGGAAGGAGAGATTTGAATATGACCTTGGCGGAATATCGGGCGAAGGTTGTCGTTAATTATCTCAAACTTAAAGGCGTGAAATCGAAGCAAATTGCTGCAAAATGGAAAGGTCCAGACCTTAGTGCTGCACCAAATGATTCTAATGAAAATAAAGAAAAGAACAGACGTGTAGAAGTTGAATTAATTGTTCAATAATTATCAGAATGTAAGTTTCACCCCACTAAAATATAATGATGACCCTAAATTGTATAATTAAATATAAATTTTAAATGTTTGTTTAAATTATACATTTAAAGATTTGGAAGTTTGAATTTTATTAAACACTTTTGAATTGTAATTACAAAACAGATAGTGAAGTGAAGTGTATCAGTAGTAAGCCGAGTGAAGAGCGGATTAAGGAGGCGGCAAGAAAAGTATTCTTGAAAAAGGGTTTCGACGGAACCACTTCAAGAGATATTGCTGAGGAGGCTGACATGAATATTGCACTGACCAACTATTATTTCAGAAGTAAAGAAAAACTGTTTTTAGAGATTTTTAAAGATCTGTTAAATCTGTATTTTCAAAATACCATCGATATCCTGAATAAGGATATTGATTTTAAGTCTAAAATTTTTGAGACAATAGACCACACTTATGAGATGGTCAGCAATGAACCGGATCTATGTAATTTTATTGTGAATGAGGTTCACCGGGCACCCGAGCGCCTGATTCCGGATTTGAATTTTTTGCGTCAGATCAGGCGTACGAAATTTGGCGAGCAACTGGAAGAAGAGATTGAAATGGGAAATGTTCGTCCGATCGGAATCGAGAATATTGTTCCGATGCTTTGTGGATATATCCAATTTATCTTCCTTGGTAAGAGTATGCACATGAAGATTTTTGAAACCAACGAAGAACAGTTTGATGCCTACGCGAAAGATCATAAAGAGCGAATCAAAGAGATGATTATTTGCTATCTATATAATCACTAAATTTTTTTACCCTGGTTTTAAACAAACATTTAAAATAAATATTTATTTAAATCTTCCTTAAATGAAATTTTCATTTCAAACTGCACTGCTGTTGGTCGTGCTGATGACAACCCGTGTACAAGCCCAGCAGCGTAATCTCGAACAGCTGCTCGAGTTAGCCATGAAAAATAATTACAGTATTCAGTCTTCCGTGTTGGACGAAGCAAAAACGAATGCTAAAATTGATGAAGTCAGATCGAATCTCTTACCTTCTCTTAGCGTCACTGGCGACTACAAACGATACTTCAAAATTCCCGGACAGGTTGTTCCGGCGAGTGCTTTTGGAGGACCGGAAGGAACATACAGCACATTTGCCTTTGGGTTGCCCTACAATCTTTCAACCTCTGCGCAAGTAACTCAGGCTCTGTACAACCCATCGGTAAAATATGCTCTGAAGGCAGCTAATTTGAACAGAGACCTGACAGCTTTATCCACGGTTAAGACAAAAGAAGACATTGCATACAATGTAACCGATGCATATTACAATCTGGTTACGGTTGTTCAGCAAATGGCATTTTTAGACAGTAATCTTATTTCAACGGACAGGCTTTATAAGGTTACTGACCTTTTATATCAGAATCAATTAGCTCAACGCGTTGACAAGGACAGGATCCTGATCAATAAAACAACCACGGAAACTCAGCTCAAAACACTGAAAAATTCTTACGCGCAACTTGTTAACCTGCTTAAACTTTATACCGGAATTCCGCAGTCCGATTCCTTGCGTATAGATATCCAGGTTAAAAATGTTTTGCTGCCTTCACAAGCGGAAAAGAACGGCATGCGAAGAACAGATATCACACTTTTGGAGCGTCAGAAGGACTTGAATGTTTTGCAGGATAAAAATTTGAAATCGGGATATTTGCCAACTGTGAATGCTTATGGCGTTGCAAACCTTACTTATTTTGGCAAAAGCGGAGAAAACTCGGTTTTCAAACAGGTACCCGGCTACTGGGCAGGTCTGCAATTAAACTGGAATGTTTTTGACGGTATGGCAAGAAAAGCGCAGCGGACTCAAAACCGGATTGACAACGACAAACTTTCGGTGCAGTTAAAACAGCTGGAACAATCCATTGAAATGGAAGAAATAAACGCCCGGAATAAGTTTGCCGTTGAACAGCAGAATATCAATTCAAAAAATGAACAAGTTGCGCTGGCAAGCCGTGTTTACAAACAAATTCAACTTCAATTCAAAGAAGGAATTGTTTCGCTTTCTGATGTGATCCAGTCGGAGCAGACTTTGCTTGATTCACAAAGTAATTACCTGACTTCGCTTGTGCAATTGCTTCAGGCAGAGCTGGAATGGAAAAAAGCAACAGGCTCCTTATTGACCAAATAATTATAATAAATAAAGATACCAACCTTCAATATAGAAAATATGAAACGCCTTTTAATAGTTGTCGCAATCATTGCCGTTCTCGGCCTCACGGCTGCAAAACTTCTAAGCAACAAAGAAGCAACGGAAGCCAAAGTTTATCAACCTGATCCCAACCTTAAAGTTGGTGTGAGAACGACGGTTGCCGAAATGAAAAATTTGACGCAGGATACGAAATTTTTAGGGTCATTTACCCCAAACCGTCAAATTGAAATCCGTCCGCTTGCGGGAGGGGAAATTGTGAAATTGAATATTCAGGAAGGTCAGCATGTAGGTGCTGGCCAGCTTCTTGCCAAACTGGACGATGATCAGCTTCGTTTTCAGGTGGAAGCTTTGCAGGTTACGCTGGAAGGTTATCAAAATGATTTGAAACGATATGAGATTTTGGTAAAAGGTGATGCTGTTCCCGCTGTAAATCTTGAAAGAACACAGCTTAGTATCCGTGGCACGCAGGCGCAAATAAAACAATTGAACAAGCAGATTGCCAATACGAGCATTGTTGCACCTTTTTCAGGAATCGTTACTTCCAAATTAGTTGAAAAAGGATCGGTTGTTTCCATTGGAACACCTATGGCTGAAATTACAGACATTGCTTCGCTTAAATTGCTCGTGAATGTTCCTGAAAAGGCGGTTAACCAGTTTCGTATGGGACAGGTTATTTCCGTTCAGACGGAGGTATATCCGGATGTGAAATTCCAGGGAAAAGTTTCTATGATCGGTGCGCAGGGCGATGAAGCGCATAATTATCCGGTAGAAATTGCGGTTCAGAATACGGCAAATAATCCATTGAAAGCTGGTATGTACGGTTCGATCGCCAATTCAAATGAGCTCAAAGGTGAGTCGCTTGCCATACCGCGCCAGGCAATTATGGGTTCTGCAAAAGAACCGCAGGTTTATGTTGTTGAAAATGGTAAGGCAATTTTGAAAAATGTAATGATCGGCGTAGCCACTAACGATTTTTATGAAATTACTAAAGGTCTTAAAGCAGGAGATCGGGTAGTGACGAGCGGCCAGATCAACCTGCAAAACGGAACGCTTGTATCAGCGCAGTAAACCTCATTCTCAAAAGTATTCATTATGAAATTTATTGAATCCATCATCAAACGCCCGTCGATGATTATCGTGCTTTTCGCGATTCTCACCATTGGCGGAGTATTTTCCTATCGTCTGTTAAGTTATGAATTGTTGCCTGAATTTTCGGTGCCGATCGTAACCATTACAACGCTTTATCCCGGCGCAGCGCCATCGGAAGTTGAATCAGAAATCAGCAAGAAAATTGAAGATGCAGTATCAGGTCTTGATAATATTGATGACGTAACTTCGAAATCTTATGAAAGTGCATCGCTCGTAATTGTTCAGTTCAAACCGGGTACTGATCTTGATAAGGCGTTGGAAGATGCGCAGCGCGACATCAACAACATGCTTAGTGATTTGCCCGATGACGCGGAAACGCCTTCTTTATCCAAAATTTCGCCGAGCGATCAGCCGATCATGCAGCTTCTGGCAACTTCGTCACTTCCTAACGAAGTTTTTTACCAACAGGTGGAAGATAAATATTTGCCTGTTATCCAGCAGATTGCAGGTGTCGCCGAAATCACGATGGTGGGTGGAGATCAGCGTGAGATTCGTGTGAACGTAAATGGCGACAAACTAAAATATTACGGACTATCGCTTTTGCAGGTAACGCAGGTGATCAATCAGGCAAACCTTGATTTTCCGACAGGTAAGGTAAAAAGTGCTTCAGAAAACATGACACTGAGGCTTGCCGGAAAATTCAGCTCATTGGATGATATCCGTAACCTTGTGATTTCAACATCCAAAGAGGGAAGCCAGATTCGTGTAGGCGATGTGGCAGATATCACAGATGGGTTGGGCGAAACGGAAAGCATAAGCCGGTATAACGGACAAAATGGTATCGGTCTTTTTATCAAAAAACAATCCGACGCGAACGCGGTTGAAATCAGCCGACTCGTTCAGTTGAAATTATCTGAAATTGAGAAAGCGAACGCAAAGGATAAAGTACATTTCGCAATAGCTTATGACAGCAGCATTTTTACGCTTGAATCTGTGGAAGCGGTAACACATGACCTCATTCTGGCAGTAGTTCTCGTTGCTGCGGTGATGTTGCTCTTCCTTCACAGTTTTAGAAATGCGTTCATCGTCATGGTTTCTGTGCCTGCTTCTCTGGTTTCAGCATTTTTGTTTATGTATTTAATGGGTTACTCGTTGAACCTGATGACATTGCTTGCTTTGTCTCTTGTAATTGGAATCCTCGTGGATGACTCGATTGTGGTTTTGGAAAATATCCAGCGACATTTGGAAATGGGCAAAAACCGCTGGCAGGCTACCATAGATGGTGTTACGGAAATCGGTTTTGCTGCCCTTGCCATCACCTTGGTAATCGTGGTAGTTTTTGTTCCGATTACGATGGTGAATTCTGTTATCGCCGATTTGCTCCGCCAATTTTCTCTGACAGTTGCGTTTGCAACCATGATCAGTTTGCTTGTAAGTTTCACACTTACACCATGGATGACTTCCAATATGGCGCGTATTGAACACCTTGATCCGAAAAATCCATTTCAACGTTTTCTTCTTTGGTTTGAAAAACAATTGACCAAACTGACAACATGGTATCACGGAAGTCTTGAATGGGTATTAAGTCACAAACTGATCTTTACCGGCGGACTCGTTGCACTCTTCGTTATCACAGGATGGGTTATGGGACTCGGAATAATCGGTCAGGAATTCGTAGCACAGGGTGATCAGGGTAAGTTTTTGCTGACGATGAAGCTGGATAAAAGTGCATCGTTGCAGCAGAATAACCTGACTGCCAGAAGTGTGGAGGAATATTTGAGAAAAAAACCGGATGTGACCACTATTTTCGCGAACGTTGGTGGGGCAAGTACCGGGATGAACAGCTCCGGACAGGGGGAAACAAACAGGACTGAATTGACGGTGGAATTAAAACCGTTGGAAGAGCGTGGAGGTTCCGTACCAACGGAAAAGTATATGCTTGACGTTCGTAAGGAGCTGGAAAAAAAGTTCGCAGGTATCGAATTCAATTCAGCAATTGTGGGGATGGTTAATTCGGGTTCCGCACCGATTGAGATATTTTTGGCAGGAGACAATCTGAATGAAATCCTGTCTTCGGCTGATAACCTGGCCAACCGATTGAAAAAAACGCCTGGGGCAAATGATGTGAACGTATCCGTTGAATCAGGGAATCCGGAAGTACGGGTTGACATTGACCGTGAGAAAATGGCGCGTCTTGGGTTGGACATTCAAACGGTGGGAGCAACAATGCAGAACGCTTTCGCAGGAAATGATGACTCGAAATTCCGTGACGGAGGAGAAGATTATGACATCCGGATCATGCTTGACGCTTTTGATCGCAAAGACCCCGACGACGTAAAACATATCACTTTCTTCAGTCCGTCCGCAAGCCGTACGGTACGTCTGGAAGAATTTGCTGACGTGACTTTAAGTACGGGCCCATCCGTTCTGGAACGTAAAGACCGCCGCTCTTCAGTCACGGTCACTGCAAATACTCTGGGAATTGGTTCAGGAACTTTGGTAGCCAATATTCAGGCAGATCTTGCTAAAAATCCACTTCCGGCAGGTGTAACGATCAAATGGGGTGGTGACGCCAAAAATCAAAGTGAGGGTTTTGGGTCGTTAGGTCTTGCCATGTTAGCTGGTCTGTTTTTGGTTTATTTCATCATGGTTTTGCTTTACGACAGCTTTATTTACCCGTTTGTCGTACTTTTTTCAATTCCTGTTGCCGTCATCGGGGCTTTGCTTGCTTTGGCATTATCATCCTCAAATATCGGGATTTTTGCCTTGCTTGGTATGCTGATGCTGATTGGTCTCGTTGTGAAAAATGCGATTTTGATTGTCGATTTTGCGAATCAGCAGAAGGAATCGGGTGTGCCTTTCAGGAAGGCAATTCTACATGCCGGCGAAGAACGTTTGCGACCAATTTTGATGACGACCATTGCTATGGTTATCGGGATGATTCCCATTGCAACAGCGTCCGGAGCAGGAGCAGAATGGAAAAATTCGCTGGCCTGGGTACTTATCGGCGGACTAACAAGTTCAATGATTTTGACCATTTATCTTGTTCCAATGGCCTACTACCTGGCCGATAGGTTAGGTGAAAAATGGGCGTCATTTCGGTCGAAGTCTAAGCCTGAAGGTTCGGTTGCCACTATTACCCAATAACCTTAAACTGACTGAAAAATGAACAATCAGCTTTTTGAATTGTTAAGTATGACATCGGGATTGCCGGTGTCATCAATCTCACAAGATGCGCATTTGGCGAAAGATCTTGGGTTAGATAGCCTGGACACAATTGATCTTGTTTTACAAATGGAAGATAAGTTTCACATTGCCATCCCGGATGAAGATTATGAAAAACTTCAAACGGTTGGCCAGATTGAGCAATATTTGTCAGCAAAGCAGATGGCATCTGCCTGAAATTATTCATAGTCATCAGATTTCGGCTATGCTAAAATTTGATACGACGACCTTCAACAAGATTCAGAATGAAAATAATAATTGTCGGCGGCGGATTTGCAGGTGTGAAACTCGCACTGTCGCTGGCACATGACATCAAATTTCAGGTCACGCTGGTGGATAAGAACAGCTATAATTTTTTTCCTCCGTTTTTATACCAGGTTACGTCCGCATTTTTTGAACCATTTCAGATCAGTAATCCTTTCCTGCAATTATTTTCAGGAAAGGAAAATCTGAGTTTTCAAAAAGGTATGCTGCAAAGCATCCGTCCGACTGAAAATCAGATCGTACTTGACACTGAAATCTTGGACTATGATTATTTGGTGCTTGCGACGGGAACTGAAACCGATTATTCAGGCATCAGCAATATTGAGCAAAATGCATTTTCTTTGAAGACAATTGACGATGCAATGGCGCTTCGGGAAAGACTTTTGCAGCAATCTAAAAAAGCGTCTGATGCGAAAGAACCGCATGAAGTTAAAAAAATGATGACCTTCGTCGTCGCTGGAGGTGGTCCTTCGGGAGTAGAAATTGCCTCATTGCTGGCGGAAATAAAAGAGGATATTATTAAAAAGTCAGACCCCAAATTTTCTGATAATGGTTGCGAAATTTATCTGGTTCAGAAAGATTCGGTTTTATTACCCGCTATGTCCGAAAAGTCAGGACAGTATGTTTCTAAATTCCTTCAAAAGTCAGGCGTAAAAATTCTATTAAATACTTATGTTCAGGATTATATAGGTGACAAAGTTCTCCTGTCTTCCGGTGCTGCAATCCCTACAGCGAATTTAATCTGGACTGCCGGGATCAAGGGAAAAAAGGTTAAAGGACTTGATGACGAGGCCTACGGCAAAGAAAACAGGATCAAGGTAGATGGTTATAACAAGGTTTATGGTACGTACAATATTTTCGCCATAGGCGACAATTGCCTCGAAACAAGTTCTCTGGAATATCCGGAGGGCCATCCGCAAGTAGCACAGGTGGCCATTCAGCAGGGAGAAAACCTGGCAAGGAATTTCCAACTCATGGCGGAGCAGAAAGAATTACGAAGATTTATTTATAAAGATCCTGGTATTTCTGTGGTAACCGGGAGAACGAAGGCCGTCATGAACTGGAAGTTATTGAATATTCAGCTGACAGGAAAGCGTGCCTGGGTTACAAATTTTCTGGTTCACTGGTACCCGATAACGAGTCATGGAAGCAGGTTGAAAATATTCTTTTACGGGATCAGATCATACTTATTTAAACAGCAGTCTTTTTAAGGGATATTATTCTGGCAAACTAATTGGATAATATGAAAAAGATAGATCTGTTTTTACAAACCATCATTTATAAAGCGATCGAAGACCTTTCCGACGCTTCGGTACATTATTTGATTCACGCCAGGTATTTTTTCTATGATATCCAGATGAAAGACTATGAGCCGTTTCACCTGAATAAAAATTCAGTAAAACGCATTGAGCTTTTAAACGATGGATTTAAATGCAAAATGATGCTTGACGGTCAGGATAATGATGATATTTTTTCGATTGTAATACCATTTCATTTGATCCGAAGTGTATCCCGATTTTATAGATCGGAGTTTAAGAATGAAGAAAAGCTATTTTCAAAAAAGTCTGACCTGCGTATTAAAATCTAACGCCATTTTTTAACAAATCCTCAACCGCCTGTTTCTCGTGGGCAACCAATGGATTCAGTATTTCAGGATCGACGAATTCGCTGGAAGCCGAGAAAAATGAAAGGTTTTTAAAAGGCGCGTAAACTGCATCAAAAATAATCTTCGCCCGTTTCTGATGGTAATCCGAAGTAACGATCAAAATTTCTTCCGGCTTTAATGCTCCAATTACCCATTTGGAAAGTGTTGCATCTTCCACTGAGTGGCTTGACGCTATCATACCCAGGATAGCGCTTTCCTGAACCCCTTCTTTTTTGAGCATTTCTTTAAGATAAAAAGCATGTGGCTTTTCCGTTGTATTAAAATGGGCTCCAAATCCACCCGTCCGGATGATACCGGCGTGTTCCTTTTCATATAGCGACACACAAAGTTTTACGCGACTCATAGCCATTTCGCTCAACACGCCTTCCTCCGAGTTAGGTGCTCCCAGCACGACGATAATTTTCATAACATTTGTTTTAGGCTAAGCGAAAACAAAATAGTGACTTTATTTATAATACCCCGAATATTCATTTTTTTAGTTATATGTTTTCGTTTATTTATTTTTCATTTCGCTACTTCCTCATGAATTATGAAATGAGTTAAAATTCGAAGAAAAGTATTTTGTATTTATATTTAATACTAGCATTCATATTTGAATAATACAACTTTTCGGACATTAGTTCTGTGATAACATAGTGCATAATCGCACCAAACATTGTGTCTTTTGTACACTTTCTCTTTTGCCGGAAAATATTAAATAGGTAACGCAATCGTTCCCGGCAACGTGTGCATAAAAAAAATCTAATAAATAGTTGTATTCTACCAAGTGCCTAAATAGACTTGATCAAGGGTTTTAACTCATTTTACTATTGAAAATCGCAGTAAATATTGGTAAAGTTATATTTAAAAGACACGCTCAGATGACAAAAAATGTTTTACTTATTTTACTTCTTCTGGGCCTGTCGCTCAGTGGAATAGCACAGACCCGCCAGTTGAAAGGCGAGGTGAAGGACGGTATTTCGAAAGAAAAGTTACCTGGCGTTTCTGTGTTGGTGAAAGGTACCCGGAGTGGTACAACCAGTGATGCAGATGGAAAATTCACGTTGGATATACCTGTGGAAGGAAGTTCGGTCGTCATTAGTTATGTAGGTTTTATAAATCAGACGATAGACATCGGTAATCGTACTTTCCTGGAAATCACGCTTGAACCAGATGTGAAAGCTTTGGATGATGTCGTAGTTATAGGATATGGAGAGCAAAAAAGATCACATCTGACAGGCGCGGTTGCAACGGTTAAAATGAACGAGATAGACGAGTTGCCGGTTGGTGATATTTCATCAGCCCTCGCAGGGAAGTTAGCAGGTGTTGCAGTGAGTGGAGGAACGGCCCGGCCGGGAACACCTGCGTCTATTGTGATACGTAACCCGACAAAAGCGTCAAAAGACGGAGGCAGTAACTCGCCGCTTTTCATTATTGATGACGTGATCAGGACAGAAGCTGATTTTCAGCTTTTGGATGCTTCTGAGATCGAAAATCTATCAATTTTAAAGGATGGAGCCGCCGCAGTTTATGGAGCAAGAGCAGCTTTGGGTGTGGTGCTGGTCCGTACCAAACGAGGAAAGGCAGGAAAACCATCTTTTAATTACACGACGACTTTCGGAGTTTCTGACGCGGGTTACAAGCCGAAGGTGATGAACGGCGTCCAATTGGCGACCTATCTCAACGACTATAACAAAACGAGGGGCCTTGCTGCAACAGACCCGGAATATTACTCAGCGGACGAACTGGAACATTTCAAAAAAAATAATTTTAATTGGTTTGATATGGCCTGGAAACCTTCATTAAATACCCGCCATGCTTTGAATATCAGCGGTGGTACGGAGAGAGCCACTTTTTTTGCCGGTGCCAGCTATTTTTACCAAAACGGGAACGTAGATAATATTGATTATAAAAAGTGGAATTTCAGAGCCAGCGCGGATGTGAAAGTTACCAATAACATCAAAATTGGACTAGGCGTTAGCGGTAACCTGTCGGATAACAAATTGTTTTATTTGAAACAGGGAGGCGAAAATGTGGAGAAAGATGTGACGAATTTATTGAATACGCCTCAGTTTATTCCGCCTTATGTGGATGGTTTGCCGGTGCTGCTACCCGGCGGAAGTAATGCAACAGGTTTTCATTTTTTTGAAGCACAAAAACTGAACAATTACACGAGAGCACGAAATACGGTCCTGAATATTAATGCTTTTCTGGAATACAATGTGCCATTTATTCCAGGTTTCAAAATCCGGACTGTTTACAATAAAAATATGGGCAACGACTGGGGAAAACAGTTTGGTACCTATTATAAGACTTATGGTTTTTCGATGCTGGGGGATAACAAGCATATTTACGGTGGTACTCCAAATCCGGCTACGCGACTTAATAATGGTGACAGATTAAGATTTAACCCGGGATATACGGATGGGTATCAGATGAATGTTAACCTGAGTTATGCAAAAGATTTCGGTCGGCATTCTGTAAGCGCACTTGCTTTGGTTGAGCAATCAGAAATTTATTCGGAGAGTATTGCTACGATGAAAGAAGGGATATTTGAAGGTGGAAATGACTATCTGATGTCAGCGCTGGGCGCAAAAGATATAGGTCCAAACCTTGCTAACGAAAGTGGCGTATTGTCTTACGTCGGGAGATTGAATTATAGCTATGCTGAAAAGTATTTACTGGAAGTTTCCTTCCGCCGCGATGCTTCGACCAAGTTTGCGCCAGAATATCGGTGGGGGACTTTTCCGCAGATTTCAGCGGGTTGGGTAATTACAGAGGAGAATTTTTTCAAACAGAAAGTAGCTTTTATAAACTTTATGAAATTGCGGGCGTCGATCGGATTTCTGGGAGGAGACAGGACGGCAAACTGGCAATGGATGCAGCGATATACGCCACAAGCATCAAATGGAGCTGTTTTTGGCGGAAATAGTGACCGCGCCGTAGGTATTAAACTTGAAAAACTTCCTAATTATTTTGGTCGCTGGGATGATGTCACGAAGAAAAATATCGGTTTGGATGCTTCGTTCTTGAACAATAAACTTTCGACAACGATCGATGTCTACCACGATCACGGTTATAATCTGCTGACCACGCTGTCATCTTCTGTTCCACTGACGATCGGTTCAGTGATGCCTTCGGAAAACTATGAAACAATAAATTCATTCGGAACCGAAATTTCTTTGGGCTGGAATGATAAGATTGGAAAAAACATAAATTATAACCTCAATGCTTTTCTGGCATGGAATGATAACAAAAATATCCTGGTGGATGTGGCTCCCTCCAATGTTGGAACCTGGCTTGATCCGACAGGCCAATCCAGCGACCGCGGTGTTCAGGGCTATCATTATCTGGGTATGTTCCGGTCGCAGGACGACGTGAACAAATTTCTGGAAACCAATGCGAATTACACCATTTTCGGACAGGCACCCAAGCCAGGAATGTTATACTATAAAGACATCCGCGGGCCAAGGCAAACGGACGGAACTTATGCCGACCCGGATGGAAAGATAACAGAAGATGATCTTGACTGGCTGACACATAAGGAAAACAATCACTACACATTCGGGTTTTCTTTTGGGATAGGGTTCAAAGGATTTAAGCTGGATATGGTTACAGCCGGCTCTTTTGGAGGACAAGCTTTGGTGGAAGGTGATGCGAGAAGAAGGGCGGCAAAAGACATTTCCCGGCCAGTGTTCTGGGCTGACCACTTTTCGGCCGAAAATCCATCCGCAGCCTATCCTGACCCTTTTTATGAAGATACCTATTCGGTCGTTTCATCATTCTGGTTCAGAAATTCTTTTGTATTCAGAATGCGAAGCCTAAATCTGTCTTATACACTTGGACAAAATATTGCTAAGAAAATGGGCGTCAGTTCTCTGAAAATTATAGGCGTTGCGATGAACCCAGTCAATTTTTACAATCCGTACGATTATAAAGCTGCTGCTGGGTCGTATAATGTTTATCCGGTCATGCGGACCTGGTCACTTGGTTTAAACCTCACACTTTAAATGTCTGAACTAATGAAAAAAAGATATCTGATCGCTGTTTTTACGGCTTTAACTTTGTCAGGTTGCGAAAAAGTTCTGGATAAGACGGACCTTTCAGCCTTTAATGAAGAGCAGGTTTTTAATGATTCGCTGCTGGCCAGAGGTTACGTAGATTATGTTTATGATCAGAATTTACCCGTTTGGCCGACGGGAGATTTTCAAAAAGCTACGGATGAGATTTCAGGAGAAACACGGTTTTTCGAAGGAACTGTGCAGGTTAACACGGTGGTGGACTTCGGTACTTCTGTGAACGCAACAAATAACTATGGAAAGATTCGATCCATTAACCAGTTTCTGGCCAAAATGCCCAACAGCGTTTTAGGCGAAAAGTATAAAAAAGAATTACAGGCGCAAATCACATTTTTCAGGGCGTACCGGTATTTTGATCTTGTGCAGCTTTATGGCGGTGTCCCATTGGTACTGACACCACTGGAAGGTGTCGGTCAGGAAGCAAAAGATGAGGCGGCAATACCGCGCAGCAGCACTTCGGAAAGCATCCGGCAAATTGTTGAGGATCTTGATTATAGCATAACGAATCTTCCGGGGAAATGGACAAATACGAACGATTGGGGAAGAATTACCAGCGGAGCGGCTGCGGGATTTAAGGGTCGGATTTTGCTTCATTATGCCAGCCCGCAATTTAATCCAAATGATATGCCAGAGCGTTGGCAGGCCGCCTATGACGCTAGTAAAAAAGCGATCGAATTACTGACAACGAATGGATTTAAACTGCATACCAGTTTCAAGGATCTCTGGTTTACTGAGGCAAATAATCCTGAGGCGGTCTGGGTGACGGGTTACAATAATAAAGTCGGCGACCAGATCAATAAAAACCAGAACTGGGATAATAATACAAGACCGTCGTATCTCGGAACAGGAAGTGGGTCCAACCAGCCAACCTGGGAGATTACGCAGGCGTTTCCTATGAAAAATGGTAAAAATATTACTGAACCAGGGTCGGGTTATGATGCGAAATTATTCTATAAAAACCGTGACCCAAGATTCGATAATACGATTGCTTATAACGGATCAACCTGGCACATTAACGGTAACACCAATTACCGGTTATGGACTTATTTTGTAGAGAATAAAACGGTTGAGCAAAAAGCAACCGTGAGCGGATTTTATGTGCGTAAAGCAATTGATCCTAACCTCCCCACGGGTGCCGTTGCGAATAGCGGAACAGACTGGATCGAAATGCGGTATGCGGAAGTGATGCTAAATTTTGCAGAAGCTGCATGTGGTATAAACAAACTGGACGAAGCCTACAAACAATTGACAGAAATTCGTAAACGTGCAGGAATTGAGCCGGGTGCTGACGGGCTTTATGGACTGAAAGCAGATATGACCAGAGACGAAATGTTCCAGGCAATTCTTCTTGAACGGCGGATTGAGCTGGCTTTTGAAGGAAAACGTTTCTGGGATTTGCGCCGCTGGAAATTATTCGAATCGACGCTGAACGGCAAAAGGAGAAGCGGTGTAACGATCAATCTAAAAACTTCGGCTATTTCAGCAGCAAACTTTGCGTCGCAGCGTGATGGTATGAGTCTGGACTCTGCTTATCGAAATTATTTTGAAATCGTACCAAAACAGCTCGATACAAAATACGCAATCAAATGGCTGCCTGAATATTATTTTTTCGCAATTCCTTCAACCGCCATTGCTAATAACGCACGTCTGGAACAAAATATCGGATGGCCATCCGGCACTTTTGATCCGCTAAAATAAATTGAAATCATCATCCTGTTGCTTTATGAAAACGAAACGTTATTCCTTTTATTCTCTCGTTATTTCGCTGTGGATCGGGGCAGAAGCCTATGCACAATATCCTAAAATTCCAGCCGCGGCACAAAAAACCAGTGATTCCTTACTGGCGGAAGCAAGTAAAAAATCTGATATCGCATGGCAAAAGGCCTGGCCGGTTATTGAGCAGGAGGCAAAAAGTGGTAAACCTTATATTCCCTGGGCAGCCCGACCTGTCGATTTGCCACAATCAGAAATCCCGGCATTTCCCGGTGCCCAGGGAGGCGGTGCATTCAGTTTCGGAGGCCGCGGAGGAAAGGTTTTCGTAGTAACGAGCCTGGCTGACAGCGGTCCGGGCACGCTCCGGGATGCGTGTGAACAAGGTGGTGCGAGAATTATTGTTTTCAATGTAGCAGGTATCATCCGGATCAAAACACCATTAATTATCCGTGCTCCTTACATTACCATTGCCGGACAAACTGCTCCCGGCGACGGTGTTTGTGTGGCTGGCGAAACGGTCTGGATCAATACGCATGACGTCGTGATCCGGCACATGCGTTTCCGCCGCGGCGAAACTTTTGTGGGTCGTCGCGACGATTCCATCGGGGGGAATCCGATCGGGAATATCATGATTGACCACGTTTCTGCGAGCTGGGGTCTGGATGAGAACATGTCAATGTATCGTCACATGTATAACGACAGCACAGGCATTGCTGAACAAAAACTTCCAACCGTGAACATTACCATTCAAAATTCAATTTTTTCAGAAACCCTGGATACCTGGAACCACTCTTTTGGAAGTACTTTGGGTGGAGAAAATTGTACGTTCATGCGGAACCTGTGGGCGAATAACGCAGGAAGGAATCCATCGATAGGATGGTTTGGTATATTCAATTTTGCCAATAACGTCGTGTTCAACTGGGTTCACCGATCGATTGACGGAGGCGATTATCGGGCGATGTATAACATTATCAATAACTATTTCAAACCGGGGCCGCAAACACCCAAAAACTCGCCGATTGGTCACCGGATTCTTAAACCGGAAGCAGGTAGAAGTAAATTGGACCATCTCGTTTTTGGTCGCGCCTATGTGCATGGTAACGTCATGGAAGGTTACGAAAATGTTACAAAAGATAATTGGGATGGTGGTGTGCAGGTGGAGGAGCTTCCCAATACCGGCAAATACCGTGACCAAATGAAGTGGAATAAACCGCTTCCCATGCCGGAATTTCCCATGATGAGTGCGAAGGAGTCGTTTGATTATGTACTGGCAAACGCGGGTGCCACGCTGCCCAAACGCGATCCGGTTGATATCCGGGTAACCACACAGGTACGTACAGGAAAGATTAATCCGCGTAATGACGTAAAATTACCTGCGACCCAATTCGAACATCGTCGCCTGCCGATCGACTCTTATAAAAATGGGATTATTACTGATATTTCGCAGGTTGGTGGTTATCCTGAGTATAAGGGAACGCCGTACAAAGATGCTGACAACGACGGTATGCCGGATGAATGGGAAATTAAATATGCCTTGAATCCGAAAGATCCGTCGGATGCGCAAAAAGATATGAGTGGAGACGGATACTCAAATATTGAAAAGTTTATCAACGGAATTGATCCCAAAAAGAAAACAGATTGGAAGAATCCGGATAACAATGTCGATACGCTGGCTTCCGCAAAAGGAGCATCCGGCAAGAAATAGTGAGTGGCAAGCCCGTCGGACTGCTGTTTCGCCGTCCGACGGGTAAATGAAAATACATACTTCAACATTCTAAAAACAATTGAAAAAAAGAAAATACACTTCATCGACTGACATGTTCAATACAACCCTTCTGATTTGCGGGTTGTGTTTTCTTGTTACCGTGCAGGTAATGGCTCAAAAAAAAGTAAAACTACTCGCTCCTGTCGCGTTGGGAGAGGATGGCAAACTTGTGTACATCCCCGATTCGCTGGGCAACAGGATCGTGGATTTTTCTCATAGTGGTTACCAGGGAGGAAACGAAGAAATTCCGGAAGTACCGATCAAGATACGGGTACCGGTTAAATCAGGCGATGCCACGTTGAGAATTCAATCAGCCATTGATTACGTCGCCTCACTGCCTCCGGATCAAAATAATTTTCGTGGTACTGTGCTTTTGGAAAAAGGTATTCACAAAATTTCCGGACATCTTGTGATTGCAAAGTCTGGTGTTGTTTTAAGAGGAAGTGGTTTTGGCAGGGACGGGACTGTACTGTTTGGTGATGGAAAAACGCGTGAAACGATCATCACAGTTGCAGGGAAAAATGATAACAAGGCCGGTCGGGAAATGGCGATTCTAGACGATTATGTTCCCGTGAATGCCTCAACCTTTAAAATTCAAAATCCCGGATTGGTAAAAAAAGGAGACCGAATTATCGTGAAGAGACCTTCGATCAAAACCTGGATTCAGGATTTAAAAATGGAAGCGTTTGGCGGTGAAACCGGATGGCTCGGATGGAAACCAGGACAGCATGATCTTAAATGGGACAGACTTATCACATCTGTTTCAGGAAATAAAATAACGATTGATGCGCCCATAACGACCGCACTTGAAAAAAGATACGGAGGCGGATCTGTCTCTACATATCAATGGTCAGGAAGAATTACTCACGTTGGCATTGAAAACCTGAGTTTGGAATCCAGTTTTGATCCGGAAAATGCCAAAGATGAAGACCACCGATGGATGGGAATTACTTTCAAAAACATTGAAAATGGCTGGGTTCGTCAGATCAATTTTAAAAATTTGGCAGGATCTGCTGTCGCTATTTATGAAACGGCATCCAAGATTACAGTAGAAGACTGCAAGTCGTTAAACCCTGTTTCCGAAATTGGCGGACAGCGGCGTTACACTTTTTTCACGCAAGGTCAGCAAACGCTTTTCCAGCGCTGTTATGCTGAGCACGGCTATCACGATTTTTCAGTTGGTTTTTGCGCGTCTGGGCCCAATGCATTTGTCCAGTGCGAATCTCATCTCCCATATAGTTTTAGTGGCGCAATCGATAGCTGGGCATCGGGCGTCCTTTTTGATATCGTGAATATTGATGGTAATGCATTAAGTTTTAAAAATAGAGGTCAGGATGGTCATGGTGCCGGTTGGGCTGCCGCAAACAGCGTGTTTTGGCAATGTTCGGCATCAAAGACTGAAAATTTCAGTCCTCCCAATGCGCGTAATTATGCATTTGGAAGCTGGTCACAATTTGCCGGTGACGGTTATTGGGAAAATGTGAATGAGCATATCAAGCCGCAAAGTTTTTACTATGCCCAGCTTGCCGAAAGAATTTCAAAGGATGTCTACAAAAACGCATTTTTGATGCCGAAAGAAACTGAGGCGTCAAGCAGCCCGACACTGGAACAGGCGGCGGAATTAACTGGACAATCCCTGGCGCCGATGCTTCAACTTTCTCAATGGATAGATGTAGCAGGGAAACGAAACCCTATTTCGATTATCCAGAATCACGTTAAAACGATTGATGAAATTGGGATCACAGACAATCCGGTTAGAAAACATTTGCCTTCATTGGAAATAAAAAATGGATGGCTGGTCCGTGGAGACTTGGTAGTTACGGGTAATCGTCAGGAGGTCCCCTGGTGGCGCGGAAGTCTTCGTCCGGATGATATTCCAGCTGCAAAACCGCATATCACGCGTTTTGTTCCGGGCAGGATCGGCCACGGATTGACAGATATTCCTGAGGAAATGGCTGATTCTCTTTTGGTAAAAAATATCACTGTTCTGGATCATAATTATGGTCTTTGGTATGATAGGAGAAGGGATGATCATGAGCGTATCCGCAGGATTGATGGCGAAGTATGGTCGCCATTTTACGAGTTGCCTTTTTCCAGAAGTGGGCAGGAGAAAGCATGGGATGGCCTGAGTAAGTATGATTTGACAAAATACAATACCTGGTACTGGGACAGACTTCACCAGTTCGTTGATCTGGCCGATGAGAAAGGACTGGTCTTGTTTCATCAAAATTATTTCCAGCATAATATTCTTGAAGCAGGTGCTCACTATGCTGACTTTCCCTGGCGGCCGGCCAACAATATTAATCAAACCGCTTTTCCGGAGCCACCGCCTTATGCTGGTGACAAGCGGATTTTTATGGCAGATCAGTTTTACGATATCAGCAACCCCGTTCGTAAAGAATTGCACAAATCTTATATCCGGAAATGTCTTGATAATTTTATTGATCAAAGTGGAGTCATCCAGTTTATCAGTGCCGAGTATACCGGGCCTCTGCATTTTGTTAAATTTTGGCTGGACGTAATTGCAGATTGGGAAAAGGAAAAGGGGAAAAATGCGCTGGTGGCATTAAGTACCACCAAGGATGTTCAGGACACTATCCTGTCTGATCCGGATTATGAAAAAGTGGTGGATATCATTGATATTCGATATTGGAACAAAAAAGAAGACGGCACATATTACGCCCCTGCCGGCGGGAAAAATCTTGCTCCCAGACAGCACGCACGCATTCAGAAAACGGGGAGGACGTCCTTTGATGCCATCTACAATGCGGTTTTGTACTATCGCCAAAAATATCCTGAAAAGCCCGTTTTATACTCTTCTACGGGTTTTGATCAGCATGCCTGGGCAGTCTTTTTTGCCGGTGGATCAATCAGTGCAATTCCGAAAATCGCTGACAATAAACTCTTGTCGGATGCTTCAAAAATGCAGGTGTTTCCTAAGAAAGATAAACAATACGGAATGATTAGTCCTGGAAAAGGAATGATCGTTTATCAACCGGGAGGGGAAAATATAACCCTCGATCTGTCGGATTTTAAAGGAAGTTATTTTCTACGGAAGATCGATTCGAAAACAGGCAAAAGTTTGGGGAAAGTCGAAACTGTAAAAGGAGGGAAGTTATTGCCGGTCGCAAAAGTGGCCGATAATCCGGTCATATTATGGATATCAAAAAAGAAATGATGAGATTCAATCAATTGATTTATTTGCTGGTGTGTTTTGTATTTTTCTTATGTTCCTGCTCTCCAAAAAGTAGGGGGCCAGCTGTTTTAAAATCTGAAAATTACCGGCACCACGTTGAACATTTTAACCGGATGGAAGATGAAAACAAGGTAAATGCAATTTCGAATGCGCAGTCATGGGACTGGATGAAAGCCAACATTCCACTTTTTGATTGTCCCCAGGATAATTTTAAAGAGATATACTATTACCGCTGGTGGACATTCAGAAAGCATATCCACAAGACTCCGCAGGGTTTCATACTGACAGAATTTCTGGTCGATAGAAATTATGCCGACAAATACAACATGATTAGCTGTGCCTTGGGGCATCACATTTATGAAGGTCGCTGGCTACATGATCAGCGGTATCTGGATGAATATGTACATGTCTGGTACCGTGGAAACGATGGCAGAAAGATGAAAAAATTACTGTCATTCAGCAGTTGGACGGCAGATGCACTTTTTAATCGATACAAAGTAAATGCAGACAAAGATTTCGTGGTAAATATGTTGCCCGACCTTGTCGGCGAGTACAAGTCCTGGGAAGAGGAGCGTCGGGCGAAAAGTGGTCTGTTTTGGCAAAGCGATGTAAAAGATGGCATGGAGGAATCACTCAGCGGTGGCAGACGGGAGCAGAACGCACGCCCGACAATCAACAGTTATATGTTTGGAAATGCCAAAGCCATCGCCGGAATAGCTTTGTTGAAAAACGACACGGGGCTTTCTTCTTTTTATCAATATAAAGCAGATACCATAAAAAGTTTGATCGAGAACAGACTTTGGAATAAGGAAAGCCAGTTTTTTGAAACGGTTAAGAAACAAGGGAACGGAGATTTTGCGCAGGTACGCGAAGCAATAGGTTTCATTCCGTGGTACTTTAATTTACCCGATGAAAAATATGACGCCGCATGGAAACAGGTATCGGATCCGGAAGGTTTTAAGGCACCCTTCGGCCTTACGACCGCAGAGCGCCGTCATCCTGATTTTCGTACACATGGCTGCTGCAAATGTGAGTGGGATGGAGCCGTTTGGCCTTTTGCCACTTCGCAAACACTTACGGGAATGGCGAACCGGATGAACAATGACCAACAGAAAATTCTGGCAGACACCGCTTATTTTCGATTGCTGGAACTCTACGTAGAGTCACAATACTACCGTGGGAAACCATACATTGGAGAATATCTAGACGAATCTACGGGTTATTGGCTCAAAGGTGATCAGGAAAGGAGCCGTTATTATAACCATTCCACTTTCAACGACCTGATTATTTCAGGGTTGATCGGGTTGCGTCCGAGAGCCGATGAGGTAGTTGAAATTAATCCGCTGATTCCTCAGGAAAAGTGGGATTGGTTCTGTTTGGATAATATTTTATACCACGGAAAAATACTAACCGTCGTATGGGATAGGCATGGGGACCACTATCAAAAAGGAAAAGGATTGATGGTGTTTGTCAATGGGAAAAAGGTAGGTTCTTCGGATAACATAGAACGGATTCTGGTTAACAATTAGGCAGCTCAGGCAGTGTTTTCATCATTTGATCAGTAAAAACAAAAAGTTGACAGCATATAAATATGGAAAATTACAAAACGAAACTACTGATTAGCGGGGTATTCTGTTTGATGTCAGTCACTTTGCCTGCACAGATTTGGAAGGAAGGTATTATCAAAGAAGAATTCATTTTTGAAAAAACCTCCTTTCCTGAAAGTCATGCAGCGACCATCGCAGAAACTCCGGACGGGTTAGTCGCTGCCTGGTTTGGCGGGACAAAGGAGCGTAATCCCGATGTGGGTATCTGGATAAGTTTTTTAAATAATGATCAATGGACGCCACCCGTTGAAGTTGCGAATGGTATCGTAAATGATACGCTCAGATATGCATGCTGGAATCCTGTTTTGTATCAGGTGCCAAACGGAGGTCTTTTGCTTTTTTACAAAGTCGGGCCGAACGTAGCTGGTTGGAAAGGTTATATGACCGCCTCTAAGGATCACGGAAAAAGCTGGTCAAAGCCAAATTCGTTACCGGAAGGATTCATTGGTCCGGTAAAAAATAAACCCATCTTGATGCCAAATGGTGAATTATGGTGTCCGTCGAGCACAGAAGGGAATGGATGGAAGGTTCACTTTGAGGTGACAGCTGATCATGGAAAAACGTGGCGAAAAGTTGGGCCGATAAATGACGGGAAGACAATTAATGCAATTCAGCCAAGTATTCTTACCTATAAAAATGGTGATTTACAGATTTTATGCAGAAGCAGAAATCGCTCGATCGCCGAATCATGGTCTCGCGATCAGGGAAAAACCTGGTCAGAAATGCAACTCACCAATATGCCCAATAACAACTCAGGAACGGACGCTGTGACGCTGAAAGATGGTCGGCAATTGCTGGCATACAACCATGTGAAGACACCCGAACAGGAGAAAAAAGGTTCACGGACCCCATTAAACATGGCCATTTCAAATGATGGGAAAAACTGGAATGCAGCGCTGATCCTGGAAGATTCTCAGATTAGTCAGTATTCCTATCCCTCGGTTATTCAATCTGCGGATGGTATGGTTCACGTCGTGTATACCTGGCGCAGAGAACGCATTAAATATGTTAAAATTGACCCGACCAGGTTGAAGTCGAAGCCAATTGTAAATGAAGTATGGCCGGAATAGATTTCTCGGCTTAGAGATTATTGGAGGTCGGAATTTTCTACAAACTGGTGATTTTACAGGGGCTTTAAATTAAACAACGATATCAATGGTAAGACAAAAACGATTTATCCGAATACTGTTCCTATTAGTTTTACTATCGATAAATGTTGAAGCAAGAGATAAAAGACAGAAAAATCAGCGATACCAAATTGCAGTTATTGACTTGATGATTTTAAAACGTCAAAAAATAAGTGCCTTACCACTAGCACAGGAAATTGGCGCCGACGGGTTAGAAATTGATATGGGTGGACTTGGAAACAGGGAGACTTTTGATAACAAACTCGCCGATCCTGAGATAAGAAAACAATATATGAGCAAAGCCAAAGAGCTTAATCTGAAATTTTGCTCGTTAGCAATGACTGGTTTTTACGCTCAGTCTTTCGCAAAACGGGAGCATACCGACAAAATGGTTGAGGACTGTATCAATTCTATGAAATCAATGAATATTAAGGTGGCTTTTCTGCCGCTTGGTGTTCAGGGTGATCTGGTGAAAAATTCGGAACTACGGCCTGTGATCGTAGAAAAATTAAAGCTGGTGGCTAAAATGGCCGAAAAAGCAAATGTGATTATAGGTATAGAAACCTCGTTGACCGCAACAGAGGAAGTTGCTCTTTTAAAGGAGATTGGCTCGAAATCCATTCAGATTTATTTTAATTTTTCCAACCCATTGGAAGCTGGCCGTGATTTATATAAAGAATTAGAAATTCTGGGGAAGGACAGGATTTGCCAGATCCATTGCACCGACAAAGATGGTGTCTGGCTGGAAAACAATACCCGGCTGGATATGAAAAAGGCAAAAAGGACGCTGGATAAAATGGGCTGGAAAGGTTGGCTGGTCGTCGAGCGGTCAAGGGATGCATCCAAGCCGCAAGATGTTAAGGGTAATTTTAGTGCAAATACAGCTTATTTAAAAACGATTTTTCAACAGTAATTCAGAAGATAATGAGAAATATACTCCTGCTAATTTGTACAGTTTTTCTTGCAGTAAATGCGTCCTTCGGACAAAATAATACAGATAATGACGCGACTTACGTTAAAATAATAACGCAAAGAGTTGAAAAATTACTGGTGCCTCTGCAATTAACAGACTCTTTACAATATAGAAAGGTTAGGCAGATCGTTGTGTCGCAATATCTGAACCTGAACAAAATTCATGAAGAAAAAGATAACCAGTTAAAGAAGGAAAAATCCAGAGAAGGTGTCGACAAGGAACAGCGTGACAGAAATATGAAATTGATAGAAGCGGAAGCGGGTAAGCATTTGTTTATTTTGCATAGGGAATACCTGGGTGACCTTTCATCAAACCTTTCTTCTGAGCAGGTTGACCAGATAAAAGACGGCATGACTTACGGCGTTCTTCAGGTGACTTACAAGGCTTACGCAGATATGATCCCTACACTCAAACCTGCTGAAAAACAGCAAATTTTAAGCTGGTTAACGGAGGCGCGCGAGCTCGCCATGGACGCGGGAACATCAGATGCGAAACATCAGATTTTCGGAAAATACAAAGGGAGAATCAACAATTATCTGTCCTCTGCGGGCTATGATATTCAAAAAGAACGCAAAGAATGGGAAAAAAGATTGAAGGCTGCAAAATCGAATGGACGTTAATGTAGGACTTCCGGTCAGCGAAATATAGGCCAAAGCGGAAGATCCCGGAATATAATCAGTATCAATTCAATCCCAGGCGTTCCATAATTTTATTTGCAGCAACCTTTGTTTTTTCAACGATCAGCTCAAATGAAACGCTTTGGTCTGATTTTGAAGTAAGTGCGGCCACTGTAAGTGCTGCGATTATATCTCCCTGAGAGGTGCATAATGGAATGCAGATATCCGTAACGCTTCGGGTCGAATCACTGTCTTTTACGCAGTATCCTAACTTTCTTATTTCGTCAAGCAGAGCAAGTGTTTGTTTTTGTTGTTTGACAGTCTGGCTCATATAAAGATCGTTCCTTTGTAATAAATGAAGGCGTTCTTCGTCCCGCATAAAAGCCAGTAAAACTCTGCCGGATGTAGTGAATAAGAGAGGAAATAAACTGCCTTCTTCAATGGAAAGCGAAATTGCTCCCGGACTTCTGGATTGGGAAATCACCATAAGTTTTTCGATATACAAAATTCCCAGGTGGCAGGATTGATTGATGTCCGACGACAACTCATCCATTGGTAGCTGCGAAGCCCGGCGAATGTCGTCGACGGGAGAATGGCGGTGTGATAAATGAAAAAGTTTGAGGGATAATTTGTACTTGCCCGAAACTTCATCCCTGATCAGGTATCCTCTGTTTTCCAGACAAACCAGCATCCGGTAAATCTCATTTGGTTTTTTGTTCACACCGGCCGCGATTTCCGTTTGTGATAAAGAAGTCGCTTTTAACGAGAGATATTCCATGATATCAAGGCCTTTATCAAGCGCAGGTGCCTGATATTTTGATTCGTTATCCTTCATAATGCAGGTGAAGTTAATCTGTGCGTGGGTTTATTTGTAAAGAAACGATTTATATGTAAACCAACAATATTAAAAATGAAGGTTGAATCAATAAATGTGTCATTTTTACAATATTCTCTTCAATTTGCAGCTTTATATAACAAAAAAGTGAAAATATGTGCTTTTTTTATTCAGGGAGGAATTTGAAATTAATAGTCAGACTATAAAGTATCGGGACAATTAATGGCAGATAATAGCGAGAAATACGAGCAGGGATCAAGTACAACAAACTACTCCATTTTGATCATTGGCGCAGGTGGGATCGTGCGAGATGCACATTTGCCTGCTTATAAAAAAGCGGGTTTTAAAATTTTCGGTATTGTTGATATTTTAATAGAAAAAGCAATTGCTTTGGCTGAGGAATATGATATTTCCCATGTTTTTTCCAATGTCAAGGATGCCGTAACACTGGCACCTCTGCATGTCATTTACGACCTCGCGCTAAATCCGGACCAACATGAAACGATTCTGAAACTACTGCCGAAAAATGCAAGGGTTTTGATCCAAAAGCCGTTCGGTAGATCAGGCCAGGAAGCAAAAGTTTTACTTGAAATATGCCAGACCAGAAATCTTACAGCTGCGGTGAATTTCCAGTTAAGGTTTGCGCCGTTTGTCCTGGCTGCAAAAAATATGATCGAATCCGGCGTTATTGGCGATATATATGATATGGAAGTAAGGCTGACAACGCATACGCCCTGGCAGAATTTTCCGATGTTGGCGCAGGAGGAACACCTGGAAATTTTGTATCACAGCATCCATTATCTCGATTTGATCCGCTCATTTCTGGGAGAGCCAGACACTGTTTTTGCTAAAAGTTTTGGACATCCCGAGAAATTCTTTTCTTCCACAAGAAGTACGATTTTACTGGATTATGGAAAGAATCGTCGCGCGGTTATCAATACCAATCATGACCACGATTTTGGTTCAGAACACCAGGAAAGTTTTATCAAATGGGAGGGGACGAAAGGTGCGATCAAGGCGCGGATGGGTGTGTTGATCGGTTATCCTAATGGTCTGCCTGATACATTGGAGTATTGTGTTTTAAATGAAGTTCGTAGTCCGGAATGGGTCAGATATGACCTGACAGGCAATTGGTTTCCGGACGCTTTTATCACAAGCATGTCACAACTTATGCATTTTACGGAGTATTCAGAAGATAGACTTGTAACCGGTGTACAAGATGCATTCAAAACAATGGAGCTTGTGGAAAGGTGTATCTGAAAAATAAACACTAAAAATATACGGTATTATCTAAATAAAATATCAATGAGGTTTACAAATATTCCAGCTGGTTTAAGAAGTATTATTATTACTTCTCTGTTTTTTATCTCATCCGTTTCATACGGACAGCAGAACCTAAAACTTTGGTATAAACAGCCATCTAAGCAGTGGGAGGATGCGTTGCCGGTTGGAAATGGGAAACTGGCGGCCATGGTTTTCGGTGGCGTGAAAACGGAACGTATTCAGTTTAATGAGGAAACACTCTGGACGGGTGAGCCCCGCAGTTATGCCCACAATGGCGCAAGTCAATATCTAACACAGATCCGGACACTCTTAAACGAGGGAAAACAAAAAGAAGCGGAGGATTTGGCTACCAAAGAATTTATGGGCGAACCAATGCGTCAAATGGCATATCAGGCATTTGGAGATTTGTATTTGGACTTTTCCGATCATGAAAACATTTCAGACTACAAGCGCGAGCTTGACCTGAACGAAGGGATTAGCCATATCGACTATAAAAGTAATGGCGTTGGGTTTTCGAGAGAGGTATTTGCAAGTTTTCCTGCTAAGGCGATCTTCGTTCACCTGAAAAGTGACCAATCCGGTAAGTTAAATTTTGCTTTAAGACTGGATGCGATTCACACGAATAAAAAGGTGACGGTAAATGATAATGAACTCACGCTACATGTCAAAGTTGATAACGGCATTCTGGAAGGTGTTGCGAAAGTAAAAGTGGTAACGGATGGAAAAGTAAAACAGGCCGATGGGAAAATTTCGGTTGAGGATGCAACGACTGCGACGCTGATTCTTTCTGCGGCAACCAACTATGTTGACTACAAAACTGTGACTGGAAAACCGCAGGATATTACATCAACTGTTTTAAAAAATATCATCGGTTACGACCAGGCTAAAAAAACTCATATCGCTGATTATCAGAAACTTTTTTCCCGGTTTCATATTGATTTCCCTGTTAATGAAAATTCGTTTTTGCCAACGGATGAGCGACTTTTAAAATTTAAAGACACATCGGACGATCCGGCATTTCTGGCTTTGTACGTTCAATACGCACGATATTTACTGATCACCAGCAGCCGTCCTGGCACCCATCCGGCAAATCTTCAGGGAAAATGGAATGATAAATTGAAGCCGTCATGGGATAGTAAGTATACCGTTAATATCAATACAGAAATGAATTACTGGCCTGTGGAAATGACTAACCTGAGCGAGCTCCATCAGCCGCTTTTCGAAATGATCAAAGATTTGTCACAAACGGGTGCTGAGGTTGCCAGGGAACATTACGACGCAGCGGGCTGGCTTGTACATCACAATACCGACATCTGGAGAGGAGCTGCTCCTATCAATGCTTCGAATCACGGAATTTGGGTAACGGGTGGTGCCTGGCTGAGCCTGCATTTGTGGGAGCACTACCGTTTTACTCAGGATAAGGTTTTTTTGAAACAAACTGCTTATCCTTTGATGAAAGGTGCTGCCCAATTTTTTGTAAACTTTTTAGTGAAAGATCCGAAAACCGGCTTTTTAATCAGTTCACCATCTAATTCACCGGAAATTGGAGGCCTGGTTGCTGGTCCGACGATGGATCACCAGATCATCCGGGGATTGTTGATGGCTTGCATAGAAAGTGCTAAAATTCTAAATACAGATGCAGGTTTCGCTTCAAAATTGAAAACGATGATTCCGCAAATTGCGCCAAATAGAATCGGAAGAGCCGGACAGCTGCAGGAATGGAACACTGATATAGATGATACGACCAGCCATCATCGACATGTGTCTCATCTTTGGGGTGTTTATCCGGGAGAAGAAATCACACCAACCAAAACTCCGGATTTATTGAAGGCTGCAAAAAAATCACTGGAATTCAGAGGTGATGACGGAACGGGCTGGAGTCTTGCCTGGAAAATTAATTACTGGGCAAGATTTCTGGATGGTGATCACGCCTACACGATGATCCGTAAATTATTCAATCCCATTATGGACGCGTCGGTCAAAAAGGGAGGTGGAGGCTCTTATCCCAATCTTTTCGATGCGCATCCTCCATTTCAGATCGACGGAAACTTCGGAGGAGCTGCCGGAATTTTGGAGTGTCTTGTTCAAAGTCATCAGGAAGAAATTAATTTATTACCCGCTCTGCCATCTGCTCTGCCAGACGGCAAAATTAACGGCCTGGTAACGAGAGGTGCTTTCGAAATAACGTTGGAATGGAAGAGCGGGAAACTGGTATCAGCCCATATTCTTTCCAAAACGGGCAATAAATGCAAGGTGCGTTACGGAAATAAATTTATTGAATTTGGGACAGCCAAGGGTAAAACCTATCACCTGAGTTCGGACTTGAAGATCATGTAACATTTTTTCAGATTAAAGAGAGAAATATAAATAACACATATTTTATATTTTTCTCTTTTCTTTCGATTGTTTTTCTTTTATTTGTTTTAGTAACTAAACAATCAAAATTAATTTGTTTCCCGATTGCCACATGACGAATAAATCCTATGTTCTTGCGATTGACCAAGGTACCAGCAGTACTAAAACGCTTGTCTTTGATCAAAAAGGTGTTGCTGTTGCAAGAGGTATTGAGTCATTAAAAACCTCATATTTGGATGGAGGTTTTGTGGAGCAGGATCCGTTGGATATTTATGCCAATGTGATGTTATCAGTTGGAAAATGTCTTGAAGATTTTGTTTACCGCGGCGGCCAGCTTTCAGATATTAAAACTTGCGGAATAACGAATCAACGCGAGACATTTGTATTATGGGATAAATATGGTCAGTCGTTACATCAGGCAATCGTCTGGCAGTGCAAACGTTCCACAGCCATTTGTAATCGCTTGCAGGATTCTGGTTTAGGTTCGGAGATAAAAGAGAAAACCGGCCTTTTGGCTGATCCTTATTTTTCAGGAACCAAAGTGATGTGGCTGAATGAAAATAATTCCGGGATTGAAAAAATGATCTCATCCGGGCAGGCATTTTTTGGTACGATCGATACGTGGCTGCTTTACAAGCTGACTGGTGGGAAATCATACCGGACAGATCATACAAATGCTTCAAGAACCTTGTTTTTTAATCTTAAAACACTTGGTTGGGATGAAGAATTGATTGAAAAGTTTGGGCTTTCAGGGCTCAACCTGCCAGAAATCCAGGCGTCGTCCAGCTATTTTGGTTCATCAAATTTCGATGGATTGTTTGAAAAGCAAATTGATATCACTGCCATGATAGGGGATTCTCACGCGGCTGCTTTTGGGGAAGGTTGTTTTTCTTCCGGTATTGCCAAGGCCACGATGGGAACCGGTTCGTCCATCCTGATGAATATCGGATCGGAGCCGCAAACTTCGCATAAAGGGATGGTTACGACGATTGGGTGGAGCACAGAAAGTCATGTAGAATACGCATTGGAAGGTGTGATTGTGACATGCGGGGCCACGATTGAGTGGATGAAAAACAGCATGAATCTTTTTCAGGATATTAAGGAAACGGAGAAAATAGCAGAGAACATTTTGGATAGTAACGGCGTATATGTGATACCGGCGTTTAGCGGTCTGGGCGCGCCTCACTGGGATATGAATAGAAAAGCTTCTATCGTTGGACTCACGTTTGACTGCAATAAAAATCATGTGATCAGAGCGGCACTGGAATCTATTCCGTATCAGATCAAAGATGTTGTTAAGGCGATGCAGTCAGAAGCCGGAATTTCGCTGAGCGAATTAATGATTGATGGCGGTCTGACCTCTAATCAGTTTGTCGTACAATTTCTTGCAGACCTTCTGGAAAAACCTGTCGTAAATTTAGGCCTTGCAGAAATTTCTGGTCTGGGAGCTGCCTACCTCGCAGGCTTGAAATCAGGCGTTTATGAAAGTATTGATTATTTGAAGGATCTAAACCGCGATCACATCGTTACCGTTCTGCCCAATCTTCATAATGAAAAAATCAAGGCGGGCTACGAAGGTTGGCTGGCTGCAATTGCTAACAAAATATAACTTCATGGACTTGAAACATCTTCTGACGACAGTTTTTGTATTGGTATTTTCAATATCCGCCATTGCTCAGTCGGAAAAAATCGAACGTTGGGACCGTTTTGAAATAACGCTCCCGGGGCCTGACGAGGGAAATCCTTTCGATGAAATAAACCTCTCTGCCGATTTTACCAATGGGAAAGAAAACGTTAAAGTGAACGGTTTTTATGATGGAAATGGAAAATACAAACTTCGTTTTATGCCTGAGACAGCAGGTGAGTGGAAGTTTAAAACCGCAAGTAACAGTAAAGTTCTGAATGGTAAAACCGGGAAGTTTCTATGCGTAGAAGCCACGGGAAACAATCACGGCCCCGTAAAAGTTGCTGATACGTATCACTTTAAATATGCGGACGGAAAAAGGTATTATCCATTCGGTACTACCCTTTATGCATGGACACATCAGCCGCAGGCTTTAGAGGAAATTACTTTAAAAACACTTGAAAAAGCGCCTTTTAATAAGGTCAGAATGTGTGTTTTCCCAAAGTTTTATTCAGGCGTAGAAAATGAACCTGAGTTTTATCCTTTTGTGAAAAAAGACGAAACCAAAAGGGAAAACGGTAAAATTAAATTTGTCTGGGACTTCTCAAAATTTGATCCAGTCTTTTTTCAGCACATGGAAAAACGGATTGATGACCTGAAAAATCTTGGCATAGAAGCAGATGTTATAATTTTTCATCCTTATGACAAAGGGCACTGGGGTTTCGACAGTTTAGGTAAAGAACATGATCTTCGTTATATTAAATACCTGACAGCCAGACTTTCATCGTTCCGAAATGTTTGGTGGTCGATGGCAAATGAGTTTGATTATATCAAAACAAAACCGCGTGAAGTTTGGGATGTTTATACCAAAGCAGTGGTTAAAAACGATCCTTATAAGCATTTATGCTCAATTCATAACGGAAGTGTGTATTACGATAACTGGAAGCCTGAATTCACACATGTAAGTATACAGAACGGATCGACGGTCGAAGATTTTGGACGGGCAACTTTGCTTCGTGATGTATTTTTCCGTCCGATGTTATACGACGAAGTATGTTACGAAGGCGACTTGCCGCAGCGCTGGGGGCATCTGAGCGGCGAGGAAATGACTTCTGCTTTTTGGCAAGGCGTTATTGCAGGTACTTATGTGACCCATGGAGAAACGTATAAAAACAGTGGGGATACCATTTTTTGGGCCAAAGGAGGAAGATTAATTGGAAGCAGTCCGGCTCGTATTGGTTTTCTTCGAAAAATTTTAGAGGAAGCTCCTGGGCCGATAGCGCTCGCCGATGTTTGGAAAGATCATAAAACTGCAACAGCCGACAGTAGTTATTACTTGATTTATTTTGGGAAAGAAATGAAAGAGGAGTGGGAGTTTAGTCTCCCAAAAAAAGGGGGCCCGGCAGCAGGGAAAAAATTTCAGGTGGAGCTGATCGATACCTGGGATATGACTGTCAGGAAGTTGCCGGAGGTTTTTGAAATAGCAAAACCTGAAGAGTATCGGATTTTTGATAAAACCAGAAAGAAAATCCGATTGCCAATGAAGCCTTATCTTGCTTTGAGGATCACAGAAATATAACATCTGTTTACGCGCGTTACAGGCGCTGAACCAAACCTTCACTGATTCACAATCATTGCAAGCTTAATAACTCAGTGCTGGCAAAGTTGGGAATTCTCAATATCTTAGTCATTTGAAAGAGGTTGAAAAATAATGCAACCTTGTAAATGCTGAAATTAGAATATGAAAACCTGCTTCTGTGGATTCGATCAACCTTATTCCCGTTGCTGCGGACCCATCATAAAAGGCACGGCTCGTGCGGTATCTGCCGAAAAGCTAATGAGATCCCGCTACAGTGCCTATGTGATGGCCGAGGTAGATTACCTGTTTGAGACGACACATGGATCAAAACGCGCTGAGCTCATTAAAAAAGATATAGCGCAATGGGCAAAAAGTAATAGTTGGCAAAAACTTGAAATCGTGACGGCTGATACGTTTTCCGTAGAGTTCAAGGCATATTTTAAAGACAGATCCGGTAAAAAGCAAATCCATCATGAGAAATCTACATTTGTTTTTGAAAACGGAAGTTGGTATTATTTGGACGGCATTTTTAATGAAGATATCTGAGTGTTCCATGAAAACTAACTGCTAATGTTTCGACAATTTGCGATAGCGCGATTCATGATCGGCTTTATAACCTTTATTCTGACCTATATGGTCGCCGCTTTTTCCTACGACAATTTTTTCAAATTTATCACAGCAGGGATGTTTTTGCTTTCCTTATACATTATGAGTGAAGCGAAAAAAGGCCAGACTGAGGAGTTAGCCAGGAAAGACGCGGAGTGTCAGGCCAAGATCGATGAGATCCAGGAGCTTTTATATCGTAAAGAAGCTGAATGCGAATTTTTAATACAAGCTATCGAAAAAGCTGACGAAGCAAAGAATAGTTAATCCTGCTCTTCCTGATTCAATGATAAGAACGTCCTTGGTTTGACCTTTTAAAAAACGAATACCTCTGCCTATCAGGGGGCGTTGTTGTGTATCTATCTCTCCGGAAATCCCGGCAAACTCCATTTTTCTTTTTATTATATCGCTAATTCGTTAATCTCTTACGATTTCCTGTGTTTTTATCTTCTCTGTATAGGGATGGATTTTCACTTTACGAGGATTTTTCTTGCGGAAAAAGTTCTTTTTAACAATTTTTTATTAAAATAAGTCATAAATACTTCTAAAATATTTGATCTGTATTTATTTGTTATTAATTTTCGTAAAAAATAAAATATAAAAGAAAGTAAAAGAAAATATCTATGCTTATCTATAACCCGGATTACTGCTTATGAAACAACTTTTCTGTATCCTCTTTGCATTCGTGCTGCTTTCATCAGCTCATGCACAAAGTCCAACTATAAAAGGTACCGTGACGGGCGCCAGCGACAACGATCCGCTTCCGGGTGTTAGTGTTGTTATTAAAGGTACGCAGCGTGGAACCACGACCAACGCCGAAGGAAAGTTTCAAATTGAAGTTCCTGATGCTTCCACAGTTCTAGTATTTAGTTTTGTGGGTTATAAATCGGTAGAAGAAGCCGTTGGAGGCCGTTCGGATCTATCGGTGAAACTTTCTTCTGAAAATAAGTCGCTGGAAGAAGTTGTAGTGGTAGGATATGGAACGCAGAGCAAAAGAGCTGTGACAGGATCTGTGATTTCCGTGAATTACGACAAGTTTAAAGATCGTTCATTCAGTAACGTTACCCAGTCCCTCGCAGGTAGTTTGCCAGGGGTAAATATTTCTCAGTCTCAGGGTGCGCCGGGCTCTTCACCGGTTATCAAGATCAGGGGCGTCAGCTCTATTACCGCAGGAACGAATCCGTTGATCGTCGTGGATGGTGTTCCACTCGAAAACTTCAATTTAAATTTGATAAATCCTCAGGATATTGAGTCGGTTGAGGTTTTGAAAGATGCGTCGTCAGCAGCGATTTACGGTTCCCGGGGTTCAAGCGGTGTAATTCTGGTTACAACAAAAATGGGTAAACCAGGCAAAACCAATATTAGTGCCAATGTGGAGTATGGATCGCAAAAGGTGATTCGTAAAGTGGGTATGATGGACGCGCAGCAATTTATCTCAACTTATATTGATGCAAAGAACAATGCCTGGATGGCACAGGGAGGAAAAGCTACTGATCCAAACAGCGCACGTCCGGCGACGCTGAAAATTCCGGAAGATTTTACAAATAACCCTCAGCAATTTGGTAAAGGTACTGATTGGCAGGATGTCATGTTTCGCACGGCCCCCTCGGTCAATGCGCAGTTATCTGTTTCCGGCGGTACTGAAAAAACGCAGTATTTGTTTTCGGGAGCTTATTTGGATCAGACAGCTGTTTTAGACAGAAATTACTACAAGCGATTATCACTTCGCTCGAATATAAGAACACAGGTTAGCAAAAAGCTCGTCATCGGGCTTAACCTCGGCGTTACCGCAATTTTCGACAGGACGGAAGGGACAAAGGGGAAAAGTGATGTCATCAGTCTGGGCTTGCAAAGCTCTCCGATTTTTCCGGTTTACAATGAAAATGGAAACTATGGGTTCCGGGATCCAAATTCGGCATGGTTCCGTTTTACACCTTATGCAGATATGAATTTATGGCATCCATATTCCCTGACAAGAGAAGTTGACAAAGGAAATAAATCCTTCAATACCTTAGGTACTGCCTTTCTTGAATATAACATTCTTGATGATTTAAAATTCCGGACGAGCATCAGTGGAAATCTTTTTAATAACCGTAATCATTTCTATTGGAATGATAAACAAAAATATGGTTATTCCGCTGTGCTGGCAGCCCAGGGGAATGCCGGTGATGCTTACATGTTAAACTGGCTAAGTGAAAATACCCTTTCTTATGATAAGAAAATCGGAGATCATGCTTTCACAGGTTTGCTTGGTTACACGATTCAAAAACAGCGTGATGAAACGATGTATGTCGCTGCAAATAATTTCCCGAACGACCTTGTTCATACCCTGAACGCTGGAACAGTTACAGCTGGAAATACGACCGCAAGTGAATGGTCATTGTTGTCTTATTTGGGACGTATCCAATATAACTTTAAGAATAAATACTTCGTAACCGGCGCCCTTCGCCGTGACGGTATGTCGAGGTTTGGTGAGGATAATAAGTGGGGTTATTTTCCATCTGTTTCAGGAGGCTGGCTGATTTCGGATGAAAGTTTTATGTCAGGTGTTACGGCGGTGAATAATCTGAAATTGCGTGTTAGTTATGGTGTTACCGGTAACAACCAAATACCAAATTATGGGGCGATCAGTCTTCTTGGAGCTGCCAACTATGTTACCGGAACTAATCTTTCCAACGGATTGAAGGTGAGCGGTCTGGCCAATTCAGGTTTAAAATGGGAGAAAACAAATCAGTTTAATGCGGGTGTCGATCTGGGGCTTTTCAATAACCGTATCACGCTGTCGGCGGAGTTTTATAACTCCATCACACGGGATATGCTGCTGTATGTTCCTGTACCTGATATCACAGGGTTTTCATCACAACTTTCCAATATCGGGAAAATGCGAAACCGCGGGGTTGAGTTTAATATTTCAAGCAAGAACATTGGTGGCAATGGGCAAGGTGGTGGTCTGACCTGGACGACGGATTTTAATATTTCAAGAAACCGCAATGAAGTTTTGCAGCTCGGCCCAGGAAATGCACCGATTCAGTACGTCGATAATGTGGTGACTGTGAGAACGGAAGTGGGTCAGCCGGTATCCAATTTCTTCGGTTATAAATTTGATGGTGTTTTTAAAAATCAGGCAGAAATAGACGCTTATCCGCATCACGCAAGCACAACCCCGGGTGATCCGAAGGTTAGAGATGTGAATGGCGATGGGAAAATTTCGGATGCAGACAGAACAATTATTGGAAATTATCAGCCGGATTTCATCGCCGGAATCACTAATACAGTTGGATATAAGGGTTTTGAACTTTCGTTCATGTTTCAGGGCTCGTTTGGAGGTGAAATTGCGAACAACAATATCCGTTATCTGGGAACCTGGGACAATGGACGAAATTTCTTCTCAAATACTTATGACTACTGGCGTTCGGAAAGCAGTCCCGGCGACGGAAAACATTTCAAACCAAACGTAAATTATCTGGGTCTTCAAAAGCAATTTTCGTCTTATTGGGTTGAGGATGCTTCTTTCGTGAGATTAAGAAATGTACGGATTTCGTACGCTGTTCCGTCGAAATTGATCAGTAAACTGAGCATGACGAATGCACGGATTTATGTAAATGCTGAGAATGTGCATTTGTTCAGCAAATACACAGGTTATGATCCTGAAAACACAACCTACGGAACCACATCTTATAGCAGCAGCATGGAAACTTCTGGTTCTTACAGCAGTGGAAACGCACCGGTGCCTGGTGCTTTTCAGGGTGTAGATTATGGGTCCTATCCATTGCCCCGCGTGATAACGGTAGGTATCAAAGCTGATTTTTGATTTAAACTTTTAAAAGAATCAACGAAGGCAGAAAGCCTTCTAACCGATAAAAATTATGAAAAAAATAGCAGGATATCTGGCAATGTTTTGGCTGCTGATAACAGGTATGAGCTGTGGCGACTCGTTCCTCGAACTGGCTCCCGTATCGAATCCTAACGCAGAGAATTTTTACAAAACCACTGCCGATTTTGACCTGGCTGCAAATGCCGCCTACAATACATTGTATACGGTCTATAACCCGGAAGGCCCGGTTTCTTATGCTGGTGAGCTGATGGGAGATAACGTAACAATTTATAATATTTCCGGGAACCAGGCCGATAAATGGCAGTTCAGGGATTATTCGCTGGCTCCGGCGAATACGATGGTGTATCAATTTTGGCAGGATTTCTACAAATCATTGTATAACATCAATATCATTCTTTCGAAAATTGAAACTGCGGAGTTGAACGCGGATTATAAGGCAAAAATGCAGGGAGAAATGTTGTTTTTAAGATCGTTGTATTACTATCAAATGGTACAGATCTGGGGTGATCTGCCTATCGTAACCGTTCCGGTTTCTGCTGCTGAAAGTTATAACATTTTACGTTCTCCAGCGGCTGAGGTTTATGCACAGATTGTAAAAGATTTGCAGGATGCTAAGGGAAAATTGCCTCTGGCGACATCAGCAGTAGTTGGTCGTGCTTCAAAAGGCGCCGCACAAACGTTGCTTGGGAAAGTATACCTTTCGATGGGAGATAAAACAAATGGTGCAAAAGAATTGAAAGAGGTTTATGACAGTAACCAATATCAGCTCCTGCCATCTTACGCTTCGTTGTGGGATGTGAAAAATAAAAACACAAAGGAGTCGATTTTTGAAATTCAATATCTTGGCGGATCTGCGATTAACCCTTACAGCAATTATTACCTCGTCTTCTTTCCGAATTCCAACGCGCTTGGTTTTTACGGAGCGGGTATGAATCAGGTAGTCAATGACGTATGGAATGAATATGAGACAGGTGACAGCCGCCGTGTGGCGTCGATCGATACGGGTTTTACGGATGCAAAAGGGAATTTTACTGCTGCAAAATTTCCTAAAAAGTGGACGGATAAAACAGCTCCGCTGATCAATCAATCCGTGGCGGCTAATAATAATTTCATGGTTCTGCGTTACGCCGACCTTTTGTTGTTACTTACAGAAGCGACAGGCGAAGTTTCTTACATGAATCAGGTTCGTAAAAGGGTAAATCTGCCTTTGTATGGTGAAGCGGGTTATCCTGCACAGTATGCAACAGTTCCCCTGGCGTTGGAACACGAACGCAGAGTGGAGCTTGCCTTCGAATTTCATCGCTGGTTTGATTTAAAAAGGACCAATCGCGCGGTACCTGTTTTGTCGGCAAAGGGTAAAAATGTAACCACTGACAAATTAGTTTTACCTATACCGAATATCGTTCGCGATCAAAATAATAAAATAACGCAGAATACTGGATACTAATGTTTTAAATCAGGAAGTTAGCAGTTCAGTGAGGTCTGTTAACTTCCTGATTTTTAGTCAAAATAATGTTGCATTATATCAGTCAACGTTGTGTCCAAATTTGACGTGCCGATAGATTCATCAATAGAAATGACAAGGTTCTGGTATTTGTCAAGTAGCGTCAACTTCATAACAGTAAATTATTAATAATGACTTTTAAATCAATCGGACTTTGTGTTTTTGGGCTTCTGAGTAGTTTCAGTGAAAGCAATGCGCAGGACACGATTCGGTATACGGGAAAAAAACTTGTAAATGTTGATTATCATCATGGCCAATTAAGTCCGGCCATAGGCGTACATAACATTCAGACCCTGCGCGTTAATCGTGATGTCGATGAAATAGGTTCGAGCTGGACCTACAATCATGCTCCGATGCTCGCGTATTGGAATAATACATTTTATCTGAATTATCTCAGCAATCCGGTTGGTGAGCATGTACCCCCTGGGCAGACTCTTTTGCAGACTTCATCTGATGGTTATTCCTGGTCAAAACCAAAAGTTATATTTCCGCCTTATAAAATCCCTGACGGGACTAGAAAAAAGGATTATCCAGGTGTGGCCAAAGATCTTTACTCGGTTATGCACCAGCGTATGGGTTTTTTTGTTTCAAAGAGTAACCGACTGTTGACGTTAGGCTATTATGGAATAGCCCTTGATGCAAAAGATGATCCGAATGATGGAAATGGAATAGGGCGTGTTGTTAGGGAAGTATATCAAGACGGAGATTTCGGTCCGATTTATTTCATCCGCCATAATGCTTCCTGGAAACAAAAATCGGATTATCCTTTGTACACGCAAAGTAAGGATAAAGATTTTATTGCTGCTTGTGAAGAATTGTTATCCAATAAATTAATGACCCAGCAATGGGTCGAGGAAGCAGATAGAGATGATACAATTATCTCATTGAAAGGAGGATATAAAGCATTTAGTTACTACCACCTGCCGGATGGCCGTGTGGCAGGGCTTTGGAAAAATGCTTTGACAAGCCTTAGTAAAGATGAGGGCAAATCGTGGTTGTACAGTCCCAAAAGAGCACCGGGTTTTGTAAACAGCAATGCGAAAATCTGGGGGCAAAAAACGTCTGATAATAAATTCGTAACTGTGTACAATCCATCTGAATTTCGTTGGCCTCTGGCTTTGTCTGTGAGCAATAACGGCCTTGATTACAAAAATTTGTTACTTGTGAATGGAGAAATTACCTCCATGCGCTACGGAGGTAATTACAAATCTTACGGGCCGCAATATGTTCGGGGAATTGAAGAAGGAAACGGCACGCCGCCAGACCAAAAACTTTGGCTGACTTACAGCATGAACAAAGAGGATATTTGGGTATCCTCTGTCCCTGTACCCATTAAGGAAAAAGCGGAACGTCATGCCGATGAAGATTTTGACAAAATGCAGCAACTCGCAACACTCGATTCCTGGAATATTTATAGTCCGTTATTAGCTCCTGTGCGGATTGAAAAGCTGTCTGGTGGTAAAAAAGTACTTGTTTTAAAGGATTCAGATCGGTTTGACTATGCCAAAGCTGAGCGCGTCATACCTGCCACAAAACATTTACAGGCAGAGATTTCTCTAACGCCTGATCAAAATGGAAATGGGCTGTTGGATATCGAGTTTCAGGATTCGAAAGGCACGCCGGGCATCCGTCTTTCCTTTGATTCAACAGGGGTTTTTAAAACGAAAGCCGGATATCGTAACAAAACATTATTGAAATATGACGCTGATGAGACTTATAATATCATCGTAAAACTGAATACGGAAACCCGTTTATATTCTGTCATGGTTAATGGTAAAAATACCGGTAATAATATCCTTTTTGCACCTTTGGAGTACGTTGAACGTATCGTTTTTCGTACCGGAGAAGTTCGCCGTTTCCCAAATGCAGATACACCGACCGACCAAATGTATGATTTGAAAAATGCAGGAAAACTAGACAGAGAGGCTAAATACTATATCAAGTCCCTGAAAACGAGCAGCTTTTGAACAGTCAATTTCGGCTGTCTTGCTAATTCTGGCTTGTGGATTTGAAAAGAAATATTGGATTAGGTTTAAAAAATGATGTGCAGATATATCGTGAAAATTAGGTGAAAAAATCAGATGAAAGTGATGATGCGAAGTAGTTCAAAATATTTTCTGGGAGCACTTCTTGGTTTTTTTTTAGCAAGCCAGGAAAGTAGTGGACAAAATAAAGGTCTGGTCAATACGTCCAGGAGCTCTCATGCGAAACTATACAGTACAGATCTGGATGACATAAAATGGACCAACGGTTTTTGGGCCGACAGGTTTAAGGTGTGCAAAGAAATGATGGTTCCCGACCTCTGGAAAACGTACACAAATCCGGAACTGAGTCATTCATTCCGGAACTTTGAAATTGCCGCGGGTTTGGAAGAGGGAAAATTTAAAGGGCCGTCTTTCCACGATGGAGATTTTTATAAAACTTTTGAAGCCGTAGCAAGTATGTATGCGGTGACTAAGGATGAAAAGCTGGACAAAATCATGGACCACGCTATTGCTGTGATCGCAAAAGCACAGCGAGCGGATGGTTATATTTATACAAAGGCGATTATCGAGCAAAAGCAAAAGGGAGATGCTAAAATGTTCGAAGATCGGCTGAGTTTTGAGGCATACAACTTCGGCCATTTAATGACGGCCGCATGCGTTCATTATCGCGCAACCGGAAAAACTTCTTTGTTGGATGTGGCCAAAAAATCGGCTGATTTTCTGATCGGGTTTTATGATACCGCTTCGGATGAACAAGCACGAAATGCCATTTGTCCGTCACACTATATGGGGCTTTCTGAACTCTTTCGAACCACAGGCGACGGGAAATATCTCACGTTGGTCAGACATTTGATTGCAATAAAAGGAGCCACAGAGGGAACGGATGATAATCAGGATCGGATCCCATTTTTGAAACAAACCAAAGTGATGGGGCACGCGGTGAGAGCGAATTATTTGTTTGCCGGTGTGGCAGATGTTTATGCGGAAACAGGAGACCCCGCGCTTCTGTCACAGTTGCATGTTATGTGGGATGATGTGACACAGCATAAAATGTATGTTACTGGCGGTTGTGGCTCGCTATATGACGGTGTCTCGCCGGATGGAACTTCTTACAAAACCAACGAAGTGCAGAAAATACATCAGGCTTATGGTCGCGATTTTCAGCTTCCAAATTTTACTGCGCACAATGAAACTTGTGCAAATATCGGTAATGTCCTTTGGAACTGGCGGATGCTTCAGATTACTGGCGAAGCGAAGTATGCAGATATTGTGGAACTCGCACTTTACAACAGTGTTTTGTCGGGAATCAGTTTAAGTGGCGATAAGTTTTTATATACAAACCCAATGAGTTCTTCCGATGCTCTGCCATTTTCGCAACGCTGGTCGAAAGATCGTCAGCATTATATTGGTTTATCAAATTGCTGTCCACCGAATACCGTTCGTACTATCTCAGAAGTTAGTCAGTATGCTTACAGCATTTCGGATAAAGGGATTTTTTTAAATCTATATGGTGGTAACAATCTGGATACCAGGCTAAAAAACGGTGCAGGTCTGAAGCTTTCGCAAAGCACAGATTATCCTTGGGATGGCAAAATTACTGTCAAATTGGTAGAAGCACCCGTCGAAGCTTTTTCTTTTTTTCTTCGCATTCCGGGTTGGTGCAACGGTGCAAAGATGCTTGTCAACGGGAAACCACAAACTACAAAATTGACTCCGGGAGAATATGCTGAGATAAACAGGACCTGGAAAGCAGGTGATAGAATTGAGCTTCTGCTGCCAATGCCTGTTCGCCTTATCGAATCCAATCCCTTGGTTGAAGAAACGCGAAACCAGGTGGCTGTCAAGCGCGGGCCCATCGTGTATTGTCTTGAATCTACGGATCTTCCGAAGGGGAAGACTATTTTCGATATCGCAATCCCCGTTAAAAATAATCTAAAGCCTACTCTCATAACCATTGAAAATAGTCCGATTATGGCATTGGATGGCCAGGCGATCTTTGTCGATAATGCCAACTGGACTAAAAAGTTATACCGCGAGGTTTCAACTGAAACACTGAAAATAATTCCTGTTCGACTGGTTCCATATTACGCCTGGGGCAACCGTGGACATAATGATATGTCGGTTTGGTTGCCTCTGGCGCGATAATCAGGCATTGTCTAACAGAAATCCTGGGTCAATATCCAGTTTTTTGTAGACAGCTTTTAAAAAGGAAACATCCGGCTCACGTTTTCCGCTTAGAATTTGCGAAAGTTTTGGTTTCCCCAAACCCAGCATATCAGCTAACGCAGCCTGGGTAAGTTTGAGTTGAAAGCGTTTTAATTCAACCATCTCCGGGATCGTTTTTGGCATGGGAAGTGGATAATGCGTGTCTTCATATTTTTCGGCAGCAATCGCCAGCGTTTTTAGTTTTTGAACTTCAGCAGGTGAAAGGTTTCCTTCTCCTTTGTTCATCAAAGTCAGAATATTTTTCATTGCTGAATTGTATTCAGCTTCCTGCTGGAAGGTTACATTATTGTTTTTCATGATTCAATTTTTAAACTTAATATATGAAGCATCTATTTTATCATATTCCGAATGAGTGCCAACAAAGACAATGTATATCGTCCGGATATTGAAGTGAATAATTGCTACTAACCGGTAATTATTTCCTTTGATATTGAAGACATAGCGGTCATTTCCCACTGCATCGACAGAATTAAACGTATTCTTTACATCCTGAAAGTTTGACCAGTCGGCGTCCTTCGTCGATTTATACCAATACAACAGCGAATCCATAGCGCGGGGCTCTCTGTCCATAAATTCATTAGAATCGTCTTCGATATTATGACCATTTTATAGTGTGTGAAATTTGATAAAATTACTCAAATCTTTCCTTATTTAAAATTATATTTTAATAATTGAAATAAAATGCTAAATTATAAAATCGTATTAGTTTTACTAATTGGACTGATTTTCTTCATAGACAATGAATTATCGGCCCAACAAACCTTCCAGCCAAACTGGTCTTCTCTTGAAAAACATAACGAAGTCCCTGACTGGATCCGTGATGCAAAATTTGGAATTTACTGTCACTGGGGCGTTTATGCGGTGCCGGCTTATAATAATGAGCATTATATCCAGCACATGCACAACGACAATCCGGACTATTCGAAACTGGGTACTTACAAGCGTCACCTTGCGCTTTATGGTCCGTTGGAGAAATTTGATTACCATGACTTTATCCCCATGTTCAAAGGCGAAAAATTCAATGCAGATGAATGGGCTGATTTGTTCGTAAAAGGTGGGGCCAAATTCGCCGGACCTGTCGCAGAACATCATGACGGATTTTCAATGTGGGATAGCAAACTGACACCGTTTAATGCAAAGGAGATGGGTCCGAAACGGGATGTTGTAGGAGAACTTGAAAAATCAATTCGAGGCAGGGGAATGAAGTTTTTTACTTAATTGCACCATGAATTGAACTACACCAATGTAAAAATGAAACCCGGATGGGCCGGAACGGATCCGAAATACGCCAAACTATATGGGTCGACAATGAAAAAGGAAGCATGGGAGCAGATGTGGATGGATAAGTGCAATGAACTGATTGACAAGTATCACCCTGACATTATTTACCACGACGCATGGCTCGAACAGGTTCCTGAAAAAAACCTGCAAAATTATCTCGCCCACTATTTTAACGAAGCTGAAAAAAGAAATCAGGATGTTATTGTCACCTATAAAGGCGAAGATATTCCTGCGGGCGTGGGTATGGAAGACCACGAAAACTCGAATCCTGAAAAAATAATTGATAAGCCATGGTTGTGTGATTATTCTATCGGGACGGGATTGTCCTATTCATGGGGTTACACCGAAGGAATGGAAATTCGTCCGGCGAAAGAAATAATTCATACGCTGATCGAAGTGGTGAGTAAAAACGGGCAAATGCTCTTGAATCTCTCCCCAAAAGCGGATGGAACGTTTCCTGATGATCAAAAGGAAGTTGTTTATAAAGTCGGCCGGTGGATGTGGTCTTTCGGTGAAGCACTTTATGATACACGTCCATTCACGGTTTTTGGTGAAACAACGGATTCAAAAAAGAAGGTTTATTATACTCAAAAAGGAAAAAATGTTTACGCTATTTTCCTGGATTGGCCAGGTGATAATATCGCGGTCAGTCTTAAACAATTATCGAAAGAGAATCTGAAAGGAAACGTTAAATCGGTTCAGTTACTCGGATTGAAAAATCTTGTAAAATGCGAAAGCCAGCAGATGGAAAACGGATTAAAATTCACAGTTCCTGCAAAAACCAGAGTGCCGTCCGATATCGCTTATGTCTTTAAAATTGAAACCGAGTAACACGGATAAGCCTTGTCTGCCCGGTTTTAAGGATGAAAATGACTGCCTAAATTTAAATACTAAAATGATGAAGTTTTTATTGACTTTTTTACTGCTCGCTTGCCTTGGGCGTTATGTTTTTGCGTCAAGCACGGAGCAAGTGACCATTGTTGTTCCCGCAAATGCACATGCAAGAATTGTCTATGGCACTGAAAAACTAAAAAAATCACTCGAAAGTGCCGGCTTAAAAACGGATATAAGAAATTCATCAAAATCTGTTAAAGGGCAGATAATCACTATTGGACTAATTGATAATACTGACATTAAAGAGCTAGCAATGGCTTTGAATGTCAATCTTGGAGAAAAACCAAAGAAGGAGGGTTTTGCGATATATTCTTCCGGACAAAATATTCTGATTACGGGTTCGGATGAATCCGGAGTCTTATATGGTTGCCTCGAAGTATCGGAACAAATTAAAAAAACAGGAAAAATTCCTGTCAAAATATCGATGAAAGACCAGCCGGAGATGGTTCTTAGGGGAGCATGTATCGGTATTCAAAAGCCGTATTATCTTCCCGGCCGAACGGTGTATGAATACCCATATACGCCTGAAAATTTTCCGTGGTTTTACGATAAAGCTTTATGGATAAAATACCTTGATATGCTGGTCGAAAACAGGATGAATTCTTTATACCTGTGGAACGGACATCCGTTTGCTTCGCTGGTAAAGTTAAAGGATTATCCCTATGCCGTGGAGGTTGACGATGCGACTTTCCAGAAAAATGAAGAAATGTTTGGTTTTCTGACCAAAGAAGCAGACCGGCGTGGTATTTGGGTCATCCAGATGTTTTACAACATACTTGTTTCAAAGCCATTTGCAGAACGGAATGGAATTAAAACACAGGACCGGAAAAGGCCAATCACACCTTTAATTTCGGATTATACCAGAAAATCAATCGCTGCCTTTGTTGAGAAATATCCGAATGTCGGTCTGCTGATCACCTTAGGAGAGGCTATGGAAGGAGATGATACAGACGTGGAATGGTTTACAAAAACAATTCTTCCGGGTGTAAAAGATGGCCTTGCGGCATTTGGGACCACCATTCAGCCGCCTGTGGTTTTGCGGGGACATGATACGAATCCGCAACTTGTTATGAAAGCTGCGCTGCCGATGTACAAAAATCTTTACACGATGAACAAATACAATGGCGAAGCGCTTACGACCTATCAGCCACGAGGACCGTGGGCAAAAATGCACAAAGAGATGAGCGAATTGGGTTCTACGCACATTGATAACGTCCACATACTCGCGAATCTGGAACCTTTCCGGTATGGATCTGCGGATTTTATTCAGAAAAGTGTGCAGGCCATGCATGATATTCATGGTGCGAACGGGCTGCATTTATATCCAGAAGCCTCTTACTGGGACTGGCCATATTCAGCCGATAATGTCAAACCACGGCAGCTGCAAATTGATCGTGACTGGGTTTGGTACAAGGCCTGGGCGCGTTATGCCTGGAATTGTCGTCGCGACAGAAATCAGGAAGTTGCATATTGGACGAAAGAACTTGGGGATGATTTTGATGCCGGATCTTCCGGAAAAGACATACTGGAAGCTTACGAACAAGCTGGTGAAATAACGCCAAAATTGCTACGCCGATTCGGGATTACCAATGGAAATCGCCAGACGCTGACGTTGGGTATGACAATGAGCCAATTCGTAAATCCCGGGAAATACCGTGTCTGGCCTGAACTGTATAATTCAGACGGTCCGGAGGGTGAAAAATTGACTGAATTTGTTGAGAAAGAATGGAAAGGTGAAAAGCATATCGGAGAAACGCCGGTTCAGATCATTGATGAGGTTGTGAAACATGGGAAATTGGCAGTCGATGCTATTGAGAGGGCTGCGCCAAATGTCAGGATGAACAAGGATGAATTTGACCGCGTGAAAAATGACATTTACTGCAACCAGGCCTTGGCTGATTTCTTTTCAGAAAAAGTGAAAGCGGCTTCTTTGGTTATCCGGTATGGTCATTCAAAAGACATAACAGATCTAGAAAAGGCTCTTCCGCATCTCGAAAAAAGTGTTGTGTTTTATGAAAAACTAGCCGCTTTGACGAGAGATACTTACTTGTATGCGAATAGTATGCAAACCGCGCAGCGACGTATCCCAGTTGGAGGGGATGATGGAAAAAATAAAACTTGGGTAGAATTGCTGCCCTTTTATAAAACGGAATTGGGAAATTTTAGAAAAAATATTTCTGAGCTTAAAGCCGAAATGGTTTTATCGACTTCGGGTGATGTAGCTGTGAAACCTGCAAATATAGTTTTACAGCAAAAAAAAACCGAGTTATACAACCTCGAAAAAGGCGCAAAAGTTTTCGCTGATATGGGGTCGGAGATCAAGGAAATACCCGCCGTATTGAATCAATTAAAAGGTATTCGATACAGTGCATATAGTCAAACTGACCAGCAGACCGTTGTCAGTTTCAAGAACGAAGAGCCAGTAAAAGTTCTGGTAGGCTATTTTCAAACTAAGGGAAATGGCTATTTAACACCTCCGAATCTGGAAACCGATGCCAGTGCTAATGATTTTGGACAGGCGGAAGTTCGGCTCGCGGGCGCTATCAAATTTTCCGATTTACCTGATATTAATGTCCATACTTATTACTTTAAATCGGGTGAAAATAAGCTCGTTCTTGGAAAAGGCAAAGTGCTGATCCTTGGGTTTATGAACGGGAATCAGGAACTAAAATTGATGAATGCAGTGGCTGGGAAGGGTGGAAATGAACGCGTTTTGGATTGGTTATTTGAGTGAACTTTATGATTAAGTTTTTTTAATACTTTCCACATGCTTTCACAATTCCCGAACCCAGATATTCCGAAAGCTAACCCGGCTGTTATGTTCCTGTAATCTGAGTGGCAGTTTGGCTTCGTGATACGCATATGTCGGATAGCCCTGATAGACCATCGGGCCTTTTATTTCCGCATGATTGAGGATTAGCACATGATTATGAAAAACGGTCAGGTAACCGGGCGTTTTTAATGTTTTATCATCATTAAAAACCGGAGCATCGAATACGACGTCGAAAGTTTGCCAGGACTGGGGTTTTGTTGAGGCGTTTACGAGCGGAGTTTTTTGTTTATAAATGCTTCCTGCTTGTCCGTTGTAATAAATCCGGGTTTCATCGTTATAAGATTCGTAAATCTGTAATTCATACAATCCCATCAAAAAAACGCCGCTATTTCCGCGGTTATTACTTTTATCTCCCTTAGGGTCAGGTGTTTTCCATTCTATGTGCAACTGTATGCTTCCAAACTTTTGCTTTGTTTCAATATCTGTTGCCTTCGGAACAATGACAAGCTCGTTTTCAATAACATCCCATTTTACAGGCTCACCGCCGATGTGCTGCCATTTATTGAGATCAGTTTTGTCACGGTATAGAATGATAGCGTCAGAAGGTGGCATTCCGTAGGAAGCTGGCGTTACCAGTGGAGGCTTCTTTGACCAATCCTCCGTGGCCGAGGCAGGTGGGAGGGGCTGAAAATTGTCTGATTGCGCAAAAGAATAATGATACGCCAGCGACAGGATCAGTATCGAAGTGAAAATTGATGTACTTTGCATAAGAAAGTAAATTGATCAAAAATTAAAACAAAAAGCCGTATTCTACTGCTATTTAACACGCATTACCCCTTTCATTACAAACGAATGGCCGGGGAAGCTGCAAATAAACGGATAATCACCTGCTTTTGGAGCGGTGAAATAAATGGTTTGTGAAGTCTCAGGCTGAATAAGGCAGGTATGAAATAAAACCGCATCTGTGGAAGGAATGTATCCGGCATTTGTCCCATTCAGTCCCATATCCATCGCAAGTTGTCCGACCTCATCACCTTTTCCCGGCTTGGTGATTACCAGGTTATGAAGCATGTCGTCGTTGTTGTTGAATATAAGTTTGACTTTTGCTCCCGGTTTTACTTCAAACAGCTCGGTATCAAATTTTAGTCCCGGTTTTGTAGCCATGTTGATGGTTATGTCGGGACTTTTTTGCCAATCCGCAGGTAATTCATGCACAGATTTTTCAGGATCTCCTCCGCATCCTGAAGTCGCGGTTTTCCCTGATTCGTTCATTACATGATGTTTATGGATAGTTCCTTCCGGAAAAGCGTTGATGGTGTAATAGGCCGACGGATGCAGAATGGCTTCTCCGTCAACAGATGTAAGATTAGCGATTTTTAATTCATGAATATATCCCTCTCGAAGTCCGCTGATATCCAGTTTTACGGTTAACCCATCAGCGGAGACAGTAGCGCGTCTCACATCACATTTTGCTGAATTGATGATCGGGCTTCCATACTTTTTATGATAACTATATGTAAAACCAGTCATTGTAAAATTTGAGATATTTTCTGCAAGTTTTTTCTCAACAGGCTTTGTGAACTCCAAAGCAAATCCGTCTTTGGTAATGCGCATTTCCCTGACTTCCATCGGAATCTTTCCATTCCATTTTAATCGTTGAAGTCCGTATAGATCTTTCCCGGTAGAGGCCCATCCGCGGCTCGTCATACCGACAAAAAGCGAATAGTCGCTGCCCCAGGCCATACGAAGAATACCAGATGCAAAACCTTCCCGAAATGGAAAACAAGCACCTTGATACTGTCCGTTCACTTTTTCAAGAAACGCACGCATGACTTTGCTATGTCCCTGGTCTCCCACTAAAAGTTGTCCCCCAAATGGACCGAACTGATCAGTATTTATGGAAAGAATCGCGGATGTCGAAATGCCCATCACTGTATGAGGAAACCAGACCGACGGTAGCTTGAAGTTCGGTTTACCTTTTGCATAATCAAACATTAAACCTATTGAGTCCGGAAATGAAGCACGTTTTAATTGAATAGGAGAGTTTGCTTCCCCGGACCATCGCAGACCTGCCGGGTGACCCGCGAAATCGCCTTGATTCAAGTGGGTAATTCGTCCGGATCCAATCCAGTCTCCCTGATTTTCAGCAAAGAAAATATCGCCCGCTTTATTCAATCCAAAGGCTGCGGGTGATCGCATACCGGTTGCGAACGGAGTCATTTTTCCATCTTCTGTGATTTTTAACATCCAGCCCCGCCATTTAGTAAGGCTTTCACCGCGGCCAACCCAGGAAAGGTTAAGCGTCACAAGCATATCGCCGTTAGGCAAAATCAGAGGTCCGTATGAATATTCATGGTAGTTACCGGAAATTGGCCAGGAGTAAACGGTGTGAAAATTGTCTGCCAAACCATCGCCGTTTGTATCTGAAATTTTTGTTAGTTCTGATCGCTGGGTTGTATAAAAAGCTCCCTTTTTATAGGCCAGCCACAGTGGCTCGTGAAGCCCGGATGCAAACAGGGAATATTTCGGAAGCTCATTTTTCTTTTGGTAAGGATCCTCGATCGTCCAGATTTCTCCACGACGGGTAGCAACCCCAAGTTTATCATCGTCCGTAAATGCCAGTCCGCCCACTTCGAGTTTTATGCTGTCTGGTATGGGGACAGAAGTCATTTTATAATATTGATTTTCGAGATTGGAAATATCACTTTGGGCGAAAGTTTTTAGTGAAAAAAAGCTGACCAGAATGGCAAATATGAAGACGTTCCGTTGAAGTTTTAAAAATTTCACTTTTTCCATTTTTGCCAAAAGAATATCATAAGAATTTCTGTTAAGAACTACCATATTATATCAAACTTAATCGTAATACTTTCTTTCTGTGTTGGTATAGAGATAATTAGCTTATCTCCATCTGCGCCGTGGTTTATGGTTGCCTCTAACGCGCCTGTTTCCAAATCTGCGATATAATATTTTTTATCGTCGACTGTAAAATTACCCTCGCCGAGTTTTTCGATGACACTGCCTTCCGCTAATAAACAATATAAGGCTCCGACTGGATTTGTAATTTTCAAGCATCGGGTCAATCCGGTTTTAGCCTGATTAGGATAAAAACTGTCTTCAACAGAAGTGTTGTCTAAGGCGTAGTAAAAAATTGGAAAGTTATGTTGGTCCAACCTGTAACCTCGCTGGGAGTATACCCCTTCCGGCGCCTGAACAGAATCCGGCCAGGCCATACTATTATTTAAGTTTTTTGATAAAACTGGTTTAGCTGAAAGTTCGAGTTTTGCGCCTAAGGGAATTTCTAACTGTTTTTCTCCGCGCTCGGTCCACATGTTGGAGACGTCGATATACTTACCGTGCCAAACTGCTGACAGGTTGTAGTTTTTCATGTCGTAAGCATAATTCAAGCCTGGTGAGTTTGTATTTCCGGGAATACCGACAGCTGCGATATAGGGGTTTACTCCGCGGTGGGTCAGCATGAAACCACGTTGTAAAACAGGTTTGTTTTCGATTTTATATTCAAGTGGCTCAAATTGCTCAGCGAGTCGGACAGAAGCAGCGGTTGTCAGTGAGTGCCAAGGAATTTGTGGACCTTCATAACTTAGAACTAGGCATGCATCAGAGTTGGAATAAATAATTTTGAAAGATGCTCTTCCTTTTTTTAAACTTTTTTTAGCAAAATAAGCTTTTTCAAAGTCTCTTGACCCCTTGTTGTCAATGACCAAAGCACCGTCAATAAAGAGCCAGGCACCGCCGCCGGCCGTCAATTTGAAAAGGTATTCGCCATCAGCAGGAATATCCGCGAAACCATCGAAAACGAGCTGCAACTTCTTGTCACCAACGAGGTGAGAAATGGTATCCGTGGTTCCTGTGCGCTTTGGTTTAAGATTTTTTAAAGTATCGATGTTTTTGTGAAGTCCCTGGTAGACGGCAAACTTCACATCAGTAAATTTAATCTTGTCTTTATTAAACGTTTTATAACGGATATTTTTAATAGCAAAAGACGACTGTTCGCCCAGGATAGACAGAGGTCTGGGATTTTTCTCGTCTTTAAAAGGAACAGCTTTTGAAACCAGTATCGCCGATGAACTTTGCACTTTCACTCCATTGATCAGCACCTCCTCCAAAAGGGCATCTTTAATTTTCTTTCCGTTTGAATCAAATTCGGGAGCAGTAAAGCGGATAGAGAGATTTTGCCAAAGCCCTGGGGCTTTCATTGCATTACTGCCGCTTTTTAGCCACGAATCAATAATTCTGACCTCGTATCGTCCCTGCAAGAGTATTCGAAATGAGGCGGATTTGCTGAGCAGGAAATCCAGATTCAGGTCGATATCGCTATGTACTATTTTTGTTTGTAGTGTTTTACTTTCTTTTTGTTTAGGTAAATAAACCAATACGCCTGTTCCATTTTTTACTTCAAGATTTTTTTCCTGATTACGGTCCGTGGAGATATTTCCCGCAATGATCCAGTCTTTCGATTTCGACGATTGAAAGTGACTCAAATCGTCCAACGGCAAAATTTTGTATTGAAGAGCGGGAGTCGACGAGTTATTCTGGCCGTTAACATTTGTATTAAATGTCAATGATAATAGAATTGAAAAATAAAAAAACGAAGAGATTAAGCGAATCATGAGTATTAAATGGGATTGCGGATGACTGGCAACAACAACACAATGATATCATTTAATATTTAATTATTAATTTTTATTTTCTTTTATTTTCTAAAATTTGCTTTTGTTAATTAAAGTTTATCTATTTGTGCTGTTGGTGTGTTTATTTTTAAGATATTGTTTCGGGTTAATTGTTTTCCCTTTATTTTTAGGTAAAAAATAAAAAGAACTACAAACCATATCAAAAATGCTTGCAAACCAGCGAAGGGATAAAATACTTGAATTACTGAAAGAGGATGGATCAGCAAAAGTGATCAACCTTGCTAAATTATTTAAAGTAACAGAAGTAACGATACGTCAGGATCTGGATAAACTTGAGAAAGACGGCCAGGTAATAAAAGAACATGGAGGCGCATTTTTGAAAAATGTGGAAGACCAGGTTCGTAATTTTTCTCTGGCAAATCAGGATCATCTGGATAAGAAAGAATTGATCGCGATAAAGTGTCTTGAATTTATTGAAAACGGCGATACGATTATTCTGGATTCGGGTTCAACGACTACCGAAATTGCGAAAAAGTTACGAGGGAGTAACCGTCATTTGACAGTGATAACCAATGCGTTAAACATTGCTTTGCTGCTGGGTGCGGAAACCGGTATTGAAGTGATTATGACCGGGGGAGAATTTAAGCCGCCGACATTATCACTGACAGGGCAAAAAGCTGCTGATTTTTTTAAAGGGCTGAATGTCCAAAAACTATTTCTGGCAACGGCCGGATTATCCTTAAAATCAGGTTTGACCTATCCAAGTATTAGTGATCTGGTCGTAAAAAAGGCGATGATCGATGCGGCGGATACTACTTATCTGGTTGCGGATTCGACGAAAGTTGGAAAAAGTGCCTTCGCCAGCCTGGGTGCATTGTCGCTGATCGACTATATTATTACAGACGGAGGCATAGAAGAAAAACACAAGCAGCTTTTCAGCGATAACGAGATTGAAGTCATTATCGCCGGTTAAAAAAGTTTCTAAAATATTTAAAATACAGCTGCGATTAAAGAGATCGGCTAACAGTAAAGAACGAACATGGGCGAAAAAGGATGTTTAGGTGTAATTATCGGAAACCGTGATTTTTTTCCGGACCGGCTGGTGGCTGAGGCGAGAATTGAAATTATTGAATTATTTCAAAATTTGGGTATCAAACCAATCATGCTGGATACCAACGATACCAAACTTGGTGGGGTTGAGTCATTTCAGGATGCCCAAAAATGTGCTGCTTTGTTCAGGCAGCATCGCGACGAAATAATTGGCGTACTCGTTATTCTGCCAAATTTCGGCGACGAAAGAGGAATTGCAGAAACCCTTAAACTTGCCGAGTTAAATGTGCCGGTTTTGGTGCAGGGATATCCTGACGATCTGGACAAACTTGATGTTGCCAGACGCAGAGACTCCTGGTGCGGAAAAATTTCGGCATGTAATAATTTGTATCAGTTTGGTATAAAATATTCCCTGACCACAAAACATGTCGTTCGTCCGACAGATCCTGTTTTTATCAGGGACTTGTTAAATTTCACAGGCGTTTGTCGTGTGACGAGAGGGCTTCGGAAAGTAAGGATTGGTGCAATCGGAGCGCGCCCGGGCGGGTTCAACACTGTTCGTTACAGTGAGAAAATTTTACAGCGAAACGGTATTTCCGTTGTAACTGTCGATTTATCAGAAATTTTGGGCAATGCCAACAAGCTTACCAAACACGATAGCAGTGTCCAGCAAAGAATCCAGAAAATCAAAGATTATGCACCTATTGGACGTACCCCTGATGAGTCTTTGATTCAGATGGCGAAACTGGATGTTGCGTTGAATGATTTTGTACAGCTTCATGCACTTGACGCGACAGCCATTCAATGCTGGACTTCCATTCAGCAAAATTATGGCTGCAATGTGTGTACCAGTATGAGCATGATGAGCGAGAATATGCTTCCGAGCGGATGTGAGGTGGATGTTACAGGAACGTTGAGCATGTATGCCCTGCAACTGGCATCCGGCTCCCCAAGTGCGCTTGTCGACTGGAATAACAACTATGCAAATGATGACAATAAATGCGTTCTTTTCCATTGTGGAAACTGGGCGAAGTCATTTTTGCCGGATATCGAAATCAGTACAGCGCCAATTCTCGGGACATCGGTCGGCGAGGAAAATACCTATGGGGCACTTTCAGGACGCACACCAGCTTCTCCGCTGACATTCGGCAGGATTAGTACGGATGATCCAAAAGGAATCATGAAAGCATATATCGGCGAAGGCAGACTCACAGACGATACGTTAAAAACCTTTGGGAACCGTGCAGTTGCAGAGATTCCGAACTTGCAGGGATTAATGCAATACATATGCCGGAATGGATTTGAGCACCATGTGGTCATGAACGCATCAAAGACTGCCGGCATATTAAAAGAAGCCTTTGAAAATTACATGGGTTGGGAAGTCCAGTATTTTAATGAGCCAACTGAATAAACAACAAACATGGGTTAACGAAAACCAGGCGTGAATCGTGAACCATACGCAAAAGACAACAGTCCAACGGACTTATTAACTCAACCGCGGGTAACGCCCGCGGAATTAAAGATCACGACCATGAATCGTGAACCATATGCAAAAGACAACAGTCCAACGGACTTATTAACTCAACCGCGGGTAACGCCCGCGGAATTAAAGATCACGACCATGAATCGTGAACCATACGCAAAAGACAACAGTCCAACGGACTTATTAACTTAACCGCGGGTAACGCCCGCGGGTGGCATCCAAGGTCTAATCTACGGATGTTAGTCCCACAAATAATCTAACGAACGATGTCAGAACAGGAATTGGCACACAAGTCGGTTGACTACCGCCGGAAAATATTAAAGTATATCGTTAAGGCGAATGCTGGCCATACCGGGGGCAGCCTTTCCTGTATTGATATTTTAAACGTTCTATACAATCACACATTACATGTTGAAGCCGACAATTTCGGTTCTCCGGATCGTGATCGTTACATCCAGAGCAAAGGGCATACCGTTGAAGCCTTATATGTAGTGCTGGCTTCCAGAGGTTTCTTTCCTGAATCTGATCTGGAAACATTGTGTCAGTATAAGTCGCATTACATTGGCCATCCCACCAGAAAAGTACATGGCGTTGAGCAAAATACCGGGGCACTTGGACATGGTTTACCGCTGAGCGTCGGTACTGCAATTGCCGGGAAGCTCGATAAGAAAAATTACAGAGTTTTCACATTATTAGGTGACGGCGAACTACCTGAAGGATCTAACTGGGAGGCAGCCCTGACGGCAGCCCACTACAAATTGGATAATCTCTGCGCAATAATTGACAAGAATAATTTACAAATTTCCGGACCAACAACAGACGTATGTAATACGGATCCGGTTGATAAAAAATTCGAAGCCTTTGGCTGGGAAGTGCGCCATGTCGACGGTCATGATCTTAAACAGTTGAAAGAGACTTTTGACGCAATACCTTTTGTAAAAGGAAAGCCGAGTATGGTAATCGCACATACGGTGAAGGGAAAAGGTGTGAGTTATATGGAAAATCAGCTCAAATGGCATCACGGAGTTCCGAGTCAGCAACAGTATTCAGATGCATTACGAGAACTTGATTTGCAGGATGGAAGTATCCTGTAAAGCTGTAAATATTGTGGTAATCAATAATCATATTCAAAGTGGACGCTACGTTTGAGAATATATCTGTGAGCAGTAAGGCAAATCTGGAAATTTTTTCAGCTACGCTACAGGAGCTTGCAGGAACAGACAGGGACATCATCATCGTAACGAGCGATTCACGTGGCTCAGGGAAGTTGGTACCATTCGCACAAGCATTCCCTGACCAGGTTGTAGAGGTCGGGATCGCTGAGCAAAATCTTGTTGGTGTTGCTGCCGGTCTTGCCTCGGTGGGCAAAAAAGTATTCGCAGTCTCTCCCGCCTGTTTTCTCACCGCACGTGCTTTGGAACAGATCAAAAATGATGTCGCATATTCGAACAATGCTGTTAAACTGATCGGTATCAGCGCCGGCGTCAGTTATGGTGCTTTGGGATCTACGCATCACAGCCTTCATGATTTCGCGGTTCTTCGCACGATCAATAACCTGATCGTTGCTGCGCCGGCAGATAATTTTGAAACGGAACAGGCCATTCGTCTTGCTGCTGAGACGGATCGTCCGGTTTATTTACGTTTTGGAAAAAAGGCGATGCCACTACTTTCTACCGAAGAAACAACATTTGAATTCGGAAAAGGAAGGACGATCCGGGAAGGTGCTGATGTGGTACTTATCGCCACAGGAGAAACAGTTGCGATAGCCTTAAAAGCTTCTGAAAAAATGTTAAACGAATTCGGAATCGAGGCAACGGTTATTAGTATGCATACAATTAAGCCGCTCGATTATAATCTATTGGGTGAAATCGCCAAAGATGGGAAACCTATCATTACCGTAGAAGAACACAGCGTTTTTGGTGGGTTGGGTGAGGCTTGTGCATCCTTTTTATTTGAAAATAATTTCAGAAATAAATTCAAGATCATGGGTATCCCTGATGAATATACTGTGACAGGTTCTCAACAGGAGATCTTTGATCATTATGGCATATCGGAAAGTGGAATTGCTGAGGTTGCATTAAAATTATGTAAGGGTTAAAAAAGAAACTACCAGTCACAAAATTAGCTATCAATAAAAATTCAAGCCCGTTTTATGAAATTATTGAAGATTTTCATTCTACTTTCAGTAAATCTGTTCTGCACAATTTGTCAGGCGCAGGAGACTTCTGTCAAAAAACGGGTGTTGGTTTTGACGGATATTGAAAATGAACCTGATGACACCCAGTCTTTGATTCGTTTTCTGACTTATTCAAATCAGTGGGATGTGGAAGGGTTGATTGCAACGACTTCAATTCATCAGAAAAACAAGATTGCAGTTAGTAAGATTAAGGAAATAATTGGGGCTTACGGTAAGGTAAGAAAGAACCTGCTTCTTCATGAAAAAGGATACCCGGAAACCGAATATCTGCTTCATGTCACGAAAGCGGGCTTTCCCGAATTTGGTATGAATGCTGTGGGAAAAGGTAAGGATTCTGAGGGTTCGGACTGGATTATTACAGTCGTTGATAAAAAAGATGACAGGCCTGTCTGGATTCCCGTCTGGGGCGGAGCGAATTGTCTTGCACAGGCTTTGTGGAAAGTTAGTATGACCCGCTCTCCTGATGATTTGAAAAAATTCATATCAAAAATTCGCGTTTATTCCATTTCTGATCAGGATGATACGGGGCCATGGATTCGCAAAAATTTTCCTGATCTGTTCTTCGTAGCAAGTCCGGGATACCATGCAGCAGGAGCCTATCATTATGCAACCTGGTCGGGCATCAGTGGCGATAAATTCCACGGCAGATTTTCCGGGGCAGATTTTGACATTGTAGACAACCCCTGGCTGGACGAAAATGTACGTAACCATGGGCCGTTAGGTGCAGAATATCCCTTTACGAAATTCCTCATGGAAGGTGATACTCCGTCATTTTTAGGGCTGATCAGTAACGGATTAAATGATCCTGAAAAACCGAATTTTGGGGGCTGGGGCGGTCGCTACGAATACTATACACCACGCACACAAAAATGGTTTTTAGAGCTAGAGATCCGCCCGCTATGGACAGATGCAGTCGATGAAGTGCTGGGCAAGGATGGCAGTTATCAGACTAGTAACAAGGCCACAATATGGCGTTGGAGGTCTGCTTTTCAAAATGATTTTGCGGCAAGAATGGATTGGACGATCAAGCCATATAAGGAGGCAAATCATCCGCCTGTTGCTGCTTTGAAACATGACAAAACACTTAAAGCAATCAGTGGCGACAAGGTATTCCTGAGCGCAGAAGGGTCAACTGATCCCGATGGAGATGAGTTAGGTTATGAATGGATCTACTATCCGGAACCGGGAAGTTACGCAGAAAAGGAGCCTTTAAAAATTCTGGACGTGCATGCTGCCAATACAAGTTTTGTAGCACCCAAAGTCGCAAAACCGGAAACGATCCACGTTATTCTTGCGGTTACAGACAAGGGGAAACCAGCGCTAACGAGATATCAGCGCGTAATCTTAACTGTTTTTCCCGAAAAATAATTTTGAGTAATCAACGGTTTTATTCACAAAATCAGGTCTTGAACAATTAATAAATTTTCCTGAATGAGATTTGGTAAAAAATATTTCACAGCGTTAATCCTTGTCTTTTTTTGGATTGGATTAATCCGTTGTAAAACCAGACAAAGTGTAGATGAGCCCCAAAAAATGGCTATCGTGGTCTCTACGCTGAATAACCCTTGGTTTGTTTTTCTGGCAGAAAGAGCTGCTGCAAAGGCGAAAGAACTTGGTTATGAATCGAAAGTTTTCGACTGTCAGAATAATACTTCATTGGAAACGGATCATTTCGAAAATGCAATATCCTCCGGATATGACGCGATTTTATTTAATCCAACGGACGCTGACGGTTCGGTGGTCAATGTGAAAAATGCCACCGCGGCGGGTATTCCGGTATTTTGTATGGATCGGGAAATTAATTCTACCAACGCTGCGACCTCGCAAATCTTATCTGATAGTTACTCCGGCTGTGTTACCATCGCGAAATATTTTGTAGAAACTTTAAATAAGAAAGGTAAATATGTCGAGCTGCTCGGTTTGGTGGGCGACAACAATACCTGGAACCGCTCGAAAGGTTTTCATAGTGTCGTAGATCATTATCCGGGATTAAAGATGGTGGCGCAGCAAAGTGCAGATTTTGATAGAAATAAAGCCATGGAAGTGCTGGAATCAATTTTACAAGCCAACCCGGATATTGACGCAGTTTTCTGTGGGAATGACGCGATGGCGATGGGTGCTTACCAGGCACTTGTAGCTTCCGGAAAAGCGGACAAAGTGAAAGTTTTTGGTTTTGATGGTGCTGAGGATGTCGTCAGGTCTATTCAAGACGGAAAAATTAAGGCCACCGGTATGCAGTTTCCCGAAGTTATGGCGCAAACCGCTGCAACGATGGCAGATCAATATTTCAAAGGAAAGCGGGATTTTCCTAAAAAAATGCCGGTTGCCGTTGAAATGGTTAGGAAAGATAACGTAGAAAATTACGCTGCTTACGGTAAAAAGTAATGAAAAAAAATATCAGGTATTTCGCTTTGCTCGTGATGGTCGCTGTGGTCGCATACAATTCGGTTTATTTCAAAAAACTGGATGAGGTCAAAGCGGGAACAACATCCTTTGACGCGGCGAAATACGCCGCTGACTTCTGGACAAAAAAGTTGCCGCTGCATACGGTAACAGCAGTCGAAATAGGGCAGTTACTGACTTTGCTTCAAACCGATAAGAACAAAACTTTTGCTGATTACTCTCATGCCCTGGGAATCGGAAATGTCAGATATTTTCTTGTAAAAGGTCGAGGTCAGGTGCTGGGTGTGGAGGAAAATCAGGTCTCTGTTCGGATTGATTCGAAGTATGAAAAACCTGAGGTTATGCTGGCGACCGAGTATATTTTTGGTAACGCAGTCCGGGATGCGTCAGGTGAAATTGATATCAATGCCTTTACCAATTCCATGGACTTCAATAATGTTTCGGCAGAAATAAATAAAATAATCCGTGAAAAAGTAATTCCGCCGTTTCGGTCAAAAGTTAAAAATGGAGACACCATTGTTTTTACCGGCGCAATAGAATTAAACAAGGAGCATTTGAACACGCGGTCAATTGAGATTATTCCTGTTGATCTGAAAATTACTGACTAATATTTTTTTACAGGAAAAAATTTGTGGTCAGGGATATTGAAACAACGCATCAGCTATGTTAAAAGTAGATAAAATAACCAAGAGGTTTCCCGGTGTGCTTGCTCTGGATGGCGTAAGTCTGACGCTTGAAGCCGGAAAAATTACTGCGCTTATCGGAGAAAATGGAGCAGGGAAATCCACGCTGATGAAAGTTCTTTCAGGAATTTATCAGGATTACGAAGGTCAGATTATTTTCAAAGGCCAGGTTGTTCGTTTTCAAAATCCCAAAGATGCGCAGGAGCAGGGCATTGCCATCATACACCAGGAGCTTAACCTGATTCCTTATCTCAGTATTACAGAAAATATTTTCCTTGGCCGTGAGCTGATTACGCAATATGGCACGCTGGACAAACGGAAAATGAAGCTGCGGACGCAGGAATTGCTGAACAGGTTGAAACTGGATGTTAAGCCGGATGCTTTGGTGGCAGGTTTGAAAGTCGGTCAGCAGCAGGTTGTCGAAATCGCAAAATCGCTGTTGACAGATTCGGAGGTAATCATCATGGACGAGCCAACTTCCGCAATCACGGAAAGTGAAGTGGAAGTACTTTTTGAAATTATTGACGATTTGAAAAATCAAAATAAGGCCATTGTTTATGTGTCCCATAAGCTGGATGAATTGTTTCGAATTGCTGATAATTATGTTGTGCTGCGTGACGGAAAATCGGTTGAATCCGGCAAGATGGAAGGAATTACCCAAGACTTGCTGATACAGAAAATGGTCGGGCGCAGCATTCAGGTACAGCGCAAGGCAACCGTTGAAAATAAGGAAGAAAATCTGTTGTCAATAAAAAGATTATTTTTAAAACATCCGGTCAGACCGAAAGAGGATTTGCTTAAAAATATATCGCTGTCAGTAAAAAAGGGAGAAATTGTCGGTATGTTCGGGTTGATGGGAGCGGGCAGGACGGAGCTCTTGGAGACTATTTTTGGCCTTCATCCCTTTGCTTCGACAAGTGAAATTCTGATTGAGAACACAAGAGTTATCTTAAATTCACCTTCGGATGCAATTAAAGCAGGACTGGCACTGGTGCCGGAAGACCGAAAAAGAGATGGCTTGGTTTTGGGTATGGATGTTAAAACAAACATTTGTCTGACCACTCTGCCCGACCTCGAAGAACGAGGTTTTCTAAGTGATCTGAAAGAAAGTCTGCTTTCTAAAAAATACATCAGCGAATTAAAAATCAAAACTTCATCACCTGCGCAGCAAGCAAAAAATCTGAGTGGAGGAAATCAGCAGAAAATCGTTCTGGCGAAATGGCTTGCTACAAAACCAAAACTTCTGTTGCTGGACGAACCGACAAGAGGCATTGATATTCATGCAAAAAGTGAAATTTATAAACTGATCTTAGGTTTGGCTGACAAAGGACTCGGAATCATATTTGTCTCATCTGAACTACCGGAAATCCTTGCAGTCTCAGACCGCGTTCTGGTTATGGCGGAAGGTATGATCACTGCTGAATTTTCTTCAAAAGAAGCCACCGAAGACGCAATTCTCAAAGCTGCCATACCTAAATCTGTATACGAAAACCAGTTATGAATTTACAAACCTACCGGGCAAATCTGATTCGTTTCCAGTCACTTATCGCATTATTTTTGCTGTGTCTGGCACTGAGTATCTTGTCCGATAAATTTCTTACGGTATCCAATGCCTGGAATGTGATGCGCCAGATTTCTGTCAATATTTGTATTTCAACGGGTATGACACTGATCGTTTTAACAGCCGGAATTGATCTGTCTGTAGGCTCCACACTCGCGCTTTGTGGCGCAATAACGGCCGGATTGTTAAGGAACGGAATTGAGATTCCATCAAGTAATCTTTTTATAGGTTTCACACTTTTAGGTGCGGTAATCGCTGGAATTTTGACCGGTTCTGTATTAGGTGCTTTTAATGGTTGGGCAATCACGAAATTTAAAGTGCCGCCTTTTGTAGCAACGCTTGCGATGCTTACGATTGCCCGCGGACTAACGATGTTATGGACACAAGGTTTCCCGATCAGTGGTTTGGGAGATACGTTTTTGTATTTTGGAACGGGCTGGTTATTAGGTATTCCGGTACCTGTCTGGATATCGGGAATCATTGTTTTGATAGCCGTTTTAATAACCAATAAAACCCGGCTTGGAAGATATATTTATGCGATCGGCGGTAATGAAAATGCTTCAAAATTATCAGGAATTAATGTCAACCGCGTTAAAATCATAGTATACACAATTGCGGGGGCACTGGCAGCGATCGGTGGAATTCTGGTTACCGCCCGTCTTGACTCCGCTCAGCCGAACGCCGGAACAAGTTATGAGCTCGATTCCATTGCTGCCGTCGTCATTGGCGGTACATCGTTATCCGGCGGTCGCGGCAGCATTTTAGGAACCGTTCAGGGTGCGATTATCATTGGTGTTTTGAACAATGGGCTGGTTTTGCTTAATGTATCGCCGTTTTGGCAGCAGGTTGTAAAAGGCTTCGTGATATTACTGGCAGTGATCATCGACAAATCCAACGCGAAAAACGACTAATGAATTTTCGACAGCTGCTTTTCATCATTATCGGTTGTAGCCAGATTTCCTGTTCGAAGGACCGATATCTTTTCACTTCTTTTCGCGAACCTGCAACCGATGGTTTACATCTGGCATATAGCAAGGATGGTTACCACTGGACAGATCTTGCCGGTTCGTTTCTCAAACCCGAAGTTGGTGGGAAACTTATGCGGGATCCGTCCATTGTCCGAGCTCCGGATGGAACTTACCATCTCGTATGGACGACAAATTGGAAAGGCGACAAAGGTTTTGGGTATGCCAGTTCCAAAGATCTCATGCATTGGTCGAAACAAGAATTTATTCCTGTTATGGAACATGAACCTGATGTCGTAAACGTCTGGGCGCCTGAGCTTTTTTACGACCATGAAAGCGAGCAATTTATTATCATTTGGGCATCTACAATTCCCTTTCGTTTCCAGAAAGGCGAAGAAGACGAAAAAAATAATCACCGGATGTATTTTACCGTCACGAAGGATTTTAAAACATTTTCAAAGGCTGCATTATTTTCTGACCCTGGTTTCAGTATTATTGATGCGGTTATTGTGAGACAGGAAAAGGGGAAATATGTTTTGGTATTAAAAGATAACACGCGCCCGAACAGAAATATTAAAGTGGCTTTCAGCGGAAAAGTTTTAGGGCCATATACCGATGTGTCGCCCCCATTTACAGGATACCTTACCGAAGGGCCAACAGTACTCGAAGTTGGAAAAGATTGGCTGATTTATTTTGATCAGTACCGGGATAAGACTTATGGTGCGGTAAAAACACATGATTTCAAAACATTTAAAGATGTTTCGAAACAAGTAAGCGTCCCGAAAGATCATAAACACGGAACAATTACAAAAATCAATAGCAGGACATTAAAGGCGTTAAAAAACAGAAAAAATTAAAGATCAGGCCTGATTTTCTTTGGGGTGTTATGATACCTGTTTTTGAATGCTCTTATGAAGGTTGCGTCACTTTCATAACCGATCAGCGTAGCAATTTCACAGATCGAAAAGTCGGTATGCATGAGTAAAAAGTAAGCATGTTCAAGCCTGAGCTGTTGAATATATTTAAAAACGGGCGTTCCGAAAAGATGTTTGAAACCACTTTTAAGCTTGAATTCATTCAGCAAAAATTGCTTCGAAAGGTTTTCCAAGGTATGCGGGATGAGATAATTCTTGGTCAGATATTCTTTGAGTTCAATTAATTTATCAGTATCTAAAGAGCTAATCTGGCTAACATGGGCTGAAACGCTGCCATGAAAATCATTCAGCGTCAGTAAGACCAGCTCCTTCACCTTCGATCTTAAAAAAGGAATTTTTAAAGAATCGGCCAGATCCGGGTTTTGTATAAACCTCAACGCACCCAATTGAAAATGGTTGATAAGGCGATTGGTTGGGAATAACGAAAATGGATCAGGTCTTTGAATCTTTATTAACAAGTTTTCAAACTCACTTCCGCACTCCAACAACACAGCACTAAAAAAATCAGGCTTTAATCCAACGCAGATATACTCGTATTTTTTCTGTTTTGGAAATAAAAAAGTACTAACAGGATCTACACAGTTTATTAGATTAAATTGCCCGGTACCCATCTGCATACCTGGTTTGAAACCTGAAATATCGGCAGCGGAATTTCCGTTCATTTGAAAATGCAGACTTACATGGCTTGTGTCCTGTAATTTCTCGATCTTAATGTCATCCTGGAATTCTGAGGAGAAGAAAAGAATGTCAAAATGCTCATCTCTTATATTCTTACTGTTGCAGTCGAATTTGCCTTCTAATGAACCAGATGTTTCCTTAACAGAAAAGTGTTGTACAAACTCCCGGTATATCAAACTGGAAAATTCATTTCCTTTAAGTGTAAACATAATCCGTTTCTGCTAATTTTTAATCCCTTTATGCCAATCCGGGAACTGATTCAGGCTGGTAATTTTGCGGTATGAAAGATACAACAAACAAAACGAAAATTGAATTTGCAACCTGGAACCGAAGGGAACATTTTGCCTTTTTTGAAAACTTTGAACAGCCGTTCTGGGGTGTCACCACTGCGGTGGACTGCACGGATGCCTACCAGCATTGCAAGCAGAACAACATACCATTTTTTGCTTTTTACCTTCACAAATCATTGTTAGCTGCCAACCGAATCAAAGAATTCAGATATCGAATTGAAGGGGAGGATGTGGTTGAATACCGTGAAATATCGGGATCTGTCACTGTTTTGCGGGAGGATGAAACTTTCGGGTTCGCCAATTTTAAATATAATTCAAACTTTCAATTGTTCAGAGCTGACGTCGAAGAATCGTTATCAAATGAGAAAAAACAAGTCGGCCTGAAACCGGATTTTGATCTCATCAGTCTAATTCACTATTCCATCTTGCCTTTGGTTCAATTTACAAGCTTTCAACATGCGCAAAAGCTTGGTACAAAACACTCCGTTCCACAGATTGTTTTTGGTAAATTTCATCTCTCCGAGGGCCGTATGAAGCTGCCGGTATCAGTACATGTCCACCATGCTCTGTGCGATGGCATCCATGTTGGGAAGTTTATAGCTGAATTTGAAAAATTGCTGGCCTTACATGTCTCTGAAGAAAATTAAACCTTTGAATCTGTTGCCTCGGTTATCGGCTTAGTTTCATTTTGAGCTTTTTCAATTGCATATAACTTTCCAGTTCCAAGCAATTTTCGCGCGCAGAAAACATTGAAATAAGCAAAAAATGGTGCTGCCAGAACATCCATGGAATAATGAACATGCTGAACGAGCAATAGTAAACCGACAACGGCTGTGGCGAGCAGAACCATGAGCTTGTCGCGCTTTTTTTCAAGGCATAAGAAAATCAGAAAGAGTGTTGCTGTATGACCTGAGTAGAACAAGTCTTTCGTAATAAATACCTGCCCATAAAAGTAGTTACTTAAAGGATCCCGTAAAGGAATCAGCCCGTCGGGAGCGTTCAGCGGAACGAGCGAGATTGTAATAATTCTGGTAAGGCATAGTAAAACATACGACCACAAGAAAACGATAAATAACATCGGGTTATTCAAAAAACGGATCGTCGCTAATGCCACGCAGGACCAGATCAGAATGAAAATGGCTTCCGAACAATCCTTTGCCGGTAAAGTCGAAAGAAGGATGTCATTAATCTGAAAGCCTTCCCGTAGTTCTATCGCCTGGAAAAACGGGTTTAAAAAAAGCGAAATAATACTAAGCGTAATAACGCCGGAGAACATGGTGGTTTTATATGATTTATTCTCCCACATCTTTCCCCAAATACTGGAAATCATACTCTTTAATTGGTGTCTGTTTGACAATCGGTGTTTGTCATGCAAATAATAAAACAAATGCACCTTTGGTTTGTTAAGCTATTTTCGAGTGCGTCTGACGGTAATAATCCTGGTAAAAGTATATATTCCTAAGGAAATTCAGATTGGCCCGATAACCACTTCCTGCATATCTAATTAATTTTTAATCTGATTATGCGTCCGGATTACTTTCAAAAGTGAGTTCCGGAAATTAGTAACAAATTTTTCCCGCAATTCATTGCTTAGCAAATCAAGTGACAGGTATGGATTCAAGTCTTCCAGTTCAACAAGAAGTAATTTGCCTTCCTGCGTTCTGCATGCATCCACCCGTTGGATACCGTGAGAAAGCTGGTTCCAATCAATAAACTTGCTTGCGAATTCCATATCTTGTTTTGTGGGTTCATAAGTAGTCAATTCCCACCGCTTGTTTTTGTCTGGTGCGTATAAAGCATATTGGAAATTCTGATCAATGAAATAAAACGACACCTCATAAATAAAATCCACAAAGGGTTGAACGATGCTTCCTTCGAGATTTATTTCAGTAAGCCCGGCTGGATTTACAACAAACATACCGATCGAGTCCGCACCGTTTTTTAGCTTCACTATATAGCGATCCGAATTCGGGAGCAGGTGAAGATCATCTAATTTTTCGATTGTAGGAATGACAGGAAAGCCTTTTTGCGTCATTTCAATCAGATAATCTTTTCCATTCATATCCGCTTTGCCTTTCATGGCATTGTAGGAAAGAATATTATGCGAATTAACTCTGACTTTAAAGGCATCAAAATATTCTTTAAAGTGCATAACCGGACCGGCATTTCTAAATACAATCATATCCACGGCACTTTCAAATTTATATGAATCGCACGGATGACAGATCAAAATTTCAAAATCCGTGCGTAAGCTGGAAGTCAGGTATAGATCTTCTTCGTAATATTTTCGCCCGTTTGCTTCAAAATATAGATCAGTGAGGTATAAAATGGAGTGCTTTTTATCGTTCATAATAGCCATTTGCATATAGGAATATTCGCAAGATAATAGTCGGAAGGCATTGCATGGCGACAGTGCCCGAAAAATATTCCTTAATAACCAGGAATGTTGTTAATATAATTTTTTTAATATGCTATGTTGGTTAACCATGTAGTTTTTTGCATTTAAGTCATCCATAGATTGTATGGTTAAATATTTGTAAGATGTTTTGATATGGGGGTAAATAGGATTAAAATCAAAAAAATATTTGGTAAAATTGTCATATGTTGCCTTTTTATCTATATTGACGACAGAACCGTATTCCAGTTACGATTATAAATTTCCTTATTGAAAATATTATTATTCTTCATCGTATAATTATACAGATTAGCTGCAACGAATGAAAAGAAGAGATTTTATGCAAATGTCGGGTTTGGGAATAGGTGCTTTGATGATGCCTTCCGTGCCTGTACTTGGGAATACTGTTTCGAGTGAGCATTTGCTTGAACCGGGAGTTGATGCTGCTATCAAGAAAAAATTAGCAGACATCGCCTTGAATGCGGCGAAAGGTAAAGGTGCGTCCTACACTGATGTCCGTATCGGGCGTTATTTGCAGCAATATGTTTTCACGCGCGAAAAACAAGTTCAGAACATTGTCAATGCAGAATCGTATGGCGTTGGTATCCGGGTTATCGCCAATGGAACCTGGGGTTTTTCCGCGACGAGCGATGTTACGCCAGAAGGCATAGCAAAATGTGCGGAAACGGCGGTCGCCATTGCCAAAGCAAACTCAAAATTTCAGAAAGAACCAGTCGAGCTTGCGCCGCAAAAAGGAGTAGGAGAGGTTTCCTGGAAAACGCCGGTTAAGAAAAATGCATTTGAAATTGCGCCAAAAGAGAAAATTGATCTTTTGATGAAGGTCAATGCCCGGGCGATGGAAAACGGTGCAGGTTTTGTTACTTCAAACCTGTTTTTTATCAATGAGCAAAAATATTTTGCTTCGTCTGACGGATCCTATATTGATCAGGATATTCACCGGATCTGGCCAACTTTCACGGTAACGGCGATTGACAAAGCTGCCGGAAAATTTAAAACCCGTGATGCGATCAGTTCGCCGATGGGTATGGGTTACGAGTATTTGGACGGCCTGGCCTCTGAAAAAATTGCAGGACCCAATGGCCTGGTGGGTTATCGGAATTCTTATGACATGGTTGAAGATGCGATAAGGGCGGCGAAACAAGCGAAAGAAAAATTAACAACTAAATCGGTTTTGCCTGGTAAATATGACCTAGTTCTGGATCCAAACCATTTAGGGTTAACAATTCACGAATCGGTTGGCCACCCGACAGAGTTGGATCGTGTGCTTGGCTATGAGGCCAATTATGCAGGAACCAGTTTTGCGACATTAGATAAATGGCAATCGAAAAAATTCAATTACGGAAGCAAACATGTCAACATTGTTGCCGACAGATTACAGCCGCATACGTTGGGCGCGGTTGGGTACGATGATGAAGGTGTGCCTGCCAAAGAATGGAATATTATCAAGGATGGTATATTGGTAAATTATCAGGCTATTCGCGATCAGGCAAAAATCATAGGTGAAAAGGAATCACACGGCTGCTGTTATGCGGACAACTGGGATTCGGTTCAGTTTCAGCGGATGCCGAATATTTCTCTTAAACCAGGCACAGAAAAACGTAGCGTACTGGATATGATAAAAGGCGTTGAAAAGGGAATTTACATCATCGGAAGAGGGTCTTATTCCATTGATCAGCAGCGATATAACTTCCAGTTTGGCGGTCAGGTTTTCTATGAAATAAAAAAGGGAGAAGTTGTTGGTATGCTTGACGACGTTGCTTATCAGTCCAATACCCAGGAATTCTGGAACTCATGCTCACAGCTTTGCGATAAAGATGATTACAGAACCTTCGGCTCTTTCTTCGACGGAAAAGGACAGCCGTCTCAGGTCAGCGCGGTATCACACGGAAGTGCAACGACACGTTTCGACGGCGTTAACGTCATCAATACAGCGAGGAAGATCTGATACTGATCTTATTAAATCGGTAGTTAAATGATATGTTGAATAAATAATGCGTGCTTAATTGACTGTTTTTCAATATTAAAAAATTAAAATATGGCTGTCTTATCCAGGGAGGAAGCAAAGCAAATAATGGACAAAGTGCTGGCCTTTTCAAAGTCAGATGAAATGAGCGTTGGCCTTACGGGAAGCCGCGTCGGGAATATTCGATATGCGAGAAATTCGGTTTCTACAAGTGGCGAAGCAACGAACCTTGGTCTTTCCATTACGTCTGTATATGGCAAGAAATCAGGAACAGCGACCATCAATGAATTTGATGATAAATCATTGGAAAAAACGGTAAGGCGTGCAGAGGAAATTGCTCAGCTGGCTCCTGAAAATCCGGAATACGTGCCCATGCTTGGACCACAAAATTATCTGGAAATCAATTCTTTTGCCGAAAAAACTGCTGCTATAAATCCTGATTTCAGAGCAGAGGCTGCATTCAAAAGTATAGATCCGTGTGTCAAAAAAGATCTGACTTCAGCAGGATATTGGGAAGACCGGACAGGATTTTCAGCCCTGGCAAACAGCAAAGGCCTTTTTGGTTATAACAAAGCTACCTCTGTTGATTTTTCTATCACTGTTAGAACTAACGACGGACTGGGGTCAGGTTATGCCGCCCGTGACTACAACGACGTATCAAAACTGGATACTGCCCTGGCGACAGAAGTTGCTATTCAAAAAGCGCAGGCTTCTTCGAAGGCGCGAGCTCTCGAACCTGGAAAATATACCGTAATTCTCGAACCAACCGCTGCCGTTGATCTCCTTCAAAATATGATGGGAAGTATGGATGCGCGTAATGCGGATGAAGGAAGAAGCTTTTTAGGGAAAAAAGGTGGCGGCACCCGGTTGGGTGAAAAACTTTTTGACGAACGCGTGAACATCTATTCCGATCCTCAAAATCTGGAAATTCCGGGTTCTCCGTTCGGTGGCGGAGGCGGCCGTTTTGGCGGCGGCGGAAGCGACGGGCGTGCACAGGAAAAAGTCGTATGGGTGGAAAATGGTGTGGTGAAAAATATGTACTATTCCCGTTATTGGGCTGAGAAAAAGGGTGTAAAAGCGATTGCTCCACCGTCTGGTTTTATTTTTGCAGGTGGGACAGAATCTTTGGCTGACCTGATTAAAGGAACTGAAAAAGGGATTTTAGTAACACGTCTTTGGTATATCCGCGCAGTAGATCCGCAAACTTTGCTCTACACGGGCCTAACGCGCGACGGTACTTTTTACATAGAAAATGGGCAAATAAAATATCCGGTAAAAAACTTCCGCTTTAACGAGAGTCCGGTGATCATGCTGAATAATCTGGAAGCAGCGGGGAAACCCATGCGAGCCAGTGGAAATCTGATACCGCCGCTGAAGATCCGTGACTTCACGTTTACGAGTTTGTCGGATGCTGTTTAGCCGTCTGATGCAACATTCAGTTTATTTTTTAATCATTATTCGAAACTAAAAAGGAGGGACTCAACTTGAACCGACGCGACTTTATCCAGATGGCCGGACTTGGTACCGGAGCAATAATGTTACCCGGTTTTGCCAGCGGCAGAACTGTTTCACCGGAGGCCCTAATGGAGCCTTGGCTTGATGTTGCTGTTAAAAAAAGACTGGCAGATGCGGCGCTTAACGCAGCGAAATCAAAAGGAGCGACCTACGCGGATGTCAGGATCGGACGATACCTGAACCAATTTGTAATTACGAGAGAGGATAAGGTTCAAAATATTGTCAATACGGAATCTTATGGGGTAGGTATCCGGGTTATCGCGAACGGATGCTGGGGGTTTGCGGCGGTGGCGGATGCGCAAAGTGACGCACAGATTGCAAAAGCTGCGGAAGATGCGGTGGCCATTGCAAAAGCAAATTCAAAATTGATGAAAGAGCCGGTGGAACTGGCTCCGCAGAAAGGATTTGGTGAGGTAAGCTGGAAAGCACCGATCAAGAAAAATGCGTTTGAGGTGCCTGTAAAGGAAAAAGTTGATCTGTTGCTAGGTGTAAATGACGCGGCGATGAAAAACGGCGCGAATTATGTCAATTCTGTTCTTTTCATGGTAAATGAACAGAAGTATTTTGCTTCGACGGATGGTTCATACATCGATCAGGATATTCATAGAATGTGGCCGAATTTTACCGTCACTGCGATTGATCCTGCTTCCGGTAAATTTCAGACGCGCAACTCGCTGAGCGCCCCGATGGGGATGGGTTATGACTATTTACAGACAAATCCGAAAGATAAAATTTCCGGAATCACGACCCGTTATAACATGGGTTATGACATGCTGGAAGATATAACGTCTGCGGCCCAGCAGGCTAAAATGAAGCTGAGTGCCAAGTCGGTTGAGGCTGGGAAATATGACCTTGTTCTGGATCCATCTCACCTTTGGCTAACGATCCATGAATCGGTTGGTCACCCGCTGGAACTTGACCGCGTCCTTGGTTATGAAGCCAATTTTGCAGGAACATCTTTCGCAACTTTGGACAAATGGCAATCGAAATCATTTAAATACGGAAGTGATCAGGTGAATCTGATTGCTGACAAAACCCAGGTTGGTTCATTAGGCGCTGTTGGATGGGACGACGAAGGTGTGAATACGAAAAAATGGGATCTGGTGAAAGATGGGGTTCTGGTTAATTATCAGGCAATCCGTGATCAGGCTAAAATTATCGGCGAGAAAGAATCGCACGGCTGTTGTTATGCCGACAGTTGGAGATCAGTGCAGTTCCAGCGGATGGCGAACGTTTCGTTGGCTTCCGGTAAAACTCCGCTTTCGGTTGAAGAGATGATCAAGGACGTGAAAAAGGGAATTTATATTATTGGTGACGGCTCGTTTTCTATTGATCAACAGCGTTATAATTTCCAGTTTGGCGGGCAGCTGTTCTATGAAATTAAGGACGGAAAGATTGCCGGTATGCTGAAAGATGTTGCGTATCAATCCAATACCCAGGAATTCTGGAATTCGTGTGTGAAGGTTTGTGACGACAGAGATTATCGCCTTGGCGGATCGTTTTTTGATGGAAAAGGACAGCCATCCCAATCAAGTGCCGTATCACATGGAAGTTCAACGGCGAGATTTAACGGCGTGAACGTAATTAATACAGCCAGAAAGATTTAACGGATATAAATAATGGCAGTAATATTAACAGAGGAAGAAGCGAAAGCTTTGTTACAAAAGGTTTTAAAATATTCCAAAGCGGACGAATGTGAGATCAATATTTCTGGTGAAAAAAGCGGAAATCTGCGGTATGCCAGAAATGAGGTTTCTACCAGTGGATCGCAATTAACGCAAAATCTGGTCGTTCAGTCGGCTTTTGGGAAAAAAGTGGGCGTTGCCACTACGAATGAATTCAGTGAGGAAGCTTTTCAGAAAGTAGTTCGTCAATCGGAAGAATTGGCGCAGCTTGCTCCTGAGAATCCTGAATATATGGGTGTTCTGGCACCGCAGCAATATAAAAAGTTATCAGGTTTTTTTGATTCAACTGCAAAAATAACGCCTGATTTTCGTGCAAGTGCCGTTGCCAAAAGTCTGGAATTGTCAAGAACACAAAACCTCGCAGCTGCTGGTTTCTGGGAAGATCAGCATGGATATTCTGCGATGCTGAACTCGAAGCAGCTTTTTGCCTATTATCCAAGTACGAATGTGAACTTTTCGTTGACAGTTCGGACGCCCGACGGAACAGGTTCAGGTTATGTTGCCCGTGGTTACAGCGACGTGTCTAAACTGGATATTGAGGCTGCTACGAAAATAGCGATCCAAAAATCAAAAGGTTCCTTAGGGGCAAAGGCGCTCGAACCTGGAAAGTATACGGTTATTTTAGAACCAATAGCAGCAGCTGTTTTATTAGAAAATATTTTCTTCAATATCGACGCCCGCAGCGCTGATGAAGGCCGGTCTTTTCTTAGCAAACAAGGAGGAAAGACGAAGCTGGGCGAAAAAATTGTGGACGAGCGGATCAATATTTATTCTGATCCGGCCCATCCCGAATTGCCTTCTTCGCCCTGGGCTGGCGACGGACAGGTGATGGAAAAGACCAGCTGGATAGAAAAGGGTGTTGTGAAAAATATGGCCTATTCACGTTACTGGGCTGAGAAGAAAGGTGTGAAACCTGTTCCATATCCAAATAATGTGATTGTAGAAGGCGGTACGGCCACGCTTGAAGAAATGATCGCTTCCACGAAACAGGGAATTCTGGTTACGAAGTTGTGGTATATCCGCGAAGTTGATCCGCAGACTTTATTGCTTACAGGACTGACGAGGGACGGTACTTTCTACATTGAAAATGGAAAGATCAAACATCCGGTCAAAAACTTCCGTTTTAACGAAAGTCCTGTCATCATGCTCAATAATCTTGAAACACTTGGAAAATCGGAAAGGGTGGTCAGTACAGAAACCAACCAGAATTATCTGATTCCACCGATGAAAATCCGGGAATTTACCTTTTCGTCACTATCCGATGCCGTTTAGATTTAGTTTACAATGAAAATAAATCTTTCACTGTAAACCTATTTGCCCAACTTATGAAACCGTTTTTCTTTACCCGTCTTCAATATACCTCAGGGAACTGGGATACCGATCAGCGCATGCCGTCGAATCTGCTGCATTCGCTTGTGGAGTATACGACAATCCCGATTGACGAAAAAGAAAAAGTAGTGTTGCTGAGCAGTAATGAAATTTTTAAAAGTCCGTTCTGTTATCTGAGCGGACATAAACTCGTTGAATTTTCACAGCAGGAACGTGACCATTTCAAGCGTTACGTCCAGAACGGCGGTTTTGTTTTTGTTGACGACTGCAATCATGACATTGACGGATTGTTTGCCAAAAGTTTTGAACAGGAAATGTCCAGAACTTTTGGTCCAAAGGCTTTACAAAAAATCCCGAATAACCATCCGATCTATAACAGTTTCTTTCATTTTGAAGAAGGCCCGCCGACAACATCTTTTGAACTGAATGGCTGGGGAGACGATCTGGTGCATGATTATTTGAAAGCTATTACCGTCAACGGGCGGATTGGAGTGCTTTACAGCAATAAGGATTACGGCTGCGAATGGGATTATGATTTTAGAAATAAACGTTTTTTGGCAGTCGACAACACCAGGTTTGGTGTCAATATTGTCATGTATGCTTTAACCGCTTAACGATTGGAAACACAGGAACTAACCCATTATAAAGCGTTGGTGGCCAAGTTGCCACTTCTTAAAAAAGAGATAGGAAAAGTGATTGTAGGGCAGGAAGATGCAATCAATGAAATTCTGATTTCTCTTTTGGCTGGCGGCCATTGTTTGCTTGAAGGCGTGCCGGGACTTGCAAAAACACTGATGGTGAAAACGATGTCGGAGGCTCTTCATATGAGTTTCAAACGGATTCAGTTCACACCTGACTTGATGCCCGGAGATATTGTCGGAACAGAAATTCTTGAAGAAGACCACGATACGGGCAAGAAGTTTTTCAAGTTTAACCAGGGGCCGATTTTTGCCAATGTGGTGCTCGCAGATGAAATCAACCGAACTCCGCCTAAAACGCAGGCTGCCCTTTTAGAAGCCATGCAGGAAAAAAGTGTTACCTATGCCGGGACAAATTATGCTTTACCAAATCCGTTTTTAATCATTGCTACTCAAAATCCGATCGAGCAATCCGGAACATATCCGCTGCCGGAAGCTCAGCTTGACCGATTTTTATTATATATCAAACTTAGCTACCCCAGCGAGCAGGAAGAGCTGGATGTTTTGAAAAATACGACCGGTTTCCAGAGTGTCGAAATTGACCGGATCTTAAATGATATCGATATCGTTCAGCTTCAAAAACTGACACGACAGGTCCATATCAGTGATGATCAGATCAGTTTTATCAATAGGCTGGTACGTGCTACAAGGCCGGATGGAAGTCCGTCGGCTTATGTAAAACAATGGTGTGATTGGGGCGCGGGTCCGAGAGCGGGGCAGGCGCTTGTACTTTGTGCAAAAGGGAGAGCTGTTCTGAATGAAAGGTTTTCTGTAATTCCGGAAGATATTCATACGCTTGCCTATCCCATATTAAGACACAGGATTTCGATGAATTTCCGGGCAGAAGCAGAGAATATTACATCGGATGATGTGATTGCAGATTTAATTAAAAACCTAAGATAACTTCGGTGGTCGGCTTTCGGCTTGCTGATAATTCGGCTTCTGATCGCCAAAATCTGACAGCCGACAGCTGACCGCCGAAAGCTATATTTTAAACTAGAAATATTAGTTAAGCCATCACTTTTATTACGCCAAAATCTGTCAGCCGATTACCGACCGCCGAAAGCCCAAAAACTATGTCCCAGAAACGTACTGGTCTTCTTGCCGCCGATCTGATCAAACTCGGGAATCTTCAACTGGTTGGAAAACTGGTGAGTGAAGAACTTATGCTCGGTGTTCATGCGAGCAAACGATCGGGTATGGGGACAGAATTCGAGCAGTATAGGCATTATGAGCCCGGTGATGATCCAAAACGCATCGATTGGAAATTGTTTGCCAGAACGGATAAACATTTGGTAAAAGAATCGTCGGCTGAGAGTAATCGTCAGATCCGCTTTTTGCTTGACCTTTCCGGATCGATGAATTATGCTGAAAATGGTATGAGTCGTCTGGAATATGCGAAACTACTGATCGCATCGCTCGCATATTTAGGATATATCCAGAACGATCAGATGAGTTTATATGCTTTGCAGGACGGGAAAGTGAACAGCCTGGCCAGTGGCGCTTCGACTTCCGGGAAACAGGCGTTCAATAAAATTTTGTTTAGCCTGCAAAAAACATTGGCATCAGGAGCATGGCGATCGGCTAATGCAGATAGTGGAAAATTACAGTTTCCTGAATTTGCTACAAAAAGTAAAGAACAACTGGTTTTTGTTACGGACTTTCTTCAAGTGGGCGAGGAGTGGCTGACTTTGATCAAATCTATCGCAAGTCCGCGGCGGGAAATTGTTATTTTTCAGATTTTAGGAGATCATGAGGTGGATTTTAATCTGAATGGATTCTACCGTTTTCGCGATCTTGAAACGGGAAAAGAAATCGAATTGCAGGCGGAAGCGGTGCGGGATGAATTCCGGAAATCATCAAGGGCATATTTTGATATGCTGGAAGAAGAACTTCGTATTCCGTATGTAAATCTGGTTCAGGCGCGACTAAGCGATCCGTTGGGGATGGTTTTAAAAGAATTTTTAACGAAAAGAAAGGGCTGATGACTTTTTTACAACCTTTCATGTTTTGGGGCGCTCTGGCAATTGTCATTCCCGTTTTTATCCATTTTTGGCATCAAAAAAAAGGTAAAGAATTGGACTGGGCCGCTATGCAATGGCTGATTGACAAAAGCCAGCAGCAAAGCCGTGGTTTCCGCCTCGATGACCTGCCGCTGTTAATTGTTCGCTGCCTGTTGGTTTTGCTCCTCGTGTTTTTGATGACCCAGCCGGTTTTGGAATGGTTTAAAAAATCAGAGCATTCAGAAAGGATTCATTTGGTCGAGCCATCAGTTTATCTGGCTGACAACTTTCGGTTTGAACTGGAAGAAGCATTGAAGAAGGGAGAAAAGGTCTACTGGATAAATGCCTCTAGCGAAGAAATAGAGGATATAATGTCTGTTACAAATCAAGAGAACAGCGGGATCCGGTATTTGCAGGATGTTGTTAATAAAGTAGGCAAGCCCGGTGCAAAGCTAGATATATACTTGTTGAATAACCAGAAAATATTCGATCAGCCAAAAACTTACATACCCGGCGACTACACGATACACACAGCCATTGATTCTTCGCAAAATTATATTCACAATTACCTGGATTTAGGAGATGACAGAAAGCTTTTTGTCTACAAAGGACAATTGAATACGTCAGATGCAAAGTCTGTGAATTTACCAAAACTGGCGTCCTATCCTGCGCATTCAGGAAAATTAAAAATTTTAATTGACTATAAAGACAAGGCTGAACGTCAGACGGTGCAAGCAGCCATAGGCGCTCTTGGAGCAGTTTATTCTTTGCCCTTTCAAATTGATGAGGTAGCCAATGCCAATAAGCAATATGACTGGATATTGACGGACCAGAAAATTGAAAAGATTAATCCGGATGTGCTTTATGTATTTTCAGGAAATAATACCGGGTGGTTACCTGACAATCATCTCAACGTTGCTGTCTTAGCCGACTCGCTTCGGATTCAAACATCAGAAATGGTGAATTCGGGGCAATTGCCTGAATATCTTGGAGACTTACTAATCAAACATTTTGATCTTGGCGAGTCAAATGGAATTTTAAGTAATCAGCAGATTAATTCGCTCTTCGTTCGGGCAAAACCTCTGGAAGGAAATGTTGAAGGTAATCTGAGATCCTGGTTTTTGGTTATTTTTCTAATCTTACTAATTCTTGAACGCTGGATGGCGTTGAAGAAAACGATCCAGAAAAGTTATGCATGAGCTAAAAAAAATAATTAATTCTGTAACTGCGCAGCTCTATGCAAACGCCTTCATCAGGTGTATGTTGCTGGCTGTTTCGGCGTTTGTCCTGGCATCTGTTTTTGAGAAATCATCTGTCGTTGTCCCCGTTATTGCAGGATTAGTCGGGCTTTGTATCGGCGCTTATTTGACGAAGTTGTACCAAAGTAAAAAACCTCAGGCCATAATCTGGATACACAGAACCGTAGATGAGTCGGAGTACAGTCTTCATTTGCTGGAAAAGAAGGAACTCAATATTGCTGAACAATTACAGCTGGAAAGGCTTAATAAAAACATTTCCGCTAGAAGTTTTCACTTCCGGAATTTGTATGATGGAACAATGATCTATGCGGTCATGTTTCTGTTCTCACTTGTTTTTTATAACCTATATCCGCAACTTAACTTTTCCACGAATAGTCCCGGTGATATCTTAAATAAAACGAAAAATGGAGAGAAGGCAATTGTATCAATTCCGCCTGCTTTTGAATCAGCGTCTGTCAGTATAATTCCACCAGTATACACGGGCTTGCCGAATACAAAAAGCGAAGATTTGAACGTCAGTGCAATTTCTGGCTCATTTTTAAAATGGGATGTTACCTTCAGCTATCAGGAAAATTTGTCAGTTCGGTTGGCTAACAGTCGCGGAGATGAGCAGTTATTTAAGAAAACGAACGGATTATTTTCATATCAGGATAAGTTGGCTGGTTCAGGGCTTTATTCGATCAAGGCGTATTGGAAAGATTCATTAGTATATCAATCAGACTTTTACAAACTGGAAGCGAGGCCGGATCTGACTCCAAAAATAGAACCAGATTCAAAAGAATTGTATCAGTATCATTTTTTAAAAGACAATAAAACGATACAAGTATCAGCAAAGATTTCAGACGACTTCAAGGTGAAACAAGCTTTTATCGTTGCGACTCTGGCACGTGGATCCGGCGAAAATGTCAAATTTCGGGAAATGAAAATTCCACTTTCACCTGCCAATTTCAAGGAGGCGAAACTGACTCAATCCATCGATCTGAAAGCATTGGATTTTACTCCCGGAGATGAGCTCTATTATTATTGGGCAGCCATCGACAACAGAGAGCCGGAAGCCAATTTCTCAAAATCGGATACTTATTTTATTGTTTACAAGGATACTGCCCAGGTTGAGGAATCGGAGCTTGCAACGATGTCGGTCAACACAGTTCCGGAATATTTCAGAAGTCAGCGCCAGATTATCATCGATACTGAAAAACTGATTGCCAGACGCAAGAAAATTAAAAAGGAAGAATTTAATAGTGTGTCGAATGAAATCGGCTTTGACCAGAAAGTTTTACGGTTACGCTATGGTCAGTTTTTGGGAGAAGAATTTGAACAAAATATTGGCGGCGGGGGAGGCGATGCGCCACACGACGAAGGTCACCAGGAAAATATCCTGGATAAATTCACGCATAAGTCAGATTCCGAAGGAGAGGCGTCGGAAAACCGGAAGTCACAACCTGAGGAGCATCAGCATGTACATGAAAGTCACGCTGACGCAGGTTCGAAAGACGCCATCGCAGAACTTATGGAGCAATATGTGCATGCCCATGACGACGCAGAAGTAAACACGTTTCATGAACAGTCGACGAAGAGTTTACTGAAAATGGCTTTGGAGCAAATGTGGCAGTCGGAGCTGCATTTACGCATGTATGAACCGGAAAAGGCCTTGCCATTTGAAAATAAAGCACTCGAATACCTGAAACAGGCGCAGCATAAAGCGCGTGCATTTGTGAAAAAAAGCAGCTACGACCCGCCTCCGATCAAAGAAAAGGAGAAGCGGTTAAGCGGAGAACTGACTGATTTAAGCAAGAGTTTTAATCAGGAAAAAACGGTTGACAAAATCCGGACAGAGCAATTGGTAGCCGAAGTTTTGGGTTATCTGGAATATGAAAAATTGAGTGTGGCGCAACAAGCTAAATTTCAAATTGCCGGAACTCAGTTATCAAATCAATTAATAAACAGCGGTCCGTTTAACGGCGGGATGCAAAACTGGCCGGTACTTGGTTCTTTGCAGAAGTTGATTAGTGGAAAAATGATTTCGGCAAAAGAAAAACAGCAGTTAAAAACGGAACTTTATAAGCGGGCCGGAACTGGTTTACAAAGTACCCGTTCTTATGCCAGTGAAAAAAAGCTGGAAAATATATTCTGGAAGAAACTTAAATAATCGGGTGAATCCGACCCGGTGACAACGTATGATTGCATTTGATTTTGACTGGTCAGCTCCGCTCAACCTGGTACTGGTCCTCCTTCTTTTTCTTTTTGGCGGCTTACAGGCCAGGCTTCTGTCGCGGAGCTCAGGGCAAGTTTTCAGACAAAGACTGAATGTCAAAATCGGGCTAAACCTTTTATTATGGCTGGTTATCGCTGCATTTATCTTTCAACCAATTTTTAAATCAAACGTCATATCAAACAAAATTCTGGTTGTTGGCAATGATGTTCCTGAGAAAGAAATTGCCAGGATAAAAGACAGTTTGCGGGTAAGTAAAGTTTTTTCAGAAAGTAATTATAAAGGAAGAGATATTGACACGCTCACTTTAGTGGGGCAGGATTTTAGTCCATCTTTTTTTGCGAGGCTCAGCCAGTACTTACCGACCAAAAGTCGTGTAAACTGGATTCCTTATTTTCCAGAAAATCAGATACAGTCCATTTCATGGAAAGGTATACTAAGAAAAGGCCAGCTTCAGAAAATTATGGGAGTTCTCAATTTTTCTGATGTCCAATGGATTAAAGTCAAATTCGGTGCGCAGGTTTTGGACAGTTTAAAACTTGAAAAAGGACAGCAATATTTCAGTCTGACGTTTCCGGTATTTACAGAGAAGCGGACAAAGGTAAATTTATTCTTGGGCGACGAGAATCTCGGAGAAATTGGTTTTTTTGCTCAGTCACTGTCACCTTTGACGGTCAAATTCATATTGGATAATCCCGATTTCGAAAGCAAAACATTGGCATCCTGGCTTGCAAATCAAGGTCATGCTGTTGAAATTTCTACCAACCTTTCAAAAGATATTCGCAGCAACCTTACCATTAATAAAAAAGGGAATCCGGACATCATCGTCACCGATCCAAAAAACGCACGAACGGCTGAAGTTAAAAAAGCTTATGATGCAGGAAAGAGTATTTTATTTATAAATCTTACCGATCCTTCAACCGAAATTGCTTCTATTAATTCCGCCTTAGGAACGAGGTTGAGGATTAAAAAAATCTCAAATGAGGAGGTTTTGCCTGTAACGGCTGAATTGACAAAATTGCCATTCGACTTCGCTAAATCAAATAGCTATATTCCTTTGCCAAAATATCCTGTTGCTATTGAAAAAGGTGTTGGGAAGGTTGCTGTGAGCTTATTAAATGAGACTTTTCCTACTATGCTGAATGGTGACAGTTTACTTTACGGAAATTTCTGGACTTCTGTTCTAGCTGCTATTCACCCGACTTACAAGACAAATATTGAAGTTGCAGCACCGGTTTATAAAAACATTCAAACAGTACTGAGACTTAATAATCTAACAGAAAATTCAAAGTCACTGGCGATTGGAAAAGATACCGTTTTTTTGAATTATTCCACGATCAATAGCCGAACAGCAGATGCACTTTTCATTCCTAAGGAACCATCCTGGATGCCGTTCGCAGAGGATTCTGAAATTTTGGTAAATGATAGTTTGAATTTCAATTCTGTTTACCAACGCAAACAAGTTGAAGGTTTTGTGAATGCCCGGGCAGATCTTCAATCCAATCTTTCAGATTCAGCAAAATTATTGGATCCAAAATCTCAGCCATTGGATGAGAGCCGTATGCCGGATTGGATATGGTTTCTGGCTATCATGGTTTGTTTTACCGCGGTTTGGTTGGAGCCGAAGTTTAATTAACGGCTGTTGCTACAAATATTCCGGTGCGCTGCACCTTGCATTTGGAGCTTGCCTATTATTGCTACAAATATTCCGGTGCTCTGCACCTTGCATTTGGAGCTTGCCTATTCTTGCTACAAATATTCCGGTGCGCTGCACCTTGCATTTGGAGCGTGCCTATTTTTGCTGCAAATATTCCGGTGCGCTGCACCTTGCATTTGGGGCTTGCCTATTTTTTGCTACAAATATTCCGGTGCGCTGCACCTTGCATTTGGGGCTTGCCTATTTTTTGCTACAAATATTCCGGTGCGCTGCACCTTGCATTTGGGGCTTGCCTATTTTTTGCTATAAATATTCCCGTGCGCTGCACCTTGCATTTGGAGCTTGCCTATTTTTGCTACAAATATTCCTGTGCGCTGCACCTTGCATTTGGGGCTTGCCTATTTTTTGCTACAAGTGTTCCGGTGCGCTGCACCTTGCATTTGGAGCTTGCCTACTTTTGCTGCAAATATTCCGGTGCTCTGCACCTTGCATTTGGAGCTTGCCTATTTTTGCTACAAATATTCCGGTGCGCTGCACCTTGCATTTGGGGCTTGCCTATTTTTTGCTACAAAAATTCCTGTGCGCTGTACATTGCTTTGAAATTTGCCTTTTTGTTGCTACAAATAATTTGGTGCGTTGCACCTTGCTTTGAAATTTACATTTTTCTTTCTACAAATATTGTTTTGGTGTTACTCTTTTCTGGGATACGGTGCAGAGCACCGAAATATTTGTAGCAAGCAGTGAGACTAGAACTCTCTCATAGGTGCAGCGCACCGAAATATAACCTAAAAAATTGGTTATGCACCTGCCATCCAATCGTCATTCTTGTCATTATAAATTCAAAAACAACTACTTTTATATTCACGAAATACTGCTATTCACGTATGGATACGTATCTCATGTAATTTCGAAATGATAATAATATGATTAAAAACGGACCTCAACTAAGAACCGTCAATGTAATACGTTATGTCACACCTCTGCGTGAAGGTGGTTCACTGCCTGCCATCGCTGAGGCAGATGATGACTTTCTTTACGTCTTAAAATTCCGGGGTGCCGGACAAGGCGTCAAAGCGCTTATTTCAGAAATAATTGGTGGAGAGATTGCCCGCGCTTTGGGACTTAGAATTCCGGAAATAGTTTTCGCAAATCTGGATGAAATGTTTGGTATGACCGAACCGGATGAAGAAATTCAGGATCTTTTGAAGGCAAGTACAGGCCTTAACCTGGCCATGCATTACTTGTCCGGAGCAATCACTTTCGACGCCCAGGTGACGACTGTCGATTCAAAACTGGCGTCTCAAATTGTATGGCTCGACTGCCTTTTGACAAACGTGGACAGAACGGCGAGAAATACAAATATGCTGATGTGGCACAAAGAATTGTGGTTGATTGATCATGGCGCGGCGTTGTATTTTCACCATTCGTGGACAAATTGGGAAGAACAGGCAAAACGACCTTTCATGCAGGTTAAGGATCATGTTTTGTTGAAGCAAGCAAGTGAACTGGAAGTTGTCGATGCGCTTTTCCGGGAGATCTTAACGGACGATCTCATTTATTCAATTTGTTCGCTCATCCCGGACGACTGGCTGCTGCGTGATGCTCCTTTTGAAACCGCAGAAGAGCACCGCCAGGCTTACGCCCGGTTTTTAATTTCAAGAGTTTCAGTATCGGAAGTATTTGTAAAAGAAGCGCAGAATGCAAGAACATCACTTATTTGAGTACGCCGTCATCCGCGTCGTACCCAGAGTCGAACGTGAAGAATTTCTAAATGTTGGCGTGATCCTTTATTGTCAGAAGCAAGGATTTTTACAGAGTAAATTTAATCTCGACTTGGGCCGTCTTCGTGCTTTTTCCGGCTCTCTGGACATCTCCGAATTGGAAGAATATTTATTTTCATTGAACAAAATATGTATCGGCGGAACGAAATCCGGGCCAATTGGAAGTTTGCCAATAGCTTCTCGTTTTCGCTGGTTAACGGCAACGCGCAGTACCGTTGTGCAAACCTCAAAAGTTCATCCCGGTTTTTGTAAAAATGCCGGAGAAACTTTGGATCAGTTATTCAATCAGTTGGTGCTTTAAGCTAACGGATTGATCAACAAATCTTCTGATCGTTGTATATTAAGAACCAAAAAAAAGCTTCGCCGAACAGTTTTGGCGAAGCTCTTTTATCCTCCAAGATTTGCTTAGAAAGATTTTAAAGCCTTGAAAATCTCGGTATAAGGCTGTTCTCCTTCAAAAGTTCTGACGTGTTTTCCATTTTTATCGTACATCGCGATGTAGGGAAATGATCTTATCTGATAATATTTCTGTACCAGGTAAGAGGTTCCTTCTGTCCCGATTTTGATGTTTGGATATGCAGCAAGATTGTAGTCTTTTTCAAACTTTTTGATCATTTCCATCGACTGAAAAGTAACCATTACCAGTTGCTTGTTACTAATGACCGTGTAGTTTTTCAGTAATGCTTTTGTAAAATCCTGACAATGGTCACAGTCGGGAGAAAAATACATTAGGACAACCGGACCCGGTTTTAATTGTGCAAAATTGTAAGGTTTTCCGTTTGTCAGCGTCATCTGAAACGGAGCAATTTTTTTGATACCAATGCCCGTCTGACTAAATGCAGAAGCCGAGAGGAGTATGAATAAGAAGAGAGGAATTATTTTTTTAGACATCTGAATTATGATTTATAACAAAGCTGCAAGATAGGATTCTTTTTGATACGTAAAATTGATCTAACGGAAAGACTTTCCTTATTTAAAGCATCATTTAGCAAAAAACTTCCCCCCATTTACATTTCCATTACAATGTTTTACATGCCTTTTACCAAAGCAAAGTTTGGCTTCTCTACTTTTAGTCATGCATTCGGAGTTTAATTCATTTACATTTAAAACAACAAATCATGAGAAAAGACAGACTTTTGGTAATCGCGTTGCTGCTGATGAGCAGCAGAATTTCATTCGGACAAAAAGCTTTTGGCAATTGTTCGGCAGTGTTTCTAAATAATAAAATGGTGGCCAGTGCGTATGGTGACAATGGCAAAAGTGAACTTGCCGCCAATGCCATGGGTATGCTGACCGTATGTACGGCTGAAATAAGTAGCCCGACGCAGACAAGGGCGATTGAGAAAATACATTTTAAAGTAGCAATCCGGGATAAAAGAACGAACATGCTGACTTTATTTTCTGCCCTGGATTTCAGCGAGATCAGTATTCAAAATGTACTGAAAAAATGTGAAAAGGGAGATCACATTGTTTTGGTCACGACGGATAGCCAATATGCTTTACCACATAATGAAATTCTTGTTTTATAAAATTAATTTGAAACACATGAAAAACCATATTCCGCGATTCTTGATCATTCTGATCTATATATCGACAGTTTCAATTTCCGATGCTTTACCAAATAATAACATCAATGATATTTCATTGCTTCTTAATGGAAAATCGGTAGAACCGGGAAACTTTGTTCACATAAGAAATGGGCGTTTGACATTGATCGAAATAAATTCCAAGTCGGGCACGAGAACCGGATTGCCATTTTTCGCTTATCTTAGACGAGCTGGAAAAATCGTCGATGTAAATGCCTATGCACATAATTTTTCAGTCCGTAGTATTGATTTGAGTCAGATTTTAGAATCGGCGAAATTGGGGGATGATATCATTATTGAACCTGCGGACAAAACGAATGTTTCGGCTAGAAAAATAATATATGTTAGTTATTCTATGCTTTTCCCGGCATTTAACTGGTTTCCATTTTTGAATAAAAACAAGGGAGGATGTTAATTCAGCTTTGTCGAATTTATGATATAATTTTAAAAGGATGAATTTAAGAGCTGTCAGACCGAAAACAACCGCGACAGTCACTTTTTTAGTGATGACTTTTCTGATATTTTCTGCGCTTGAAAACGTGAGCGGAAACAATGATTCTGTCCGGTTTTCTGAAAAAGTAAATCTTGCTTTGCGGCGAACGGCTCATCTCTTACTTGTTGAAAATGGAGATTCTACATCCGTGATTACGCCGGTTCAACAGTTGGACGCAAACACATTTTCTGTAAGGATTGATAAACTTTTTGATTATGACAAGCTGCCCGATTTATTACAGAAATCATTAAAAATCCACGGAATAGATCAGGGCTACAATGTTTCAGTACTCCATTGCGAAAACAGCGCGATTATTCTGGGTTATAGTTTTCAGGATTTAAATGAAAAAGAAGGCGTGCCATGCAGTGGAAGAAAGTTGGAAGCCGGTTGTTATGTTGTGCAGGTAAGTTTTTATCCGGAAGAAAAAACCGCGTCTGCAACCAGTAACTGGTGGATTTTCCCAGTCGGAAGTTTGCTTGCAGGATTGGGTTTGATTGTTTGGAAAAGAAACAAGAAGGAAACTAATTCGGTTAGTGATCCACTTCACGATGAAATTGACAACAATATAATTTTCGGAAGTTCTGTTTTGAATATGACCAATTTAATTCTGATTTCAGAAAGTAAAACTTATAATCTGACATACAGGGAAGCGAAGCTTCTCCACCTGTTTACCAATAATCAAAATAAAATTCTGGAACGCGATTTCATTCTAAAATCGGTTTGGGAAGATGAAGGGATAATTGTAGGCAGAAGTGTTGATGTTTTTGTTTCGAGGCTGAGGAAAATGTTGGCCGAAGATGCAAAGGTAAAAATCGCCGCGGTTCATGGCATAGGTTACCGGATGGAGGTAACCATGTAAAATCACGCAGTCAGCCTACAAAATCTGACTGTGTGATTTTTTTCTTCAAAACGGTATATTACAAATTCTGTTTTTTCAATTCTTCAACCGCATGGTTAGCTGACCTTGCAGTCATCGCCATATAAGTGATTGATGGATTTACGCAAGAAGAAGAAACCATCGCGGCGCCATCCGTAACAAATACGTTTTTACAATCATGGATCTGGTTGAATTTATTCAGCACCGAAGTTTTCGGATCTTTCCCCATTCTTGCCGTTCCCATATCGTGAATTCCCAATCCCGGATGCGTGTCTGTCCGGTTAAATCCTGAGATATTTTTAAAACCCGCGGCATCAAGCATTTCTACGGCCGAAGCCATCATATCTTTACGCATGGTCAGTTCGTTTTCCCCAAAAGCTGCGTCAAAAACAATCATTGGAATTCCCCATTTATCCTTTTTGTCTTTATCCAGAAACATCCTGTTGGAAGGATCCGGGAGTATTTCTCCAAAACCGCCAAAACCCATCGTCCAGGTTCCTGGCCTTGTCATATCTTCTTTGAAACTTGCCCCGAAGCCATCGGTCGTGATACCCCGTTTCCAGTCACTTTTGCTTGCGCCACCCTGATATCCATAACCACGAAGAAAATCTTTTTTATCATTTCCCCAGTTTCGGAATCTGGGAATGTAAAGCGCGTTTGGTCGTTGTCCAAAAATATAGTCGTTCTCAAATCCATCGACAGTCGCGTTTGCACCAACACCAAGATGATGGTCCATAATATTTCGCCCAACCTGGTCGCTGTCGTTGCCCAGTCCGTTCGGAAAACGGGAAGATTTTGAGTTAAGAAGCAAGGCAGCAGAGTTCATTGAACCTGCGTTTAGAAAAATAATTTTTGCATAAAACTCTTCAACAGCCATGGTGTTCTGTTTGATCACACGGACACCTTTTGCTTTTTTCGTTTTTTCGTCATAAATAATTTCTCTGGCGATAGTATCATGCAAAACGGTCAGTTTCTGGGTTTTCCGAGCAGCCGGAATGGATCCTGACAAAGAACTGTAATAGCCTCCATAAGGACATCCCCGGGAACATTTGCTTCGGTATTGGCACGATGCCCGGCCTAATTCGGTATGCCAGGGCTGCGGTTTGGTAAGATTGGCAACCCGTCCGATCGTAACCGGTCGGTTCAGTTTTTTCATCATCGTGTCCTTAAAATACGCTTCCGGCGCACTCATCGGCATTGCTGGCAGATAATGACCATCGGGCAATACTTCCCATCCTTCGGCCTGCCCGCTGATACCTACAAATTTTTCAACATGTGCATACCAAGGTTCGAGATCTTCGTAACGTATCGGCCAGTCGATCGCGATTCCCTCTTTTGCATTAGCCTCAAAATCATTTTTATTCATCCGGTAAGACTGCCGTCCCCAGTGCATGGATTTTCCGCCAGTGTGATAGGCCCTGATCCAGTCAAAGGGACGTTTTTCTATGTATGGATTTTTCTTGTCGTCCGTAAAAAACTCGGCTGTTTCCTCATTCGCCAAACTTCCGAACCGGCTGTTTGCCCAATATTCTTCTGCCGACTGGATCGAAACCTTTCCCCGGTGATCAAATTCCCAGGGGCCTTTCATAGCAGTATCGTAGTCTTCAATATGTTTCACTTCGCGCCCGCGTTCGAGCATTAAAACCTGCAATCCGCGTTCGGTAAGTTCCTTTGCGGCCATGCCTCCGGTCATTCCCGAACCGATTACGATGGCATCGAACGTATGTGTTTTATCTGATTTTAGATTTAAATTCATGGTGATCCGACGTTAGTATGCGAAAGATTTCTGATTGGGTTTCAACTTGATCATTTCCAGTTTTCCGGGAATCGGTACATAATCGAAAGATGATTTTAGTCCTTCTTCCGAAGTGAAATACCCCAGCAAGGTAAGTTCTTTCATCAGACGCCAATAGGGGAGACCCTTCGCCTGCGCCGACATCTGTTCACGATCTTCATTGTCGCCCATCTTGGTTTGCTGCACCTGATATGCCTTCATTTGGTCAACGGTATCACTTTCCACTTGTTTTAGCATTTCGGTTTTCTGTGACGTGGTCAGGGAAAGAAAATCCTTTTGTTCCAAATTTTTGACCCCTTCCAAAAAGCTGACTTGTTCGGGAATTTTGTAGCAGTCTTTAAGCATCATCACAATAAAAGCAGGCACTCCAACATCCTTCGCTCCGGGTGTGCTGGTTTTGGGAATAATGATTTCTGCAACTTCTGCAATGATCAGTTTTTGATTGTCTGTCACGACGAATTCAACAGGTAGCGCCAGGCTTGTTTCAGGATTTTGCCACTGATTCATTGCCAGCAGTGTCGGCGCCGAAAATGTTCCGCCAAGCATGAGCGCAACACTTTTTATGGCATCTCTTCTCTTCATCGGTTATCAATTTATTTTTCTGTATTGTGATTATCAGAACAATTCCAAAATGACTGATTTTTAAATATATCAATCAGAATAGGATGGATAAAGTATTCTTAAACAGCTGAATGCACTGACGATCAGGCACTCATTGATACTTAAAGATTGTCCTTTGTTCGAAATACTTAAACAAATTGAAAAGTCCGCTTGAAGTATGGGAACAGGTTGCCAAAAAGGCGTTGCAGGTAGTTTTTATGGCAGTTTTTGTATTTATTTATAATATTTTTAAACTGCAAACCGCAGTTATTTGTTGTTACTTTGTTAACCAAATTAGAAATTAGAATTTTTAAGCATGAACTGGAAATCAGTAAAATCAGAAGCAGACGTTCAAGAACTTTTTAATGCCAACGAATATTCCCTAATTTATAAACATAGCCCGCGCTGCATGACAAGCTTAATGGCTTTCAGAAATATGAAATCGGGTGCGGAGTCAGATTATAGCATTCCATTTCATATTGTGGACGTAATTCAGGACCGCGAAGTTTCTGGCCTTATCGCTAAAACTTTTGCTGTCAAACACGAATCACCTCAGGTTTTAATCGTGAAAGACGGAGCGTGTATTTTTAATATTTCCCATGAAAGTATCGTTTTGAAGGATATTGTTAAAAAAATAAACGCTTTGACAGAGGCATAGGTTTTGTCATTTCTGTTCAGTTTCCCACACTAACTATTTGCGCGTGAAAAGAATTTTGGTTGCCTTCCTGTTACTTACTTCGGTTAATTATATGAGTTTTGGGCAGGAAGGCATTTTGCCTCTGGACAGCAAGAACAATGCAGTATATTCTGATGTTGGCGCGGTGCAGCATTCCAGAGATGTACTTTTTTCGAATGCGCAAAAGTGGGTTGTTAAAACATTCGGGAACTATGAAAACGCAGTGGTCAAAGAAGACCGGTCAAATGGAAAATTGGTGCTTAACACTTATGCGCCGATATCCAGTGCGGCCTATGAATATCTCCGTTTAACAATTTCCATTGATTGTCAGGATAATAAGTATTCTGTTTTGATGACAGATCTGGAAGGGATTGCCAAAAGCCAAACGATCAAACGCCTTGGGAAAAGACAAAATGACGAAATTCAGGAGAAGTCGGTTTTGGTCAAAACAGAATCCAACCGTAAACAGAAAGCCCTGGCTGAGAATGAACTTAATGAAATGAGATCTGATAATAACAGCGTCAATGATGCAGTTTACGGCTTAATGGCTTCGCTGAAACAAATGATGATCGCGGGTTCAGAAAATTGATCAAGGCGATTGTTACATCACCTTGATATTGTTTTCTTTAAAACTCCGGTAAAGTGTTTCCAGCACATAACTTTTAAAAACAGGTTCTATGTAGACGCTTTTTACCCATACCAGAACTTTTAGTTCCACATGATCAGCTCCGATACTGTTGACTAAAATCTGACTTGGTGCATTTTTTATAATGTCTTCTGACTTCCCGATAGTTTCGGTTATCAGCTTTTTTACAAGATCAAGATCGGATTCGACGTTTACCTTGAAAACGATCTCGCTTTTAAGCTGCGAATTTTTCTGAGTATAATTTGTCAGTCTCCCCGACAGCAGATCCCCGTTGGGGATGATCACCCGCGAGCCCTGGGAAGTCAGCATTTTGCTGGATCTGATACCAATATCAAGCACTTTTCCCTTCTTGTCAGCCAACTCAATATAATCTCCGATATTGAAAGGTTTTTCAAAAATCAGGATAATTCCGGAAACGAAATTGTTGATAATATTTTGGAGGCCAAGTCCAATCCCGACTCCCAGTGCTCCAATCAAAACCGTTATTTTATCGAGTGGAACGCCGGAAGCAGTAATGGCGAAAAGAAATCCTATGACGATGATGACCAAACGGATAAGCGCCAGTTTTGAATTTTTTCCTACCGTATTATTCCCAAAACTGTTATCAGATTCTCCAAACAGGATCCCGATATTTTTTTGGAGAATATTGGAGAGATAAAGGATAACGGCGAAAAAAAGAATATTGCCTAAGGAGAATGTAATATTTCCAAAAGTACGGGGCTTCAAAAGCAGTTCCTGCAACAGATTTTGGATGGTATCGATAATATTCAAATTGATCGCGAACACCAGAACCCATAATAAAACTGAAATAAATGAGAGCATTTTTCGGAACTTGGAACGGCTGCTCGCCACATTGATTCGAGAGAAAATGCCTCCTGAGCAGGAACTTACCCGGATCTGTAACTCCATAGCTTCTGCAACAATCTGTACAAAAACGGCCAGACTTAAAATCTGAACCAATCCGCTGATCGCTGTTAAGTGGAATGATTTTGCCAGACTAATTCTTCCTAAGGCATTTAATAAAATGGCTAAAATGTTAAGTATAACGAAAATGACAACTACCGGTTTGATAAACTTTTTATGGAACTTAGCTTCCTGCATTTTTCGATAAAGCCAGATACCGAAATAAATAGATATGGCGTTCAACAGAATCAATAAAGAACGCAGCAGAAGCGACTCGTTGACGAATGCGTTTGTGAAAATAACGAGAATGTATAAGCCTAAAATTGTGAACCATACACGTAGCTGGCTTTTGGGTATGCGTCTGTATAAAAATATGCTCAGCGTTATCAATAGCAGAAACTGATTCAGTTCGATATAGATGGAAGGTGAGTCAGGTTCGAATAGCGGTGTAAGATTAAAAAATACGACAAGTGTCGAGAGTAGCGGAATTCTGGCTATATAATTGAACGGTAATTCGCCGATATCGGCCGCAAGTTTTGGTTGTGAAGCCAGGCGGAAATTGATATAGACCCACCAGAAAAATATGGCACACAGGATCAATAAAAAAATCCGGTTATCCCAGGTTGAGTTAAAGAAGTAGCGTAATATTTTGTCCTGCCCGACGTAGGACGTTTTGATTAATGTCCCGATGTTGTCAGAATTGCTGGTTTTCGGCGCATTCCAGAGATAATTATATTCCTTGCTCAAAACGTTCCTTCCAGATTCCCTCACATAATCATCCACTACGGTTTGTAAGTCAATAGTGCGAAAATAAATTGTGGAAGCATCTGCAAGCAATCGGCTGACGGTATCAAGATTTGCCACAGTGATCTTTCCTGTGTTTTGCAGCCGGACTCTCAATTCGTCTATTTGTGATTTATATAATTTTCGCTGGGTGGTGTCTCCAACATCAACCATCAGGAGCGAATCTCTCCCAAACTGAATAACCTCCTCCGACATACGTTGCAACTCAGCATTATATTTGGAAAGGGATTTTCGCCACATGGCCGTTTTTGTCTCGGCATCGGTGAGCATCAGACGATAATTTAAAAGGGTTTTGTTGTCAGGAATTGTTTTATTTAACTGCATCGCAGAATCAATCTGAGCGACGTTTCGTTGAATTTGGTTTAAATCCTGTCTGATATTTGGTCCATCGTAGCCCTTTTTATTGGCACCATTCATCTGGGTTATTGCGGCCTGATACTTTTCTAAACGAAATAATAAGGTATCGGGAATAACCACACTGGAATCGATGGCTATTGGTTTATTTTGCGCCCATAATATTTCACAAGGAATAATTAGAAGGAAAAATAATGCAGTACGGAAGTGCTGATTAGATTTGAAATATTTAGATATAATGAATTTCTTCATATCAATTTTAAAATTAACAGATGCGGCAAACCTGCAAATAACATGCCTGATACGGTTTGTTATTGCAATTACGCTTTTTTGTCTGCAATATCTGTAATTTTAAAATTGCCTTTTGAAGTATTTCCAGTCAATGATTTTTAGGATGATGATCAAAGCAACCGCAGCAGATAAGGATTTGGTGGTAAAGATTTTGACTAGTGCTTTTTTGGAAAACAGGAGCGTCAACTACATCATCAAACAGGATGATTTTAAACAAAAAAGAATAGAAGCGTTGATGGAGTATTCCTTCCATTTTTGTCAATCTGTTGGCAAGATTTACCTGTCCAACGATAAAAAAGCTTGCGCGTTGATCTCATTTCCTGATCGTAAAAGAACAAATTTTAAATCCGTCTTCCTCGATTTAAAACTGATCATGAAGTCTGCCGGGATTAGTAATATTTCAAAAATTCTCGCTAGGGAAAAGTTAATATATCAAAATTATCCAGCGCCGGAGATTTATTATTTATGGTTTATCGGCGTTGCGCCTGAAAATCAGAATCAAGGTTTTGGACAGAAACTTCTGACAGAAATCATCGGGGATGCCAATCAAATGAACCGACCTATTTATCTGGAAACCTCCACAGAGAAGAATTTGGCATGGTATCTGAAAGCAGGATTTGAGATTTACAATCAACTGGATTTTGGTTATCCTTTATTCCTGCTGCGACGCGAACACGCCTGGTGAGTCTGTCAACCTTTCTAACATTGAAGCTAGGCCCGGGAATAATTAAAAGGTGTAGCAACTCAAATAGGATTACTTTGTTCCTTACAGGAATTAAATTTTTTATCTTGTTATGAACAGAAATTATCTTCTTCAATTTTCTGTTGAAAAAAGAGATTCTTTAAGATTCTGCCTCATTATACCAGCAGGTAGATTTATAATTTCAATTACAAAATTTAGATATTTATGGAATACAGACAACTAGGTGCCTCTGGCATAAAGGTTCCAGTTTTAAGTTTTGGTACTGCCACTTTTGGTGGTGGAACCGAGTTTTTCAAGGCATGGGGAGAAACCCAGTTGGAAGAGGCAAAAGGGCTTATTAATATTTGTCTTGAAGAAGGGGTAAATCTGTTTGATACGGCCGACGGATATTCCAAAGGTCTGGCTGAGGAGATCCTTGGCAAGGCGTTAGGCGGATTACGTAATCAGGTTTTAATTTCTACCAAAGCGACATTTCCTACCGGCGACGGACCTAATGATTATGGTTCGTCACGTTTTCATTTGATCCATGCCTGCGAAGAAAGCCTGCGGCGTTTGAATACTGATCATATTGATATTTATCATATGCATGGTTTCGACGGGAACACTCCGGTCGAAGAAACACTTCGGGCTCTGGATGATCTGGTTACCAGTGGAAAAGTTCGTTATATCGCCTGTTCCAATTTTTCGGGATGGCATTTAATGAAATCATTGTCGGTTTCTGAACGATATGGCTGGGCGAAATATGTTGGACATCAGGCTTATTATTCCTTATTAAACAGAGAATTTGAATGGGAGCTGATGCCTTTGGGACTGGATCAAAAAGTGGGAACAATTGTGTGGAGTCCGCTTTCCGCGGGTTTGTTAAGCGGGAAATTTAAAAGACATCAGCCGAAGCCGGAAAGCAGCCGTTTAAGTCAGGGTGGGTCACACGGACCGGAAACGAATTTTGAACTGTTATATAACATTGTTGATGCGCTGGAAGAAGTAGCCGAAGAAACAGGCAAATCCGTAGCGCAGGTCTCTTTGAACTGGCTGTTACAGCGCCCAACGGTTGTCAATATCGTCATCGGAGCCAGAAATGAAGAGCAACTTCGGCAAAATCTAGGTTCTGTTGGCTGGAATCTGACGCCCGAGCAGATCAAAAAACTGGATGATGCGAGCGAAGTACCACCAATTTATCCTTATTGGCACCAACGCGGCAACACAACGCTAAATCCGATTCCGAAATTTTATTGAGCTATTTTTTTGCCACGAATGCTCAAATTTTTACTAATATTTTTTGATAAGTTTTCGTGAAAATTTGTGTGCACGTGGCAAGAAAGGCTGTTTTATAATATTTTTTTTCTTCAAAGTTAATAATTTTGCAAAAGATATTCTTTTAAAAGTTTGTTTACTTACTTATAAGTAAGTAATTTTGATTCGTCAATGAGAAACACAAAATGAAAGCAAGAACAGATACCAAAGAGAAAATCGTGGAACTGGGAACAGATCTGATCGAATCTATTGGGTATCCCTCTTTAAGTTATCAGCAGATTTCTTCCCAACTGGGAATCAAGAATGCTGCGGTGCATTATCATTTTCCAAGTAAGGAAAGTTTAGGACTGGATGTTCTGAAAAGTGCGGTTGTCTCTTTTGAAAAGATCATCGCCAGTATTTCGAGCCTTGGACCCTGGGAACAATTGGACACATTCTTAAAAAGTTATAGGACCCATTTAGAAAGCAACAACAAAATTTGCCTGATTGGAGCAAGCGCATCTGACTATCGGGAATTGCCGGAATCTATGCAGGCCGTCGCAACTGAATATCTTGTCCTGGTTAAGGGCTGGTTTGTTGAACTTCTTAAAAGGGGCAGGGAAGAGGGCGTTTTTTATTTTAAAGGTGAAGCAATTAACAAAGCCGCGGTAATCGTTTCTGCATTGGCAGGCGGCTTGCAGCACGCGCGCCTCATTGGTAATGAGCATTATGACGAAGTAGTGAAACAAATAGTGGTAGATTTAAAGCCATAAAAAAATTTGCTCATATTACTTACTTATTAGTAAGTAAATTATTTAATTTAATATAAACTATAAAAATCATGTCAACACAAAAAGTAGCATTCATCACCGGAGCCAATCGTGGAATTGGATTCGAAACAGCAAAGAAATTGGGAAAACTAGGTATTTTTCCCGTCATAGGTTCACGAAACGAAGCTTCCGGAAAGGAAGCAGTTGAGAAATTAAAAGCCGAAGGAATAGAAGCGGATTCAATTGTTTTCGATGTAACAGACAAGGCAGATCATACCAAGGCATATCACTACTTCGAAGCTAAATTTGGAAAGCTGGATATACTCGTTAATAACGCGGGAGTGACTTTGGAAGGTGATCCCGTCGCATCTTTGTCGACTGTTAATCCCACTACGGAAGTTTCAGAAGAGACGCTTCGCAACACTATGGAAGCAAACTTTTTCGCTCAGGTTTTCAGTACGCAGCGACTTTTGCCGCTGATCCGAAAATCGGAAGCGGGTCGTATCGTCAACGTTTCCAGTACATTAGGTTCTTTAAGCCTTCACTCGGATCCGACTTCGCAAATTTATGCAATTCAAATGTTTGCCTATAATACTTCAAAAACTGCATTAAACGCTTTCACCGTCCATCTTGCATACGAGCTGAGAGAAACTGCTATAAAAGTCAACTCTATTCATCCGGGTTGGGTGCAGACAGCATTGGGAGGATCTTCTGCGCCGGTTTCAGTGGAAGATGGGGCAGACAGCAGCGTACGTTTGGCAACCATTCCTTCTGATGGCCCAACAGGCGGCTTTTTCTATTTGGATGATGTTATTCCTTGGTAGAAATAAGGTATTTAATTTATCAGTTTGAAATCTAATAGGTGTTTTTCATCATAACTCAATACAAACGAGAGGCTTGTTTTTTTACCAAGCCTCTCGTTTGTAGCTACTACGGATCTAAGGAACTAAAAACTTATGCCTTGTGAAATATTGAAGCAGACAATTCAGTTATATATCAAAAAATAATGGTTTATGCATTTAAGATTTATCGGGTTGCTTCTGTTCATTTTAGTTGGTGGAGGTTGGCAGATTTCGCTGGCTCAGGTATTGCGGAGTAAAGGAAAAATGAACCAGCAGTTTGTCATGAATGATGAAACTGTGATTGTTAATCAAGCGACAGGTAAACGTATCAGCTACAATGCCTACGATGAATTGCTAAAAAAAAATCCAGGCAGATACCGGACGCAGCCGGTTTTTGATAAATACGGAAAAGCTTCCTCTTTTGCCTTAATTCCTAAAACAAAATCTGAAATTGAAACGGGCATTACGCTGACGGTTGACGAAGATGGAATGCCTGAAATTGGCCAGCCGCTTCCGCCATTCGTTATGACCGGACTAGACGGAAAAACTTACGACTCGGAAAAACTTCGGGGCAAATATATTCTTTTGGGATTTTGGGTGAAGTATGAAAAACCGATGTATACCTGGGAAAGCACCAAGATTATCTCGAATTTCATACAAGAGAATGAAGATAAAGGCATAGAAATCGTGTCTCTTGGAACTACGATAAACACGGATGAAGAATGCCGGAAATTTATTCCTAAACGCAATTGCGGATTTATTCCTGTTCCAAATTCGTACGGTTTCAACCACCGCTATAAAGTGACCGAAACCCCATTTTTTGTGCTTGTCGACAAAAAGGGAATCGTAAGAGCAATGGCACCGCATACAGAATTTGATAAGATCAGCGAGCTGTCTTTACGCTGATCTTTTGCAACGCGTAGAAAAGTTGTAAATTTTAAAAAATTCAGGACGTGATATTACCACACATCCTGAATTAATGTTCATTTACAGGGTAACAACCACCTTGCCTTTAGTTTTTCCTGACTCAACCTGCAAGTGGGCCTGGCCCATTTCCTCAAAGGGAAAAGTTTGAGAAACATGCGCTTTGACAATGCCTTTGGACAGCAGGTCTGCAACCGACTTCATATCATCTCCATTAGAGCTAACCAGAAAGAAAAAGCCATTGATGCCCCTCGCCTGCGCTTTTTCAGAGATAGACTCAGCCATACCGGAAGGAATTGTGATCAGTATCCCACCAGGTTTGATCGTTTCCAATGACCGGTCCATATTATCACCACCAATCGTATCCAGCACAAAATCAGCGTCTTTTACAACATCTTCAAACTTTTGAGTTTGGTAATCTATATGCTCATCGGCGCCAAGTGAGAGAACGAAATCTTTGTTTGCCGCAGAAGACGTCCCGATGACATAGGCGCCCAGATGTTTAGCCATTTGGACAGCAAAATGACCAACACCGCCCGCAGCAGAATGAATTAAAACTTTTTGCCCAGGCCTAACATTTGCGTGAGTCGTTAGCGCCTGAAATGCTGTTAGCGCAGCCAGCGTTGCTGCAGCAGCTTCCTCGTGTGAAACATCTGCCGGTTTGACAGACAGTTGTGAAGCTGGTGCTGCAATATATTCCGCGTAGGCCTGACCATGTCCCGGAAAATTGACCATACCAAAAACTTCGTCGCCAACTAAAAATTCGGTTACCGCAGAACCCGTTTCAACAACGACCCCAGAAATATCCCAGCCCAGGATCAGAGGACTAATCTCTTTCAAACGGCCATACATTCCTTTTCCCTGGCGTGTTTTAACGTCGACGGGATTGATACTGATAGCCTTTACCTGAACCAGAACTTCATTTTCGCTAATTTTTGGCATATCTATGTTCGATAAAACCAGATTTTCTACGCTTCCCGGGGTTTCTAAAACCAATGCTTTCATAAGAATTTCGATATTTTATTATTATTCTTGATGCAAAATTATACTGCAATATTGAGTATATTAAGGTATAAATTTGCCATTATTCAGTAAATTGCAGATGTTATGAAAGAAAACATATATCAGCCGTTTGAGATTCTTTTTCAAGAACTTGACCAAAGTCCGAACGATGGCCACAGCCATAATTTTTTCGAACTGGTATACATCATTTCCGGTACCGGAAAACAGTGTATCAATAAAAGTACATTTAATTATCATGCCGGGCACATGTTTCTGATAACACCGGAAGATTGCCATTCTTTCCATGTGCTCACCACAACCAAGTTTTGTTTTATACGGTTTAATGAAGATTATATCAAATCCAGCTATGCCGGTACAGACCGAGCGTCAAGAACCGCGCGTGTCCAAAAACTTGAATTTATTCTTCAAAATGCCAACCATCAGCCAGGTTGTATTCTCCGCCAGCCGGGTGACAAGGCTCTCGTCAAACCGATGGTTGAAAGCATTCTCAGGGAATATGTCAACAGAGATTTGTACAACCGGGAGCTGATCGAACAGCTGGTCAACACAGTGATTATTGTAGTTGCCAGAAACATTGCAAAAATTTTGCCGGAACAGGTTAACGAGGGAACAGAAGAAAGAGCAGTTAATATCCTGCATTATATTCATCAGCATATCTTTGAACCTGAAAAAATCAGGACGGAACTAATCAGCAAACATTTTGGAGTTTCTGAACACTATCTCGGCAAGTATTTTAAAAAGCAAACGGGAGAAACGTTGCAGCAGTATGTGATCAATTATAAACTGAAAATGGTCGAAAATCGTCTTTTGCACAGCGAAATGAGAATCGGCGAAATTGCAGCAGAAATGAGTTTTACTGACGAAAGTCACTTGAATAAATTATTCAAAAAGTATAGAGGAATGAGCCCTACTGAGTTTAGAAAAAATCAATTGGTTCTGGAATAATCATTAATTCCGGAAAACCATGTAGAAATAACTTATTGATCTTTACTTCTTAAAATTGGTAGCACATCACTTAAACCTTGTAAATTGGTGCAATAATCAGGATACAGGACACATGTCAATAGTCACTACAAACGATCAATTTTACGCTGGCTTGCCCATCAATGATAGACCGCTGAGCGATTTATTAGTGGCTGATCATTTGTTCTGCCGCGTACCCGAAGATTGGTTTATTGTGGTTACAGATGTAAAAAATTCTACGCTTGCGGTACAGAATGGTTTGCATCAGACCGTCAATCTGATTGCTACGGGATGCATTGTAGCTGTCCTTAATATTGCCTATAAAAATCACCTGAACATACCCTTTTTCTTCGGCGGTGACGGCGCGACCTGCATTATTCCTTCGTCCATTTTGAATGCGGTTATTCAGTCGTTATTAATACACAAAGAAAATACTTTCAGCAACTTTGAAATTGACCTCCGAGTTGGGTATGTTCCTGTCAATGAAGTTTATAAGCAAGGTTATGAACTGAAATTAAGCAAATTCAAAAGTGCGGCAACTTTCACTATTCCGATCGTTTTGGGCAATGGGTTGATGTTTGCAGAAAAATTGATCAAAGGTGAAGATCATCGCATTTCCAATATAAAATCAGAGGACGAAAACCTTGATCTGGAAGGAATGCAGTGCCGGTGGGACAGAATTGCGCCGCCCGAAAACTATGACGAAGTAATCAGTTTACTGGTCGTCGCGATGAACGAAAAGGAACAGGGAATTGCATTTAGTAAAGTTGTAAAACTCCTGGACCAGATTTACGGAACTCCACAAAAACGCCAGCCGATCTCTATTGGAAGGCTGAAACTGAAAGGAACGATGTCTCGGATGGATCTGGAAATCAAAGTCAAATTTGGTCATAACCGCTTTATTTACAGTCTGTATAATACCTTCATGACCTGGTTTGGCTGGTATTATTTCCGAACCAAAGAGGGGAAAAGCTATTTAAACAGCATCGTAGATTTTTCTGATACGCTGGTGATTGACGGAAGAATAAATACGGTTATTTCAGGTACCGCTGGTCAACGGACCAAATTGGAAAAGGAGCTCAATGAACTGGAAAATGCAGGTGAAATTAAGTATGGTTTATTTGTAAGCAAAGAATCTGTCATGTCGTGTTACGTTCCGGATGCCGATAGAGCGCATATTCATTTTGTGGACGGAGCTGAGGGTGGATATACAAAAGCTGCTGGAGTTTTGAAATTAAAAACCAGATATAACTGAATAACGATATGGTTTTCAGTTGACTGCACTCGCTGTTACGTCTGTTTTTTGTGTATCTTAGATTAAAATTTTTTGTTCTCCTCATTTATATTGAGTCTTCAAAAAAGCTTCTGATTTTTGATTAGTTTTTGCTAAAAACTGCTTTGATAATTATAACAAACACAATTCACCATGGCGTTATTAAAATTACAAATCAATAACCGCAGCTATGAGGCAGATGTCGACGGAGATACTCCGCTTTTGTGGGTATTGCGCGATCATCTTGGCCTTGTAGGCACCAAGTATGGTTGTGGAATCGCTCAGTGTGGCGCGTGCACTGTGCATGTAGACGGAGAGGCTGTCCGTTCTTGCGCCTTGCCGGTTTCAGCAGTAGGCAAATCAAAGGTAACGACCATCGAGGGACTATCTGAAAAAGGTGACCATCCGGTACAGAAAGCCTGGGAAGAAGTGGACGTAGCGCAATGCGGATATTGCCAGGCCGGTCAGATCATGACTGCCGCGGCATTTTTGAAAAAGAATCCTAAACCGACCGACGTACAGATTGTCGAAACGATGAGCGGTAATCTTTGCCGTTGTGGAACATACCACCGTATAAAAGAAGCAGTGAAATCGGCAGCGTCCAAAACTAAATAATCATGCAGAGTGTAGAACAATCATCAAGGAGAAACTTCCTGAAAATAGCTGCTGCAACCGGTGGAGGTTTATTTTTAGGTTTTAACTGGTCGAATGCAGCAGCACTACCAAGCATTGTAAATCAGGAGTCGCTAGTTGCCGGAGCTGTTAATTTTAACAGTTTTCTTACCATTGGTACAGACAATATAATAACGATATTTTCACCGAATCCTGAAATCGGGCAAGGCATAAAAACTGCTTTTCCAATGATCGTGGCTGAGGAGCTGGATGCCGACTGGACGCTTGTTAAAACGGTTCAGGCAAATCTGGATACCAGCAAATACGAACGTCAGGTAACGGGCGGAAGTGGAGCAGTACCCCATTCCTGGGAGCGTTTGCGCAAGGCGGGAGCAACTGCTAGGTATCTTTTGGTTGAAGCTGCATCAAAACGCTGGAATGTTCCGGTGTCTGAAATTACTACGGAAAAAGGGAAGGTGTTGCATAAAACTTCCGGTAAATCTTTAACCTACGGGGAGCTCGCAGACGAGGCATCGAAAATTGCTATTCCGAAAGAAGTAAAATTAAAAGACGAGAAGAGTTTTACGCTGATCGGGCAAAGTGTCCGTAACGTTGATAATAACGATATCATTACCGGAAAGCCACTTTTTGGTCTGGATTTTTACCGGGAAGGCATGCTGTTTGCGTTAATCCAGCGTCCGAAGGCTTTTGGCCTGAAACTGAAATCCGTTGATTCAGAAGCTGCAAAAAAAATGCCTGGTATTGTGGATGTGGTAACTTTTGGAAACAGTGTTGCCGTTGTTGGGAAATCTACCTGGCAAGTGAAAAAGGCCCGTGAGGTTTTGAAAATAGATTACGAAAAAGAATTTGATCTGGAAAGTTCAGCCGACCATAACCGAATTTTCAAACAGCTGCTCGAAAATGGTGAAGCAACTGTTCGACGGAAAAACGGGAATGTTGAGGAAGCGTTTAAAAATGCTGCGAAGATAATAACAGCTGAATATCAGTGCCCGTTTCTGCCGCATAGCCCTTTGGAGCCTATGAACTTTTTTGCGCATGTTCGGGAAGACGGCGTTGAGCTCGTCGGACCAACGCAAACGCCGGATCGTGCCCGCAATGAAGCTGCTAAAATAACAGGGTTTCCGCCAGAAAAAGTTACAGTGGAGATTACCAGGCAAGGTGGTGGGTTTGGCCGCAGGTTATCTGCTGATTATGCAATCGAAGCAACGCACGTTTCCAAGCTGGTGAAGGCACCGGTAAAAGTTGTCTGGACACGCGAGGATGATATGACCGGCGGGACCTATCGTCCGGCAGTGCGTTACCGGTTTGAGGCTGCGTTGGATAAATCCGGCCAGATGATCGGTTATAAACTTCGTGGCGTCGGAATGAATTCAGGGAATCCGACACGGGAAGACAATTTTCCATCAGGTGCTGTTGATAATTTATTAATTGATTCGGTAGAACATAAATCCCCTATTACCACAGGTCCATGGCGTGCGCCTATTACCAATTTCCTGGCGTATGCTGAACAATCCTTTCTTGATGAGGTAGCAGAAGCCGCCGGGAAAGATCCGATTCAGTTCCGTTTGGAATTGTTTGAAAAAGCGAAAAAATCTCCTGCTGGCGAAGTGAAATATGATATTGACCGGATGATCGCTGTAACAAAACTGGCGGCTGAGAAAAGCAACTGGGGTAAGAAAAAAGGTGTCCATCAGGGTTTTAGTGTTTATTTTTCTCATCGTTCCTATGTTGCCCAGGTGGGAGAAGTTGTTGTTGAAAAAGGAAAACCGGTTCTTAAAAATGTGATTGCAGCCGTTGATTGTGGTATCGTCATCAATAAAAGCGGCTCTTTGCAGCAAGTGCGGGGCGGCGTTGTGGATGGTGTTGGCCACGCAATGTATGGAAATATGACATTTAAAGACGGTGCGCCAGACCAGAGTAATTTCAACGGATTCCGGTTGATCCGGATGAGTGAAATTCCGGAAGTTGATGTACATTTTGTAGACAATGGCATTTCGCCAACAGGACTGGGTGAGCCAGCGTTGCCACCAGCCGGTGCTGCCGCGGCAAACGCCTTTTACAAAGCAACGAAGAAGAGATTACGTAATCAACCGTTTATCGAAGAAGAAGCGTTCAAAAATATTTCTTAGTCATAAAACGTTTAAAGTCAGGTTTCAGGTCGGTGTAGTTTTCATCACCTGAAACCTTTTGTTTTTTGGTGGCTGCCGGGAGCTTACGGTTACGCGCTGTGGCTTGATATTTATACAATTATGCATAACTCAAATGATCGTCAAACCCGTTAAACTTGTCGGTATATGCACACAGAAACAGCCATTATTATTCTTGCTGCCGGGCGATCTTCGAGATTAGGCCAGCCAAAACAATTATTGCCATTTAAAGGCAAAAGTTTGCTTTTACATATAATACAAACGGCAAATAAGGTATCTGATAAAATTTACGTGATCCTCGGTGCGGATAGTACGCGAATTCTAACCGATATCAAAAGTTGTGGTGCCAAAATAGTATTTAATGAAGAATGGGAGGAGGGTATGGCTTCTTCGATCCGGTGCGGCCTGGCTGTTTTAAAGAGCGATTTGCCTGATTTAGAATCTGCTATTTTTATGGTATGCGATCAGCCTTTTGTTACCAGTGATTTGCTCGAAAGTTTGATAAAGGAGAAAGATTTGTCTGGAAAGAGTATTATTGCCAGCGCCTATTCAGAAATCGCAGGAACTCCGGTATTATTCGACGGAAGTATTTTTTCGGAGTTGATGGAACTGAAGGGAGATATTGGGGCAAGAAAAATCATTCAAAAAAGTACAGATCGCCTGGCGACCGTCAATTTTCCTTTGGGAAAAGTTGATATGGATACTGCCGAAGATTATAAAAAGTTGCTGGCTCAAAAAGACTTGATGTAATTAAAACCAATCATTATTACTCCTGCAATACTGATTTAAGTTTTTCGCTTTCCCCAACATTCAAAGTAAAAGATCTTGATGTAATTTTGTCTCCAAAAACAGAATCTGCCAACATTAATTTAATAACAAGATTGTCGCTTTTTAGCCACATTCCGCGATCTCCTGAATAATCGCCCTTTCGGAGAATTTCCTGAAAGTCATAAAACGGTTCCTGAAACGCAAATGAAATAACTGGTGCTTCGTGATTAAAATCTATCTTAACCGTGACCTTTTTCATTTCGTCCAATAGGTCATCCTTAAAATGCGTATTCTTTAGTATTATATCCAATGTTTTCTCGGACGGAATCAGCCGGGTATACTGGGAATAGTCTATAGACATTTGATATCTGGGATAAAAGTTGGGGAGATATTACCAATGAAATAATTGCTGAATTGGAATTTGTAACCGGGGTCAATTTAGGCACGGTTTTATTATTTACGGAAACATATCATCAAAAACTAAAAATCATGAAATCATCAGCAGAACATATTCAGATAAATAACTTTAACGGAAACGACGGGTTTGAACAATTTCAGGATAGCACGAACCCATTTATGCCGCAAGTGAAAATGGCAGACGCAACGACTTCTAATAAACCGGGAAAACGTCGCCGGATTCTTAAACCTTTGTATAGTGTAAGGCTTAGCTAACGATCCCTGGTCAAAGCCCATTTCGCTTTCTACCTATTCTCACTACCTTAAAAGGCATTATTGAAAAGTACCCGCATTTCGATTTGTTCGGTGTCGGGTACTTTTTATTTTACATTGGTCCGATTCCACAAACATTAGTACCTTCATCATCTGCCACAACTTTCCGGTTGCCAGTCGATCGTATGGAAAGAATTGTATCTTTTTCTGGCCGACTATGAATTACATCTTTCTTGTTGCGAAGTGAAGTTCCCATTTTTTTATTCAAAACTGCTTTAATTTCTGCAAGAACTGATAATGCAATTTCTTCCGAAGTCTCAGCCCCGATATCCAGACCAACCGGGCCATAAATCCTTGATTTTTGCTCTTCCGTAAGCGTAATGCCGTCCTCACCTAGTTCCAGAAACATTTTCTCCAATTTCTTTTTCGGTCCGAGGCTACCCATATAGACAGGATCTTCCGTTAAAACAAATTCCCTCAAAACAGCCAGATCGTAGTTGTAATTATGTGTCATCAAAACGAAAACTGTTTGCGAATCACACTCGATTTGGGAAACTAAATCGGCAGATTTTGAAACCAGAATTCTGTCGGCCATAGGAAAACGTTCCGCCGTCGCCTGATTTGCCCGACCGTCGGCCACTGTAATAGCCCAGCCTAAAAGCGAAGCCATACCTGCTAACGGAATTGCGTCATTTCCAGCTCCGACAATCACCAGCGATACGGGAGGTTTCAGGAATTCAATAAAGGCGGTAAGCTTTTGCTCATCGAAAGAATAAGTGTTAAAAACGGATTCTTGGTTTACAAATACGGTTTCGGCATCGTTAAGAAATGTGTCGACATACTTTGCAAATTCATCCGCTGAGAATATTGCAGATTGGTCATCAACCAACAGTATTCCTGTTCCTGGTTGATTTATCCGGTCGGTCATGGAAAATAATGTAACCAAAACCGAGTTAATTCTTTCTCTTGTCGCTTTGACCAACAACGCAATCGGGTTATTTTCTTTTTCCGAATCAATAGGTTCAAATAAAATATGAACAATGCCATTACAGCCTAACTGAACGCCAAACTTTGCATCATCATCATCCATCGTATCATAAGTCACGAGCTTATTACTTTGCTGGGAAATGGCTAGTAGTGCTTTTCGTAAGGCGTCTCCTTCAAGACAGCCACCACTGATTGCGCCGGTCAGCTGTCCGTCTTCGGTAACCAGCATCCGTGCTCCCGGCCTCCGATACGACGAACCCTCCACATGAACAACCGTCGCCAGCGCCATTCTTTTTCCCTCTCCAAGTGCCTGATGATAGGCCTTTATGATATCTGCAATTTCTTTCATTTATATACTGACAGCAGAAAGCTTAAAATTATTTCGGTGTTTTTCGACAATTTCTGCAAAAACCCTACAACTGTATTCAATTTCCGAAAGTGTCGTGAATCTTCCAAGACTGAATCGGAAAGAACTTAGTGCAAGCTCGCCGGGAACATTCATCGCCATTAAGACATGACTAGGTTTTGAAGTGACAGATGAACAAGCGGAACCTCTGGATAAGGCAATTTCCTTACCTATTTCCAAAAGCAAATTATCCCCGTTTATACCTTCAAAAGAGATATTGGTGATATGTGGCAACCGATTTTCTGCGGTCCCATTAATTCTGCTCCCCGTTATTGTCAACAATTTTTCTTCCAACTGATCCCGCAGTTGTGTTAAATTTTCTTTATTAAGATTTGCCATGCATAAGGCGCAGGCCTTTCCGAAACCCACAATACCAGGAACATTCAGTGTTCCACTCCGCATATTTTTCTCATGACCACCGCCATGAATCTGTGGAAAAATGATGACTTTCGGATTTTTCCTGCGCACATATAGAGCACCTACACCTTTGGGGCCGTATAATTTATGGCCGGTCACAGAAAGTAGGTCAACGCCTTCATTTTCAACGTTTACCGGTATTTTTCCTACGGCCTGAGTCGCATCGGTAAAAAAAAGAACACCATGTTTTTTGGCTATTGCGCTGATTTTCTCGATGGGTTGAACGACGCCCGTTTCATTATTAGCATATAAAACCGAAATAAGAATTGTTTTATCTGTGATGGCATTTTCGAGGTTTTGCAGATTGATCAACCCGGTTTCATCGACGGGAAGATACGTGACCTGGCCACCATTTCTTCCAATCCATTCGCAGGAATCAAGGACTGCGCGATGTTCCGTAACGCAGGTAATGATATGGTTTCCTTTGCCGGCATGACTTTCAAAAGTCCCTTTGATTGCCAGATTTATAGCCTCAGTAGCACCGGAAGTGAAAACAATTTCGGTTGGATGGGCCCCGATAAGATCTGCAACCTGTTCGCGTGCGATGTCAACAGCCTCTTCCGCAGCCCAGCCGTATACATGCGAACGGCTGGACGCATTACCGAAATTTTCCAGAAAGTAGGGGAGCATAGCTTCCAGAACTTTTGGATCCATAGGCGTCGTCGCGCTATTATCCAGGTATACGGGTCTTTTCAAAATTTAAAACTTTAACTGCTAGTAGTAACGAATCAATCAAAAACTTCATTCCTGAATTTTAAGTAATCCTAAAAACAATTAAAAATAGATGGTTGAACGCGTTCTTCGGTTGGTGATGCGACACCCTTTTCCGGGTGACAATATTTTGTTTACTTTTATCAGTAAACTAAGAAAATACAAAATAATGAAAAAGAAATTTATATTCCTGGGTTTGGTGATCAGCTTATGCAGTGCCGTTTTCAAAGTCGCTGAATTCCCGGAAGCCAAGATAACCAACGGTATCATTAAGGCTAAATTATATTTGCCAGACGTAACCAATGGCTATTATCAGGGAACACGATTTGACTGGGGCGGCGTGATTCCAAGCCTCGAATATAAAGGACATACTTATTTCGGAAAATGGTTTGATAACTATGATCCAAAACTCCACGACGCGATCAGTGGCCCGGTAGAGGAATTTACACCGCTTGACTATAAAGAAGCACAACCAGGATCAGAGTTTGTAAAAATAGGTGTCGGGATTTTGAAAAAGGCGGACGAAGAACCTTATTCATTTGCACGGAATTATGAAATTGTTGATAACGGCAGATGGACAGTGAAAAGGAAAAATGATGTGGTCGAATTTAAGCAGGAACTGGCAGATAAGGCAGGTTACGCTTACATATACCTTAAAACGGTCAGGCTGACGAAGGGAAAACCTGAACTCGTGTTAGAGCACATTCTTAAAAATGTTGGTAAAAAAGCGATTTCTACCAGTGTTTACAACCATAATTTTTTCATGATCGATAACGAACCAACCGGGCCCGGAATTAAAACAACATTCTCATTTGACGCGGCTGCTGAGGGCAAAGGATTTGGTACCATTGTGAATGTTCATAACAAATCGTTGCTTTATACCCGGCCCCTGGAAAAAAAAGAGAATGTCTTTTCGGCAGGAATACAGGGACTAACCCAGTCACCAAGAGATTACGATATAAAAATCGAAAATATAAAAACGGGAGCCGGCGTCAGAATTACAAGTGATCAGCCGATTGAAAAACTTGTATATTGGGCTTGTTCATCAACCGCTTGCCCGGAGCCTTATATCAAGTTAAACGTAGAACCGGGGAAAGAGATCAGATGGCGGATTAATTATGAATTTTTTGAAAATAAGAAAAAATAAGCAGATTGTATGGTTTTTTATCCAAATTGAAGACGGAAAGTTGTAAAGGCAGAATAGCCTCATGGTGTCGGCATTATTAGTTTAAATTATAAAAGAAGTATATGAGTCAAATTTCATTTTCGCAGGAATTATTTAAAAAAGCACCAATCGTTGGTATCATCAGAAACCTTTCGCTGGAAGATTTAAAACAGATATTGCCGATATACCGCGAGGCTGGGTTAACTACGATTGAAATAACAATGAATACGCCCGGTGCGGAGGAGATGATCAGGTATGCGTTGGAAAATGAAAGTGAGGGCCTGAACATTGGTGCAGGGACAGTTTGCACGAAAGAAGATTTGAACAATGCGCTTGATGCTGGCGCACAGTTTATTGTAACGCCGGTGATCAGTAAAAAGATAATCAAACGTTGCGTGAAAGCAGGAGTGCCCGTTTTTCCGGGTGGTTTTACACCTACGGAGTTATATAGTGCCTGGACGTACGGTGCCACGATGGTTAAGATATATCCGGCAACTTCGCTCGGTCCTGACTATATCAAAGATCTGAAAGCACCATTAAATCACTTAAAAGTGCTTCCGACGGGTGGTATTAATCTTGAAAATATGGATCAGTTTTTGAAAGCAGGAGCCGACGGGCTGGGGATTGGTAGCCAGCTTTTTGATAAGAAGATGATACAGGAAAAAGATTGGCCCGCATTGAAAGCCTACTTTGAAAAGTTTGTAGAAAAACTTAAAGTTTTTACACAGGCCTGAGTTATTCGATTTCCAGCAGTTTTATTTATGCAATTTTAGATAGATTTTGTCACGCTTCGGCAGTTCTTAAAGCCTTCGATTCTTTTCTGTATTTATCAAGATTTATCAAAACGACGCTCCCTAAAATTACTACGAGACCGATGACCTGGATGGAGGATATTGTTTCCTTGGCAAAAAATATTCCAAGTAAAACCGCAATCACGGGATTTACATAAGCATAGGTACTCACTTTTGTGGAAGGCTGAACTTTAAGCAACCACACGTATGCGCTGTATGCCGCAATTGATCCAAAAAATATCAGGTAAACGATCGAAAACCAGGCGCTGGTAGGTATATTATACCAGTCAATTAACGCAAACTCTCCCTGAATCAGGCTGCCAGGAATGAACGCAACACCGGCAATCAGCATTTGCCAGGAGGTATTCACCATCGATGAACCGCCAGTTGTATTGTATTTCGAATACAGCGAACCGCCTGCCCAGGAAATTGTTCCGACGACGAGCATGGATAATCCGATCAACTCGGAACCGTTTTGAATAGACGAGAAAGCGGCAATGAGATGTTCACTGAACAACAGTATGACTCCTGCAAAGCCAATCAATAGCCCTATGATCGTCGATCTGTTTTTCAGATTTTCCTTCCATTTTGGTTTATCCAGCAAGATAAACCAGATAGGAGAGGAGGAGATCATGATCGCGACCATCGCGCTTGGAAGCGTTTGTTCAACCCAGAACACGACACCATTTCCAACGAAAAGCAAAAGCAAACCAGTGACTGCCGCCGTCTTGATACTAGGGAAATCGAATATTTTTTCACCTTTGATTACGCACCAGCCCATCATCAGCAAACCTGCGGCAATAAATCTGAGAACACCAATTATAAACGGAGGGAATCCGTGAAGGGCTTTCTGAATAAAAAAATAAGTGGATCCCCAAACGATATAAACCGTTGCGAAAGCCAGTACCACCATGGCGGTCGAGGCACTTTTGTTTTGGTTAGATTCCATGGTTATTATTTTTCAGGTATTACCAATTGTTGTTGCTCTTTCACAGTCTCCAACACGATGGTTGTTCTGGTAGACAAGATATTAGGGATTTTACTGAATGAATTTCGCATAAGATCCATCAGCGTTGAAGAATCTGCCGTCCGCACTTTTATCAGATAACAATCCTCTCCGGCGATATGGTGAACCTCCTGCACTTCCGGAATTTTTGCTAATTCCACCGCCGCATTATTGCTTCCAAGCCCATCTGCTGCTTTCATAGAAATAAAAGCCAGCAATTTTTGCTGCAAAGCGACTGGATTCAGCCTGGTTGTGTATTGCAGGATTACACTTTTTTGCTCCAATTTTTTCACCCGCTCCAAAACTGCCGAGGGAGCCATTTCCAGCTCACGTGCCAAATCGGCATTGGAGATGCGCGCATTTTCCTGCATCAGCCGAAGAATGCTTAAATCCACTTTGTCTAATATGATGTCTGATCCGTTCATTGTTCTGTAAAACTATTAAAATTCAGAATTATATTCAAAAAATATTGGATAAATATTTATTAAGTTCGATTATAGGCGCTTTCTTTTGTATCTTTTAATTATTTGAACTCTGGAATTTTCTTGGGGTAACCATCGTTTCTATTGTAGTTTCCTAATGATTTTAATTACAAGTTGCCCATCAATCTCATGGCTGGTATTTTCAATGAAGAAGTAAAAATGAATACAAAAGTCTCTGCATCGACCACATATCAGGCTGCACAGTCGGTGGCAAAGACGGTTGAGGAGCATTTTCTTTACCATCATGAATCTGCAAAACAACACAGTATAGATGATTTTGCGCCCAGGCCAAGCGCAGAAGTAATTGAGGCCATTATTGATACCACTTTCTGGGCAAGTCTGCGCAGGGAAGAAGGGCACTCTCCTTCTGTTTCGCTGGCTTTTCTTCCTCCTGAAAGTTCGGGGCAACCTTTGATTTTTGAACAACGACTTAATTTTTCGCCTGCTATCCTGACCAAACTTGCGCCAGCAGTTGAGCGTTCAGGTATACATTTAGGTATCTGGATTGAAAATGGCGAGCTTTATATCTGGGGAACTACACGTATTATCCCCAATTTATGTTTTGTACTGGAAGTGATCGAGCCGGGCATGCTGGTGATCAAACACCGCCGGATTGATGGTTTTGGAAAGTTTGTGAATGTGGCCGTTCTTAAAGGCGACCAGATAAAAATTGTGGATGATATAAGCGGAAAGATTCCGGATTGTCCGAATCTGGTTACTTCGCTGATCGGATTTAATTCATCGTCGCTCTGGAATGATTCGCTGAATGTAATGGTGCAGCTGGCCGTTTCGATGCGCGACCATAAACGTGGCGGAACTTTGCTCGTTGTTCCGTCCGGGAAAGAAACCTGGCGCGACTCGATCATTCATCCGATATCTTATTCTGTTACGCCGACTTTTACGGAACTTGCTGATCTTTATAAAAAACATGAAACGGAATCGGAACAACCGGTTTGGTTGAATAAAATTACCAGTGCAGTAAATCACATCGCCGGTTTAACTGCTGTCGATGGTGCTACCATCATCAATGACCGCTTCGAATTACTTGCTTTTGGTGTGAAAATCGGTCGCTCAGCGTTTTCGTCCCGGGTTGATAAAATTATGGTCACAGAACCTATTGTCGGAAATGTAGCGTCTGTCGTTCACCCGGTTCAAAATGGTGGAACGCGGCATTTGTCTGCTGCGCAATTTGTTTATGATCAGAGAGATAGTCTGTCATTGGTTGCTTCACAAGATGGACGTTTTACGATTTTTTCTTGGTCGCCATGTGATAATATTGTTCAGTCGCACCGGGTTGATACTTTGCTGTTTTGATACTTTTCGATAGTTTTTTGTAACCCGGTTTTTTACCCGTCGGACGGTGAAAAAACCGTCCGACGGTGGCTCGAAAATTATTATTTCTTTTTGATAGTTTTGGACTTATATTAAAGTGCGTGATCTCGGTTCATTCAGTCTTTCGTATAGCTGCTTCCGTGTTGGCTGCACGTTTTTCCTTCGAAGGATATTTTTCTCAAAATATTTAAAGAATTTTAAAGTAATCTAGAAAATCATCCGTCTTCCTGAAAAAATTGGGAAATGCTTAGCCAGGGAATGACAACAGACACCGGAAATACAATTGGGGATACGATCAAAGAATACGGGAAACGTCTCTTTGGTTTTATCCGCAATAAGGTGCGTTCGGAAGAAGATGCTGAGGATATTTTGCAGGATGTATGGTTTCAGCTAAGCAATGTGATCAACATTGATGAAATTGATCAGATGAGTGGCTGGCTACATCAGGTTGCAAGAAATAAAATCATTGATAAATATCGAAAAAAGACACCCGAGCTAATCGAAGACTTTAACTACGAAGACGACGATGACGGTTTTAATATGGGTGAAATTCTTCTTGCAGACAATTATACGCCTGAAACTGAATTTATAAGAGAGGCTTTTTGGAAGGAGTTGTTTCTGGCTTTGGAAGAATTGCCGGAAAATCAGCGTCAGGTATTTGTGTGGAATGAACTGGAAGACCTTACTTTGCAGGATATAGCAAACCGCACAAATGAAAATTTGAAAACGATTATATCGCGGAAAGGGTATGCTGTGAAGCATCTGCGTAAGCGGATGAAACGATTATATGATGAATTTTTTAATTAAAGAAATAGAAAAATGTACAACGGTCCCAAGGATTTCCGAAAAAACAAGGCCAAATTTTTGCTGATTGTTCCACTTATCATTTGTCTTGTGAGTGGTATTGTGATGCTCCTGTGGAACGCAATCCTGCCTGAATTGCTCGGTGTAAATTACATCACATTTTGGCAGGCTGCCGGATTATTAGTGCTTTGTAAAATTCTTTTTGGTGGTTTTGGTTTTGCCAAGCGTCACGACGGTCCGGGTATGAACTTTCGGGAAAAGTGGCAGAAAAGCGCCGAAGAAAGGGAAAAGTTTAAGGAAGAGTGGAAAAAGCGCTGCGCGCAATGGGGAGATAAAGAATAGCAGCAGATAGGGCGCCGGGAATTTGTTAAATAAATTACACGTCAGTTTATTTGTATTGAACTCAAAAATAATTGATCGTTAATGAAAGGTAATCCCTATACAGGATTACCTTTTTGCATTTTCGTCATCTTTTGCCTTTCGTATAATTATCAAACTAATTCGATTTTTCAGTCGAATATTATTTGAAACTATATTGATAATTGTGCAATTTTCGAAATATTATGACGAATTTTGAGATGTCCCAAAAGTAATGTTGCGCCGGTTTTGAGAAAATAGTAATGTTTGGAAATAAAGGATTGCCAGAATCTAATCAGGAAAGGTAAGCTCAACGATGGACTACTTAAAGAAGGAATTTTACAGTTTAATTAGCAGACGCGAAGATATCTTTGATTTTATTCAGCAATTTGGTCTGGATGGATTCTGGTATTGGGATTTAGAAAATCCGGATAATCAATGGGCTAATCCGAAGCTATGGAGCAGCCTGGGTTATACAGCACAAGATCTCCCACTTTTCAAGAATAGTTTACAAAACATTGTTTATCAATCGGATATTGAGAATCTGACAGAAATAGCTTTGTTGTTTTGCGATACCCCGGGAGCAGTATTTAAAAAAGTCATCCGATTCGTACACAAAAATCAGTTTACGGTTTGGATGCGTTGTCATTTCATCTGCATTTGTAATGAACAGGCTGAGCCGATCCGTTTTGTCTGTGCAGTGAATGTCGTTACCAACGATTATGACAAGGATCTTGAAATTCGTGAGGAGACGCGTTTTCATCAACTGGTACTGAATAATCAATCCATATATATCACCCGGATAAACTGGGAGGGAAACTATACCTATGTAAACGAATACTTTTGCAAAGCCTTTGGAGTGACCCAAGAAGAAATACTTGGTACCAGTTCGGTAGCGACAATTGTAGCAGAAGATCGTCAAAAATGTTTTGATGTTGGTCGATTGTGCTTTGAAAATCCCGGCGAACCGCACAAGATTATACTTCACAAATATACCAAAGATGGTAAAATCCAGGCTAGCGAGTGGGAGTTTACAGGTATTCTTGACGAACAGGGAAATGTCAGCGAGATACTGAGTGTCGGTTTTGACGTGACAGGAAAAGTCAAAATGGAAAGGGATTTCTCGGCCCTGGTCTCCAATATGACTGATGTTCTCTTTATAATCAATCCTGAGGGAATATTCACTTATGCCTCTCCGAGCTGGACAAAATTATATGGTCATGAAGTTTGTGAAACGATCGGTCGCAGTTTTACAGACTTTGTGCATTCGGATGATATTGAGCGTTGCTTTGCTGCTTTGAGAGCTACCGTTGAACAAGGGAATTCCGTACCGCAGGTAGAGCATCGGATTCGACATAAAGACGGGAGTTGGTTTTGGAGTAATACCAGAGCTAACCTTGATCCCAGGAATGGTGAGATTGTTTTAACAAGCCATGATATTACCCAAAGGAAAATTGACGAAGAAAAGCTGAGGGAGTTGGCCCTGGTGGCTTCCAAAACTACTGAAATGATAATAATTTCAGACGCCAACGGGATTATTACCTGGGTCAATGAGGCATTTGAAAACCGTTCAGAATACAAGTTGGCAGAAGTTGTAGGGAAAAAACCTTCGGAGCTGGTTCAGGGGCCGGAAACTGATAAAGAGACAAGGGCAAGAATGAGTAGAGCAATTCGAGAAAAACTGCCGGTGCACGAGTCGATACTAAACTACAGTAAATCAGGAATCAAGTACTGGATCGATTTAAACCTGAACCCTGTCATTGATGACCACGGAAAGTGTACAAACTTTATTGCCGTCATGAGCGATATTACCGTTTTCAAAGAGGCTCACGAGGAATTAAGCCGTACGAAGGAGTTATTGGAACAAACGAGTAAGGTCGCAAAAATAGGAGCCTGGGAATATGAAGTGGAAAAAAATCTGGTTACCTGGTCTGCGCTGACTAAAGAGATTTTTCAGGTTGGGCAGGATTTCGTGCCGACGATTGATAACTGGTTTAGTTTTTATAAAGATGAATCGATAAGGACCAAGGTCCTTGCAGCGTTTCAGGACTGTGTCGTAAACGGAACGCCGGTCCACATTGATGCAACGATAACCATAACAAATCAGGAAGAGATCTGGATACGGATCATTGCAAAAGCAGATTTTGAAAACGGTAGAACAAGTCGTGTGATGGGTATTATCCAACACATTGATGAATTGAAAAAGGCAGAGAAATTAAGTCAAAAAAATATCATATTGCTTCGCAAATTGTCGGCGCAGATTCCGGGGACGTTATTTCAATTTCAGGTTTTTCCGGATGGTTTGATGACCTTTCCTTACGTATCGAAAGAGTCTTTAACTTCATACCATCTGGCAAATGGGTTGACTGTGCAGGATAGAACAGATCTTTTTCATGGTGTGCATCCGGACGATGTTGAATTATTTAGCAATTCTATCGCGCATTCACGTGACACGCTTGAAAAATGGAGCTTGGATTATCGTGTTATTGACAACGCCGGTGAGGTTCATTGGCTAAATGGGGAAGCTGTACCGGAACAATTGGATGATAGCCTGTTATGGCACGGTTATTTGCAGGATATTACTGATCGCAAACTAGCGGAGCAGGAGATTTTAAATGCTCGCCAACAAGCAGAGACAGCTAGTAAATCCAAGTCCGAATTCCTGACCAATATGAGTCACGAAATCAGAACGCCGTTAAATGGTGTCATTGGTTTTACAGATCTTCTGATGAAAACGGATCTTGATGAAACTCAACATCAATATCTTTCGATGGTTTTTCAATCGGCGAATTCGCTTTTGGATATCATCAATGATATTCTGGATTTTTCAAAAATTGAAGCTGGGAAATTGGAATTATCCATTGAAAGGACGGATTTGCTTGAAATTTGTGGACAGGTAACGGACATGGTAACATATCAGGCACATCAAAAAAACCTGGAAGTGTTACTAAATATTTCATCTGACGTTCCTCGTTTTGTCTGGGTAGATCCTGTGCGTTTGCGGCAAATTTTGATTAACCTGCTGGGCAACGCTGTCAAATTTACAGAAGGTGGAGAAATTGAGCTGAAAGTTGAAGTAGTCGATGAGAAGGAACATGGAAATACAACTTTTTGTTTTTCCGTGCGCGATACCGGGATCGGAATTAATGAGAAAAACCTGCTCAAAATATTTGAGGCTTTTGCACAGGAAGACGCTTCGACAACGAAAAGGTTTGGCGGTACAGGTCTCGGTTTGCCCATCTCGAACAAGCTTTTGGCACTAATGGATAGTCAGTTGCAGTTGGAGAGTAAGCTGGGAGAGGGGAGTAAATTCTTTTTTGAAGTTACTTTTAAATCTTATCAAAGCGCATTGCTCGACTGGTCAAATATTGAATCGGTAAATAACGTTCTTATTGTTGACGACAATAAGACAAATGGTGTCATTCTTAGAGATATGCTGGCAAATCGCCAAATTGAATCACAAATTGCCAGCAGTGGTGCAGAAGCGATTGTCAAACTGAACTCAGGACATAAATTTGATGTCGTGCTTATAGATTGCCATTTGTCGGATATGGACGGGATCGCAGTTATCAGGCAGATAAGATCAAGCCATGACCCGGCTATCCGAAGTCAGCATATCATTTTAATGTATGGGTCGACTGACGATGAGCATATTAGTGCTGTAAGCAAGGAGCTTGACATCACATACCAGCTCGTAAAGCCAATTAAAATTCAGAAACTTTTTAACGCCCTTCAAAAATTGGATAATAGTGAAAAGCCGGAGTTGCTTCCGGTAGTAAAAGCAAAAATTACTGAAATTCCGGAATTGGATCGTGGAGAAATTACGATTCTGGTTGCGGAAGATAACAAGATCAATATGATCCTGGTTAAAACATTTTTGACAAAGATTATATCGGAAGTCAGGGTTATAGAGGCGTTAAATGGAAAAGAAGCGGTGTCGATGTTCATGAAGGAGCAGCCGGATCTTGTTTTAATGGATGTACAAATGCCGGAGATGAATGGTTATGAGGCGTCGGTAGAAATAAGGAAGTACGAAACTAATGAAAAGCGAACCCCGATCATTGCGCTGACCGCCGGGACGCTTAAAGGAGAGCGTGAGCGTTGTGTGGAAGCCGGGATGGATGATTATCTGACAAAGCCGGTTTTGAAAGAAACGCTTCAGGCGACTTTGGATAAATGGCTTGTCAAGCAAATTTAAAGTATTGGACCAAGGGACATTCGCATTAAACGAATGTCCTGGTTCCTGCATAATTCTCCCGGAATTCTTTTGGTGTGCAACCGTTTTTGTTTTTGAAAATCCTGTTAAAATACGAAAGATTATTAAAGCCGGATTTGTAAGCAATCTCGGAAATCGTGTTGGTAGTATCAATCAACGATCTTGAAGTGTGCCCAAGTCTGATTTCGTTCAAGCTTTCGATAAAAGTTTTGCCGGTTCTTTTTTTGATAAATCTGCTGAACGAAACTTCGGTCATTCCTGCCAGCTTAGCGACGCCTTCGAGCGTAATTTCCTTGTCGTAATTGTCACGCATGTAAGCAAAAACTTTCTCAATCCTTCTGCTGTTGAAGTTGATATTTTCATCCGTAAATGTACTGTTTGACAATATGCGCATGTTCCTCGAGATCGATAGATCATGCAAAATTGACATCAGTTCTAATATAGAATCAAACCCGCTTTTCTGATTCAAGGATTTCAACCGGGGCATAATTCGCTCAATTGTGTCCTTTGAAAAAGAAATTCCTTTGACTGCCTTCTCCATCAGCGAGCGAATAAAAAACAATTGATTTCGACGAAGCAGTTTGTCATCAAACAAATCACGGTGAAATTGTAACGTGATTTCTTCAATTTCCGGCATGCCTTCTTCCCACTTATACTGATGCGTAAACCAGCCATGCGGCAGATTATTTCCCACCAGCACAAGCTCAGCGTCTTCAATCACTTCAGTATGATCCCCGACAATCCTTTTTACTCCTTTCCCTCCCATGATTAAATTGAGCTCAAACTCATTGTGATTATGAAGAGGAAAGTCAAATGTCTTCTTTTTTCTCGAAAATACGGTAAAGCAATCGTATTGTGTCAAAGGCGTAATTTCCCGGTAAACTTCGATCATATTGATGGCAGAAAATAGAATTTTAATCAAATATACTGATTGATGATCAATAATAGTATTATAAATTAACAATTGAAATATGACTAGTATTTATTCGATTATCTAAATTAAAAGCTACTAGTTGCAATAATTTACTTGTTATCTTCAATTGTAACTTAGAATAGACATGTTCATTCGTGCTTATTCATTTAGACATTGTTAAAATAGTATTACAATTGGGTATAGTATTGTACATAATTTTGTGTGAAACACCGGGGTCGATTTCGTTTGTATTTTTCAACAGTGATTCTCAGATTCTCAAATTTTTTCGACTGCAATATTTACAGTTTTTATAACCTACTATTAATGAGAAAATTATTTTTGTTTACGTTAGTTTCTCTCGGAGTCAGCCAATTCGGTATCGCGCAGATTGATGAGAAAGCGACGAAAGAGACGAGAGCCTTGTACCAAAATCTGGGAGAATTATCCAAAACAAATATTCTCTTCGGGCATCAGCATGCAACAGAGTATGGACATGGTTGGTTTGGTGATGCAGATCGCTCTGACGTGAAGTCTGTCACCGGCTCACATCCGGCCGTTATTGGTATTGACCTAAGTGGATTATCTGGGCGGCCGGTGCAAGAAATTCAAAAAACCAGCGAGGCACTCCGGAAGAATGTCGTCGACACCTATAACAGGGGAGGTATCACAACCGTTGCCTGGCACTTTTCAAATCCGGCATCAGGCGGAGGTTTTTATTGGAAGGACTCCATTTCCGTTCGCGCAATAGCGCTTATAAAACCCGGCGGATCTCACCACGAAAAGTATAGAGAAATTTTGAAAACCGTTGCTGATTTTGCTAAATCGGCGAAAGGGAAAAACGGTGAGGCTGTTCCGATGTTATTTCGCCCATATCACGAATTCGACGGCGACTGGTTCTGGTGGGGAAAAGGGCATTGTTCCCGCGAAGATTTTATTTCTGTATGGCAGTTTACAGTTTCTTATTTGAGAGATACTTTGGGCGTTCATAATTTTATCTACGTATTCTCGCCGGACTGCAAATTCAATTCTGAGGAGGAATTTTTAGAAAGATATCCCGGTGATCAATTTGTTGATATGGTCGGTATGGACAACTATGCTGACTTCGGCAGAGATGGAAAGTACAATTTGAAAGCTGGTATACAGAAGTTAAAGATTATATCGGATTATGCAAAAAAAGCGAACAAACTCGCTGCATTTACAGAAACAGGGTTGGAGACAATTCCTGACAAAAACTGGTGGACCGAGTCACTTTTAAAATCTTTGAAAGCTGAGAAAATAAATCTTTCTTACGTTCTCGTTTGGAGGAATGATACCAAAAGTCCAACACATTATTACGCGCCGTTCCCCGGCCAGATAAGTGTTCCTGATTTTATGAATTTTTATAACGATCCGTACACATTATTTGAAAAGGATCTCAAAAATATTTATCGTTAATTTTTTTTAATCGCTGACCTAATTGTTGAATTTTTCTTGTTTGCAAATGTTATCAGGCATATCACTGCAATGAAAATTGTATATTGCAACCTCGATGCAAATAAGATTAAAATATGGAATCAAAATCGCCGATTAATGTATATCTGATAACCGGATTTCTTGGTGCCGGAAAAACAACGTTATTAAATCATATTTTGAAAAGTCTGGAAAACACCAGAAATGTGGTTATTGAAAATGAGTTTGGTAAGGCGTCTATTGATGGCAACCTGATAACAAAACAATATAGTCAGCTTTACGAATTGAGTAATGGCTGCATCTGTTGCTCTCTGGATGAAGAATTATATGATGTTTTGAACGTCCTGGCTTTCAATGAACAACGTCCGGACAATCTTTTTATAGAAACGACCGGTGTTGCAGATGCCGGAACGGTCGCGGAAATTTTTAAAAGAGAAGATGTTGGAAAAGTTTTCAAACTGAGAAAAGTGATCTGCGTTACAGATGCAGAAACGGTAGAAGATTATATCAACGAAACCGAAGAAACTATTCGGCAGATCGTAATTTCGGATTTGATTATCATTAATAAAACAAATTTTGTGTCTCCAGAATATGTTACGAAACTGGAAAGTTTAATGTCGTCTTTAAATCCATTTGCAGAAATTATTTTATCATCAGATGGTAAAGTTTCGCTCGATGCGCTTGAAGGAAAGAGACATGAAAGGACGGAAAATATAGGAGAAATCAATACAAATTTTACGCATACCAACGTTCATAAAATCAAAACGGTGACGTATAAGACAGAAAATGTTTTCTATCGGGACTATCTGATGCACACGCTGAATGTTTCACTGATGTTACATTACAAACAGATTTACAGGATCAAGGGCTTTGTTAAGTTCGAGGGAAGTAATGAAAAGGTGCTGGTGCAATCGACCGGAAAGCGACTTACTTTTGAAAACTACGGGACGTGGGAAGATGAAGATCCGGTCTCAGAATTGGTATTCATCGGTGTCGGGCTGGAAACAGCTGCGATACAAAGAATTCTTCGTCCTGCGATTAAAAAAGTAACAAATGAAAAGTTAAAATCGATGCGGCTTGCCATTACTAAGGGAAGTATCTGATCTTCCCGCGAATACATGAAAAACAATCCTCCTGTCTTTTTTTTAAATTGTTAAATCGGATTAGTGCAAATTCGTGTATTCGTGGCAGGTTTTCACTAAATTAGCTTTGAAACTCACTAAGCTATTTAATTGTGAAAACAACCGCCTTTTCCCTCAACTGGCCTAACCTGAATATGGCCAAAAAACACAATTCCTACGTACTTATTGTTCTGTTAATTATCGTCCTTTCGACTTCGCAAAATCTGTTTGCGCAAAAAGGGAAAGTGAACGAAGATTCGCTCTACATCCGGGAGCATTATACCAAAATCGAACGGATGATTCCTATGCGGGACGGTGTAAAACTGTTCACTGCAATTTATGTCCCGAAGGATATCTCATCTTCAAAAAAGTATCCGATTCTATTAAACAGAACACCTTACAGTTCTGCTCCGTATGGAGAAAGTTTGTTTAAAACTTCACTGGGGCCATCAATGCATTTCGCCCGTGACGGTTATATTGTTGCTTATCAGGACGTTAGGGGGAAATATATGTCGGAAGGATACTTTGAAGCCTATCGTCCTTTTATTCCAAACAAAAAAAGTAAAACTGATATTGATGAAAGTTCGGATACTTTCGACACAATTGACTGGCTTTTAAAAAATATTCCGGACAATAACGGAAAAGTTGGAAGCTGGGGAATTTCGGCACCCGGATATTATGCGACGATGACGGCTGTGGATGCGCATCCGGCGTTGAAAGTGGCTTCACCACAGGCTCCGGTAACGGACTGGTTTTTGGGCGACGACCGTCATCACAATGGTGCTTTCTTCCTGATGGGCACATTTTCTTTTATCTCCTCCTACGGCGCACCTAGGCCGGTTCCAACGCCGAAAGGAACGCCGGCTTTTGCAAATTATGGCACACCAGACTCCTATGAATTTTATAAAAAGCTGGGTCCGCTGAAAAATGTGAATGAGAAAATTTTCAAAAATGAAAACCGGATATGGAACCAGTTGATGGAGCACGAAGTTTATGATGAATTTTGGCAGTCGCGTACGCCTGTTCCGCATTTGAAAAACATAAAACCTGCTGTTATGGTGGTGGGTGGATGGTTTGATCAGGAGGATTTGTATGGACCTTTGAAAACATATCAAGGCATAGAAACCAACAAACCAAAGTCTCCTAATTTGTTGGTTATGGGTCCCTGGATTCATGGAGGCTGGGCGAGAGGAACTGGCGAGTCGTTGGGGAATATTCGTTTCGGATCCAAAACGAGTTCTTTTTATCAGTCAGAAATCGAGCTTCCTTATTTTAATCAATTTCTAAAAGACAAATCTGATCCCAATCTTCCAAAGGCTTATATCTTTGAAACCGGTTCCAATGAGTGGAAAAAATACGATCAATGGCCACCGAAAAATACGGTTGAAAAAAAGTTGTATTTTCATCCAAACGGCAAACTCTCCTTCGAGCCAGCAGTTGCAAATGCTGCTTCGGCATTCGATGAATATACGAGCGATCCGGCCAAACCGGTTCCTTATACATCTGAGATAAGGATCATTCGTGGCAGCGACTATATGTATGAAGATCAGCGCTTTGCTGCTACAAGACCAGATGTTTTGGTTTATGAATCAGATATTTTGAAAGAAGAGGTTACGATCTCTGGTAATGTTTTTGCTGACCTCTTCGTATCCACAACCGGAACAGATGCAGACTTTGTTGTTAAATTGATTGACGTTTACCCAGGTGATGCGCCAAACGACAGTCCGGTTAATCCATCAATGAAAATGGGTGGTTTTCAGCTTTTGATCCGTGGAGAAGTAATGCGGGCCAAGTTCCGAAACAGTTTTTCAAAACCGGAGGCAATGGTACCCAATAAAGTCGAGCATGTAAAATTTGACATGCAGGATGCTGCGCATCGTTTTAAAAAGGGGCACAAGATCATGATCCAGATTCAAAGTTCCTGGTTTCCATTGGTTGACCGCAACCCGCAAAAATTTGTGAATATTTACAAGGCAACTGAAGCAGATTTTCAGTCGGCAAAACATAGAATTTATACTTCCGGCTCCAACGCTTCGTATGTTGGTGTCAGGGTTTTGGAATAGAATAATTTCTTCTAAAAAAGACATATCCGCTGTCAGGTATATCCCTGATAGCGGATTTTTTTTTAATTCATTTTATTAAATTTCGTCATGCGTCAGTTTATTCAATTAATCAATCAAACGAATCAAATCTTGCTCTGCATCAGTCAATTCCTTTAATTCACCTTTGTCGATAACATTTCCGGCGGGGTCATTGAAATTTTTGAATTCCTCACTCACGTCAGGATTTTCACGGTTGTCAGATGCAAATTCTGCTTTTAGATCAATGTCTGTTTTGTCAAACTCCACCTCTTGTCGTTTGGCCATAATCTTTTCCCGTAGCACCTTTATCTCCCGTTCTTTTTGATTTTCCATTTCTGTATTTTGTTTCGTAATGCTACAATTTCTTTAAAAAACCAGGCCAGTTCTACCTGTTTAACAGTTCGATTATAAAAGACGGACGATCAAAGTATTGTGAAAATTCGGTTTCAAAGGACTATCAACTTGATATAAATCCTATCGTTATGATAGTGATAAAATTCAGGGGATGTGAGTGTTTAGTTTGTAAGTATTTACAAATCAAATGGTTATTATTTATGTTGCTTGAAAGGAATAAGAATGATACAGTTATTGTCAGGATTTAATTTTATTGATTATGATCACACAATTTCAGGTTATCGGTTTGTTGAAATAAGAGCTACCCAAGATGAATGGAAAGGATCACTTTTCAGAAATTCCGAGGGCATTTTCATCTATCCACGCTTCAATTTATTGTCTGTCTGATTTTACAAGAAGGAATCTGGAATCAAAACATTTCATCACGGCTAGGAAATGTTTCGTGCTTGCAGAAAGGATTTATGTTGAAGGTGATATTATGGTGCAGCTTTTGATCGAGCAGGTTTTTATCGAATCATTAATTTTGTCAAAAACGATCAAACGGAAAAATCATCTGGAAACACTTATTCCGCCAGTTCTTCAAAAAATCTATCTTAAACACCAGGAGCAAATACCTCCCAGCCATATTTAAAGATCATCAGGGTGACGACGACCAGGAAAATTATTCTGACGAAATCATTCCCTTTTAGAAGGGCAAGTTTGCTCCCGATTATATTTCCGGCGATATTCATAACTGCCATGATCAGGGCGAGTTCGAGCATATAATTTCCCTGGCGAATGAAAACGATCAGAGCGGAAATGTTGGTGATACAATTGACTATTTTTGCATAAGCAGAGGCTTGTACAAACTCAAAACCAAGTACCAAAACGAAAGCCAGCACAAAAAAGCTACCAGTTCCGGGACCGAAGAAACCGTCATAAAAACCGATAGCCAGCCCGATCAGACCGCCATAAATAAGTTGTTTGAGGGAAGAAAGTTCTTTTGTTTTGACCGAGCCGAGATCTTTCTTGAAAAAAGTGTAAATCGCTATTACTATCAATACGAAGAGAATAAGCGGTTTTAACACATTTACATTAATCAAACTGACAATTCGGGCACCTGTAAACGAGGAGATAAAACAGCACAAAGAAATGACAATAAGCAGCCTGAAATCGAAGACGATTTTTCTGGCGTAGTTGAAAGCTGCCACCGAAGTTCCAGCCAGCGCTGCGATTTTGTTGGTACCAAAAATCGTTGCGACCGGAGCATTTGGAAAGGCGATCAGCAAAGCGGGAATTTGAATCAAACCGCCGCCGCCAACTACCGCGTCTATGAATCCGGCAATAAAGGCAAGGGCAGCGAGTATAAATAACGTGGTACTGGTGTAATCGGCGAAATATTCAGAAAACATTGATACTTTTAGATCGATAGGAGTGTTTACGAAACTAATACGCTACTATCGAAGAAAAAAGCCTTGGATGAGATTATATATTAAAATGTTACAACATATTTAAAGGAGGATCACTTTGTGTGGTTCAGGGAAGCTTTCCATGGGTGCTTCCGGATATTCCAGCGAGATACGCTTCCCGGATTTCTCAGCCTCTTCCAGAAGTTGAAATATCTTTTCTTCGCCTTCAATTTTTAAGGCCTGATACAAGAGATTCCCGTATTGGAATTCATTGGAGCCAAAACCGTTCACTTGTGCAGCGAATTGGTATTGATCGAATAATTGTTTTCCTGTCATGGCTATTTGATGTTTTGGAGTGTTTCTTTTCCTGAACAACAGATGTAATTAACAAATCAAAGGTTGCATGATAATTATTTATACGAAATAAAATTATGAGCAACGGTAAATTTTGATCTGTCTTATACAGATGCTGCTCCCATTCAGAGGATTCCATTGGACTAAATGAGAAAATTTCACAGATTCAGTGAACCCGGTTATGTGCCAGACTGTTCCTTAGAAAATCCGCCGGGCACCCGGTTAATATTCCGGAATTAAGTTTATGGTTCAAAAAATTATACACAACTACAAAGTTTCATTCAGCGGACTCAGCAAAGAGACATGGTTACTAAGTTTGGTAATTCTCATCAACCGATGTGGTTATATGGCTGTGCCGTTCATGAGCATGTACATCACCCAGAGTATGCACCGGAGCATATCGGATGCTGGTCTGGTGATCACGCTATTTGGCGTTGGGTCGGTGTTAGGTGCAATGGCCGGTGGATACCTGACAGATAAAATTGGTTTTCATACGGTTCAGGTCGTTAGTTTGATGACCAGCGGATTATTATTTGTTTTGTTTGGTCACATTGATGATTTTAACGGCTTGTGCGTTCTGACCGTTGGGCTGAGTTTTTTCGTTGAAGGTTTCAAACCTGCTAATAATACGGCTGTCGCTTCCTATTCCGCTCCTGAAAACCTGACACGTTCTTATGCTTTGAACCGGCTGGCGCAAAATGTTGGTTTCGGGTTTGGTACTTCCGTAGGCGGGATTCTGGCTGCCATTGATTATCATTTGTTATTCTGGGTTGACGGGGTAGTTTACTCACTTGCCGGTCTGCTAATCCTGTTTCTCCTGCCTAAGGGACGAAAATTACCGGAGAAATCAGAGGACGACAATGCGGATATGCTGGCCTTATCGCCCTGGAAGGATCCGTTTTTCACCCGATTCATATTTTTGGTGACGGTCTATATGATCAGTTTTGTTTTACTGTTCAGACTGGTTCCTGTTTATTGGAAAGAACAACTGAACATCGGTGAGTCAACGATCGGAATTCTTTTAGGTATGAACGGAGTGATCATCGCGCTCTTCGAGATGGTGCTTATCCAAAATCTGGCAGGTCGGAAACCAGAGAGCTTTTACATTGTCGCGGGCGTTTTTTTTACGGCGATAGCCTATGTTTTTCTGGTGCTTCCCGGTGTTAGCCCACTGATCATTGCTGCGGCCACGGTCTTGTTTTTTACAACCGGCGAAATGTTGACTTTGCCCTACATCAGCACGATGATTATGAGCAGGGCCACTGAGATGAACCGTGGGAAATATTCCGCGGCCTACTCTTTGTCATGGGCTGTCGCTCAGATTATTGGCCCGGCAGGAGGAGGATATATTGCGGCGCATTGGGGTTATAACATGCTCTGGATGGTTCTGGTTGGATTTTGTGTGGTCACTGCAATTGGTTTCAGGTTTTTATTTCAGAAACAGATGCGCTTGGGCTGACCTTTATTTCAGCTCCGTGGTTATAAATTCCAGAATTCCGTCTCCTGTGTTTTCAAGGTCATGGATCGCGCTCCCATTTGCAAGTATATTTTGAAAAGAAGTCTGGTTTTTAGTAAAAGTAAAACTTACTGTACTGCCATCTTCCTGATGAGAAATACCTCTACCATCCTGTAAAACAACCCAGAAATAATCGTAGTTGTGGCGGTGATAATGTATTCTTTCACCCGGTTGCAGTCCGATGTGCCAGACTTTTACTTTCTCATTTTCAAAAAGTAACGTGTCGCCCACATTTTGATTCTTATTATTCCGGATGAGCTCTTCATGCAAACCTTCTGGCGATAGTGGCGATCTGGACATGGTATTGCGCGGTTAAGTTATGTAGCGTTAATCATTATCTTATTTGAAAAGTGAGAAATATTTCAAAATTACTCTTATGAGATGAAACATTTATCTCTTCATTTATTTCGTATTTCCAGGCAACCAATGTAACGTGGCAGACGTATGTTGTATGACGACAGATTTAAATAACATAAAATAATCTAATCACCTTGTTCGCTTCGTAAATACTTTATAAACTAGGGAAATAGTTCTATCAGGTATTTAAAATTGTATGTTAATCGACAGAAATACTTTAAAATTGCTGAGAATTCCGTTCTCATTTTTCCTGATGCCCTTGTTTTTATTTGCTCTTAGTCAGGCAGAAACAATATCCATAACCAAAGCCATCATATCTTTTTTAATAATTCATTTGCTCATTTATCCTGCAAGCAATGGTTATAACAGTTATATCGATCGTGACGAGGATAGTATTGGCGGCATCGAAAAGCCTCCGATGCCGACAGAGAAACTTTTTTATGTTACCATTTTTCTTGATAGTCTGTCACTTATCCTGGCGTCACTTTTCGTCAGTTTTTTGTTTGCTTTTTGCCTCGCTCTCTACATAGCCGCTTCCAGAGCTTATAGTTCAAAACAAATCCGGCTTAAAAAATATGCTGTTCCCGGATTTCTGGTCGTTTCCATTTTTCAAGGCGCATTCACGTATTACATGTCGATTGTGGGAATTACGGGAAAAGGATTGCCTTTAGACTTGCCAACACTCTTTGTTTTATTAGGCTGCTCATTTCAAATTGCAGGAGCATATCCTTTGACACAGATTTATCAGCATAAGCAGGATTTGCAAGACGGTGTTGTCACGCTTAGTTATAAGTTAGGGTACCGCGGGACGTTTGTTTTTACAGCCATCATGTTCGCCTTTTGTAACGGAATTTACTACTTATACTTTAAACAGAACGATTCTGGAACGGTTTTTTTTATTATTCAGATGTTCTTCCTGCCGATCATAATTTATTTTTGTTATTGGTTCTATCTGGTCAGCAAGAACATTACAAATGCGAATTTTAAAAATACCATGCGCATGAACTGGATCGCTGCAATTTGTATGAACAGTTGTTTTTTAGTACTCATCATTATCAAATATTTCCTTTGAGTTATATCACCGCTATTGAAACCGCAGTTCCCGAAAATTGTTTTTCACAAGAGAGATTGAGTACATTTTACATGAACTCAACGAACGACGAGATTTCCCGACGGAAGATTAAGATTGTCGCGGCGAAGACTGGTATTGAGAGTCGGTATTCTGTTGTAAAAGATTTTGAAGAGGACGTAAAGGAAATCGAATTGTTCGATCAATCGCTCACCGGCGAGCCGGGTCTTTCCGAAAGGATGCAGATTTATAAAAAATATGCCACCGAGCTTTCGTTGAAGGCGGTTCGTAAAATTGAAAATTTTGATCAGCGGAAGCGCGACATTACGCACCTGATCACCGTAACCTGTACAGGATTATTTGCGCCTGGTCTTGATATTGAGATGATACGTGAGCTTGACCTGAACCCTGGGACGCAACGGAGTAGCATCAATTTTATGGGCTGCAATGCCGCTATTATTGCCTTAAAAAGTGCAGACGCCATTTGCAGAAGCCTGCCGGACGCAAACGTCCTGATCGTTTGTACTGAGCTTTGCACCATTCATTTTCAGAAAAGGTTTAACGATGATTACCTGCTTTCTAATTTGATATTCGGTGACGGTTCTGCCGCTATCATAATAAGTTCACAGCCCAATGAAAAATTCTTTGAAAGGAAAATTCAGGTGAATAGATTTGATTCGATGATCCTGCATAACGGATATCGTGATATGGCCTGGCAATTATCTGAAACGGGTTTTATTATGAATCTGACCTCTTATGTTCCGGGGTTAATAAAGGAAAATATTCTACCAATGTTAGATAAAATCAGGCTTTTGCCTTCATCCATAGCACATTGGGCCATTCATCCAGGCGGAAAAAAGATTGTTGACGACTTTGCGTTAGCGCTTGGACTGGACAAATCGTTGCTTTCCGAGACTTATGAAGTACTTAAAAACTACGGAAATATGTCCTCACCAACAGTTTTGTTTGTATTGAAACAGGTACTCGAAAAAGCGGATCAGGCTCAACTTGGAGAAAAGATTTTCACCGCAGCTTTCGGGCCCGGGTTAAGCATTGAAACGATGCAGCTTCAATATGTTTGAGTTTAGGAGTAAGGAAAAAGAACTACTGGATCAGGAGGAAATTCCTAAAGAAGATTTATTTCAGAACCTCCGTGAACTTGATTTTATAAATCATTGGCTGGGCGGATATGACATTTCTTTTTCTGGTTTAAAGAAAATAATTAAACCAGAAAAAAAATATTCTATCGTAGATATTGGGTGTGGGGGAGGAGATACGTTAAAGCGGATTTCAAAATGGCGAATGAAACATGGCTATGTCCTTGATCTGTATGGTGTTGATTTAAAATCAGTTTGTATTCAGTATGCAAAAAATAACCCCGGAACATCCGGGATTAATTTTATCTGCGATGATTACAAAAACATATATCAGCATATTGAGAAAATTGACATCATTCATGCCTGTCTTTTTTGTCATCACCTTACAACCGAAGAACTGGCAGACCTTATTAAGTTTGCGATTAACCACAAAGCAATTTTGCTCATCAATGACCTGGAAAGGAATCCGCTGGCTTATTATGCAATTAAAATTTTAACACAACTTTTTTCAAAATCCTACCTGGTAAAAAATGATGCACCGCTATCAGTTCTCAGGGGTTTTAAGAAAAAAGAGTGGATTGCGATTCTGGAAAATTCCGGTGCCGTCCGGTATACCGTTAAAAACAAGTGGGCGTTCAGACATGAAATAATAATCTATGGGAACGATGTCTAAAACCTATGATTGTGCGATTATCGGAGGCGGTTTAGCCGGACTTTGTCTTTCCATTCAATTGGCAGAGCAAGGTATTTCTGTCGTTTTATTTGAGAAGAATCAGTATCCTTTTCATAAAGTTTGCGGTGAATACATTTCGATGGAAAGCTGGGATTTTCTCATGCGTCTGGGTGTGCCGTTAAGTGAGCTTGATCTGCCCATTATCAACGAACTGGGAATAAGTTCTGAGAAAGGATTTATGCTCAATCACCGCCTTGGTTTAGGAGGTTTTGGTATAAGCCGTTTCACGCTTGATTCGCAGCTTGCAAAAATTGCAGCTGGCAAAGGGGTGGAAATAATACAAAATTGCAAGGTATACAATGTATCCGGAAAAGGTGTTCGGGATCATCAGATAGCAACGACACATGGCTCATTCGAAGCTAATATTATTTGTGGAAGTTATGGAAAATATACGCCGACATTTATCAGTAGTGATCCTGATTTTAGAAAATCGAACCATTCACATGATGAAAATTATATCGGTGTTAAATATTATATCAATACTAACCTGGACAGAAATCGCATAGAGCTGCATAATTTCAAAGACGGTTATTGCGGCGTTTCGAAAGTGGATACAGGTGCGTACTGCTTATGTTATCTTACAACGGCGAAAAATCTGCGTGAGCACGGGAATGATATCAAAAAAATGGAAGAGAAGGTTCTATTTAAAAATCCATTCTTAAAGCACTATTTTACTGCCTCCGACTTTATTTATACCCAAGCCATGGTTATTAGTAATATTCAATTTCATAAGAAACAAACTCATGCAAATGGATTGTTTTTTTTAGGAGATTCAGCGGGTTCGATAACACCTCTTTGCGGAAATGGGATGAGTATGGGAATGCGCGCATCCAAATTGTTGGCAGACCAGTTGATCCCATATTTTGGAGAAAAAATTACTTTAAGCCAGGCAGCTGTGAACTATCAGAAAGCCTGGAAAAATGCTTTTGACAAGCGAATTACCTCAGGATATTATCTTCAAAATCTGTTGGGCAAAAAAAATACAACGGATATTGCCCTGCGCGCGCTGAGCAAATTTCCGTTGATCATGAACAGATTGGTTTCCCTCACGCATGGGGAAAAATTTTAAGCGCGCATCTGTGATTTAGCACCTTGCTTCTGCTTATCAATTGATGCTTTTGCTTCTCTGAAATATTTGAACGATACCCATAACATACCAAAACATTCTCCCTCATGTTTGCCCAGATGTTTATGGTGTACTTTATGGGCTCTTCTGATTGCTTTTAAATAGAAAGATTCTGTATTTCTGAAAATTTTGAAGCGCTGGTGAATGAAGATATCGTGAACCAGAAAGTAGGCCATACCATAAAGGGTGATGCCAGTACCGATCCAGAAAAGTGCATTGAAATCGTTCTGTGCGCCAAGTAACAAACAAAGAATTCCAGGGGTAGCGAAAATCAGGAAGAAAAAATCGTTTTTCTCGAAAAAATCACCATCGTCTCTCTGATGATGGTCATGGTGTAAAAACCAGAACAAGCCGTGCATCAAATATTTGTGTGCAAGCCAGGCAACGCATTCCATACCAACAAAAGTGGCAATCACAATCAAAATGTTAACAAAAACAGGACTCATAAAAACGTCTATAATTTAATTTTACTCAAAACTTCATCGAAACAAATTTTGAACCATTCGGTGTAATTACCAGGGTTTCTTATCATATCCTCGCTAAGCTCCTGCGAGCCGATATATTTGTAATCCAGAACCTCCTCCACATTAATCTCAGGCGTTTCGTCTGAAATTGCCCAGAAAATATGATCCAGTTCATGTTCGATCAGGCCATTGTCCACCGCCGCCTGATATTGGAAGGAGTATAAAAAGTTCAACGGAGAATGTATTCCCATCTCCTCATACAGCCGTCTTTTGGCGCCATTCAGCGTACTTTCGTTCGGATAGGGGTGGCTGCAACATGTGTTTGACCAAAGACCCTCTGAATGATATTTTCCAAATGCCCGCTGCTGAAGCAGAATTTCTCCTTTTGTGTTAAAAATAAAGACTGAAAACGCACGATGTAAAGCACCTTTTTGATGTGCTTCGAGTTTCGGCATTAAACCTATTTCGTCATCATTTTCATTTACTAAAACAACTTGATTACTCATCTTGATCCGGATTTAGGTTTTATAAAAGCCCTGTCATGCTTAACCTGCTTTTATATTTCTGATTATAACAACAAAAAATTGTCATAAAAGATCAAATTGATGACGAAATAATGATTGAAACATTAATCCGATTTTGTTATAGTCAGGGATTCGGATTCGGGCTGTCATTACTTTTTCTGGCGGACATTCCTTGATCCGGAGAAACAGCTTTTTGTAATAAAAATAAGCCAGATAAACGCCACGTCTGGCCCCTGCCGGCAACTGTTTGATACCGATCAGTGCCTGATCGAACTCTCCTTCGATTTCGTCCTGAATCTTTGTTTTATCCTCAAATGTGAAATAGCGGAAATCAATATCCGGGAAATAATTTCGTCCAAGTAATTGATAGTCAGCCATCAGGTCACGAAGAAAATTTACTTTCTGAAAAGCGGAGCCAAGTTTCATAGCATAGGGATGCAAATCATTGTATGTCACATAATTCCCTTCCGTAAAAACCCGAAGGCACATTAACCCTACGACTTCCGCCGAGCCCATAATGTACTGGTTGTAGGAATCAACGGTATGTGTGGTTTTATACAAATCCATTTCCATACTTTTCAAAAAAGTATCGATCAGCTCCCACTCGATATTATATTTGTGCACTACTTCCTGAAAGCTGTTCAATATTGGATTGATACTGATTTTTTGTTCAATGGCCTCAACCGTATCTTTCCTGATTTTGTCCATCAAAAAATGTTTGTCGTAGTCGTGAAAGCTGTCCACGATCTCATCGGCAAGGCGTACAAATCCATAAATACCATAAATCGGAGCATGAAATTTCTTGTCAAGAAAGTTAATTCCCAGAGAAAAAGACGTGCTGTATAATTGAGTTGTTTTTTTACTGCACGAAGCGGATAACGTATCAAAAATCACTTTCATGGTTATTTTTTTAGGAATTTAATAAGTTCATGAGCAGCGATCCTGCCCGATATTATGGATGGAGGCACGCCTGGTCCCGGCACAGTCAGCTGGCCGGCATAGTATAAATTATCAACTTTTTTGCTCCTCATTTTTGGCTTAAAAAACGCCGTTTGCATAAGCGTATTCGCCAAACCATATGCATTCCCTTTATACGCATTGTAATCGTTTACAAAATTTGACACCGAATAACTTCTCTTGTAAACAACATGAGCGCGCACATCCTCGCCTGCAAATTTTTCTAGGCGTGTCATCAGCGTATTATAATATTCTTCCTTGATTTCTTCTGTTTCCGTTAAACCAATGGCAATAGGCATCAAGACAAAAATATTCTCGCAGCCTTCCGGCGCGACAGAAGGATCCGTTTTGGATGGACAGCAAACATAGAATAACGGCTTGGTAGGCCATTTTTTCTCTTTATAAATTTCAAAGGCATGCTGCTCGAAATCTTCATCAAAGAATAAATTATGATGCCTTAGTTTGTCAATTTTCTTGTCAATGCCAAGATAAAAAAGCAGACAGGATGGAGCAAAAGTCCGGTCCTCCCAATAATCTTCTTTGTAAGATCGAAAAGATTCGGGTAATAAACTATTCTCGATATGTTGATAATCAGCACTGCCAATCACACCGTCCGTCGCGATTGACTTTCCGTTCGTATGAATATGGCTTATCGAACCTGATTTGATTTCCAGGGAATTAACCGGATGCGAGGTCTGAAATTTTACACCGCAATCTTCGGATATTTTTTTGAAAGCATCAACCACTTTACCAAATCCACCCATTGGATAAAAAGTGCCTTGTTTTAGACCTGCGAAATTCATCAAACTATATAACGCGGGGGTATCTTTTGGCATGGCACCCAGGAAAAGAACCGGAAACTCAATGATCGCAAGTAACCGCGGGTCCTTAAAATACTGTCTGACGTGTTTGCTGAAGGAAGAAAAAAGCTGAATTTTCAGTGCATCACGAAACAGTTTTAAGCTGATAAATTCGGTGATGGAGTGGCTGGGCTTATAAACCATATCACCCATACCAACCACGTATTTAAATTCCCCTTCGTTTATAAACTTTCGAAGTTTCGCACCACTTCCGGGTTCGATACCTTCAAAAAGCGCACAGACAGACTCGAAATCAGCCGGAATATCAAAGACCTCGTTTGCACCAAAAACAACTGCAAATCCTGGATCCAGCTGTTTTAGATCATAAAAATCAGCCGTCGTTTTACCGAACAAATTAAAATAACTTTCATAAACGTCCGGCATCCAGTACCAGCTTGGGCCCATATCAAATACGAAACCATTACAATCAAAGGAACGGGCACGCCCCCCGACCGTCGCATTTTTTTCGAAAATAGTAACGTCGATACCGTTTTGCGCCAGCACTGCTGAGGCTGCCATTCCTGCAAAACCGGAACCAATCACAGCAATTGTCGACTCTTTTTTATGCATGGAATTACTATTTCCCTGACTCATTTTGTGAATTTAAAATTTGAATTAAACTTTCAATGGTATAAATCATTTTTATTCCTTCCCGCTCTGCGGTTTTAGACAGTACCTCATCCGCTCCGGATATTAGAATTGAGCAATCGGAAAAGTCTTTCGCCAGATGAGTCAATAAGTTGTCAAATTCATTTTCGGGCTGATTTCGTATGAAAAATGAATAGATATGAGTCGGATTGCATCGTTGAACAACATTTGACAAGTCGTCGTATGGCACGCGCTGGCCAAGATAAATAGCCTTTTTTCCATACTGCCTGATAAGGTAATATGCGAAAAGAAGCCCTATTTCATGATCTTCAGATTCGTTCAAAAACAATACCCAGGTCTGATCTGTTTTCTCAGGTAACGGCAGTCCTTCAATGGCTGAAAAAAGTTTCTGTTTTATCAGGTTTGTCAAAAAGTGTTCCTGCGACGGAAGCAGATCGTCCTTAATCCACATCAGACCCGTGCGGACAAGAAGGGGATATATGATTTTTGTATAGGTTTTGACCATACCAAAACGTTTTACCGAATTGTTAAATAGCTGGTCAAAGAGTATTTGGTCATACGTTGTTATCGCAATCAGCGCCTGATCGATGATCACTTCAACGTGTTTTTCACTTTGAAATGATTCGGCAATAATCTTATCGATTTCTTCCGATAACTCTTTATTATTCAGTTTACTAATATGTGATATTTTCCTGCCTCTTGTTATCAGCATACAAACGTTAAGCAGTTTCTTTAGCTGCTGATCATCGTAAAACCGAATATTGCTTTGCGTTCTCTCAGGCTCTAACAGGCCATAGCGCTGCTCCCAAATCCGGATGGTATGTGCCTTCTGGTTGGTGATCCGTTCCAGATCTTTTATAGAATACAGGGCCATAATTCTGTTTAATGTTTTTTAAAAATAGTTAAACGAATTGTATAAATCAATTTTATTTTCTCAAAATGCAAGCTTTGGGGTGTTTTGAAGAGCATTACAGATTTTTTTTGCTTGGATTGTTTCTTTGGCTGGGTTGCTGAATTAACAGTTTCGAAAATATTTTTTTGGTGCGGAGTAGGTTTTTTATAAAAAGTTATTACATTTGATATTGAAAATATCTATTGATTGATTTCAAAAGTATCCGATACGTTATGGCAGCTCAGCAATTATTTTGGTCAGGAAACATCAGGCATCTTCGTCTTCGTAAGAAAATGAGTCAGGAGACATTGGCCGAGAAACTGGGGATTTCCCGTGTAAAGCTCAATGCTCATGAAAGTGGCCGGACGGTGAATCCTACTGTGGAGGATCTGGTAAACACTTCCGAATTTTTTAAAATGAGTATCGATTGCCTTCTTAAAATTGATCTGACCACGCTCACGGAGCAGAAGTTGCAGGATCTGGAAGATGGGAGCGAAGCCTACATGTCAGGGAGTAAAATCCGGGTACTGGCGATCACAGTAGATAAGGACGAGGCAGAAAATGTGGAATATGTTCCGGTAAAGGCGAAAGCCGGATATCGGTCCGGGTATAACGACCCGGAATTTCTTGCAGGCCTGCCAAAGTTTAACCTGCCGAATTTGCCAAAAAATGGGACCTTCCGTATGTTTCCAACGGTTGGGGATTCGATGTTGCCTGTTCCTGAAGGAAGCGATGTGATCACAAGGTATGTACAGGATTGGCGGTTGCTAAAAAAGGAAACGCCTTGTATTGTGATCTTAAAAGGGGATCAGGATTTCGTTTTCAAGCAGGTTACGATCAACGATGATGGCACCATGCTTTTGCAATCTTTTAACAAACAATACTTTGCTTATACGGTCCCCGTTTCCGATGTGATTGAGCTTTGGGAATATTATAGTTTCCACAGTAAACAGCTTCCGGAGCCGCAAACGGATATGCAGCAATTATTAAAAATGTTGCAGGAAGTTCAGCACGAAATCAAAGATTTGAAAAAATAGAAACCATATAGGGTGTAGTATTAGGTAATAGAAGCTCCGGGTTTAAGTTAGCCCGAGAGCTTTTATTTTGTGATGGCTGTGATCATCCCTTTAAAAATAAAGAAATGAAAGGGTAATGATAAGTACCAGTAAAGTCTTCCGTAAAGTCCTTTTGGCCTAAAAGTTGCGGTTTGCGTCAGGCATTCTCCTTCTATTTTGAACTCAAGCCAGGCTTCTCCCGGCAATTTCATTTCAGCAAATAATAACAGGCGTCCTTGTTTTTTATCTGCGAGTAAGACCCGCCAAAAATCTAGTGTATCGCCCGCATTAATATCAATCCCGGATGTTCTGCCCCTGCGCATGCCAACGCCTCCGGCCAGTTTATCAAAGTATCCGCGAAGCTGCCAAAGCCAGGTTGCGTAGTACCAGCCCGTATGGCCGCCAATCGCCCAGATCCGCGACTGTGTATCCACCCGGTTTCTGTACCTAAAGGTTTTAATGTCTTTAAAACATCCGTCAACCGGAACCTGAACATATTGTGAGAGCTTGGTATTAATTCGTCCGCTGATCAGAGAATCCTTCCAACTGGATATAATCGCATTTTGCTCTATTTTGGTAAATGCAGCGGCAATGGCGTCGTGATAAGACATAGGACGCATATTCAGCAACGTGGCCAATCTGTTGTCGTGGCAGACCACTTCCACTTTCATACTGTCGACAAGTTTTGTAGCGAGTGAAAATGTGGTTGACGTCACAAAATAAAGCCAGTAAGAGGAAAGTCTTGGTGTGAGCACTGGCAAAGTAATAATGTAGCGTTTCAGTTTTCTGATCTCGGCATATTGCAGGAGCATTTGTTTATAGGTCAGCACATCCGGGCCCCCGATATCAAAACTTGCTGCAAATGTTTTTTCATTATATAACACTTTCTCCAGCATGGTGATTACGTCGCGTATCCCAATCGGCTGGGATTTGGTTTGAAGCCATCTTGGGGTAATCATAACAGGAAGTTTTTCTGTGAGGTCACGGATAATTTCAAAGGAAGCACTGCCGGATCCGATGATGATGCCCGCGCGCAACGTTGTAAAGTTGTAAGTTCCGCTCTTTAAAATGTCCTCAACATTTTTTCTGGAAGCCAGATGTTTAGATAAATTCTGGTCGTTGATTATCCCACTCAGGTACACGATGTGTTTTACGTAGGTCTTGTTCATCCGGTTACGGAAATTTTCGGCAGACTGATCTTCCAACTGCGCAAAATTTCGGGAGTTAGAAGACATCGAATGAATCAGATAATAGGCCCCGTCTATATCCTCGGGGATTTCATCAAGACTGTCGGGATTCAGGAAATCGATTTCAATAACGCTGACCTGATCGTGGTGCAATTCCGGAATGGCAAATCTGCCTTTATCGCGGACACAACAAACTACCTGGTGGCCATTTTCCACAAGCACGGGCAGTAATCTCTTTCCAATATATCCTGTGGCACCGGTCAAAAGTATTTTCATTCGATTGCTTGTTTTACTGATAATTAAGAGTGGTTTTATCTACGAAAGTATCGGAAAAATAGATTTAATATTTAAGCGGTATTAAATGTTACTAATTTTAGATAACGCCGTCTAATATTTGCTTTATTGAAACAATCGTGTAACGTTGAATAAGTATTTTAATAATTTTCCAACGAATTATCCGATATTTTTATAATTTAAGTTATTTTTATATCAGCAAAAATTAAGACAAGATAGCCATGGTGCATGAGAAAGTATTCACGTTAAAAAATCGGAGAGAAGTAAAGGTTATTTTCAAATCAATCCCAAATCCGATTTCCCAAAAACTAAAATTTGAGTATGAAATTTTGATCCGCGAACCGGGTGAAAAATCATTCCGAATTCCGATTGGTGTTAGTCATCCCAAGTATTGGAAATTACAGAAATCAACCAAAGAACAGGGTTTCGAATTGGTATTAACGTATAGCGGAATCAGCCGTAGGCATCTGCTTGAAGTGGAGAGGGAATTTAACAGCCTTTTTTTAATACCAGCCTGATCACGGGACTTTAATTTATTTCACCAGCTTCTTTCCTGGAAAGAAGCTGGTTTTTTGTTTTTTAGTAAATACGCTTTACAACTACTTTGCTATTGGTCAGCTGTGCGGCATAAGCGCGGGCATTTTCGTTGGGTAAAGAAATGAAGGTTTGTTTCTTTTTCTTTCCGTCTGTGGTAACCCAGTTTGCAGAATAGATTTCAAAAGGAGGAGCTCCGGCATAAATCGGACGATTGTCTGAATGAACAAAATTATCTTCTTCTTCGTAAGCCAATTCAAGATCACTTCCCTCCAGCACTTCACAAATAATTCTCAACTTTCCAAATTCGTCATCTGCCAGGCCTTTGATGCGCGCTTTTCCAAAAAATGGTTCTTCTCCAAATTCCCAGCGGTCGTAATATTCTATGATATTTCCAATCTGAGAATCAATATAATCTGCACTCAATTTTGTGTCCTGGTCCATGGTAGTAACGTCTTTGTTTAACATTTCTTTATCGGGGTAATCTTATCACGCATTTAGGTGAATTAGACTTTTAAGTATTGATGGCATTCAAACCATTTTTGTCAAAAAAACTGACTTTCAATCTTATGAATATTTGCAAATATAGGAACGCCCGTATATCTACAACACAAAGAGCGATTTTTATTAGCGTATTTGAAGTTAAAATAGAAATAAATTTTATTATTCGGCAGCAAATTTCAAAAATATTTCATGAGCCAGACGGGGCCAATTTCCGTAAGTTATTTTATGCCAATAATTTACGGGCTTAATTCTTTAAAATAGTTACAAAATATAATTTAGTGTTGACTAAATCTAAATTACGATTAAAATCAAAAAAATCCCGCAGCTACCGGATGCTATCAGACAATTGCTGAGATCCGGTGTCTGCGGGTTTTGTATATGCGTAGTTTTTTATTAGAAAATAAACTTCGTGCTCAAAAAGTTCGAGCTGTCATTTTTGACGATATCATTGATCAGGTTGGTGTTACTTTCATTCATTTTAAATGCCACGAGTGAGCGTATCGAAAATGAACGGATTGCGTCTGCAATAGAAAGCGTTCCCTCTGCGCTGTCCTTGCGGCCGGTGAATGGAAAAGCATCAGGTCCACGCTGCGATTGTGTATTAATGTTCACCCTACTTACCAGATTGACCAGCGGGTCTATCAGCCAGGCAACTTCTTCCGCATTTTCGCTGAAAATGCTAACCTGCTGTCCATGTGTAGATTCAATCAAAAAATCTATGGTTTCTTCTAAATCGTCAAACGGGACAATCGGGATGATGGGTCCGAATTGTTCTTCGCGATACAGTTTCATTTTATCATTTACAGGGTAAACCACAGCCGGGTAAAAGAAAGAAGCCGCAGAAGTTCCTCCGTTTTCGTTCATTATTTTCGCGCCATTTGCTTCTGCGTCAGCAATACAGTCGTTCAGGTATTCGATTTTGTTTGGCTCAGGAAGAGGAGTCAGCGAAACCCCTTTTTTCCATGGCATACCGTATTTTAATTGTGCCACTGCTGCACTGAATTGTCGAATAAATTCGTCTGCAATACTTCTGTGAACCCAAACGATTTTCAATGCAGTGCAACGCTGTCCGTTAAAAGACAAAGATCCCGTGATCGTTTCTTTCACCGCTAGACTTATGTCCGCATGTTTGGTGATAATTGCTGCATTTTTAGCATCAAGCCCTAGAACAGCCCGGAGACGGTTAACTTTTGGATGTTGTTTTTTCAACTCATTAGCAACTTTACTGGATCCGATCAGCGTTAGAACATTGATCTTTCCTGACTGCATGAGTCCCGGGATAATAGCATTTCCACGTCCATAGATTACATTTACAACACCTTTTGGAAAACAATCTCTGAACGCTTCCTGTAACGGATAATGTAATAATGTACCAAACTTCGGAGGTTTAAATAATATCGTATTACCCATGATCAGTGCGGGGATCAGGGTCGTGAACGTTTCATTTAAAGGATAATTAAATGGACCCATACAAAGAACGACTCCAAGTGGAGAACGTCGGATTTGTGCGGCTATTCCATCGACAATTTCGAAACCCGAAGAATCCCGGTCCAGATGTTTCAGCGAATCGATTGTTGCATAAATATATTCAACCGTCCGATCGAATTCTTTTGTAGAGTCAGCGAATGATTTTCCAATTTCCCACATGATGAGCTTGACAATTATGTCTTTTTGCTCGATCATTTTACCGGTAAACTGCTCGACATGTTTGATACGGTCTGATACTGTCATCGTAGGCCAGTCGCCTCGTCCGTTATCGTATGCCGCCACTGCCGCCTTCAAAGATTCCTGCGCCTCTGCTTCGGTACAGACCGGATAACTCCCGATCAGTTTTCTTTCTAATCCGTTTTCAGTTTTGATACAGATCGGTGAAAATACTTCATGGACAGGTCCGTTCCACTGCTTCATCTCGCCGTTGCTCAGGTACTCGCGCTGATGAACTTCTGAGGGCAGGGAGAATTCTGCCGGAACATCTTTCGCTTCCACAAAGAGGTTCTCTAAAATAGTTTTGAAATCCATTGTCTGACTTTAAATGGTTGTTACTTTTAATTACCGGTAAAATTACATGTCTTTTTGACAATTATTAAAAAATATATAATTTTCTGCAAAGAGCCTGTTCTTCTTTACCATGTTGATTAAAACCTGCTCAAAACTATTTTTAAATATTAACTATTCCAATGAATTCTATGTATTTATTGAGAATGTTATTGGGGGCTATTTCGCCAGCGAGTTGATGAAGTTGGAAATCCCCTTGACATCTAAAATCAGATCTATGTCCATGTTGGATATGGCGTGTTGAGGCATAAAAGGCATTTGAGCAGATTCAGGTTTTTGGGCGATTGCCAGGCCATGGGATTTCTTTACGGCCAAAAGCCCGGCTGTCCCATCATCATTCGCACCAGAGAGCAGGATCGCAATAAGATCCGGGCCAAAAACATCCGCAGCGGATTCAAAAGTTACGTCAATACTGGGTCGGCTGAAATTTATTTTTTCAGAGGAATCGAGGGAAAAAGAGAGGTTTTTTTCAATTAATAAATGATAGTCAGCAGGCGCAAGGTAAATGGTCCCTGGTATCAATGGATCCTTATCTTCAACTTCTTTTGTTGGAATCTGCGTCTTTGTTGATAACAGGGAAGACAGAGAGGAATCTGCCGAATTTTTGCGATGCAAAACAAAAATAATAGCTGCTGATAAGTTGGTCTGCAGGGCAGGAAGCATTTCGAATATCACAGAAAGGCTTCCGGCTGAACCGCCGATTACGATCGCTTTAAACGTTTTTTTTAAATCATTTTCTTCCATATTTTTTCTTTATCCAGCTGTCTGAACCTTGATTGAATGGTTGAAAATTTAAGTGTTTCTTTTGATCCTAATGCGAGAAAACCCAGTGTTCCCAGGCTATCATCAAATAATTTGAGAGCGCGCTCCTGAAGATCTTTATCAAAATAGATGAGCACGTTTCGGCATAGAATCAAATCAAACTCGTTAAAAGACCCGTCAGAAACCAGATTGTGTGTCGAGATGATAATCTTTTCAGACAACTCCTGATTAAGTTTTGCCTGGCCGTAATTTGCAGTATAATAAGTTGAAAAGTCTTTCTTACCACCCGAAGCAATATAATTTTCAGAATATTGTTTCATTTGTGTCATTGGAAAAATTCCTTTCCTAACTTTCTCCAAAACGCTTGGATTCAGGTCAGTGGCATACAGCAATGATTTTTTCAGCAGATCAGCTTCCTTTAACATAATCGCCATTGAAAAAACTTCCTCGCCTGTGGAACAACCCGCATGCCAGATTCTTATGAATGGTTTGGTGCCAAGAATGGGCAAAACGTCGGTTCTTAAAACTCTAAAAAACGTAGGGTCACGGAACATTTCTGTTACGTTCACTGTAATTTCTTCAACAAACCGTTTTAAATAATCTTCCTCGGTGCGAATTCTGTATCGCAATTCTGCAAAACTTGGGAATTTGTCTAAGGCGCATAGTCTGATTATCCTCCTTTTTAGCGAAGCCCGGGAATAACTGTTGAAGTCGTATCCGTAAATCTCGAAAACGTCATTTAGAAGTAAGTCTATTTCCTCATCCTCAATCGTCATATCAAACATCTCTTAGCAATTGCAACAACTTGTCTACATTAATTGGTTTTGAAATATAACCATCTGCACCGGCCTGCAAACATTTTTCCCGGTCACCAACCATTGCCTGGGCTGTAACTGCAATTACAGGCGTCTGCCTTCTTGAATCAATACTCTTGATCAGTGGTATGGCTTCGTATCCATCCATATCCGGCATCATCATATCAATAAGTACGGCATCGATTACTTCGTCTTTTTTTAATATTTCCAACGCTTCCAGGGCGCCGGAACATGAAATGCAGTCAAATGATTTCGCACGCAGTGTAGCTGAAAGTGCAAAAATGTTTCTGGCATCATCATCAACGATCAATACCCTTTTCTTATGCATATTTCTTTATTATGGTGGGATTTATAGATTTTCATATTAAGTATTTTCTACGATTTTGCATAGAGCCAAACGCGTAACAGTGACATAAGCTGGTCTATATCCACCGGTTTTGTGATATAATCGGAGGCGCCAGCGTTAATACATTTTTCCCTGTCTCCGGTCATGGCCTTGGCAGTCACCGCGATCACTGGCAGATTTTTCCATTGATAATTTTCACGTATCCTGCGGGCAGTTTCATAACCGTCCATCTGTGGCATCATCATATCCAGTAACACGACATCAATTGAAGGATTGTCGTGCAGTTTTTGTAGTGCTTCCTTCCCATCCAGTGCCGTAATGACGTTCATTTTATAGTTTTCCAGCGACTTGGAGAGAGAAAATATATTTCTCACATCATCGTCTGCAATCAGGACTGTTTTATTTTTCAAAATTTGTTCCAGTGCTCCTAATTTTTTAAAATCTCCGTCACGAACAGCAGGTTTTTTATTTTCCTCAACCACATGTAGGAACAATGAAACCTCATCCAGCATGCGCTGATACGAATGTGCTGTTTTAACAATAATGGAATCTGCATATTGCTTAATCCGGAGTTCTTCGGAGAGCGACAGACTTTTTCCGGTAAAAATAATGATCGGCAGATTTTCAAATCCTGGATTCTTTTTTGCCTCTTCCAAAATTTCATAGGCACGCTTATCAGGAATACCCATGTCGAGGATTACGCAATCGACCTCCTCGGTTTTTAGAGCTTTTATGCCTTCAGAGACATCGCTCCTAAGTTCGGAATTAATATTAAAAGTCTCCAGAAAGTAGGCGAGTGCTTTGGCGTGTTGCGGGTTGTCTTCCACGATAAGCACTTTTTTCGATTTCCTGCTTAATACATATTCAATCTTTTTAAATATTTCCTGCATTTTGTCCAGTGCCATCGGTTTATCGATGAAGTCGACGGCGCCTTTTATCAGGCTTTCGTTTTTCAGTTTATGCGAGGACATGATATGAACCGGAATATGTCTCGTTTTTGTATTCGATTTCAGTCTGTCCATCACTTCCCAGCCGCTCATGACCGGCAGTTGAATGTCAAGCAAAATTCCCAGAGGTTTGAAAGTCTCGGCAAGTTCCAGGCCTTCGTCACCTCTTACCGCAACAATACCTTTATAACCCTTTTTCCGGGTATAGTCAAGGAGCGATTTAGCGAAGTTTGTGTCATCTTCAATAATCAGAATGGATTTGTCCTTCTCTGTAATTGAGTTGCGATCGTCCGGAATACCTTCCGGAATAAGGGTGCTGAGGTATCTGTAATCCGGCTTTTCGACTTTTTTAATGACAATTTCTTCCTCAGCTGGCTGGAAAAAATTCATTTTTTTAGATTCAGATGAAACTGCCGACTGGGAAATCGGAATGTACAACGTAAACTCACTCCCGGCATCTACCACACTTGTCAGCGATATTTCTCCTCCCAACAATTTAATAAGTTCTCGACTTATAGAAAGTCCTAATCCAGTTCCACCGTACTTTCTTTTGGTGGAGCCATCCGCCTGTTGAAATGCTTCGAAAATTAATTGCTGCTTTTCGGGAGGAATACCAATACCAGTATCTTTTATTGCGAAACAAATCGAATTTTTATTTACCGGATTCGGCCTTACCGTCATTTCCACTGACCCCTTGGAGGTAAATTTGAGCGCGTTGGAAATCAGGTTTTTTAAAATTTGTTCAAGACGCATCTTATCAGTCTCGATGACCGCCGGAATATTATCCTCGATAATAATTCGGAATTCTATATTCTTTTGACGGGCAACCGGATTGAAAAGTCCGTTTAATTCTGCCGCGATATCCTTGATGGAAACATTGGCATAGTCAAGATCCATCTTGCCAGCCTCGATTTTAGAAAGATCCAGGATTTCATCAATCAATCCCAAAAGGCCGTTTCCTGACGACTGGATGACCGTTGCATATTCCACCTGATCGCTGTTCAGATTTTTCTCGTCATTCTCTGCAAGTAAACGGCTAAGAAGCAGGATCGAGTTCAGAGGTGTTCTTAATTCATGTGACATATTGGCCAGGAACTCGGACTTGTACCTTGTAGTCAATTCCAACTCCTCAGCTTTCTTCTGAATTTCGATATTTTTTTCTTCCAGCAATCCGCTGCGCTCTTCCAGTTCTTCATTCGTTTGCTGTAATTCTTCTTGCTGGACTCTCAGTTCTTCTTCCGATGCCTGAAGTTTTTGCGCCTGCGCTTCCAGCTCGGCGTTCAGGTTTTCAAGTTCATTATGCTGTGTCTGTAATTCTTCCGACTGAGCCTGGGTTTCTTCCAGGAAGTCCTGAAGTTTCACATAATCCAGAGCAGCATTTACGCCGATCGAAAGCATTTCAAGATTGCCGGTCAGGAATTGCATTTCCAGATCGTTTGGCTCGCGAAGCAATCCCAGCTCGATGACGCCAATACATTCATTTGCGTAAACTAAAGGCAAAATTACAAGACAAACGGGAGGAGTCTGGCCAATTGACGAATTAACCTGAACATAGTTTTCAGGCAGATTACGGATAATAACCGACATTTTGCTTTTGATTACCTGTCCGGAAAGTCCTTCACCTCCTTTAATTGATTGCGGCGCATTGGTTGCAGCAAAACAACCAGCCAACTTATAATTCCAGTCTCTATCCAGAATATAAACTGTTCCGAGCGGAGCGTTTATATAACCCGTTATGATTTCAATAAGATTTTCAGCGAGCTTATGTAGAATTCGTTCGCCGCGAATTGCATCGCTCAGTTTGACGGTGCCGGCCTGAAGCCAGTTTTTATTGGACAAATCCTTAAACGTCTGTTCAAGGGAATTGGTCATAAAATTCAATGCTGTCGAAATCCTTCCTAACTCATCGTCGGTATTATCTGTGCTTCTTACGGTATAATCACCCTCTGAAACCATCTTTGTAATTCCCTCAATTACTGTTATCCGTTGATTGGTTTCTTGATATAACGCCTCCGCCTCTTTTTGTTTTCTGATACGATTGTCAAGATCTTTTTTAATCCTGAGATAAGCAAAACCTGTGATCAGGATAGAAATCAAAGCTGCGAATAAAACCAATATTGGAGTGTAGGTAATGTAGACCTGCTGTGCTTCGGTGCGCTCTTTTAAAATCCTGTTTTCCTCCACGTTGATATGCTGAACAACGCTACGCAGCTGATCCATGACCTTTTTCCCTTTGATCATTTCCTTCTGTCGCTCCGAAACATTGAAAGCAAATGCGTCATTCTGTTTTGTCCTGTCAATGGTTTTTTGCATTTGAATAAACTTCGCTTCATAAAGTCTTTTAGCCTCAGCTAAATTTCTCTGTTGTGCAGGATTATCACTCGTTAGCTCAACAAGCGCCTTATAACTAGCGTTGGTTTTTTCATAGGCCCCATTATAAGGTTCCAGAAAAGATTCGTCCAAAGTCACAAGAAAGCCACGTTGTCCGGTTTCTGCATCTTTCATATTGGACATAATATTCTCGGCTTCTATCAACACCTCGTTGGTATGATTGACAAGCTTCGAGTTTTGGATCAGTTTTTGGGTGCTGTAAAATGAAGCGCTAAGACTTAGAACCAATAACAACACTGAAAACGAAAAGACAATTTGTAACTGCTTAATGATGGAGTTGGCAGAAGAGGTGTTTGGCATATTATTATTGGTAAAGCTCGTCCGTGTTTAAGGACTTAGATGGTTGTTCCTTTTGGGTTAAAGGTAAAATTAATATAAAACTGGCACCTTCGTGTTCACGGCTCTTTGCTGAAATGATGCCGTTGTGTTTGTCCATGATTTTTTTCGCAATGGCCAGACCGATCCCGGTCCCTTCGTAACTACTTTGATTGTTAAGTCGTTGAAAAATAACGAAAATCCGGTCCAGGAACTTTTCGTCAAAACCTATTCCATTATCATTGATCGTAATTCGGCAGAACTCTCCGGTTGGCGATACCGGGGAATCTTCGCTTTTGTATTCAATAATTTCCCCTGAGATAGAAATCATCGGTGAAGTATCAGGTTTGGAAAATTTCAACGCATTACTGATCAGGTTTTGGAAAACCTGGCGGATCTGACTTGGAATGGTTTCCAGCAATGGCAAATGGCCAACGTTGACTATGGCCCGTTTTTCCTGGATATTTTCTTCAAAATCTTCCAGGATCTCGTCAATCAGTTCATTTAAATTTGTCAGGATAAAATTCGCCGAAATGGATAAACGCGAATAATCCAAAAGATCACTGATCAGGCTGGACATCCGTTTCGAAGAACTGATCGACCTGTCCAGATAGGATTCCGCTTCACTGTTACCAACCAGAAATTTGTCTTTGATAAGGTGATTGAAGGTCTGAATTTTTCGCAACGGTTCTTTAAGATCGTGCGACACGACCCAGGCAAATTGCTGAAGTTCATGATTGGTCGTTTCCAGCTCTGAATTTTTTAAAACAAGCTCTTTGGTTCGTTGCTCAACTTTCTGTTCCAGCATCTCATTAGCCATTTTTTGCTGATGAATATCTGTATAACTTCCAACCCATCGAATCACATTCCCCTGCTGAAGAACAGGAATGATTTTCAGAAGAAAATAGCGGTATTCTCCGGTTGAAATATGACGTAATCTGAGATCGCACGAAAACTCTGAACCGTTTCGTAAAGAGTCTTTCCATGTCTCGCAAAGATGATCCTCCGGGTGTGTCTGTAATAAATTTTGTATGTCTTCCGAATATTGAAACCAGTGCTTATTGACATATTCAATTTTTCCGTCAGTAGACATCGTAAAAGCGATCTGGGGAAGCGATTCCAGTACGAACTGCAATTCCTGCATGTGTGCTGCAAGGTCTTCCTGTGCCCTCTTGCGGCTTTCAATCTCACTCTGAAGTGATAACTGGATTGCTTTAAGTTGCTGCTGCTGTTCGTACAATTTATGGAAAGTTTTGACTTTCAGGAGCAGAATATCCGGATCAACTGGCTTCGTCAAATAGTCGATACCCCCGGATGTATATCCTTTCGTTATAAATTTCTTCTCCTTATTAACCGCTGAGAGAAAAAGAATTGGCGTATCCTTTGCCTTATTGAAACCGGAAATGGCTTCTGCCACCTCAAATCCATCCATACCAGGCATTTGCACATCCAGGATGATGAGCGAGTAGCTGTGGCTAAGGATTTTTTTTAAGGCCTCTTCCCCGGATTCCGCACTGTCAGTTTCGAAATTATGCAGTTCAAGGATTTTCTTTAAAGGGAGAATATTTTCTGATCTATCGTCGACAATAAGAATCATAGATAGACGACGAATTTTTCAAGTGACCAGAGGCAGTATGGATCCATACTTTTATCTAACTTATTCATAAGATCAATTCTTTTCATAACTAAATTATTCAAATGTAAAGGTGTATACGTAAATATCATACCAATAACTTCGATTTATTGAAAAATCTGGCCAATAAATGCGCTGAAACAACTTGACGAGCCATGAATTCGCTGAGACTGCTAAGCTATCAATCCGTCGTCTTTTAGATATTTGATCAACTGGATCACATCATAACCGTTCATTTCCGTGATCCTTTTCTTGAAAAGCGAATGTTTGCTGCCGAAGGTAAAATCGTTTATCGCTTCATTTGTAATGAGTTTGAGTTCATCAATCCATTTTTGGATTGTGATCAGCGGATGAATGTAGCTTTTCTCAAATTCTTCCATGATCGTCATTCGTCCTTTTACTCTCACAAGCTCTATGATGGCATTTACTATATATTCCTGGTCTGAGGAATATTCTGTGTCCTCATTATTTTCCTCAGTTTTTAAAAGGAAATCCTGTATTTTAGATAGCAATGGCAGGTCCAACTTGATTTGATGCGGCATATTTTTAACAGTTTAGGTTACAACTGGGGAATTTATTCCCGTTCTCATTTAGGATAAAAACGTTGTCATGACTTGGCAACGAGCTCTGTTACAAAGTTTTATAATCGGAAAAAAACTGATCCAGTTTTATTTCTTTGTGGAACGGAGTTTGTAAGTGAACAGGCACAAAGCAAGAATATTGTTTTAGTTATATAAAATGTTAACTTATTAAAATTATGGCCAGAGAAAATCATCTTAGCGGCCTTGATATGACAACGAGGCGAAAAATTTCAACCCGTGCTTTTGAGGATATGAAAGCTGGGAAACGAGATGAGACTGCCAAAGCAATGTACCCAAATACCCAGGAAAGAAAAATGGAAAATACGGGAACAGGCAGTCGGGAAAAAAAAATAAATAAAGAGGAGCCTTATTTTAAAGCAAGGCTCACTGTGCGGGCTAGAAAGGCAAGCAGAATAAATACAGGTGTCAGTATCTCAGACGAATAGTCTGAGTAACCCAGCAATTGAAAAGAGCGGTCATGAAGATGGCTGCTCTTTTTGTTTACAAATAACTTCAAATGGGCAATTAATCGTTAGAAGGAGCGATTGGCGCTATATTTATGATGATCCGTTTTACCAATTACTCAATATTTCGGATTTTGATATTTATATCCTGAGGAGCGACCTCATCACCGCCAAAATAGGGGAGAAGTTTGTAGGATATTCCCAATCCGCCGGAGCAGTGACGGGGCATAATAGTCGTGTTGCCATTCAAAACAAAAACATAAGTATTTTTGGATGTACTTAGTTTGTAACTCGACGATTTCCCTAATTCGACAGTTCCAAGTTCTTTTTCCTGCCGCTGGCCGGAAAGATATACGTAGGCGTAAATCCGCAAGGCATTTTCACGCCAATTCCAGCCAAAACGTGCACTGTTCTCATGGTGTTGCGTGTTGCAATCTGAAAATCCGAGCAGCTTATTAATATCATGCTGGTTTCCAGGATTGGCCGTCTGATAGATGCATGTGCTGTCAAAAATTGCCTGAAATTTCAGTTCGTTTCCTGTAAAAAGCCCGTTCGAATTATTGTCAATTTCGTGGTTACCTTTACTGATTTTATAAGTGATATAATCGTCTCCAAAGCTTGGCGTATTTCCAATCCATTGACAGGAAGACAAGCAAAATAAAGTGAAGATAATTACAAAACTGATTTTCATTGGATCCATTTTACAACGCACAAAACAAAAGTATGAAGTTTCCGCTTTTTTGAAAACTCCATAGTAACGAAGTGCCGGGGAAAATAATGTGTTATGTATAGACCTTTTCAAGATTTCTTTTGCGCTGCATCGGATTTCAGCAATCGGATATCAGATTGATGATATTTTGTACAATTGCCAACAGCGGAAAGCAAATTTGTCATACAAATCCATTGGTGATATGGTCTGCGTCATATCGAGTCCGGAACCACGTTTTTTACCGCACGGGTTCCTTCATACAGTTCATATTCCAATAAGCGGCAGTCGATCGTACTGGTGTAAAACTCAATTCTGCGTTTTGCTTTCAGGCCAATTTTTTTGGCGAGATCGAGGTTTCCTGTGAAAACGTACCCAAAATAACCTTTGCATTTCTGCTTCATAAAATCACCAATCCGCGCATAGGTTTCTTCCAGTTCATCAATTTCACCAAGTCTGTCGCCATATTCCGGATTTACAAAAAAGACACCTTTCGCGCCTTCAGGAACTTCGGTGTCAGCAAAATCGCAAACGCCGAATTCAATCATATCGGCTACGCCGGCAGCAATCGCGTTTTTCTTAGCATTGTTGACTGCAAGCTCACTCAGATCTGTCGCGAGAATCCGTAGTCCCGGAACTTCCACGATCTGATCTTCGAGTTTGTACATTTCGTTGTAATAAACTTCCTTATCGTAACCCTGAATATGCATAAAAGCGAAATTGTCACGGAACAATCCCGGTCTCGTATTACTCGCAATTAAAGCAGCTTCGATAGCCAGCGTGCCCGATCCGCACATCGGATTAACAAAAGGAGACTTTTTGTCCCATTGGCTCGCAAGAATTGTAGCAGAAGCCAATGCTTCCAACATCGGCGCCCGTCCAGGTATTTTTCGATAGCCATGGCGCGCAAGCGAATCCCCGGAAGTGTCCATAAAGATTTCAGCATTCTCATGTTTCCAGAAAAGGTGTACAACCGCACCTGTCAGTTCAGAACCTGTTGACGGGCGTGTTCCGCGCTTTTCTCTCAGCCGGTCCACAACAGCATCTTTAACACGTAAATTGGCAAACATTCCGTTGTTTATTGTCGGATGTTGCACATTACTTGTGACTGAAAAATAGCCAGGATCAGGAAGAATGTCTTCCCATTCCATTTTTAATAAATGGGTATAAACTTCATCCGGATTATTTGCCTGAAATTTTTCCAAACTATATAACACCTGGCTGGCGCAGTACAAATTCAGGTTAAGAACAATGCAGTCGTTCATGGTTCCTTTTACGCGAACACCAGTAACAAAAGCTTCTTCGATTATAAATCCGAGATCCTTCACTTCCTGTTCCAGATATGGCGCAAGACGCTTGTTGCAGGTAATGATAATCGAGGATTCGGTGGTATATAATGACATAAAATTCTAATCAATGCAAAAGTAAGGCCGCAAAGGTAACGGTTCGTGACGGAGTATCGATGCATTTAGGGTAAATGTTTGGATAGAAAATTGGCGGGCTCTCGTCTGAAAGTCAATAATATTTCAAAATTTGAAGAAGTTGCGTATGATTTCGATGAAATTTTATCTATTTTTCCATCTGAACGAAACATTCTTCTGATGACACAGGAAATTAACAATCCTTTACCAAGTGCATACGAGGCCATTGATCTGGCTACCAAAGCCTCTGGCTTCAACATGGCGTCTGATATTCAGACTTGTTCACTGCTGAAAACACTGGCCGCTTCAAAACCATCTGGTAGATTTCTCGAACTCGGAACAGGTACAGGATTGTCGACATCGTGGATCCTTGCGGGTATGGATAGAAATTCTACGTTATTGTCAATCGATAATGACGAGAAGTTTTTAGACATCGCCGATCGGTATTTGTCACAAGATTCTCGCCTGGCTTTGGTACTTGCAGATGGGGAAGAATGGGTAGAAAATAATCAGGAAATGAGATTTGACTATATATTTGCCGATACCTGGCACGGAAAGTATTTACTTCTCGACGAGGTTTTGGAAATGTTGAACAAAGGTGGAATTTATATCATAGATGACATGATGCCGCAGCCAAACTGGCCGGAAGGACATGACCAAAAAGCAAAAAATCTTATCAAAGATTTGGAAGCGCGGAAAGATCTGGTCTTAACAAAACAGGTTTGGGCGACCGGAATCGTGATTGCCGTAAAAATATAACGCCTTATAAAACAAAAAGCCTGATTGGGAATTTATTCCGAATCTGGCTTTTTGCTGGAATTATTGCTATCACATTCCGTTCAACTCTTCAACGGTAAATGCCTTCTGGCGATTCGTTAATTTTTGTCTTGCCGAGGCAACTTCCTCCGTACTGATTTTATCGCCATTATTTCTCCATGACTTGCGGATAAAACTCAGTAGCTGCGCAACGTCTTCACTTGGCATTTCCTTGTCATATCCAATCCCGGGCATATCACCACTAACTTCCGGTGTTTTGTAAATATGGCCATTGACCTTTACGGGACCCGTCAATCCGAATAACACAATTGAAATGAGTTTATTCTTATCACCCGTAACCCACTCAGATTGGTTCAAAGGAGGCCCAAGAGACTTTACGCCGTTTCCATCCGCGCCATGACAGGTTTGACATACCGTATTAAACAATGCTGCTCCTTTTGGATATTCTTTCAACAAAACTTTTGGATCCCTGTTGGCTCTTGCGTTAGCAGCCTGTGCAATAATCTTTTCCAATTGTTTTTTAATGAACACATTGGAGTCTGGCAACGATGCTGTCAATTCATTTTTAAAGATGTCCTCTGTATCCTGCAAATTACTGATCACCGCATCTGTTACATATTTGTTAGCAGGATATTTTTTAGCAACAGTAACCAAAAGATTATTCGCAGCAGATTTGTCAAAAGGTTTTATATAATTTGCTAAAAATGCCACATAGGGCGCTGCCAACGTATCATTTTGAGCGATCATTTGGTTCAACGCTGAGGCAAACTGCTTAGAGGTTTGCTCATTAATGACAGAGGGCAAAACGGCAAGTGCTTCCATCCGTAAAGGCCAGGAAGTTTGTTTAAGTAATGCCAGCACTTCATCTGTTTTTAAAGCATTCAAACCTTCCAGTGTCCATAATGCATGAATGGCGAGCAATTCGTTTTCTGTTTGTTTCGCTGCGGATTCCAGGGCTGGTATTGCTTGCTTGAATCTTCCGTCAATCAACGCGTTTTGTGCATAATCACGAACCCAGCCATTTTTACTGCTTAATAATTTTACCAGACCATCAGCATCCGTTGCCAGGGCAGGAGACTTCGGATTGGAATTTTTTGGGACAACCTTATAAATCCTGCCAGCCGAAAGTGGTTGTGTCAAATCTCTTTTTCCAATTTGTCCTTTCAGATAAGGAGTTAGATAAGTCTTGTGCTGGATGATTCCGCGGTACATATCAACGATATACATCGCTCCATCAGGCGCATTATACAAGCTAACCGGACGAAAACGCTCGTCGGTACTTGCCAGAAACTCTTTGCCTTTGTATGCCTGTGCTCCTTTGACTACATAGCCCTCATCATTCAGAATATTACGCTTGATAAGATTGGCAGAAGGCTCAGCAACAAAAACGTTTGATTCATAGGCTTTTCCAAAAACATCTCCGCGATAAACCAGTGGACTACATGCAGCGGTAAAATCTATAAGGCGAAGGCTATCATCGATCACGCCTTTCATGTAGGCTCTGTTAACACCCGGCGTCGGACGAATTGGGTAAACCTTATTATTTGCAACCGACTTTTCATTAAAACCTGCAACCATACGCTGATTTTTGTTATTGGCACCAAGGCCTGGCATGAAGAAATCACTCAGCAGGTTTTGAGAATTGTTGTTGTAATACAGCCGGCCATAATTATCCTGGGAAATTCCCCATTGTCCGCGAAAATGAGTTTGTTCAATTAACCACTTATCACCTTTCCGGCGGTAACGTTTGCTTGATTTTGCATTGTAAATCCAGTTATCCATCGCCCGAAGCAAACCGTTAGGCTGATGCTCCACATTGCCTCCTTCGGTATACTTATCGTCAACCAAAGTCTTATTAACCGGTTTGTCATTTTTTATTTCATAAAACCACAGGTTGGTTGGTTCGCCGATTAAAACACCGTTCTCTATCAGGCATAGTGCTCTGGGCAAAACCAGTGAGTCAAGAAAAACTTTCCGGTCGTCCATGACACCGTCCTTATTCTTGTCTTCTAAAATAACGATCTTTCCATTTGGAATGTCCTCGCCTGTGCCTACCGTATCCGGCATGTAGCCAGTCATTTCGATCACCCACATGCGGCCTTTGTTATCAAAAGAGAAGGCAACAGGCGTACTGATCAATGGCTCGGACGCCACCAGCTTGACTTCAAATCCCTCTTCAATCCTGATTTTTTTCATGGATTGTTCAGCTGTCAAAAATGGAGATTTGCTGAAATCAGTTTGCTCAGGTTCCGTGGCCGAAACTTCCGTCGCGGAAGCTGCCGATAGGGTTGTTCCACTTTGCTTGTTAGACTTACAGTAGAGTAAAGTTCCTGCAAGTGAAATCAACAAAAAAGGGTAACGTAACTTTTTCATTTTTAAGGTTATACAGTTAATGTGCTTCTTAGATTTTTGCGAAACTTGCCAGAGAACAATAATACAAATTATTTGTGGAATAATTTAACTACAATTCTTTCAAAGCTTCTTCGACTGGTGTCATATTCTTAGTCAGGAAATGAATACAGGTCCAGGCAACGAAATAGGTACATCCGCAAATGATAAAAAGGATATTGTAACCCGCGCCAATATTTCCGGCAGTCTTGTAATAATCCAGCAAAGCACCCACCAGCAGTGGAAACAAGGTTGAACCCATTGAACCAACGAAACCTCCCATACCCACCACCGAACTTACTGCGCGTTTTGGAAACAAATCGGACACGATTGTGAAAATATTTGAGCTCCACGCCTGATGCGCCGCAGCTGCAACGCTGATAATTCCGACGGCCACCCAGACATTTGTAGCGAATTGAGCAAGCATAATTGGTAACACTGCGAAAGCAACGATCAACAGCGCAATTTTTCTTGCACGCAAAGGAGCCCATCCTTTTTTGATCAGATAGGATGATAAATATCCACCACCAATACTGCCAAAGGTTGTTGCAGTATAAACCACCACCAAATGGATACTTGGTTTTTTTAGATCGAGTGAGAAAGTGGTTGCGAAGTATGATGGAAGCCAGAAAAGGAAAAACCACCAGATCGGATCGGTGAGGAATTTTCCAATAATAAATACCCAGGTTTGTTTAAGTTTCAATAAAGATGCCCACTTGATCGGTTTGTCCGTTGCAGAGGTATCAGCTTCGTTGTCACTATGAATATATTCGAATTCAGCTGCTGACAGTCTTTTTTGCCTTGAAGGTATTTCGTACAGGAACCACCAGAATATCAGCCATATAAAGCCTAGTGCACCTGTAATGATGAACGCTTCCTGCCATCCATAAGCACCTAAAAGCCAGGGTACAAGAATAGGCGCAGCCACGGCTCCGATACTGGTTCCGGAGTTGAAGATTCCTGTGGCCAGTGCGCGTTCTTTTTTAGGGAACCATTCCGCAACGGCCTTCACCGCGGCAGGGAAGTTTCCCGCTTCTCCAAGTCCCAGAACCGCTCGGGCAGCACCAAATCCGAAAGTGCTTTTTACAAAAGCGTGTGCGATCGCGGCGACACTCCAAATAATAATGGAAACAGAATACCCAAGTTTAGAACCGATTTTATCGATAAAATTCCCGAAAATAATATAACCAAAAGCATAACAGGCAGCGAAAATCGTAACAATATTAGCATAGTCAGACTCCGTCCAGTTAAATTCTACTTCCAGTGTGGGTTTTAAATAACCAAGTATCTGACGGTCAACATAATTAATGGTGGTTGCGAAGAAAAGCAGGGCGCAAATAACCCAACGGTAGTTACCGGTTTTAGTGTTGTCCATGGCGCGAAATAGCTGTATTTACTGGAATTAAGGGGTTTTGAATAATATCTTTCATTGAGAGTAAGACGGTCAATTCTTAATTCTACCCCTTATAAATTCTGCAAACGTTTTCATAAGCCACATTTATTTTTCCAAAAAACTGAAAAACGTGCCTCAGGGATATTAATCCCTAAGGCACGTTTTTCAAACATTTTCAGAAAAGTCGTATTTCGCGTGAGTTGCTGAGCTGATCAGGTATCACTTCAATCCTATGAAATTGGATATTTTAATTGCGCTTTTACCAATTCAGCTTCATTCGTAAGATCGAGTCTCAAAGGAGTGATTGAAACAAAATCATTTTCAATCGCCCATCGGTCCGAACCTTCTTCAGCCGCTTCAAGCGGAACCACAGTAAACCAATAACTTTTTCTTCCCATGGGATCGAGCGCCGGGACAATTTTATTATCATAAAGCCTCACTGACTGTCTCGTCCAGCGCACACCTTTCGGATTTTTAGGAAAGTTCACATTGATCAGGTTCAGATCAGGATTCTTAAGCAAAATATCAAGTGCCTTTTCCACAAACGGATCAAGCAGATCAAAGTCTGGTTCGGTATCGCCAACCGGAGTACTTAGCGCGATACCTTTCATGCCAAACAAAACGGCCTGCTTTGCTGCCGCTAATGTCCCTGAATGCCACATCGCATTCCCCAGGTTTGGCCCCATGTTGATACCGGACAATACAACATCCGTTTTTTCCCAAAGGTGCTGTCCCAATGCCACACAATCAGCTGGCGTTCCATTTACCCGATAGGCGTCAATTCCTTCAAAAACAATCGGTGATTTTTTATAGGAAAGCGGTCGAGATGCCGTAATGGCATGACCCATAGAGGATTGTTCAATGTCGGGGGCTACAACTCTGACCTCACCAAACCGTGAAGCAATTTTGGCCAGGGCTGCAATTCCCGGGCTATATATTCCGTCGTCATTTGTTACCAGAATTCTCATAAGCGTAAGATTTTTTCTTAGTATTCTTAAAAAAATGGTGCCTGGTATATTTTTATTATCATTGTTTTAACTAAAAACTACGCTATGAAACGTGCTCAGTTGTTACATAACCCAGGTGCCGGAGAAAAAGACTTCTCAAAAGAAGAGCTTACAAAGATCATTGAGGCGGAAGGGATCGGGATCAAATATTCTTCTGTTAAAAAGGCTGGCTGGGATGATTTTCGGGATGATATCGATTTTATAATTGTTGCTGGCGGGGATGGTACGGTGCGTCGTACTGCTAAGGCGTTGGTGAAAAGGAGGGTAATTGACAAACAATTTCCCATTGCTTTGCTGCCTCATGGAACTGCAAATAATGTTGCAACTACCTTAGATATTTCGGGTGAAGTGATTGATATTGTCAGATCCTGGCATAAATTCAAGTTGAAAAAATTTGATATTGGAAAAGTTCGGGGGCTCAAAGAGGAAGTGTTTTTTCTGGAAGGTTTTGGTTTTGGTATTTTCCCAAAATTGATGAAAGTGATGAAGAAACTGGAAGATGAGCTGAGTGACGACAGGGATGAAAAAATTAAAACGGCACGTGAGGTATTACACGATGTGGTATTGGCTTACGAGCCGCGGCATTGCAAAGTAGTTGCTGATGATGTCGATTATTCAGGGAGGTATATCCTTGTTGAAGTGATGAACACTACTTCGATTGGACCTAATCTGGGGCTGTCCGGTTCCGGAGATCCTGGCGACGGAGTCTTTGAAGTAGTTTTGATATCGGAAAACGATCAGCGAAAGTTTGAGAAATTCCTTCTAAACCGTATTAATGGTAAGGAAGATAATTACTCATTTTCAAAGATAAAAGCAAAGAAAATCGAGATATCCTGGGAAGGAAAGGATGTTCATGCAGATGATGAGTTATTTAAAATTGATAGAGCAACAGAAGTATCCGTCGAAATTCTCCCTGGTATACTCCAATTTATGGTTCCGGAATAAAGAAACAGCATTCAGACGGAACCGTTACGTAACGCAGATGAGCGGGAGAATTGATTAAAACGGACTTACTTTTGGAGAAAAAAGTAGACAATTAGCATGTTGCAACTTTCCTGATGTCTATTTTTGGGGACGTGCGGAAGGCGCCCGTCGAAGAACAAAGAATCACCTTCGCTGAGGCTGTAAATATCCCCATTGATCAGATAGTCCACCTTGCCGCTTAGAATATATTTAAATTCAAAAGCTTCGGTACAAACCTCTTCACGGTGAGAATTTGGCAGCAATTCTAACAATACGAAATCTATGGTTGTAGCCTGAAGACTTTTGGTAAATATCCGCTGATAGTTGAAGCCTTTTGTATTTTCTTTTTCAAAGCTTTCATAGTTTTCCTTTTTTTGAAGGATAATTGTTGGTTCCATCAGGTTCAGATCTTTAAAAAAATCACCAACATCCATTTCCAGAGACTGGATAATGCTAAACATTACAGGTAACGAAGGTATGCTTCTGCCATTTTCTATCTGCGAAATAAGTCCCTTGCTGACACTGGATTTATCGGCCAGTTCCTGCAATGTGAGTTTCTTTTCAATTCTTTTCTCCTTGATCCTCCGGCTTACTTCCAATAAGAATGCACCTTCCATATTATCTTTTTATTTCTCTGGATTTATTATACAGCCCAAAGTTAAAGTCTTCCCGGATTTACGCGCCATTTTTTTGAATACTTTACAAAAATGTAATTTTAGCAAAATACCGGTGTGCCGGAAATTCTTATTGAAAGCATATCAAAACAACATTTTGACTTGCGGAACTGCCTGGTCCGCCCAGATCTGATGCATTTTTCCTGAATAGTGAAGACCATCGGTCGCCACGAGTGATTGATCTGTTAATGCTATTTTTGAGCTGGGGGTAATATCGATAAAAAGAATTTTCTCTTTCGCACATTCTTCTTTCGCCACTTCGTTATACTGATCAATTTCTTTGGCAATTATTTCTCTGGCACCTGAACCTGCCGGCGTGCTGCCCCAATCCGGGACGGACATCACGAAAACGCGATTGGACCTTCCTCCGGCAAGGCTGATACTTCTCTGTAATAATTTTGCGAATTCGGAACGATATTGCTCCAGGCCAAGGCCCTGATACTGGTTGTTGACGCCAATCAACAATGATACCAGGTCATACGGCTTTTCGGCATTTAAGGAACTGACATTACTCAGAAGATTAGCAGTAGTCCAGCCTGTTTTCGCGATAATATCAGGTTCCGAAACTTTTAAGCCATTAGCACTCATACTTTTGGCAAAAAGTACCGGCCATCTTTCCGCTTCGGTTACGCTTTGACCGATCGTGTATGAGTCGCCGAGGGCAAGATAAGTTAGACCGTTTTTCGTCTCCGGATTGGTGTTTATAGATTTTTCATCATCCTTCAGGCACGCAAGACACGAGCTTATTAAAATGAGGAAAACAAGATGAAGTTTCATAATTTATATGTTTCGTATCGTCGCATTCGCAACCTGGTTCTTTTAACTATATACCTGAATTTTCATTATTTAGATCGATAACGCGTTTTTAGATTGCCGTACTTTGAATCAATAATCTGGCTATGAAGTCGATAATTACATTGATCAGATATAATTTTCCAATGTTTTTTCCCAGAATAAATATTTTCAAATTAATACTGAAACAACAATTTCCAGTGACAATGAAATAAATTGCCGGGCACTGTTATTTAATACTTTTAGAATTAATCGAAAAATGATTAACTAACAGACAAATTAAAACCCTGCTAACAGAACGGTAATTATGACCATATTAAAATCGATATTGACGATCACGCTGGCGTCTGCTTTTTGTCAACTTGTGAACCTAACCGAAACGCAGGCACAAGCTGTCGATTCTACAAGCGATCTGACTTACACGCCGATTTATCATTTCACGCCTCCGCAAAACTGGACGAATGATCCCAACGGACTGGTATATTATGGCGACAAGTACCATATTTTTTATCAATACAACCCCGAAGGAGATACCTGGGGTCATATGTCATGGGGCCACGCGACAAGCACGGATATGATGAAGTGGGAGCACGAACCGATCGCTTTGCAGGATTATCAGAATGGCGACGGGACGAGTACTATGTTTTTTAGCGGAACAGCAGTGGTTGACAAAAATAATACATCCGGATTAGGTAAAACAGATGGCGAAATTCCTCTTGTTGCCATATACACGGCGCATATTGATAGTGCCGGCATAGGCATTTCCCAAAGCCAGAGTATGGCGTATAGTCTTGATGGAAAGCAATTTACCCGTTACGACCATAATCCTCTGATCAATTTGAACACAACGGATTTTCGCGATCCGAAGGTTTTTTGGCGTGAAGCGTCTAAGCAATGGATCATGATTGTGGCTTTGCCGCTGGACTTTCGTGTGCAATTTTACAGTTCGCCTGACCTGAAAAAATGGACTTTGTTGAGCGAATTTGGAGATAAGCTCGGCGATAAAAGTAAAATTTGGGAGTGCCCGGATATTTTTGAGCTTCCTGTTGAAAATGAAGCCGGGGTGAACAAGTGGGTCATTACGTTATCAGGCGGCCATCCTCAGCAAAATGGGAATCTGGGTATGCAATATTTTATCGGAAGTTTTGATGGAAAAACTTTCACCGCGGATCCTTTGCCATATCCGCTTTATCTTGACAACGGGAAAGATTTTTATGCAGGGATCATTTTCAATAATCTTCCTGAAAACGATACGCGGAAAATTATGATTGGCTGGGAAAATAGCTGGGAGTATGCGGCAACAACTCCTTCAAAAGGTTTTCGCGGACAGATGGCGGCTCCTCGCGAGTTAACACTATATAAAAACGAAAAAGGGGAGTACCGGATTAAATCATTCCCGATCAGAGAAGTGAACAATTATCGGGGCAACCTCCTGGCGAAACAAAGTTCGGTTGCAGTAACGGGCAGTAAATTATTGAACTCAGTGTCCGGAAATGCGCTCGATATTGAATTTATTATCAAAAGAAGCTCGGCAGAACAGACGGGTATAAAACTGCTGAAACATGGTGATTATGAGACGCTGGTCTATTACAATAAAATCGATAATACGCTGAAAATTGACAGAACAAAAAGTGGAAATGTAAGTTTTAGTGCGAAGTTTCCAAGTATCGAATCCGTCCCTTTGCCAGATGACGGCGGCGATATTGCCATCAGAATCCTGGTTGATAACAACAGTGTTGAGGTTTTCGCGAACAGCGGCAGGCAGGTTTTAACGGATCTGGTTTTCCCGGTTTCTGAAAAAGTAACTTATGAATTATTTTCAACAGAAGTGGCCACGACGTTCAAGGATTTGAATGTGTGGGAAATGAAACCTTCGATGCAGTAAATTTTAGTTTTATTGAAAATGGGTGAGTAGCGGATCAACTGCGACTCACCCATTTCTGTTTTTATCAAAAAGTGATGGGGACACTTACAACGGTGTTTTCCCATCCAAAATTCATCAGGGCACCTGCTCCCTCTTTTGCAAATTGCAGCGAAAAGTTTTCAAGTGTCACATCTGATTTTTTTGCTGGCGCTTTTACCCGCAGCACGTCATTTTCTTCTTTGTATTTATAAGCACCCCAAAAGTCCAGGTCCTTATTCAAAATGATCGTCCATTCTGTTTCTCCCGGAATAGCGAACAGGGAGTAAACTCCCGCCTTCACTTTTGTTCCTCCAAAAGTTGCGTCCTGATAAAATTTGATCTCCGGAGCTTCGTCGGCACCCATACGCCAGACTTTCCCAAATGGCACGAGCTTACCGATCACTTCACGGTTGTTTTTGGCGGGGCGGCTGTATGTCACTTTGACCAATGCTTTTTCATCTCCCTTGCGATCGTGAGCAAAATTATCTGGATAATAAGCAATGTCGGCAGGGCTTTTATCTAGCCCTCTAAAAGTTTGTGCATGCGCAGAAATAGCTCCTATGAATAACAGAGAAGATAGTAAAATGGCTTTTTTCATTTTTCTTGTCGTATAGATTGGGAATAGTTCAGATATTATTATTAAAAATTGAAATTATTCTTTGGTCATAAATTTAGCCAGACTTTCACGGGCAGTAGTCTGTACTTTGTTTTTGAAAAAAGGTGTCCACCCAATCAAAAGCCCGGTTAGTCCGAAGGCTTGTTTTGCCCAGAGATAAAAATCAAAAGTATCTGTGTGTTTGATAATTTTGCCATTTTCAATCAGAAAACTGGCATGGACATTATTGACAACAGTATTTCCAGTTCGTGAGAACAAGTAGGAGGCTGTCCATTCAGCGGTTCCGCCACGGGCTGTTTCGGATACATTACCGAATGTTAATTTTAACTCTTTACCCGTCTTACAAAGCATTTCCCACATCGCTTTTACCTCCTCACTATCCAAATTTTTGAATGCCTCGTCGTTAAAGACAGCCTGGTCTGAATAACAGTCTTGCATACCCTGGTAGTCTTTTTGTTGAAAACAGGTGTAAAAATGCGTAATCAATTCTTTGTTGGACATTTGAGATGATGTTTTTTAACGCGTGTTTTTGGTAAGCCAAATGCCGATTGCAGCCGATGCTTGCATAAATGTACAAAACGCAGATGCAAACCCAAATTTGGACGATTATATAAATTACAAGATAAAACTGAAAGCAGACTTTTGGATTTGTTATTTTTGTCGAGAATTGATTTATTGCGGAATGGGAGGGATTCATTTGATTACAAATCCTTCCATTACTTAAAGTTGACACAGTATTATGACTTATTGCTTAGGTATTAAAGTAAAAGAAGGATTGGTTGCCATCGCGGACACACGTATTACGGCGGGTACCAATACGACCACAAAAAAGAAAATGTATATTGCTCAGAAAGATAATTATTCACTTTTTATCATGACAAGCGGGCTGCGTTCTGTAAGGGATAAGGCTGTACATTATTTTGAGGAACTGATAGACGAAGGTGTTGTTTATAATAAGCTTTATAAGGCAGTGAATGCCTTTGGAGAGCAGGTAAAACGGGTTGCTGTTGAAGATAAAGAGGCCCTGGAAAGAGCCGGACTTAAATTTAACCTGAATACGATTGTTGGCGGACAATTGAAAGATGATGCCGAGCATAAATTGTTTTTGCTATACTCAGAAGGCAACTGGGTTGAACTGGATGAGGGTTCTCCTTATGTGATCATCGGAAATTCGGGGCAGGGGAAGGCTATTTTAAACCGTGTTCTGGAAGATGATTCGACGATGAAACAGGCTTTGAAGGCTGGATTTTTATCTTTTGATTCTACCCGGGTAAGTAATAATGACGTTGAGTTTCCGATCGATGTTGTGCTTTACAAAAAGGACAGTTTTGCGATTGTTGAACATCGTTACGAGAAAAAAGACATGGAAAAAGTTTCGGAACTCTGGGCGCAAAAGCTGAAAGAAGACCTGGATGAAATCCCTGAAGACTGGATGGACGTTTCGTTTGATAAAATCAAGGAGAAATAGTCTTAAAAAATTGAGTTTATAACATCAAAGAGGCCGGAAAAAATTTTTCCGGCCTCTTTGATGTTTACAGGTGTTAATTATTTCTATTCCACACCATACTTATCTATCAGATACATCATCGCCGCCATCGCTGCTCCGCCAAGTTCGAGCTCGCGTTTGCTGATCGTGTCGAACGTATCATTTGATGCATGATGATAGTCGAAATAACGCTGTGAATCCGGGATCAGACCAAGTAAAACTGTACCTTGCTGGGCAAGCGGTCCGATATCCGCGCCACCGCCGCCTGGCCCGATTTCATGAATTCCGTAGGCCGCGAACAATTTACTCCAGGCCGCGATTTTGGCTTTTTGAGCAGGCGTTCCAACAACACCGAATCCAAGGGGAGTAAATCCGCCACGGTCAGATTCAATTGCTGCAATATGTTTTTCCTTTTTTGATTTTGCAGAATCAGCGTATGCCACGCCGCCTCTCAAACCATTTTCTTCATTCATATACATCACAGCCCGCAACGTATTTTTAGGCTTATATCCCAGGTCTTTCAGCAAACGAACGGCCTCCATCGATTGAACGCAGCCAGAACCATCGTCATGTGCGCCTTGTGCAAAATCCCAGGAATCAAGATGCCCGCCCACCACAATGTATTGCGTGGGATTTTGAGATCCTTTCAGTTCACCGATCACATTGTGGGAAGGTGCGTCAGGAAGTGTTTCTGAGAATTGTTCGAAAAATATTTCTGTATCCGGGTTTTCCTTAACAAGCTTGCTTAAAAGTTCAGCGCCGTTGGTGCTGATGGCAGCTGCCGGAATAATCGGAGCACCACTCGCATACCGCATGCTGCCTGTGTGAGGCGTATCATCAAGTCGGGTAGTCATGGAGCGAACGATCGCGCCAATTGCACCCAGTTTTGCGGCTTCGCTGGCACCTGCACCGCGCTGGTCTACGGCGCCACTATATGCTTCGAAAGTATTGATTTTAGTCGGATCCATAGGACGATTGAAAAACACAATCTTTCCCTTTACTTTGTCTGTTCCCAGCGCGCGCAGCTCCTGGAAGTTTTTTACTTCGATCACTTTCGCTTTTGTTCCGCCTTTTGGCGTTGCCACCGAGCCTCCAAGTGCTGCGACCGGGACGTTGATCTTTTGTTTTCCTGAAAGAATATAGGCCTTTTCTTTTGCTCCGCGTACCCAGTGAGGGACCATCACATTTTGGAGAAATACATTATCAAACTTGGCGTTTACCATTGCATTCTTAGTATACTCCACGGCTTTCGCAGCACCCTCAGAACCACTTAATCTTGGCCCAACTTTCTGAGTAAGATCCCTAAGCCACTCGTAGGAACGACCGTCGCTTAAAGCAGAATTAAAAATCTGGCGGATGAAAACTGAATCGGCCTGGTAATCCGTCTGGGCATAGGTCATACCCGTCGAACCCAACGCCAGCAAGGCAAAGGAAAATAAAGTTTTTTTCATCTTTTAGTTACAGGAGTGTTTTTGTTTACGGTAAAGCTATCAAAAATCAGGATGGTTTCTCACCTTTTTTCTGCCATTTTGAAATAGTCAGAAGCAAAGCAGGCAACAAAATTAAGTTTGTACACATTGCAACCAGCAAAGTAATCGAAACCATTACGCCCATGGCTGCCGTACCACCAAAACTGGAAGCAGAGAAAATCGAGAATCCACAAAAAAGAATCACGGCCGTGTAGATCATGCTAAGCCCTGTACCAAAAATAGAGTTCGTCACCGCCTGAGAAGCATTCAGACCCTTATCATAAAGCTCCTGACGATACCTTGTCAGGAAATAAACAGTGCCGTCCGAAGCGATACCAAACGTGATACTGAATATCAGAATCGTTGTTGGCTTGAAATAAATTCCGAAATATCCCATGATTCCTGCCGTTAAAGCAAGCGGAATAAGACAAGGTAATTTGGATAAAAGAATAATCGGGATCGATCTGAACAGTACCATCCCTACGATGGCAATCAGCGCGATGGCGATCAACAAACTTTCGTATAAATTACCTAACAGATAATCATTGCTTTTTAAGAAAACAAGGCTGTGTCCTGTCAAACTCACTTTGTACTTTTCAGGACTAAAAATGGAATCCACTTTTGGACGAATCTGATTCATTAAAACTTTGATACGTTCAGACCCAACATCGGCCATCTGGAAACTAACCCGCGTGACACTCTTGTCTTCGTTCAGAAAAGAATTGATTTGTTTGGAAGCACCCGTTTCCTGGCCCTGAACGAAATTTGTCAGTTTTGATAATTCAAGCACACCTGGCAAAGCATAATATTTTGCGTCGCCGCCACGATAGGCCTGATATAAAAACTTGGAAGCCTCAACAACCGAAACCGGTTTTGAAAACTCCTTAAATTTCCCCAGTTCGTTTTGAAGCGTTTTGATTTTATACAAGGCAATCGCCTGATCTCCGAAAACGCCATTTTTCTCCCTGGTATTGATCATCACCTCAAAAGGCAATACACCGTGGAAGTTTTTTTCTAAAAATCGAAGGTCTGTGTAAACCGGATCATTTTTTGGCAAATCATCTACCACGTAGCCGATCGCCTTGATTTTCGTCATGCCGTATGCAGAAACAATAATCATAACGACCATGGCAATGTAAATTTCCCTGCGACGGTTATGTACCAGATAATTGATTTTTGACAGGAATCCAAATGCCCATTTTCCATCCAGATGTTTCAGATGTCGCGGTTTTGGCGTGTCCATGTAATATAAGGTAATCGGCAGTAAAAGCAGACAAAGCACATACGTGATCATCACGCTGATCGCTGCAACGATTCCGAATTCAACCAAAAGGGAGCTGTTGGTAAAATAAAATACCCCAAAACCAATGGCCGTGGTGATGTTCGCAAGAAAGGTGGATAAACCGATCTGCCGCACCATTTCCAAAATCGAGTCGTTTTTATCCCGGTTTGCTTTTAATTCTCCCTGATATTTATTGATAAAAAATACACAGTTCGGAACGCCGATGACGATGAGGAGCGGCGGGATAAGGCCTGTCAGGGCGGTGATTTTATATCCAAACAACTGCAATAACCCTACTGAGAAAATTACACCGATCAAAACTACTACAATCGAAAGTAAAGTAAGCCGGAAAGATCTGAAAAAGGCCCAAAGTATAAACAACGTTACCAAAACCGCCAGTCCCATAAAAAGCTCCATTTCACCGGAGATCTTTTTCATGTTTACCGTTCTGATATACGGCATCCCGGAATAGTGAAGATCTGTTTTATATTTTATAGCAAACTTTTCAGCCATAGCTTCTATATCTGTTACAATCGAGAGGCGGCGTTTGGAATTTAGTGATTTGTCGTTAAAAGTAATGACAATAAGTGTTGCATTCGTTTTTGAATTCAGTACCAGCCCTTCGTAAAATGGCAGGTTCAAGATTTCCTTTTTTAAGCTGTCAACTTCTGTCTGTGTCGTTGGAATATCCCGAATGATCGGAGCGAAATCGAAACGTTGAAGACTGTCATTTCTGACAACTTTTTGAAGATTCGCAAGAGACAGTACATTTTTGATACCTTCCGTATTTTTGATTTCCTGCGACAGCTTGCACCAGTCCTGGAACTTATCTACCTGAAAAAGACCTGGATCCTGCCAGCCAATTACCATGACGCTTCCGTCCTCGCCAAAGAGTTTACGGAAATCCTGATACTCTTTTTCGACAGGGTCATCGGACGGAAGAATGCGGGCAAACTGGTAGGAAAGCTCAATCTTGCTTGCCTGATAGGCCATGAATAACGTAGAGACTAATACGAATGCAACCCACCAAAGCCGGAAGCGGATTATGTAAGTTGCTAATTTATTCCACATATTTAAATCAGTAGGTTTCTGCAAAAAGCTGCAAATATAAGCAGCATGTTTAGGAAATGGGCTGTTTTGACCTTGTAATCGTTAATTATGCTGTTTTGAAAAAAGCCTTGCAACAGGGAAATTATGCTAACTCCCTTTGAGACAATCACTCATGTAAATTCCCGTGCCACCAGCTCAAATTTCCAGCATTCTTTCCAGATGATGATATTCGATGCCGAAATAAGCCTTTGCATCTTTTATTTTTTTCAATAGCTGATCCTTATCAGGTGCTGATCTATGATTTTTTACCCCGACGATCATCACATTTTTAGGCGTATGTGCATCAGAAATAAATTCGAAAACCTTGGTTTTGTATCCTGCATATTCCAGAATCATTGCCCGGATTCCATCGGTTACCATTTCTGCCTGACGCTCCAAAAATATGCCGTATTTAGTAAGAAAATCGACATCATTGTGTGTTTTGTGTTTTTCGATTTCCCGGCGGATCTGCTTATGGCAACAAGGTGCAACAACGATTAGCTCAGCTTCCGCCTTGATCCCTTTGAAAATGGCGTCGTCTGTGGCCGTATCGCAGGCATGGAGTGCAATCAGAATATCCGTACCGGCACTGTCGTAAGATTTAATTGTGCCTTCAACAAAATTCAGATTACGGAAAGATGCTTTTTTAGCGATGGTATTGCAAAGCGTTACCAGATCTTCCCTGAATTCGACACCTGTTACTGTTGCTTCCCGGTTTAAAACGTTTTGAAGATAATCGTACAGCGCGAAAGTCAGATAACCCTTACCGGAACCCATATCAACTACTTTTATTGAACCGGTATCAGGAATTTCCTTGATCAGGGAACTCAGTATTTCTACGTAATGATTGATTTGTCTGAATTTGTCCTGCCCGTTTTTAAAAACATTGCCTTCTGAATCTGTGATCTTCAAGTCGGTCAGATAACTTTTATGATTGGCACTAATCAGGCGTTTTTTGTTTTTGTCATGATCGAGCGAAGGCGTTTCTTTGGTCGTCGGATCTTTCTTTTTCAGAATGATCTTATTATTGTTCTGAATTTCAAACAAAACATCAAATTCAGTTGAAAGCAATGTAGAAATTCTGAACCCCTCATTTAAATAATTCTTCACGAGAAGGATACCTTCTTCGATTGAATAATTTTTTACAATGTCACGGGTTTTATAACGGAAGGTAAAGCTTAGTTTTTCTTCTTTTTTAATCAATATTCTTTTGGCGTAGAGATTTTTAAGATTTTCTTCCGAGCCTTTATAATTACCAAGCGATATACTGATGAAAGTTTGATCGGAAATGGTTTGTGCAAGCATCGATACAAATTCCTGCACCTTTTCTGAAATATTCATTAGATCTGTTTATAATTCACCCTTCAAAGTTAACGCCTCGAAAGGGAATACAGTTTACAACTGGGGATTTATTGTTTTAGATTACGTTTCAAAATTGAAAAATGCTGCATGAAAACGATTAGTGTACCTCAAATTTCGGGATTTCAATTTCAATTTTCGTACCTGGGTTTTCCTCAGTCCATATCTTAATTTTACCCATCAGGCTCTGGACCCGGCTTTTAACATTCACTAGTCCAACGCCATGATTCGCTTTGCTTTTCATTCCGGAGCCGTTATCAATAATGGATAGGTTGATCGTTTTTAGGTTTTCTGCAAGATTAATACTCGCGGAATTCGCCTGGGAATGTTTTAGAATGTTATTTGTCAGTTCCAATACGATACTGTATAATTCAAATTCAACTTTTTTGCTTAACCTGTTTTCCAGACCGCTGATGTTAAAGGTGAATTTGATAGCATTGTTTTCGTTTAATTTGCCCACCAGGCGATGCAAAGCCGTAACAAGACCATTTTCTTCGAGCTCCAGAGGCATCAGATTGTGAGACAGGCTTCGAACTTCCCGATAGGCAGCACCGACCATTTGATGGACGCTGTTGTATGTTTTTTGCTCTTTTTCGGATAATAGATTTTTGTCCATTCCGTAAAGATACCAGTTCAAGGAGGCAAGGGTACCGCCAAGATGATCGTGTAATTCTGCTGCTACACGTTTCCTCTCGATCGTCTGTCCCTGGACCAATGCTTCTTTGATGGCTGCATTTTTTTGCCGGAGTTTTTTGTTATTGAGCCAGAGAAAGGCCGCAAAGGCGACAATAAGGCATAAAAAGCCGACCAGAAATCTTTGTATTATGGTTTGTTCACCAATAATTTTCTTCTGGATCTCAGATTCCATTTGTTGATTTTCATAAATCAGCTTATACATATTGTATTCCCTGGCTATACTTTCAATATGTCGGTTTCGTCTGTTGTAGTCAACTTTTTCCAGATAGTACAGCGCAGTTTCAATGTCATTCTGTGCTTTAAAAGATCGGTACAGGCAAATCAGCGCCCAATTGGTCTGCCGGGTGGATTTATAAAGATGTGAAAGTTCAAGAGCCTCTTTTTCTGTGTTTATGGCGTTTTCGTAATCTTTTTTTAGATAATAAATATTACCTATCTCATTAAGGCCGTTGAGAATGCCAAAACGATTATTCATTTTTCTAAATAAAACGAGTGCCTCATTTACATATTTTTCAGCATCGTCCAGCTCGTCTTTTAGCGCATACATGTAACCCTTATTTTGTAGGGTAGTTGCCATGCCCCATTGAGACCCAATCTTTTTATACGCCTCAAATGCCTGTGCATAGTATCGCAGTGCTTTTGGATATTCAAATTTTTCACGGTGGAAATTGCCCAGAGTTTCCAGACAAACTGCCCTTAAACTATCCTGGCGCAACGTGGTATAAATTTCAATAGCACTTTGAAGATTGACTTGGGCCGCATCAAACTGTTTATATTCAGCACTCGCTTCGGCCAGAAATCTTTTCGCATTTGCTGTGTAAAGCGGCATGTCCGTTTTTTTCGAAAGTGCCAGTATTTCGTTCGATACTTCCCTTAATATATCGTAGCTGCCATCGATGAGGTAATAACTGCTCATCAAATCGTAGGCCATCATGGTTCCTTTGCTCCATTGATGTTTTTGAGAAAGCCTTAGAATTTGCTGAGCGTAAATCAGCGATTTTTCTGAATCATAATACAAATTTGACCATGCCAGCTTATAATATTTATGAACCAGAATGGTATCGAAGGAGAAAATTTTGTTGTCCTTTGAAACAACTTTGTTCGATTCCGCAACAGCAGTTTGTGCGAAACCTGAATGACTCCCGGTAAGGAAAAAATAGAAAATGAAAAGAAACAGAAACCTGTAAAATTTAGCCATAGAAATATTCAGCATGTATGGCAGGACACAAGGCGAAACCATTATTGTGAAATTGCTGGAATCAAAAAAAACGCTGAGTATTTTTACTAGATCTCAAAGATAGAAAATCGTAGCGCAAAAAGTTAAAATGTAGCTATAACTTTTGCTCTTTTTGTAGAATAAATTTTGGGCAAAACTCGGCCTGTTGATTTATTTGCTAACAAATCTGTTATTTTTAATAGAATACCGATAAAGTAAATCTGCACCTTGTGTGATTCCGATCCGGGTCGAAGTGGTTATTTCAAAATCGGTAACGATCTGAGGACGAATATATAAACTGCTCGTCGCCAGAGATTCTGAATTGTGGACAGACCTATCAATTCCCATGGCCTGTACGAGTTTCGCAGGTCCTTTACATAATTCGCGAAGCGGAACGGGTTTTGGAGGTATACCTGCTAAATTTTTTCTACTGTTTTGACGGCGTAATTCCATTAATTCAATACCGTCCGTAGGTTGCAAAGCCCGGATTAAAACTGCTTCTGCGCAGCCGTCCTCTCTGGTAACGACGTTAACACATTGATACATCCCATAGATCAGATAAACGTAAATTGTTCCTGCCGCAGAATACATCGGTTCTGTGCGCACTGTTCTTCTTCGGTATGCATGGCAGGCTGGATCATCCTGTAAATAAGCCTCCGTTTCAACAATAATCCCGCTGGTCAGACCATCGGGACTATCGTGAACAAGCTCACAACCAAGCAATTTCTGAGCAAGCGTGCAAGTATCGTAAGCTTCGTAAAAGGAAAGTGGAAGTTTGTTTTCCGCTTCTGACATTTAAATAATATTCATCGTTTGCTCCTTGATCTTTTCAAGTTCATCTTTCATCTGAACCACAAAACGCTGTATACCCGAATCGTTCGCTTTTGAACCGATCGTGTTGATTTCCCGCCCGATTTCCTGCGCAATGAAGTTTAGCTTTTTACCATTACTTTCTGGCGACTGCAATGTTTCTTTAAAGTAAACCAAATGATTTTCAAGACGAATTTTTTCCTCTGAAATATCAAATTTTTCTATATAATAGATCAATTCCTGCTCAAAACGGTTAGGATCAAAGTTGTCGTCAGACAAAAGATCACGGACCTGTTTTTCCAGACGCTCGCGAACGGCCGGTATTCTAAGTTTATCCTGTTCTTTTACATCTTCTAGGAGGGATGAAATAGTTCCGATGTAGTCAGCGAACTTATCTGCGGTCATTTTTCCTTCCTGCTCGCGGAAAATATTACATTTCCTCAAAGCCTCAAAAACTGCTTCTTTTATCTGCGCCCAATCGTTGTCGCGGTTAGTTTCACTGACAGATTCCGTATTGTAAGCATTTGGCATTTGAAGGGCCATTCTTAACAAATCTGTCGAGTCACCTGCAAAACCCAGATCATTAGCCGTTTCTGACAAATCTGAAAAATAGGCTTTCACCAAAGGACGGTTCACGGCTGTTGTCGCAATTGCTTTTCCAACAGGCTGCACAGTTAAGGAAACTTCAACCTTTCCACGTTCAAGGGATTGTGTTACGAGGTTACGAATTTCAATTTCGCGTTCTGAATAGTTTCTCGGAACACGACAGTATATGTCTAAAAACTTGGAATTCAGTGTTTTTATCTCAACAGTGACGTTGATCGATTCGGATTCGATGTTTGCTACACCGTAGCCGGTCATAGATCTAAGCATGTAGGGCTTTATTAAAGTATAAATTCAGAAGTATCATCAGGCGTTACTTCTACTTAATTATTTTGAAATCAATTATTGTGCCTCGGTTTTCCGGATTTGGCCGGGTGCTGACTTTCGGATTGCTGAGGTTTTGCGATCAAAGCATTTTTATCTATTTCCTGGTTGACGGTTCTAAACTTAAAAACGTCACAGGCTAGATAAACGGCCTGCAGCAGTGAGCCTGGTTCAGCCTGATTTTTTCCCGCTATGTTATAAGCGGTACCGTGATCGGGAGAAGTTCTTACGGCAGATAACCCTGCTGTGAAATTCACTCCTTCGTTAAAGGCAAGTGCTTTAAAGGGGATCAGCCCCTGATCATGGTACATGGCCAACACGGCGTCATATTGCTTGTATGTTCCCGCCGCAAAAAAACCGTCCGCCGGAAATGGTCCGAATACGAGATTGCCTTTTTCTTTAAAAGTCTTCAAAACCGGATTGATCACGTCGATTTCTTCACTTCCTAATAAACCATTTTCCCCAGCATGAGGATTTAATCCTAACACCGCGAGTCTCGGTTTTTTTATACCAAAATCGCCTTTCAGCGATTGAAGCATCTGTTCAATTTTGGCTGTCAGCTTTTCAGGCGTTACATGTGCCGCAATTTGATTTACAGGAATATGCCCGGAAAGGACGCCAACGCGCAGATCCTCTGAAACCATGAACATTAAACCTTCCTGAGCACCAAATGCTTCTGCCAGATATTCAGTATGGCCGGGAAATTTGAAATCTTCGCTTTGAATATTGTCTTTATTAATTGGGCCAGTCACCAGTGCATGGATTTTTCCTGCTTTTAGATCCTCAACCGCTCTTTTTAATGACGATAAAGATGCTTGCCCGGCCTCCGGCGTAATTTTCCCCGGCTGAATTTCGGTCTGATGATCGTGCCAGCAGGTGATAACATTGGTCAGTTTGTGATTGGCCTGTTCGGGGCGTTGAATGCCGTGCAAAGTCCAGTCTTTCATATCCAAGAGATTCCGGTACTGATTCAAAACGCGAAGGGAACCGTATACGATTGGTGTGCATAATTTTGCTAACTGATTTCCTTCAAGCGCTTTTAAAATTACTTCCGGGCCAATGCCATTGTAATCTCCCAAAGAAATACCTATTAGCGGTTTATCTATTGCTAGTTCACTCATTTAATTGAAATTGTATTGAATGTTATTTCTCATTTTCTGAAAATTACTTTGCAAGGTACTGATATTAATAATTTTGTCTTGGTTTGACGTAACTTAAACGATCAAATTGCGGTCAAATATTGGTTTTTAGCACCCCTTGTCTGTATTTCTGATTACTTTTGTTTAAACTAATCAATCGGCAAGTTACAAAAATTCCGTTGCTCCTATGAAAATCCTGATCGCAGACTCGATGCATCCTTCACTTTTTACCATGTTAGAGTCGGAAGGCTGGGAATTTGCCTACCACCCGGAATACAAACGGGACGATATCATAACCGTACTTCCGGAATTTGAAGGACTATTTATCAGAAGCAAGACTTTTGTGGATCGGGAAGTGATTGGAAATTCGAAAAAGTTGCGTTTCATTGCCCGTGCAGGAGCTGGCCTTGATTTGATCGATCTGGATGTTGCCAAAGAACTGGGTATTGAAGTTTTTCATGCCGGAGAGGGCAATAGAGATGCAGTAGCTGAACACATGCTTGGTATGTTACTTGGATTGCTTGCCAACATCGTGAAAGCTGACAAGGAAGTACGAAATGGTATCTGGGACCGCGAAGGGAACAGGGGAGTTGAGCTTATGAAAAAAACGGTCGGTTTGATCGGATATGGAAATAATGGCGGCGCTACGGCGAAAAGACTGAGTGGTTTTGGCTGTAAAGTTTTGGCATACGACAAATACCGGGAAAATTATGGCGATCAGTTTGCCGAAGAAGCATCTCTTGAAAAACTTATGCAGGAGGCTGATGTCATAAGTCTTCATGTTCCGTTGACGGAAGAAACAAAATACCTCGTCGATAAAAAGTTTATTGAGGATTTTTCAAAACCTTTTTATCTGATGAATTTGTCAAGAGGTAAAGTTGCTGATCTCACCGCGGTAGTGGAAGGATTGGAATCCGGTAAAATAATCGGCGCATGCCTTGACGTGCTGGAAAATGAGAAATTAAAAACACTTAGCGAAGATCAACAGGCGGTTTTCGATTATCTTACCAATTCCAATCGGGTAGTTTTAACGCCCCATATCGGCGGCTGGACACATGAAAGTTATGTCCGTATCAACGAAGTGTTGCTTCGACAGATCAAAGATTGGATGGCCATTGCGTAAATTATTCTTTCAGGATGACACTGATATTGCCTGTTGCCTCGAGGTAGCAGGTTTTAATTTTTGTATAATCATCCACATCTTTCTCCCGAAGCAGTCCTATTAATTCATCCTCGTCTATCAGTTCTTTTTCCATATTCTTATGGAGTAATCTGCCGTTGCGCACAAGCAGCACGGGCTCTGGCTTAGCAAATTTCCCGAAGATCACTTTTTTGTATCCCATCCAGTCAATCGCATAATCCCAGAAAACGAGCGTGAGAATTAGCACGGCTCCTTCGCTGATAGAATTGTATGTTCCCGCCATTGCATTCTGAGCTGCATCAGAGATCATTGTAATTAGCAGCAGGTCGGCAATACTTAGTTGGCCTGTCCCGCGGCGAAACAGACGCATACAAAGATAAATGATCCAGTAGGTTAGCGTTCCTCTTATAAATATTTCGAGCAGCGACAGGCTGGGAATAAACATCGATTGCCAGTCTACACTGAAAAGCTTGTCCATCGGGAGAACAATAGTTTAGGTTATTTCTTTGTAAGTTATAAAAACAAATTACCCGTATAACAAATATGCCGACCAAAGGTCGGCACGTTTGCATCTATTAGCCATGAAAAATAAAATACTTATTATTTACCCAAAGTACCGCGAAGTGCACGTGGGATTTCTACTGATGCGATCGGATTGCTGATCGAGCTCAGAATTGTAAAACCTTCTGGCTTGATAGCACCAACCTTAACAGATTTTCCAAGATCAAGTTCAGTTACATCAACTTCAACATAATCAGGAATGTTTTCTGCCAAACCTTGTACACGCAATTTACGCAATTTTTGATTCATTTTACCACCTTTCATTACACCTGAAGATGCACCAGTCAATTTAACTGGTACGTCCACTTTAATTTCCTTACCATCAATGATCTGAAGGAAATCTGCGTGCAACAACATATCATTTACAGGGTGGAATTGTTTCTCCTGTAAAATAGCATTATATATAGTCCCCTCGATATTCAAGGTAACGTTAAAAACATCCGGAGTGAAAAGCAATGTGCGATACAACATAGCAGGTGCGTAAAAATGCACTTGTTCGGTACCACCATACAGCACAGATGGAACATAACCCTGAGCACGTAACTCCTGAGCTTCCACCTTGCCGAGATTCGCTCTTCTAAACCCTACAATCTCATGCGTTTTCATAAGAATAATAATTAAAGTTAAAAAAAATAAAAATTTACTGATAATTTATAAACAAAGAACTAATAGATTCATGATCTCTGATACGCCCGATCGCTTTTGCAAATAACTCCGCAACTGACAATACGCGTATTTTATCATTCTGTTGCTTCAGAGGAATTGTATCTGTAACAATTAATTCCTCCAGAACAGAATTTGCAATGTTTTCGTGCGCCTTACCCGACATGATCGGATGCGTACTGATTGCTCTTACTGAATTGGCACCTTTACCCATGATAATTTCAGCTGCCTTACATAAGGTTCCGCCTGTATCAATAAGGTCATCAACCAAAACCACGTCCATTCCCTCAACCTCACCAATCACCTGCATACTGGCAATTTCATTTGCTCTTTTCCTGTGTTTGTCACAAAGGATCATATCTACATTCAGGAACTTCGCGAAATTACGGGCTCTTGCCGCACCACCCATATCCGGTGAAGCGATCAGAAGATTTTTAAGTCCGAGTGATTTAATGTAGGGAACAAAAATCGAAGTTCCTTCCAGGTGATCAACCGGCAAATCGAAAAAGCCCTGAATCTGGCCTGCATGCAAATCGACAGTCATTAGACGGTCAACGCCCACGGATGTCAACAAATTGGCAACCACTTTCGCTGCTATCGCAACACGGGGTTTGTCCTTTCTGTCCTGACGTGCATATCCAAAATAAGGTATAACAACGGTAACATAGTGTGCAGAAGCCCGGCGGGCTGCATCTACCATTAATAGTAGTTCAAGCAGATTATCGGCCGGTGGGAAAGTTGACTGAATCAAAAATACGTCACAACCACGTACCGACTCTTCAAAGCTTGGGGATAATTCACCATCGCTGAATTTGCGAAGTGTATATCCTCCTAACTCCTTGCCATAATACCGTGCAATGTCTTTTGCCAGGTACTCTGACTGACTTCCCGAAAATATTTTTACTGTATTAAAAGAGCCCATGGCCAAACTAAAATTTGCGCAAAATTAATAAAAATCAATCAATTAGGGTAGTATTTCTTCAAAAATATTAAATAAAGTTGAACACATATCCATCCAACAATCAGCCCAACCAGTGCGCCGACGAAAATATCAGTGGGATAATGTACGCCAACATATATCCTGCTGTACGCATATATTGCGGCCCATACGAAGAGCCAGCCCATATTATTTATCTTATCCTTAGTCAGTTGAAACCAGACTATCGCCAGCGAAAAACTGGTGGAAGCATGTGCCGAAGCAAATCCATAAAGTCCTCCGCAGCCTCCGACATTATGAACCAGATCTTTCAAAGCAGGTTCATGACAAGGCCTGAAACGAGCAAAGTAAGGTTTCATCACACCCGATGTTAATTTATCTGCAAGTATCACAGCTGCCAAAACGGCAACGATTATTGCAATTGACCTCGTTTTTTCTGCTTTAACCGTCAGAAAAAGCAGGATCGCGTACATAGGAATCCAGGTATATTTAAAAGTGATCCAATACATGATCGAATCCAGCAGCGGCGTATTTTTTCCATTAAGCCAAAGAAACAATTCCTGGTCTCCGTGAACAATGATGTCTATTGCGGAAGTCATGCGCCAAATCCGAGTACACGGCGAACTTTTGAAATGGTCTGGCGGGCAATTACGCGTGCCTTTTCTTCACCAGCTACCAGAATTGATTCCAACTCATCATTGTTTTCCATGTAGTAATGATACAGTCGACGCGGTTCTGCATATTTTTCAAGGATGATCTCGAAAAGTGCCTGTTTTGCATGTCCGTATCCATACCCGCCATTCAGGTAGTTCCGACGCATTGTTTCAATTTCAGACTCAGAGGCAAGCAAAGAATATAGCTTGAAAGTGATATCAGTTTCCGGATCCTTCGGTTCTTCGAGCGGTGTGGAATCTGAAACGATCTTTTTGATTACCTTTTTTAATTCATTTTCCGGTAGAAAAATGTTGATGTAGTTGTTGTAAGATTTACTCATTTTCTGGCCGTCAATGCCGGGAATGATCATCATTTTTTCATCGATCTGTGGCTCAGGTAAAACCAGAATATCTTCTCCCGCAAGTAGATTAAAACGTGATGCGATATCTTTTGCCATTTCCAGATGCTGCTTTTGATCTTTGCCAACAGGAATGATGTTGGCATTGTAAAGCAATATGTCAGCAGCCATAAGTACAGGATAAGTAAATAATCCGGCATTTACATCTGCAAGTTTCTCCGATTTATCTTTGAAAGAAGTTGCATTCGCAAGCATCGGAAAAGGTGTAAAGCAGCTTAAATACCAAGAAAGTTCTGCGTGTTCCTGAACGCGGGATTGTCTCCAAAAAACATTTTTATCGGTGTCAAAACCAAAGGCAAGCCAGGTTGACGCAATGGAGCGGACGTACAACTCCCGTTCTGTTGCGCTTTTGAGTGTAGTAAGCGAATGAAGATCCGCGATGAAAAGAAATGATTCGTTGTCTGGATTTTTGGATAATTCGATAGCAGGCTGGATTGCCCCCAAAAGATTTCCCAAATGAGGAAGTCCGCTACTTTGTATCCCGGTAAGAATTCTGGCCATTTAATTAATTAACAGATTTACTTATATTAAATTTTGTTGTGGATATTATCTTTTACAAACGTGGTTTTCGTCGATTATCCCAAAAATAAAGCAGTACAACTACATCATTTTCAATTTGATAAAACAGTGTGCAACGTTTGTTTACAAAACCTTTTCGAATAGAAGAATTTGAAGCAGATGCCTCAAAAATATAGGGAAAATTCGCAATTTCAAGTATCTATTTATTGACGGTTCTTACAAATTTTTGCGCTTGTTTTTCCGATCTGTGTTCCTCTATGTAGTGTGTGATTTGACCAAAGCTTTCTTGTGCTTCTGTGGTCCAGCGGATAGAAAAAGTCATAGATACTTTTTGTAATTTTCCATAACTTCGTCATTGGATTTAGTTTCTCCGGCCAAAAACTGCTTTTGAGCTTTATGTATACCATCCTTAACATGTTCGGGTAAATCCCCCCAGAAATCAGGTGATTCTACTTCAAGTTGCTGTTTGATCTTGTTCCAATACTCTATTGGTATCACCGCAGCCGTTTTCTCGCCCTTTTCATTTGACAAAAATTGAACGTTCATAACTTTCGTTTGATTATGAGTTTTATAGAAACTTCGTTCTTTCAATTTGTAAAATTCGTTAAATTGAATCAGAAAAACGTGGTAAATTTGATATTTGTAAATTGTCTACGGTTTACAAAACTTGAAAAACAGATTTTTATACCAGAATATATTTTATGCTTCAACCATCAACACTGAAATTTCTAACTGATTTAGTCCAAAATAACAATAGAGAATGGTTTCTTGAAAACAGAAAACGATATGATGATTCAAAAGCAGATCTTGAAAAATTGGTCGCAACTTTGATATCAGAAGTCAGTAAATTTCATGATTTGGGAAATTTGCAGGTGAAAGATTGCATTTTCAGGATCAATCGCGACGTTCGTTTTTCAAAAAATAAGGCGCCTTATAAAAGTAATCTGAGTGCCGGAATCGGTCCGGGCGGGAGAAGTTCAGGAAGAGTTGATTATTATCTGCACATTCAGCCCAATGGGGAATCATTTCTGGGAGGAGGGATGTGGGATGCAACGGCTGATCAATTGGCAAAGTACCGCCAGGAGGTGGACTATAATGCCGATGAATTAAAAAAGATAATCTATGATGAAGAATTTCGTCAATACTTCCCTGAAATATCAGGTGAGTCTTTGAAGACAGCGCCAAAAGGTTATCCAAAGGATCATCCCGAAATTGAGCTGCTGAGGAGAAAACAGCTTTTCTTCATTCATCGTTTTTCAGATAAAGATGTGACTTCGAAGGGTTTCGCAGAATCAATCTTGAAAGGCATGAAATTGCTGAAACCTTATACCGATTTTATGAATTATATACTTTACGATGCCAATCCGGAAGCGGAAGATATTCAATTGTAATGATTGAATGAAGAATGAAAGAATGATTGAATGAGCGAATCTCCAAATTAGAAATATGCAATTTTCCCACTTACACTGCCACACCCAATTTTCACTGCTGGACGGTGCTGCTGATATCAAAAAGCTTTTCAAAAAAGCAAAGGAAGATAACATGCCAGCCGTTGCCATTACCGATCATGGAAACATGTTTGGGGTATTTGAGTTTGTGGCGGAGGGTAACAAACAAGGAATAAAACCAATTGTTGGCTGCGAATTTTATGTGGTCGAAGACAGGCATATCCGACAATTTACGAAGGAGAAAAAGGATGTTCGTCACCATCAGCTGCTTTTGGCGAAGGACGAAATCGGGTATAAAAACCTGGTCAAGATGTGTTCGCTCGGTTTTATCGAGGGAATGTATGGAAAGTATCCAAGGATTGATAAGGAGCTGATTGTCAAGTATCATAAGGGGCTCATTGCTACAACTTGTTGTATCGGTGCGATTATCCCCAAAACGATTATAAGAAAAGGAGAAGCCGAAGCGGAGAAAGAATTTAAATGGTGGCTGGATCTTTTCGGAGAAGATTTTTATGTGGAACTGCAACGACATGAAATCCGTGATCAGTATATTGTCAATGAAGTACTGATACGTTTTGCCAGAAAATATAACGTTAAAATTATTGCTTCCAATGACTCGCATTATGTGGATCAGGAAGACTGGAATGCACATGATATTTTGCTTTGTATTAATACCGGAGACAAACAAAGCACGCCTTCTGCAAAAGATTTTGATGACGATAAGGGAATTCCAAAAGGCTCCCGATTTGCATTTTTCAATGATCAGTTTTATTTCAAAAATACCAGTGAAATGATGAAATTGTTTAACGACTTACCAGAGTCGATAGACAATACAAATGAGATCGTTGACAAGATTAAAACGCTGAACCTGAACAAGGATATCTTGTTGCCCAACTTCCCGATACCGGAAGAATTCAAGACACATACGTTGTCTGAAATGGTTGGGAATAAGGAGTTGACGGCTGACGTATTGAATCAGTGGGAATACCTTCGTCACCTGACATTTGAAGGTGCGAAATTCAAATATGGCACGATTACGCCCGAAATTGAGGATCGTCTGAATTTCGAGCTGAACACTATCCGTAACATGGGTTTCCCGGGTTACTTCCTGATTGTGGCCGATTTTATCGATGCGGGCCGCAAAATGGGCGTTTTTATCGGCCCCGGCCGTGGTTCTGCTGCGGGCTCTGTGGTTGCTTATTGTACCGGAATTACCAATATTGACCCGATTAAATATGATCTGCTTTTTGAGCGTTTCCTGAATCCGGACCGTATATCCCTTCCTGATATTGATACGGATTTCGATGATGAAGGCCGGCAAAAAGTGATCGATTATGTTGTTAAAAAATATGGATATAATCAGGTTGCGCAGATCGTGACCTATGGTACGATGGCCGCAAAGTCAGCGATAAAGGATGTTGCGCGTGTGATGGATCTACATCTATCTGACGCCAACATGCTTGTAAAACTGGTTCCTGATAAACCGTCCTATAACATGACTTTGGCCAGGATTTTCTCTGCGCCGCTGGAAGGAGAGGGAAGTTTGACTAAGAAGGAAGGCATAGCACCCGAAGAATTGGACAATGTTAAAAAACTTCGTGCAATCATTGGAGGTAATGACTTGCAGGCGAGTGTGTTACAGGAGGCGCGACGTCTGGAAGGTACGGTTAGAAATACAGGTATACATGCTGCCGGGATCATTATCGCACCTAGTGATTTGACGGAAATTATTCCGGTAAGTACCTCAAAAGATTCGAACTTTTTGATTACTCAATACCAGGGGAAAATAATTGAAGATGCCGGGGTAATTAAGATGGACTTTCTGGGTCTGCGAAATCTTACCATTATCAAGGAAGCGCTGCGACTGATCAAACGAAATCATGGGGTTGAAATCATCATTGATGATATCCCGCTTGATGATCCGAAGGTGTTTGAACTTTTCCAGAGGGGCGATACCAACGCGATTTTCCAGTTTGAATCCGATGGTATGAAAAAACACATGAGGGATCTTATTCCTGACCGCTTTGAGCACCTTATTGCGATGAACGCATTGTACCGTCCAGGGCCGATCGCATATATTCCTAACTTTATCCGTCGAAAAAACGGACATGAAGAAATTACTTATGATTTACCTGAGCTTGAAGAGTATCTTGCCGATACATATGGAATTACCGTATATCAGGAACAGGTAATGCTTCTTTCCCAAAAACTGGGTGGATTTACAAAAGGTCAGGCAGATACATTGCGGAAGGCAATGGGTAAGAAACAGATCGAGACCCTGAACAAAATGAAGGGTTATTTCATGAAAGGTGGGGGCGACAAAGGCCTTGACCTTAAAAAACTGGAAAAAATCTGGACGGACTGGGAAGCGTTCGCGTCTTATGCTTTTAACAAATCTCACTCAACCTGTTATGCATTTGTTGCTTATCAGACCGCTTACCTGAAAGCACATTATACGGCTGAATATATGTCGGCTGTATTGACGAGCTCACTGGGAAATATTGAAAAAATTACATTTTTCATGGAGGAATGTAAGAGTCAGGGGATTACTGTTTTAGGTCCGGATATCAATGAATCAGATCGCCAGTTTAATGCAACGGGTAAAGGGGAAATCAGGTTTGGCCTTGCCGGTGTGAAAGGAAGTGGCGACGCCGCTGTTGAATCTATTATTGAGGAAAGAGATCTTAATGGTCCATTTAAAGATATTTTCGATTTTATAACGCGCGTTAATTTAAGAACAGTCAATAAAAAGACACTTGAAAGTTTGGCATACGCCGGAGGATTTGATTGCTTCGAAGAATATCACCGTGCGCAATATTTTACATCGGAGCCAGGTGGTGATGTCGGGACGTTCATCGAGCGACTTATCCGTTATGCCAATAATTATCATGCCGAAAAGGCATCAGCGCAAGCTTCGCTTTTCGGAGCGTTTGGTGGAAATGAAGCATTAATGGTAAAACCAAAACCTGCTGATGTTCAACCATGGGATGACCTTTCAAAGCTGCGATATGAGCAGGAAGTTGTAGGTTTTTATATTTCCGGTCATCCATTGGATACTTTTAGAATTGAGCTGGATAATTTTTGTAACGGTACGCTGAACGAGCTTATGATTATTCCTGAAGGTGAGCGGGCTCCAAAATATTTCGGAAAGGATATCAGCGTGGGCGGGATTGTGACCAGCGTCATGGAAAGAATGTCAAAAAATGGTAACCCTTTTATTATTTTTAAAATCGAAGATTACAAGGGTTCGATCGAAATGCTTTTGGGAGGAGAGGATTGCGTGAAATTTAAAAACTACCTTGAAGTTGGCCGGTTTTTATATATTAAAGGAAAAATTCAAAATCGCTGGAAACAGGAGGACCAGTTTGAATTTAAAATTTCTTCTATTCAATTACTCACTGAAATCCGGGATAAGATGTGCAAAAAAATTAAAATCAACCTTACGCTGGATCAGATCGATGCCGAATTTATTGAATTGTTAAGCAATACATTTAGTAGTAATCCGGGTCAATGTCCTGTAAACATGACGGTTAAAGATCCGGAAACTCATTTGGAGGTTGAAATGGCTTTGCGGAACTACCGTGTTTCTCCAACGAACGAATTATTTAAAACTTTGAAAGGATTTCCAGGGGTAGACTTTTCTCTTAATTAGAACGGAAATTCAAGAATTTAGGAACTTTTATATTGCTTATTTCCTTATTATCTCAACTAATTAATATCAAAAAATAGACACTTATTGACATGGGAAAAGCACTTGAAATTACCGATAGCACTTTTGAAGAACTTATTCAGGGCGATCAGCCTGTACTTGTTGATTTCTGGGCAGAGTGGTGCGGTCCTTGTAAAATGATCGGGCCGGTTGTTGAGCAATTGGCTGGTGAATATGAAGGAAAAGCTGTTATTGGTAAAATGGACGTAGATATGAATTCGGCAATCCCAGCTAAATTTGGTATCCGCAGTATCCCTACTTTGATGATCTTCAAAAATGGTCAATTGGTAGATAAAGTGGTGGGTGTTGTACCAAAAACTACTTTGGAAGATAAATTGAACGCTCAAATATCAGCGACTGTTTAATTTTAACAGTTTCAGAATTTATATAAAAAAGGCTCCATCAGGAGCCTTTTTTATGAAGTATATAAGCGTAATTTGAATAATTTTTTTTAATGAAATCTGAGCAGTAAGTTATAATATTACGTAAACACACGCTCAGATCTTGATAAAAAACTTTTTACACAAAGGATTGCAACAATATTACCAAGATGGTAATGCATCAAAATTGCCGTCTCAATATTTAAGAAAGATTAATCGTTTATTTGACCAACTAGACGCTGTTAGTTCGATCGAAGATATTCAGCAAATGGGCTCTGGAATTCACAAATTATCAGGTAGAGTGGCTGATTTCTGGTCTCTTACTGTGACACCAAATTACCGTCTCATCTTTAGATTCGAAAACGGCAATGTCTATGATATTGATTACATTGATTATCACTGAAATATGGATATGATGAAACGCAATTTACCTCCGGTACATCCCGGGGAAATTTTAAGAGAGGATTACATGAAGGAACGCAATCTGACGATTGGTGAGCTTGCCCAAAAGCTGGGAATAACGATCACGAAATTGTCGGATGTTTGTGAGGAGCGCGAAGGAATAACTTTTGAGCTGGCAGCCAAACTTTCGGAGGTATTTGGAAATACTCCACAGTTCTGGATTAATCTTCAAAAAAATTATGAATTATGGTTAAGGGAAAAAAGAGGAAATCTATACAACGTTACTATTCCGTAATTTTCTAACAGGGAAGAGCTTATTTCAAATTCAAATAAATCATCTCAGAAATTTCAGCCAGCATGTTTTTAGTTGATTTTTCCTCATCCCAGCCTTTTGATAACAAAACCAATACATATTTTCTTCCGTCAGGCAGGAAAACAATACCGCTATCATGATAAACTTTGGAAATCGATCCGGTTTTGTGTGCAACTTTGACCACTTTGGGCAGCTTACCGGGAATAACATCATTGAATTTTTGATCCAGTAAAATTTTGATCATCGCATCGCAGGACTTCTGATCAACAATTTTTCCGCCGGCAATTCTTTCAAACAATATTTTTAGATCATCGGCTGTGGTCATATTGTTTAAACCCTTTTGATATGCTTTTGCATCTTCCACACCACGCAGAATCTGAATGTCTTTTGCTCCCAGCTCCTTCATCGTTTTCGAGACATTTTCAGCACCAACCAGATCGATGATGATGTTTGTCGCAAAATTGCTGCTCACGATAATCATCTCATAGACCAGATCTTTGATCGCCCGTTTCTGCCCGATCTGGCGGTAAAGAATATGATCACTATCCTGAATGGAATCGAGGCTATACAAACTCCCGTCGACGATACTTTTAAACTCATTTTTTATGATGATTGAATCCGTCAAAGCGAATTTCCCTTCGGCGGCCTGTTTAAAAACTTCAACCATGACTGGCGTTTTCATCGTACTTGCCGCATGAAAGGATTCAGATTCGTTGATCAAAAGCGATTCCCCGGTCGTGAGATCTTTGAAAGCAACTGCATACGTCCCGGTATGTTTTTGAAGTTCAGCGGAAATTTTATGCCGGAGGTCATCTATGTTCTGCTTCGACTGGGCCAAAGCAGAAATTTTGACGAGGCAGGTTAATACAACCCAAAGGCATAACCGCATAATTATTCTATAATTTCAATTGAATAAGAAGCCGCAAAGGTTTTTCCTGCCTCAATACTCAAAATTCCTTCTTTTGTCTCAAAATTCTGATCGCTGTCGGCAGTATCCGCGATACCCAGCCAGGGTTCAATGCAGACAAAGTGTGCGTTAGGTTTAGCCCAAATTCCTAAATACGGAAATCCGGTGTAGTCAACATGCACTACCTGAGACGACTTATTGCTTTTTAAACTTACGCTACTGGAATTTAAATTTTTGAAAATCAAGGCATCATTGTCGAACATTTCTGAATCCAGCGGAAGAATATTACTGTTTACAATCATCGGTTTCGTTTTGTTTCCAACCAAACCACCTTCTGCCAGGAGCCAGGTAGATGCAGTTTCGGTTTTCTCAAATTCCAGATAATAATCTTCATAAATCTCGCCATCATTTACCGGACACTTAAACGCAGGATGACCGCCCAACGAAAAAAACATCGTCTCGTTCCCATGATTAATGACTTCATGAGAAACGACAATCTTATTATGTTCCAATGAAAAGGTGATCAGAAATTCAAATTCGTATGGGTAGATCAGCAGCGTTTTTTCGCTGAATTTCAAACCGTAGGTCAAACTTTTAGCAGTCTCTTCAATCAGTTTCAGGTTCGGATTATTTCTAATAAAACCATGTCTTGGTACTTTATATTCTTTCCCTTTTATCAAAACAAAACCATTTTTGACAGCACCAATAACCGGGAAAAGTACAGGCGCATAACTCCCCCAAATATCCGGATTTGCATCCCACATATATTCTTTACCCGAAGATTTGGACTGGATCTGACAAAGCTCGGCGCCTAGTTCATTGACACCTATTATTAGTATATCGTTTTCTATCGTAGCCATAGTTTTATCGTTTCATAATGTTGGTATATCTGCAAACTTAACCCAATACTTCTAGAATTACAGCGCAGCCTTCTCGAATCTGTTCGTCCGTAATTATTAATGGAGGAGCGAGACGCATCGAATTATCACAAAACAGGAACCAATCGGTGATCACACCTTTTTCAATACATCTGTCAATGGTCTGCTTCAGAGCTTCAAAAGATTCCATTTCGGCCGCAAGCATAAGCCCTCTTCCACGCACTTCTTTTATTTTTGGATGTACAAGAAGCGATTTGAAAAGTGCTCCCTTGGCGATCGCATTTTTTGATAGGTTCTCATTCAGGGTTACCTGCAAAGCAGCAAGCGATGCCGCAGAACTTACCGGATGTCCTCCAAATGTCGTGATATGGCCAAGAATAGGATTGTTTTTAAAAACGCTCATGATTTGCTGTGAAGCCATAAATGCGCCAATCGGCATACCGCCTCCCATACCTTTTGCACTTAAAAGAATATCCGGATAAATATCGTATTGTTCAAAAGCCCAAAAAGATCCGGTACGGCCAAAACCAGTTTGAATTTCGTCAATGACTAACAATGCTCCAACCTGCGTACATCTTTCCCTTAATGCCCTTACATATTCCATTGACGGGACCCTAACGCCTGATTCACCACCAATGATTTCAATAACAACAGCTGCTGTTTTTGTAGTAATGTGTTCTAAATCATCGGGGTTTCCATGTTTGATATTTTTAATTTCTGGTAAAAGCGGTCGGAAATTCCGTTTAAAATGTTCCGCGCCGGAAAGACTTAATGCGCCTTGTGTTGCTCCATGGTAAGCATTAAAACACGAAATAAATTCAGCGCGACCCGTAAATCGTTTTGCAAGCTTCATAGCTCCTTCCACAGCTTCGGTGCCGGAATTTGTAAAATAGACATTGTCGATTTGGCCAAACGGAGATGGCGTTCCGGATAGCATATCCAACGTGTCCACCAATGCTTTCGCCAGCTGAACCTGAGTGCTTTGAACAAATTCTCCATAAACCAGCAGGTGCATATGCTTGTCGAGCTGCTTGTGAAGTGCAGCCAAAACTTGCGGATGCCGGTGTCCAACATTGCTTACACCAATTCCAGAAATTAAATCCAGATATTGTTTGCCGTCCGTACCATACATGTAAACCCCTTCTGCTCGCTCAATTTCCAGCGCAAGCGGATAATCTGATGTTTGTGCTAAATGATCAAAAAAATGTTGTCGGTGTGAAATATGCATTTACTATACAATATACTTTTAATAATATCTATAATTTTATTACTTTCAATATGTTTAGAAAGTAAGCCTTAATCTTCAAAAAAGCAGGCCGTTCCGCCCACCCAGGTAAAGTCTTTATTGAACCGGACGCCAATCATCTCTCCACGACTTAACCTGCTTAAACTGGTGATTAATTCTGGTCTGGGAGCATTGTCAGGCCAGCTGTACATCATTCTGATCTCACATTTTACCTGTCCGTCCGGTGCCTGAATAACAGGTTCGTAAGCAACCTTTTTTTGTAAAATGTAATTGTCAGGATCAGGAATTCTATCAAGAATTTCGCGCGTAACGTGCAGCTGCACACCTGTTCCGGCGAAGGAAAAAAGTGGTTTTAATACATAGTTTTCCAGATTATCAGGAAAGTTTCCCTGATAATCAGATACAAAATTTGTTTCAGGAATATACTTGCTTTCGAGTAACGGCAACGTAAATTTACTGATCCTGAAAAACCAATTTGGATGGCCAACCCAGGTAACGTCCACGTCATCCGTGAAGTGAAAGTCTGTTTCGAGATCCGGATAATTTAGCAGATCGTCAAAAATAAGCCGATTATAAATCCGCTTTATCTGGATTTTCCGACCCGCTTTTTCGTAGAATAAATTTCGGCCTTCTTTGATTATTTTGGTATAACACACAGCCTGCACACCCAATAGCTTTTCGGTCAAGGCAAAATCAATTCTTGTTTTCTGCTTTTCAGGAAATATTTCAAGCAGGATCACCTGCTCCGCGTCTTCGTCGGCAAGAATTAACTCTTTCAGTTTTCCAACATAAGTATCCAGGTCATTGGCTCCGAATACGTACCGAAAATCGTCAGGAACCGGGAAGTGCTCCTTGAATTTTTCTGATAAGTATCCCTGATAAGCATAGATAGAGGCAAATCCTTGCAGTTCAATCAATTGAGGAATTAATTCTCCATTTTCGTCTTTGCAAACCGCAAAATCAATAGCCAGAAATGAAGAATGATCATTCTCTCCCGGAACAAGCTGGTCTGCTGGAATAGCCCGGTCCGTTATTGTCTTGAAATCATCGGATACAATGGTATCTATAATTTCTTCACAAGCCTCAATCAATTTATCTTTCAAGGCTTTTGGAACAAAAACAGGAGTTTCCGCTACCCGAAAGTCCAGCGCACCAGGAAAATCCGAATCGATTGATGCTAAAAGATTTTTATATTTTTCTTCGCTAAAAGACTGATTGTAAGCCTGGCGTGCTTCTTTATGCATTTTACTGAATTTAGTTGTTGTGAAGTTGAAGCAATGAACTACATATTAAACAGGAATAGTCGGCGATACCGGCATTTTGTCCAAAGCAATTTTCAGGAATGTCGGGATAATTGTGGCCTCTGTCATCTGGATCTTATCCGGATCGTTCAGATGCTCAATCATATCATTGTATTTTGCTTCACCATGATTGGCAATAATGGTAGTCTTTTTATCTTCCCGTAAAAAATAGCGAAGCATACCTTCCGCGTCTGCTTCCGGATGAAACTGTGTTCCTACGATTTCTTTCGAGAAACGAATGGCCATAATGGCTCTTTCAAGATTTACATGCGGACGGATTTTTTCAAGGCAAAGAATTTTTGCTCCCATGTTATCAATAACATGCTGGTCCGGCTGAATTACCTGAAAATCTCTCGAATCAACAATCCAAAAGGGATCGTTCAACAGATTTAAAACCGGATCTTTTCTACCTCCTGATGTTTTGTGAACGGGAAATGTTCCAAACGAAGTTTTTCTTCTTCTTCCAACCGCTCCAATTTGCCAATGGATACAGGCCATCTGAAAAGAATGGCAAATCAAAAACAAATGTTTCTTTGTCCGATTATGTCTGTTTGCATTATACTCTGTCAATTTATCAAGAAAGCGGAAAAATTTCCTTTCCCATGCTTCACCCGAGGGAGAAGGATTTCCCGGCCCGCCTGTTGAAATGTATGCATCAAAGTCCATTGCAGGAATCGCCAGTTTCTGCCGGACGTCAAAAATTTCGTAGCTGATATTCAGTGATTCCTTCTCACCAAATTCAGTGATAATTTTTTTTATACAACGCATCCCCTCATTTTCAAAACCGTTGTACATATCCAGAATTGCAATTCTGAAATGTTTCTTATCGTTGTCCATCTTGCTCTCGGGCCAAAAGGTTGAATGTATTAACCTTGATATTCACTTTTGTTGTTACATTTTAAAACGCAAATTTCCGGATTTGATTCAATAAAAAGAAGAATTCTATTCTTGCAAGCCAGAAAAGAATTCTTCTTCGTTATCAAAAAACGGGAAATAATATTTTAAGCAATTCCGATTTTTGTCTCGGAAACGATATAATCCACAACCGCTTTCAGGTCATTTGTTTTTTCAAAAACGGCCAGTTGCCTGTCAGCGCCGCTTCCCATTTCAAGGATCTGGTGGATGTATTCAATTTCGTGCCGGCTTCCCAGTTCATCCACGACATCGTCAATAAATTCGAGTAGCTCAACGACCAGCAGTTTATAATCAACTTCTTCCTGTTTTCCGAAATCGATGAGTTTTCCTTGAATCCCGTACCGTGCCGCCCGCCATTTATTTTCATTAATCAGCATCCGGTGATAGGGGCGGAAGCCCAGGTTCATGCGGTGAAGTTTATGGATTTTTGCAACCAAAGCCTGCATGATCGCAGCCAGGCAGATGGTTTCATCCGTTCGCATCGGAACATCGCACATTCTGAATTCGATGGTGTTGAAAAAAGGATGAAGCCTGATGTCCCACCATATCTTCTTGCCATTGTCAATACACTTGGTCTTGATAAGCAAATTTACATACTCGTCGTATTCAGCAGCACTGGAAAAATAGTCAGGTATACCAGTCCGGGGAAATTTGTCAAAAACTTTTGAACGATAGGATTTAAAACCTGTATTCCGGCCACACCAAAAAGGAGAGTTGGTAGAAAGTGCATAAATATGCGGAAGAAAATATCTTACCGCATTCATGATCTCGATTCCTTCGTTGCGATTTTCGATACCCACATGTACATGCAGACCAAAAATTAAGTTACCTCTGGCTACATCACGCATTTCATCGATAATCTCGTCGTAACGAGGATCCGGAGTAATCAGCTGCTCTACCCAATCAGCAAAAGGATGTGTTCCTGCTGCGGCAACGTGCAGATTTTGCTTGGCAGCCAGATCCAGAATCATTTTTCTGAGATAGGTTACTTCCTCTCTGGCTTCCTGAATATTGTGACAAATGTTTGTACCAACTTCCACGACCGCCTGGTGCATTTCTGCCTTTACCCGTTCTTTCAGCGTTATTTTGCCATCCTCGACCAGTTTGGACATGTGGGAACGCAGATTTCTTGTATCGGGATCGATTGTTTGAAATTCCTCTTCAATTCCCAGTGTGAAAGTACGCATACGATGAAGCTTAGGTTAAAATAGTTAGCCTTATTTTTTCTTGGTCGCCGTTGTTCCTGCCTTTTTTGCTGACTCAGGTGCAGGAGCTTTTGCTTTATCCACTTTTTTAACCGGTGCCGGTGCAATAGCCTTCGCCTCAGCGGGTTTCCTGGCAGGTGTTTTTCCTTTGGATTTAACAGGTGCTGGCGAAATTGACTCGGATTCTTCCTTATTTTCGACTTTTTCTTTCTTAGGAATGTCTTCGAATGGAACCGGCGCCGAAGCAGCTTCTTTTTTTGAAGTCTTCTCCACCGGGGTGGCAGGTGCTGATGACTTAGCTGAAGTCGTTTTTTTAGGGGCGACTTTTTTAAGTTCAACAGGTTCAGAAACTTCAATTTCTGTGGAAGGCTTTGGTGGACTTAATACCGAAGAAATCGAATCTTTAACGAAGGTACCCCAGGTCAGGTTTGTCTGACCATCTTTATGCTTCTTCGCACGGTCAATTGCCATGTTAGCCGCAGCTTCAACAACCCATTCAAAATTGTCGGCGCCCACAGAGTTGATGTCTGCATCCGGAGCCGGATTGCAAAAATCAATAGCGATCGGAATTCCGTCACGAACCGCAAATTCGACGGTATTGAAATCATATCCCAAGGCCAGGTTTAACTTTAAGGTGTATTCCTTCACAGTGGCCAGAAGTTTTTCAGCTTCTTCTCCCTGTGCTTTTATTTCGGAAGCGTAGCGCAAATGATGCGGATTTCTTGGTTCATAAGGCATGATCAAAACATCCTTTTGGCCAATGCAATAACAACGGAAATAATCGGTAAACTGTATCTCCTCTTGCAACATCATGATCAGCTGGCCGGTTTCTTCGTGTTTTCTCCACATGTCATGCGGATCGTTTACCTGATATACACTTTTCCAGCCGCCACCATCATGTGGTTTCATATAAGCTGGAAATCCAATGTATTTAAACATTTCTTCCCATGCCAACGGGAAAGCAAGGTTTCTGAACGAAGTCTCGGAAGTATCTGTTGGCCTTTCTTTTGACGGAATCAAAACTGTTTTTGGAACAGGTACTCCAATTTTCTCTGCCAGGGCGTTGTTGAAGAATTTTTCATCAGCACTCCACCAGAATGGATTATTTATCACAGCAGTTCCGCTTAATGCTGCATTTTTAAGGTATGCCCGATAAAATGGAACATCTTGCGAAATCCGGTCGATAATGACCGCATATTCCGTTGGATCTGCCTGAACAACTTTTTCTATGGTAACCGCTTCTGCGATAATTCCTTTTTCTCCTTTACTATTTACGCGATCTATAAATGCTTGTGGAAAGGTATTTTCCATTCCAAAAAGAATGCCTATTTTTTTCATGATTAGTTATTGTTAATGAATTTAATACTTTTTTGTTGCTTACATCATTTTACTCAGATACTCGGGAAACATATTATTCCAGAGCGGCCAGTCATGTTTTTCCCAACCTCTTATGTCAAGCCAGTGATCGATCCCTTTTGAATTCAGGATATCTGACATTTTAATATTACTGTTCAGGCAAATATCCCATTCCGACGTCCCAAGAATTATTTTCATATGGTTAAACCGCCAGCTTTGTTCATTGGGCATAAAGTCAACCGGATTGCTGAAATATACATTGTCGTCGTAATAACCGTCCATAAAACTTCTTACGTCAAAAGCGCCGCTCATACTTACAAGATAAGCTACCGCAGATGGGTGCCTAAATGCGAAATTTGCAGCATGAAATCCTCCAAAACTGCAACCACCGACGCCAATCCTGTCCACATTACATTCGTGTTTTATATAAGGAACAAGCTCATTGGCCAAGAATTTGTCGTATTGTATATGATTCAAAACCCGTGCCTCGGGATTTAAATGTTTGGCGTACCAGGAATCTGCGTCCACAGAGTCGATGCAATAGATTTTATATTTGCCCGATTCAACCAGGCCACGAACGGATTCGATCAAGCCCATGTCCTTTGCCTGGTAATAACGACCAAGCGTAGTAGGGAACAGTAAGATGGGGTAGCCCCAGTTTCCGAATACCAACATGTCGATATCACGACCGAGGTGGTGCGAATAGTACTTAATATGCTTTTCCTCCAAGGTGATCTGTTTTAAGTTGTTTCTGAAATATACGAAACATATTATAACAAGCAAATCAATAAATAATTTGAATCTTACGAAAAAGTTTCTATCCCAACAGGGGCCATTTAAAGCGCCGAAAATGCGTTTTCTTTTATAAGCAGCACATTTACATTATCTTGCGCTTTTATCTTGATATTGTCGTTTTGCTTTCATCAGATCCCCAACTTTTGTCCATCGAACAAAGTATTTCTTCTTTGTTTCTGCACCGGGAAGTTTTAATTTCTGTCCGGCTGCCGTTTCATTACAATGATTCCCAGGTTTATCCATTATTGCTGATCAATGACGGACAGGATTTTGAACGCCTGAATATGAATACAATACTAACCGATTTGCAAAAGGAAGAGGTAATTGAGCCGATCCTGGTTGTAGGGATTCATGCAGGCACGGATCGTTTGCATGAATATGGAACGGCTTGTAAGACCGACTATGCGCTTCGCGGAAGTAAAGCGGGTGATACCACAGATTTTGTACTCAAAGAATTACTTCCTTTTCTGGAACAGCATTACGCTTTCAATCCTTCTGATATTTCATATGCCGGTTTTTCGCTTGGCGGACTTATGGCTCTGGATATGGCCTGGAATCACGGCACTGTTTTTTCGAAAACGGGTGTTTTTTCAGGGGCGTTGTGGTGGAGACAGAAAGCGCTTGACGCAGGTTACCGTGATGCTGACCGGATTATGCACGAGCAGATCCGAAATTTTCCTGTCAAACCAGATTTGAAATTTTGGTTTCAGACCGGTACTAATGATGAAACGGATGATCGGGATGGCGATGGAATTATCGATTCTATTCAGGATACCCTGGAATGCATCGCAGCACTTGAATATAAAGGATATAAATGGGGAGCAGATATTGTTTATTGCGAAACGGTCGGAGGAGAACATAATCCGGAAACCTGGGCCTTGGCTATGCCGGAATTTTTGAAATGGGCCTTTGGAAAGAAAAACTAAAAAAAAGAGTGAAAGCTTCTAAAATCTTTCACTCTTTGGAAGTCTATAAATTTGTCAGGAAGGCCATTGTATCCACAGAATCTGCGTAGTCAGAAATTTCGGGCTGCTGTGTTTTTCCAAAAGGTACTGCGTTCGGAATGGCTTCCGAGGTGCTTACGATACACTGGATTTTTTCCGCGTTTTCGTTTAAATAATGTTTTACGGTCTCAATATCCTCGTACGTCTCATAATGCACGACGCTGATAGGGGAAACTGGTGCTGGACTTTCCATCAACATCAAAAAACCGTTATCATAATGCGGAACACCATTTATTAACAGAATTGACTTGTTGTATTCATAATTGTTAAAATATTTATGGTGATTTAGATACAGATGATCAGCCGATTGTATTGCCTCGAAAAACTTGGTAAAGTCATATCCCACAGGTACAAACAGCTTGGAAACATTGCGGCATCCTAATCCGTAATATTGTAACATATCCTTTCCTAAAGCAGTCAATTCATCCTCAGATTCGTTTCCTGTGATGACCGCCAATGACGTCCTGTTCTTACGAATGATGTTCGGTTTCTTAGAAAAATAGTAATGAAAATAGCGTGCTGTGTTATCACTGCCTGTAGCCACGTATGCATCAGAATCGTTAAGTCTGTCAACGAAATGTATGTAATCGGTGTAAGCGGGCTCTATTTCAACCAGTTTTTTTAATAAGGCAGGAATAAGCACCGGATCATCGGAACTTATCTTTGCCAATAACGTATGTCCGGTAATTAAAACACATAATACATCGTGAAAGCCAACAGCAGGAATATTTCCAGCCATGATAACCCCGATTTTCTGAGCTGATTTCGGTTCCGGATATTGGTTCAGCCATTTGATCAGATTCTCTTCTGCAAGGAATTTTTCACCGATTGCTTTTAAGGATTCGATGGTATTTTCGGGTGTAAACCAATTATTTTTCCGGTTGGCCAATGTTGCCAATTCTTCCAGATAATCCGCGTTGAGAGGCTCTATGAGAAATTTTCCCAGATTAATAAAGGCATTTATTCGTTGATTTCTTGATATCATTCCAGGGTAACTCAAAATAATTAAATTTAAGAACGTGTTTTTATTTTTCTGATTGTCGGGAAACTATAAATAGTTATATTTGTTAGTCTATTAAGAAGAAAAATAGGAACAAATATAAACAATCCGGCGACTATGGCTATAATGATAACCGATGAATGCATAAATTGTGGGGCGTGCGAGCCAGAGTGTCCCAACACGGCTATTTATGAAGGAGGTGTAGAATGGACTTGGGGTGATGGAACGAGTTTGGACGAAGTAGATTTTGGTGATGGCACCGTTATCAGCGGTAAAGAGAAGCAGTCACCGGTTTCTGACGAATTCTATTATATAGTGACAGATAAATGTACAGAGTGCGTAGGTTTCCATGAAGAACCTCAATGTGCTGCTGTTTGTCCGGTAGATTGCTGTGTACCCGATCCGGACAACGAAGAAGAAGAAGACACTTTATTGGCTAAGAAAGCATGGATGCATGGTGAATAGTTAATACAAACGCATTGAATTTAAGATAGACCTGCCAATCGGCAGGTCTTTTTTTGTGCCTTACTTTTTGAATGGTAAAATAATAATAAATAATCTCCAAAGATATTCACTACACATATTAAGAATATTTTGCATATATCAGTAAAAACAGAATAAATTAAAATTTATTAAAAATTCAAAATCACACTAAATATGTTCATATCTTAATAGAAAAGATTAAAAAAAAAGGATTTTTAGGTTTTTTATGATAAAAAGTGACTATTATATTTGATAAATATAAATTTAATACAATATTTGATCCATTAAATGTCCGGATAAGTATCAATAACGTAAACAGAAGAAAATTATGAAAAAGGTCTATTGTACAGTATTATCTTTAATGATCCCCTTTTTGGGTTTTAGTAAGTCGGAGTTGGATGAGGAGAAAAAAACCAAAACAACAGAAACTAGTAAAATTGAAGAGGTCAAGGAAGATGAAGAAGGAAAAGGATCTTTTGCATTTTCTGGATACCTGGACTCTTATTACATGGCCAATTTTAACAAGCCGGCGTCTCGTTCAAATTTAGGTCAGGCTGGTACGGCCCGTGTTTTTGATCAGAAATCAGGACAGTTTCAGCTGGGATTGGTTCAGGCGAAAGTGGCATACACAAATTCAAAATCAGAGGCAGTTGTGGATTTGACATTTGGTCCGAATGCAAATCTTGGTAACTATGGTAATTCAGCATTCAGTACAGCGCTGGCAATAAAACAAGCTTACTTTACCTACAAGTTTACTGACAAGTTTTCTATGACTGCCGGTCAGTTCGGAACACATATCGGCTATGAAGTAATTGATGCGCCTGCAAACTTTAACTACTCACTCTCAAACTTATTTAACAACGGACCATTTTATCACACAGGTCTGAAAGCGACTTACGCTTTTACTGATAAAGTTTCTTTGATGGTCGGCGTTGTTAACAACGTAGACGGGCTAGGCGACAACAACCGTAAAAAGGGTATTATTTCTCAATTATTCGTTTCCCCTGCTGCAAACTGGAACGTGTATTTGAACTTTATTAATAGTAACGAAGCTAATCCAGACGAGGAGGGGGATTCTCCAAGCGCTCATTACCGTATGTTCGACATCACAACCAGTTACCAGGTTTCTGAAAAATTCCTCGTTGGTTTAAATGCTGCTTATGGATCTCAAAAAGGTGATTATCAGGGAGCTGGTGGACCGTTAGATACTCAGTCGTGGGGTGGAGCTGCCATTTATTCAAACGTAGCTGTTTCTGACAATTTTGCAATCGGTGCTCGTTACGAATATTTCAATAACGACAACGGTGTGAGAGGTTTATTGGCATTTCCTGATGGAAAGGGTACGGAGGTAAATCCGATAGCCGGAACTGGAACTAACGTAAATTCTGTAACTTTAACAGGTAACATAACATTGGCAGATGGCCACATTTTATTGAAACCTGAATTCCGTTTGGATGCCTATCCAAAAGCTGCAAGTGGAAAGCTGGAACAATTTGAAGACTCGAAAGGGGTGTATTCAAAAAACAGCCAGACAACATTCGGGATGGCTTTCATCTATAAATTCTAATTTATCTAATACCTTCTTAAATCAATAATAACAATCTCTACAAAAAAACAATGGAAAAACGTAATTATCTACCACTAATTATTTTGCTGGTGATTGCTCTTCTTGGAGCTTTTGTTCCCAGCGTGCCGACCAAAATAGTAACGGAAGGCTTGAATTCAGGTGATATTGCCTGGATGTTAGTATCATCCGCGCTGGTACTACTGATGACTCCGGGTCTTGCTTATTTCTACGGAGGAATGGTGAACAACAAAAACGTTATTTCAACAATGCTTCAGAGCTTTATTGCGATGGGGGTGATCAGCGTTCTTTGGGTGGTCATTGGTTTCAGTCTTGCATTTGGTGAGGACATCGGTGGTTTTATTGGAAATCCAATGACTCACTTTATGTTCAAAGGTGTTTTGGATGGTCCTGCTTTCGGAACAATTCCTTTCGCTTTGTTCGCGATGTTCCAAATGAAGTTCGCTGTTATTACGCCTGCACTTATCACAGGTTCAATGGCTGAACGCGTGAACTTCCGTTCTTATGTATTGTTCATGATCTTGTTTTGTGTGCTTGTTTATGCTCCGCTTTGTCACATGACATGGCATGCAGAAGGAATCCTTTTCAAAATGGGTGTGCTTGATTTTGCTGGTGGTACTGTTGTTCACATGTCTGCCGGATGGGCGGCACTAGCTGGTGCAATTTATTTGAAAAGACGCAAATCTGTTCTGGATGCTCACGTATTGCCTCCTGCAAACATTCCTTACGTTCTTTTGGGTACAGGATTACTTTGGTTCGGTTGGTTTGGTTTCAACGCAGGTTCTGCTTTGACTGCTTCTCCTTTGGCTGTTTCTGCTTTCGCTGCTACTAACACCGCTGCTGGTGCTGCTGGTTTGGCTTGGGTATTGTTTGATGTTGCAAGAGGCAAAAAAGTATCTGCACTTGGTTTCTGTATCGGTGCGGTCGTTGGTCTTGTTGCTATCACGCCAGCTGCTGGTTTTGTAACTGTTCCGTCGTCGATCTTCATCGGTGCTGTTGCAGCTTGTATCAGTAACTACGTTGCTCACTTACGTACACGTTCAACTTTGGATGATACACTTGACGTATTCCCTTGCCACGGTGTTGGTGGTATGGTTGGTATGTTGATGACCGGTATTTTTGCAACAAGTGCAGTGAACCCATTGGTTACTGATCAGGGACTTGCATTTGGTGAAACTACTCTTTTCATCAACCACGTTATCGCTTTGGTAGGTGTTTCTGCTTTTGCTTTCGGAGGTTCTTTCCTTCTGTTGAAAATCACAGACCTTATCATGCCGCTTCGTGTATCTGAAACAGATGAAAAAGCTGGATTGGATATCAGTCAGCACGATGAGTTTCTTGTAGAAGCTTAATCTTTTAACATATAAAAAAGAC
>NZ_JBXHAS010000009.1:0-263746 GCF_056895235.1 Dyadobacter sp. HNCC25DJ186
GCTTTTGGTCATTATTTTATCTGCTGTTAGTGTTGGTATTGAATCCCCAAACTATCCAATTCTTCTCTTGAAACAGATGGCGGGAATACTCCTTTATTCAATTTTTTCACTACCAGTTCACCTGTTTTAAGCGCTTCCTGTTTGGAATTAAACCCGATGTTGCCTGGCAAGCCGGGAATAATTTTCTGCTCGATCACAGGCACGGTATCCTGAGTGATCCTGTACCCCCAGGTGCTGTCAAGTTGAATTGCAGACACCTTGTAATCGCGAAGACCTTCGCTGCTTGCATTTTTCTTTTTCCCATCACAGGAAGAAAGAAAAGCTGCGGCAGTGAAGGCCCACGTGCAGATCAGAGCAGATCTGAAAATATTTGACTTTTTGATCACTTCTTAGTTATCGTCGTCGTCTACGGCTGCGTCTGGATTGAAACCCCAGAAATCATCAACAGGTGTAGAACTTGCAAGTCCTGTTCCGAAATAACCAACATTATTGATCACGAAACCTGCTGCATATCCACGTGTTCCGCCTTCAAAATTTGTTTTTTCAACCCAGGTATCAGAAGTTGGGTTATACTCCCAGCAATCCGAATTTGCAGTTCCACCGACAACATATGCTTTCTCATTAATTACAAGCGCAAAACCATTTGAACGAACTGGTGGGAAATCACCTTCGTCGTCGTCAAAGGCAGTTTTTTGTGTCCAGGTTCCTTTTCCGCTGGTTCCACCTGGAACGAATTGATACAAATCTCTCACTGTTTCAGCCGAGTTATTGATCCCGAAACCTATATAACCTGTTCCACCGATTGTGAACGCAGTTGCACTTCTTCTTTTCCCACCAAGGAATGTAGCAACTTCAGTCCAGGTATCCGTTGTTGGGTTATATTCGTAAAAGTCCTGATAAACACCTGATGCATTGTATCCAAGACCTACATATCCTTTATCACCAATTGAGAATGCAGAGGCATACTGACGGGGAACGCCTGCAAAATCAGCTACTGCTTTCCATTTGTTCGTTGCGGGATCGTATTGCCAGAAATCTTTCTTGTATCCGTTGTCAACCGTGGTAACTCCGTCATAACCTGTTCCAACATAAGCTTTTCCTCCTGCTACAAATGAAACTGCATCATTTCTTGCCGCCCCCGTGAATTCAGCAACCTGTGACCATATTTTGCCATCAGCGTCATATTGCCAGAAATCTTTTACTCTTGGAACGCTTTCTCTGGTATATCCTGTACCAATGTAACCTTTGTTATTAATCATAAAGCTTACTGCTCCATAACGGGGAATACCTCCGAAAGATGGTACGTCTCTTTTATACCAGTTTCCAACTAAATCTGGATCAGCACTATCTCCGCAACCGAATTGGAATAATGCGGTCGAAGCAATTAGAAGGGTTAACGATGACTTTTTTAAGGTATTAAACATGGAAAAAATTCTGGTTTGACTAATTAATACAAATGAATACAAAAATGTTGGTATACTAAGGATAAAAAAAATAATTGCGATAAGATGACCGAATGTGTAGATGAAGAGACATCCGGACCAAATCTACTGCAAACATAACATCTTGGAATTGCTTAGAAAAATTATATATTTACTTTTTGCCTAAAAGTTTCATAATAGCCGTCACTGATAGGTACTGTATTTTGTCCGATTTTGATGCGTTGGCTTCTTATTATGTCAATTTTATCAATCGAAACAATGTACGATTTGTGTACTCTGAAAAACAGATTCTTCGGCAGTTTTTCTTCCAATCCTTTCATAGTCATCCTGGTAATGACCGGATTGGGCTGATTTACGAAATATATTTTCAGGTAATCTTTTAACCCTTCAATATAACTCACATCGGATAATTTAATTTTCACAAGCGAGTAATCTGAGGTTACAAATAAATATTCAGCGTTTGCAAAATAGGCTTCTGAAAGAGTATTTCTTCCGTCCCTAAAGCAAATTAAACTAAAAAGTTCATGTGCTTTATCGGCCGCTTTCCAAAACCGTTCTATCGGAATCGGTTTTAAAAGGTAATCTAAAACATCCAGGTTAAAGGCTTCTAACGCAAAAATATCCTTATTTGTTGTAATAATAACCCGGGTACTGTAAGATAAACTTTTCAGAGCATGAAGGCCGACCAAACCACAATTTTCAATATCAAGAAATAGAAGGTCTACTTTTTGCGTTCTAAGGATGCTGGCAGCATCTTCGGAAAAAGCGAAAGTGCCAATTAAATTAAAAAATGGAATACTGTTAATATGCTGACCCAAAACTGTTGAATCGTGTTTATTTTTATCAATGACAATACAATTAATCTTCCTCATATGTACTTTAAATGCAAATTGTCGATGTAATATTTAACCATACGTGTAAGCCGGCGATTTTGTTGCATCTCTTTTTGGTCTACACATTTTGTCTGTTTGTCTAATTCCTTTTGTTATTCGGGTTATATCTGATATTTTTGCATTTTTACTGTTCTTGCGCTCAATGAAATTTACTCATTATTCTTTTAAAGGATTATTTTCGCCGGTTTCCAGCTTACTAGCCGGATTATATTTGTGCGTTTCACTATCAGGTTGCCAATCAGGTGATGAAATTAATGCATTGGAACAAACCAACCCAGACGATTTTCTGGTGTTGTTTTCTGATACGACTACTGTAAAACTTTCCACGGTTGCCTGGGATTCTACGATGACCGGCGGTGCTGGCCGTATGCTTATCGGACGGTATGTTGACCCGTTTTTTGGGAACATGCAATCTGCTGCGTATTTCCAACCTACGCTGGTTACCGCTTTCACCCTCCCTGAAAAAGCAGTTTACGACTCTCTGGTATTGAAGCTTCCGTACGATACTTATTATTACGGAGACACAACCAAAACGCTGAACTTTTCGGTTCATACACTCCAGGCTGATATACTGGTTAAAAGCAGTTACTTTAATAATAACACAACGACTTTTGATGAGACGCCAATTGGCAAGAAAAGTTTTAGGCCTTCGCCAAACCAAACTAACTCACTCAGGATCAAACTTGATGATGTGTTAGGGAAAAAGATTTTTGATCAGAGTGTTGCGAATCTTTTGACTACCAATGAACAGTGGATCAATATCGTTAAAGGTCTTGTTGTGATGGCTGATGCGAAGGACGATGCGTCGGTAGTTGGTTTTAAAACCAGCAGTGACAGTACCCTGGTTGAGCTTCACTACCATACAGAAGAAAAGGACGGTGTTAACAAGGCGGTTGGTACATTTAAGGTAACAGCTGAATACAACCAGATTCTCGCCAACAGAGCAGGAACTGAGCTTGCGACACTCCCTGTCAACAGCAGAACTTCCTTGCCTTCTGAAAAGTCAGGAAATAAAGTTTTTATTCAGGGTGGTGTGGGGCTGATGGCAAGAGCTGATTTTCCCACGCTGCGAGGCTTAAAAGATGTAAAATATTCCGTTCCAAACCGGGCCTTTCTAAGGATTACACCTTACAAAAACTCCGTGGTTAAAGGTATTTTCGGTGCGCCTCCAACAATACACGTCTATTATTGTGACAAAAACAACCAGTTTATAACATCTAATGGCCAGCCAATTCCCTTGTCTACCCTGGGCGGTACTACACAACCGGCTGCTGTTGTTGGCAAATATATTAATGACCTGTTCACGAATACCGAATACTACGAGTTTGATGTAAGTTCACAATTTACCTCAATTCTTGCCAGCGAGTCTGCCGACGCAAACGGATTGTTGTTTATCACATCTGCTTTGGGCGCAAGCACGTTTCCTGAAACACAGACCGAGTTTTCTCAGAGCCTTACACGTCTTGTTATTGGTGATCAAAAAAATACGGTGGAGCCTGGTGCAAAATTGCAACTTTACTATACTACGCTGAAGCCTTAATCGGTAGATAGAGCTCCATTCATATAAAAATCGAAAGCGGTTCAGGAATATCCTGGACCGCTTTCGATTTTTATTTCGTTCAAAAAATTTTCGGAGTGAATTACATCACATAACCATCCTTAGGTAAAATCTTATCCGGAATAAGCGGTGCATCAATAAGCTGCAAAAGATTGATTTCAATGGTTCTTGAAAGCGATGTCATCGGGATATCGTTGTGATTTCCTTCGAACGGGCTCTGCATAACGTAAGAAATACCTTCAACATAAAAGAACAAAAATGATATCAGGAAAGTGATGGGAATGGCTATTCTCCCCAAACTTTCGATAAGCCCCATCGGCAAAATCAAAGTGAAAAGAAAGATGATAAAATGAACGAAGAAACTATACTGCGTAGGAAAAATTGTATTCTTAATTCTTTCACACTGCCCCATCGAATCGCATAAGCGACTTAATGTATCATCGATATTCTGAAAAAAAAGTGTGCTTAAATATTGCTTGTCGTAAGCATAATTCAATCTTTCCTGAATCAGAAAAAGTATAGCATTGGGAATATTATCGTGTCGCGATACGTAATCGAGCTCTTGTTCTGTCAGATGCAAATGCGCATTGATCAGCACAGATTCGCGTCTGAGACTGTTGCATAGCGCATAACACCAGGCAATCTGAAGATGCGTTATATTTTCAACAATTGCTTTTTTTTCCTCCGGCTCAGTTTTAATAAATGAAAGCGATTGGCGGATCAGCGTCCTGCTATCATTGACAATGGCACCCCAGGATTTTCGGGCTTCCCACCAGCGGTCGTAAGCAGAGTTGGTTCTGAAACCTAACAAAAGCGAAAGAGCCGTGCCGACAACAGAAATAATAGAGATCGGAAAAATGAGAAAATGCCAGCCTTGATATTGGTAAAGGTAAAAAACAAGCGCAGCATAGGCAGTAACAGCGAGCACACCAGGCCAAATTCCTTTTAAAAGGCGCCAAACAGAAAAAACTTCCTTAACGTACATTTAATTATTATTAGTAGTATTGAGTGAGGATAAATATTGTACCAAGGTCGTTTATCCGGTATGCGAAGACGAAGTCAGGGAGAAATTGACTCAATGTTGAAGTAAAAAAACCGCAAGTTATTAATCATTTAGTAGGCTGGAACCGCTTCTAAAAAACCTGTTGAAGATATTTTTGGCAATATCAATCAGTGCCCTGAAATTATTTGGCTTGGTTAAAAACTCATCGGCTCCCGCGTCCAGTGCTTTTTTGGCAAGTTCGGGATTATCAGACGTTGAAAGCATTACCGTGGGAACCTCTGCGAGCTCCGGATCAGCCTTCATGGCCAGGATCGTTTCTATGCCATTCATCTTTGGCATATTCATATCAAGGACCACGACAGTATCCGTAAGGTCGTCTGAATTTTTTATATTGTCGATAAGCTCTACACCATCCTCAGACTCCACAACGTTCACGCCCGGATTAGCTTCCTCCAAAGCCTCTTTCATCAGCATTCTGTCATCCTCGTCATCATCTGCGAGATGAACCGTTTTGTTTTCGTCCATTTCGTATAAAACTCTCTACATGAAAGCATAAGTTTAAGCAAAAATACGAATAATTCAGATAGGAATAATATTCTGAGCTATTATTGCGAAAACGCCTACGTGTATTCTATCCAGTTAAGTGCGCATCTTTGAAATAAAACATGTCGTTGGTCTGTATACTGAAAGGATTTGCAAAAAAAGATTCTGTTCAACAACCGGCAAGCCAAATTCGACAAGTTGCCGGAAATTGATTATTTATCTGTTTCAAATAGTATTGAACCACTTGTCGACGGCATTTGCCAGCTATTACCGATTCAAAAGTTTGTGAAATCTTCTGAACCTGAATATAAAAAAATCCAGTAGCTCTTCCTTTGACGAAGTGAAGAAAGGCTTTTCTTCCACGTCTCCCCATAAAATAAACGACAATTCTTCATCCGGATTTTTCAGAAAATGAAAATAGACTGTTATTTTATTTTCATGACCCTCCCCTTCTGCAATGACAAAAGGCTCACGGATCACACGATCGATATGAATACCGATTTCATGATATGTATGCTGGTCGAATTGCGGGTCGAATCGCTCGTAAAATTGACTTATTACAAAGTCGTAGTCGATGCCGCTTGCCGGAAAAACATCAGATTGAAAAAAATTTAAAAGTTGTTCGCGTGTTGGTCGCTGCATGACAGTAAATTATGAACCCGTGATTGACGTATCATCTTCTACCACGAAAGCAGATTGAAACGATTTAAACAACAAAAAACTGCGATACCGAAGCACCGCAGTTTTAACGGAAATTCCCGTAGGACGTAGCGGGCTCGAACCGCTGACCTCCGCCCTGTCAAGGCGGCACTCTGAACCAACTGAGCTAACATCCTGATTATGGTTCCAAATATATATCAATTAACTTTTGTCTGCAATCCGAACCTGTAAACTTTTTGCGATGGAATTCTGGAAAGGAGAATCAGGCCGATCACAAAGATAAAAAGCAAGGCAAGAATACTGTTTCTCATACTGCCAGTGACCTGTTCAACGGCACCATAGATGAATGTTCCAATCATAATCGCAAACTTTTCAGTCACGTCATAAAAACTGAAAAACGAAGCGGTATCAACAGTATTTTCCGGAATAAGTTTTGAATAGGTAGCTCTGGAAAGTGATTGAATTCCACCCATGACCATGCCTACGGCGCAGGCAATCAAGTAAAATTCACTGGCTTCTGTCGTATAATAAGCACCAGCACAAATGAAAATCCAAATGGCCACACCGATCATTAGCGCATAAATATTCCCGATTCGGGAAGAAATCCATGCAAACAAATAAGAACCGGCAATGCCTACCAGCTGGATCAGCAGCACAGTGATAATCAGGCTTTGAGAAGGAAGTTTCAATTCAGTGGCGCCGAAAATTGTTGCCACATACATAACCGTCCTTAACCCCATGGTATACACGAAAAATGCAAGCAGGAACTTAGCAAGATAAGGCTGTTTTCTCAGCTCGGCATAAACTTTACCTAGCTCGGAAAACCCATTGAAGAGCCAATTCTTAACCGGCTTTCTGCCCTGAATACTTGACGGAAGATAATGAAAAGGAATCTGTGCAAACAGTATCCACCAAACGCCCACCGTAAAAAACGAGATCCGGGCAGGCATTGCCTTATCCGAAATTCCATAAAATGAAGGTGCCAGAACCATACTCAGATTGAACAACAACAAAATTACGCTACCCAAATATCCCATGGAAAATCCTCTTGCGCTTACCCTGTCAAAGTTTTCTTCGGTAACAATTTCAGGAAGATAGGAATCATAAAAAACGATACTCCCGCTCCATCCTATCAAACTCAGCGCGAAGATTAAAACAGAAAAATTAAGCGTGTCTTTTGTAAAGAAAAACAGCAGCATGCAACTTATCGCGCCGAGGTAACAAAAGAATTGCATAAACCTCTTTTTATGTCCTGTAAAATCTGCAATGGCTGTGCAAACCGGGATTAAAAGTGCTGTAAACAAAAAAGAAGCTGAAACTGTGTAAGAAAAAAGCACCGAACTCTTAACGGCTAACCCGAAGAAATTTACAATTCCCGTCCCGGCAGAAGCATTCATGGCTGCCGCGGAAAAATAAACAGGAAATATACTCGAAACGATAACCAGGGCGTGAACAGAGTTGGCCCAGTCGTACATACACCAGGCATTTATTATCTTGGGGTTATTCTTTTGCATAGAAGAAATTTTGATGCAAAATAAGAAAAGCGGCAGATTAAATCCGCCGCTTTTCTTACAATATTTATAAAGGCCAGTTTTATTAACCGTTTTAGATCACAGGCTCAAAAACCATATAGGTTTCTGTGTCAACGCCACCAACGGGCATTATTCTTTTCAATCTCAGTTTACTATTGGTAAGTTCTGCAACCGTAAATTTTCCGGAGAATCCGCTCACTGCAATATCCAGCGTTGTTGAATCGTCAAGCAGATACCATGTTCCACCGTTCAATACCTGGCTCGTTTTACGTTCCAACGCCTTTGTTACGTTGTTGGCCAAAAACTGAATGTCCATATAATCAGCAATCGCTTTGGTTTCCTCATTTAGCTGAGAGACAGCAATTGCCTTCCCATTCAGGTCTGTAACCGAAGTCATACGCCACGGATAATTTACAAGAATTTTGCTCTTTTCCGTCGGCTTCGCAGGATCGTCACTATCTTTACTGCAAGAACCTAGCAGAAATAAAATAGCAAATACGGCAACAAGATTAATTAATCGATTCATTTTTGCGTTTTTAAAGTATCAGTTTTGGCTAAACCAGCCATTCCTTCGCGGAATCTTAGAATAATTAAATTAACTATTCCTCGGCTTGTATTGCAAAATTAACGATTTGTTTCATCAATTCTTATCGAAGACCATACAAATATGTCATCAAAAAATTTACACATTAAAATTATACTATTGATAATCAGCTCAGTCCATTGTTTTGCGCAGGATTGTCAGCCATCTTATATTTATACACCGGTTACAACAAATAATAAAATTGAGTGGGGTAAGTTCCCTGAATTCACTTTACCATTCAAGATTATTTATAACGGACCCCGTTTTGGTGACACCGAATCTGCTCCCCTGAAACATGGTTTCAGCCATCTGGCTTTGTTCAGTGGCAATGAAGGAAATACGCTTCCGGCGAAAAACAGGGCAATGCTTTGGAACAGTGTTGCAACCATAGCGGAAAACCAGCCATGGGGTATGGATGCAATCAGAAGTCCATGGGGAAATGATACAATCACTTACAAAAGGCTTTGGGATCAGTATCTGACCAATATGGCCAATACTTTCAACGACTCGTACGGAACCGGCGTACCCAAAGCTGACGTGATTTGTCTTGACGTTGAAAGAATGCTGACCGAGGACCGCGATATTTTAAGATTAAAAGCAAATCCCGTCATTCCTGCCAATTACCGAAATTTGTCTGATGCAGATTTTCTATCCACCTACAAGCGGGATATTCGTTGGTGGTATACCGAGGCGATCAATCATTTACAGAGTAAAGGACTTGATGCTTCAACCACAGTGACCAGTTACAGCGATGTTCCTGTAAGAGCGACCTGGCTGAATATTGAAAGTAACAGCTGGCAGGACTGGACCACTAATCCGGCCAGAACGCATTATCTGACCCAGGATAATTCCGGGAAATTGGGCGGCACTTTTTATAATGCGATGAACGGCCTTACGCCTTCCCCTTATTATTATTACGGTTATGAAAGCCCAATTGGCAAGGATTATCTGACGTATTTATTGTTTCAGATAGAAGTCAATAAAGCGTGGAGCGACAAGCCGATCATACCTTTTGTCTGGATGCGGATTCATGACAGCTTCGATCCAACAGTACCGCTGATTCAGCCATTTCAGGCGCAGGCGACTGCGATTTTCCCGTTTTTTTCAGGAGCAAAAGGGCTCTGGCTTTGGGAAAACAGCTTCTATGATACTTCACGTGACGAGAATTATACCGTATATGAAAATTTTATCTACGGACTGTATAGGCTTTCTGAATTTAAAGATATGTTTGAAGGGAATTACGAACTTGTGATCCCCACGTCCGCGCGAGATCTTATGACCTCCAAACGTCCCGTATGGCGTGGTGTGGTGAAAGACGGAAATATTTTGATCGCTGCACAAAACCCATACGCTGCCGACAATGCAGAAACAAGTGTAACGCTTTCACATCAAAACTGGGTAAAAACGATAAAGCTGAAAGGTAAAGAAGTTTTTCTCTGCAAGTTCGACCTCAGTCAGGATAATTCGTCAACTGAGCCAACAATCACCGAGGCATTTTTATATCCAAACCCAACAGTAACATCGGATTCAAAAATCCGGATGACGGGAATTAATGGCGTCACGGACGTAGCTTTTGCCTTACTTGACAAGAATGGCACGGTCATTTTAGAGCGCACACTTCAATCATTGGTTGGGGAAACAGACCAGCCCATTGAATTGCCGTCTTTAACAACCGGCCTTTATTTTGCCCGTTTTAAAAGCCGGAACAAAACTATTACTCAGAAAATAATCATCACCAGATAATGAACCGTCTTAGCCAGGAAACCAGCCCATACTTATTGCAGCACGCGAATAATCCTGTGGATTGGTATCCGTGGGGCGATCTTGCATTGCAAAAAGCAAGGTCAGAAAACAAACCGATTTTGGTAAGTATCGGTTATTCGGCCTGTCACTGGTGCCACGTGATGGAACGTGAAAGTTTCGAGCACGACAATGTGGCCGAGATCATGAACGAATATTTCGTTTGCATAAAGGTCGATCGCGAGGAGCGGCCTGACGTGGATGCTGTATACATGGACGCTCTCCAGGCTATGGGAACGCGCGGTGGATGGCCCTTAAATGTTTTTCTTTTGCCCGACGCAAAGCCATTTTATGGCGTCACCTATCTCCCACCGCAAAACTGGGTGCAGCTTTTAAAAAGTGTCCACAATGCTTTTACAAATCACTTTGACGAGCTTGCAAGTTCAGCAGAGGGATTTGTTGAAAATATGGTCCGGTCTGACATTGAGAAATACGGGCTTGCTGCGTCATCAGATGCCTATACGGTTGAAGCGCTGGATGAAATATTTGAAAAATTAAAGCAAAATTTTGATACCGTTAAAGGTGGAATGGACCGGGCTCCAAAATTTCCGATGCCTTCCATTTACAAATTTTTGCTGCGTTATTTTGATATTACACAAAATCCGGAAGCGCTTGCACAGATCGAATTGACTTTGAACAGAATTGCTCTCGGTGGGATCTATGATCACGTCGGTGGCGGCTGGGCAAGGTATTCCGTCGATGATGAGTGGTTTATTCCGCATTTTGAAAAAATGCTTTATGACAATGCACAGCTCCTGGGAATTTTTTCCGAAGGTTATGCATTAACGCAGAATCCGTTATATGCTGAAAGAATTCATCAGACTATTTCCTGGCTGCAAAAAGAAATGTTGAGCCCAGAAGGCGGTTTTTATTCAGCACTCGATGCCGATAGTGAAGGTATTGAGGGGAAATTTTATATATGGAAAAAGGCAGAATTGAAGGAAATTCTGGGAAATGATTTTGACTGGTTTGCGAAATTATACAACATTAGTGCGCATGGAAATTGGGAGGATGGTTACAATCATCTACACTTGACCAACTACGTAACGCAAACTGCAAAAGCAGCCGGGATTTATGAGGAAGGTTTTGAGCAAAAATATAAAAACGTAATAGCAAAATTACTTGAAGAACGTGCCTCACGCATCAGGCCCGGGTTGGATGATAAAATTTTAGCTTCCTGGAACGGCCTGTTGGTCAAAGGCCTGACGACAGCATATCAGTCAACTGGTGATGAAAAAATCCGTAATCTGGCTATAAAGACAGGAATTTTCATTTCCGAAAAAATGAGCAAAAACGGTAGACTGTGGCATAGTTATAAAAACGGAAGAGCAAGCATTACTGCATTTTTGGAAGATTATGCTGCGGTCGTTGAAGGGTACCTGGGATTGTATCAGATCACCTTTGATGAACAATGGCTTAAAGAGGCTACAACGCTTACTGATTATACAATTGCCAACTTTTTTGATACATCGGAAGGTTACTTCTATTTTACAGACAGCGAAGCAGAGGCATTGATCGCCAGGAAAAAGGAGCTTTTTGATAATGTTATCCCAGCTTCCAATTCGATTATGGCTCAGAATCTGTATGTGCTTGGGAAAATGCTGGATCGCGCTGATTATTTAGCATTATCGGATCAGATGCTCTCTAAAATGAGCAGATTGATTTTGACAGACGTTCAGTGGGTCACCAACTGGGCTGCGCTTTATTGTCAGCGCGTGACGCCTACGGTAGAAGTTGTTATTGTTGGAGAAACAGCTGATGAAATCCGGAAGGATTTTGACCGCTTTTTTATTCCAAATAAAATAGTGGCTGGAACAACTACGTCTTCGACACTTCCATTGCTAGAAAACAGAACGCCGTTAAATAAGGAAACAGCAATTTATATCTGTCATAATAAAACTTGCCAGTTGCCCGTGACTTCGGTTGAGAAAGCACTGGAACTACTTCGTTAATTTGACGATATATTTTAAAAAAATAGGGCAGCATTTTTAACGAAGCTGCCCTATTTGTTATCGATCCAGAAGCGGAAAGTAGCGTTCGCGGATAACGCCCATATGGTGCATGGCATGGCCAATAATGACAAAGCCAAGCGCCAGCGCTGAAATTTCACTTTTGAATGCCACGCCGCTTCTTAATATCATTTCATCACTCATATTTTTGAATAGCAGTTCTGTCGATTGCCTGACCAAGGAAAATTCTTCCATTAGATCCTCAATCGTACGTTTATTCGCAATCGTGTTAGCGGCAAATAGGTCCTCTTCATAACCGGGCAGGACGGTATTATCATTTCTTGAAAAACGCAGCGCACGGTAACTCATAATTCTTTCAGTATCGATCACATGCTGCAAAATATCTTTGACAGTCCATTTTCCAGGAGTGTAAACCTGGTCGTTTACCATAATTAATTTTTCAATTTCCTGGTAAACTTTTTCCGGAGCATATTTTTCAAATGCTTCAAAAATGTCAATATCTTCAACCAGATTGATATACCTGTCAAAAAATTCAGGCATAGGGTTTATGTTCGATCGCTTCATCAGACAGGGCTTATTTCTTAAATATTAAAAACAAAAATCGAAAAATCTAATGAGCAATAATTTATTTTTTTTGCAAAACACGAGCATAGTTAAAATCTGATCGCTGGTTTTTACCTTCAATTTCTCCTTCTATATAAGCGTGCAGTACGTCACCTTTCGGGATAACATAAACGATCCTTTTTGGAAAGTCATGCTTCAGATTTTCAAAAATATAGTCACTATCGGTAACTTTTGAGAGGTGAAATAAAGTTTCTTTTCCATCATTTTCGCCGTCTACCCGCACTGCGTAGATAATTTGAAAATTTTGATCCTGTGCCAGTCTCACTCTTTCCAGAATAATAGTATCAGCACCGGCAATTTTGAAACTTTTCCCTTGCAGCTCGTTGTCTGAAACTTTGACCCAGGCTTCATATAAAACCCCATTTTTCTTCTCAGTCTTCCAGATACCCAGCAGGTTATCCAATTCTTGAAAATCTTCCTTAGAGAAAGTTTTCGCCTGCGCCGAACATTCGCAACAAGTAATTACAAAGATAATTGCTAAAAGACAGACTTGTCGAACAATTGGTATATTGATTAAAATCATAATAATTATTCTATTTTAAGTATAAAATTTTTGAACTGAACGAATCAAATTAGTGAATTATTTATTACATTTGGTTTACATTTCCCCTGAGACTTGAAAAAAATTGCTGTTATCGGCTTACTGGTGCTGTTGCTCTACAACATGTTTGGGCTCGCTACGGCTATTTTGTTGTTTGATAACAAGTATGAAGCTCCTTCAACTACTGCATCGGCTGGCGAATATGAGCTTTTAAAAGTATACATGCCATCCCTTCCCTATTCTTCCGACTGGGAAAATACCGACGGACTTGAAGGATTAATCAAAGCTAACGGTCAGTTTTACAATGCTACGCATGTCAAACACACCAATGACACTTTGTATGTAACTGTCAAATCGAATCAGGCAGCACGTGATCATTTCTTTGAACTGGCAGATAAAATGCAGTCCATGGCCGATCAGGCCAGCGAAAATCCTGAAAAAGCGAAGGATAAGGCTATGAAAATGCTGGATAATCTTTTGAAAAACTATGTTCAAAATCAGACTGCATTTGCTGTTTTTCGGCCGGCGACAGCTTTACAAAAAGTTATGGCGAATTACCCATCTGAACAGATAAAATATTTGTTCTGGGTTAGACAGCTGCAAACACCGCCGCCCGAAAACCACCTTCTTTCCTAAATTTTCATTCCGAAAATTTTCTTTCCAAGCCCTGGACAAATGTTCTATGGAGGCTTGCCTGTACCATAATAACCTCCTTTTACTGACTTGCAGATAATTCTGCGGTATTAATTGACCTATTTTATATGCTGAAAATTATACAATCAAAAATGCGTCTCTTGACATTGACAATTACTTTGTCATTTCTGGCAAGTTATGCCTTTGCGCAAATGCCTAATGACGCAATATATATGAACAAAGGCACTGCCTGCCTTGCTCTTTCCTACAATCATACCGCCTGGGACAAATATTGGGAGGGCACTACCAAGAGAGATAACCTGAATATTGGAACACAAACGACGCAAACGGCGATGGCGATGCTCGCTGTGGGCGTGACAAAAAATCTGAACGTCATTGTAGGCCTTCCTTATATCTGGACGCAAGCGAGCGCTGGTAATCTACAGTGGAACAAAGGTGTTCAGGATGTATCCGGGTGGCTTAAATATCGTTTCTTCAACCAGGGCGGACTTTCGCTGAACGCCGTTGTTGGCGGTTCGATACCTGTTACCAATTATGTTCCCGATTTCATGCCAATGTCGATCGGACTTCAATGCAAGACAGCTACGGGAAGGCTTGTTGTACGTTATAAACACAAAACCGGCATATATGCAACCGCGTTCGGAAGTTATATTTTAAGAAGTAAGATCAAGATCGACCGTGATTCTTACCTGATGGGTGAGACACTTTACAATACCAATGAAGTAAGTGTTCCCAATGCGTATGACTTGTCCGGACGTTTGGGTTATACCAATAAATTTCTTCAGACAGAAGTATTCGCTGAGTATGGTGCATGCACGGACGGTGATAATATCCGCCGCAATGCAATGCCTTTTCCAACTAACAATATGAAATCAACGGCTGTTGGTTTTTATGGCAAATTTCAACCGAAAAATCTTGGCTTCAACGTCAGGGTTGCGCGTGTCATTGATGGCGAAAACGTTGGCCAGGCGATGACCTATCAGGCAGGTATTTTATACCAGTTTGCGTATTTGAAATCGGCAAAAAAGTAAATCCCGTTATTATAGAAATCAGATGAAAAAATATATAAAATCAACACAAGTTTGGCCGGGAGTAATTTCATTGACAGGAAGTTTATTTCTTGCCATGACAATTTTCTCTTGCAGTAAATCAGTCAATGAGCCTTCTGCGGCAATTAATATACCCTCAACCATCGACGCGAACGCAGGAAACTGGAAGACCATCGTTTTGGCTTCGTCAGGTGAAATTATTGTTGCTGAGCCCAAATCAGAGACTTCCGCGGAATATTTGGCAGAAGTGAGCAAACTTAAGGAAACCGCTGGAGCAGTGACCGCTGCTCAGCGTGAGATCATTAACTATTGGGGAGCAGGTGCTTCATTCCGCTGGAACGAAATTGCCAGAGAATTGGCGGCGCGTTACAATAACCCGCCAGCACCGAATGCGGAAGGGAAATATCCCGTTCCTGATGCTGCAAACCCACTCGCGGACCCCAAGTTCCCGTTCGCAAACCCACCTTATACTGCAAGGGCTCTCGCATATCTTAGCGTTGCGCAGTATGATGCGTTGGTATCTGCCTGGAATTATAAATTCAAGTATAACCGCAAGGCTCCTTCCAGGACAGACGCTTCTATAAAAGCAGTTCTACCGGTTTCCGATCTTCCTACTTATCCATCCGAAGATGCCGTCGTAGCTGCCGCATCGTTCGAGATTTTAAAAGCGATGTTTCCCGGTGAAGTTCCTTTTCTGGAGGCAAAACTGGCAGAACATAAAAACAGCCGTCTTTGGGCAGGTATGAATGTAGAAAGTGATATCACTGCCGGAGATGCACTTGGAAAAGCTGTCGGACAGAAAATAATGGCTCGCGCCAAAGCTGATGGTATGGGTGCTGCAAACAATCAGGCAAAAACTCAGGAAATGATTGCCAATGCGGTAAAGTTAGGTATCGTTAAAACCTGGCAAAGTCAGGAGTTTCCGGCACGCCCTCCGATGCTGCCAACTTATGGTTTCGTTCAGCCCTGGAATTTTAATTCAGCGACAGTAGTTGCCTTGCGTCCAAAAGCACCGCCCGTAATAGACAGCCCGGAGTTCAAAGAAAACATGGACGAATTGCTTTCGATCGCAAAAAAACAAACGCGCGAACAGGCTCGTATTGCCAATTATTGGGCAGATGGCGTGGGTAGTTATACGCCTCCGGGACACTGGCATCGCAAAGCTGCGGCTTTGGCACATCAAAATAATTTCAGTGAAGTTCGGACAGCAAGAACATTCGCTTTGGTCGGAACAGCCATGCAGGATGCCGGCGTAGCATGCTGGGATGCTAAATTTTATTACTATTATCCGCGACCTAATCAGATGAATCTGGCAGTAAAAACTTCTGTTGGGCTGCCAAATTTCCCCTCATACACATCCGGCCATTCTATGTTCTCCGGTGCCGCAGCTGAAATTCTTTCTCATATTTTCCCGAAAAATAAAGAAGAACTTGAGGCAATGGCTGTTGAGGCATCCGTTTCTAGAATTTATGGACTTATCCACTACCGCTTTGATTGTGAAGAAGGATTGGTGACGGGCCATAAAGTTGGTAATTATGCCGTACAGCGCGCAATGACCGATGGTGCAGAATAAAACATCCTGTTTTTATATTATTCAATCTCAAAAACTGCCGGAGCTATACAAAACTCCGGCAGTTTTTTCTTGAAATTTTAACGACAAAATAGGGGCCTTTCAATTTTGGGTTGTCATAGAACCAAAACACCAGGTCATGAAAACACAACTTACAAAAATTACACTTCTGGCAATTATGCTAACCGCTTCGAGCACTTTCGCTCAGCAAGTTCAGACCGTATTCAAGGGCCATGGCATTAACAGGTCCGGCGGATATGCGGCCATCTCAAACAAATTCACAACGATCAACGGGGATTTTGCCAACATGCCGGAAATTTATGGAGGATGGTTTGTGAACAGCAAGCTTTTGATCGGAGCAAGTCTCGCCGCTACGACAAATTATATACCGGCACCTTACTCCTTCAATCAACCAACTGATCAGAAAATGACGTATCAATATGGACAATTTGGCCTTATGACTGAATACGTTTTTGCCTCCAATAAAGCGGTTCACCTCGTGGCCAATATGACAACGGGTGCGGGATTTACACTTCGTTATGATCGAAATGACTGGGACGATTTTGATGATTCGGACGAATGGGACGATGACGACCACAACGCAAACTGCTTCTTCGTGATCGAGCCTGGTGTACAATTGGAGATTAACCTTCTTAAATGGATGCGATTTGCTCCCGGCGTTTCTTACCGAAAAACATTTGGCGCGAAAGGAGATGGATTATCTGACTCTGATTTAAGTAACGTTTCTTACAATCTGACATTAAAATTCGGAAGGTTTTAAACAAATTTACCTCTAAAAGAAAATCGTCCCAAAGCTAGGTTTAGCTAGGGGACGATTTTTTATTACATTAACAACTATGCCAGATTGTTAATATCAAAAGGAAGTTTCCGCATTCTTTTTCCTGTCGCGGCAAAAATTGCATTACCCAGTGCAGGTGCAATCGGAGGTAGGCCTGGCTCTCCTACCCCACCCGGATTAGCGCCGCTGTCCACGATATGAATTTCCATTTTAGGCGTTTCATTCAGTCGCATGATATTATATTGATGGTAATTACTTTGATCACACACACCGTTCGTGAAGGTGATTCCATCCTTTATCGCAGCTGTGATACCCATGACAATATTGCCTTCTGTCTGGGCCTTTACGTTATCCGGATTGACATAATAACCACAATCGATCACCGTCACAACCTTATCGATTGTCACACCCTGATCTTTTTTTGTTACCGTGATACAGGTCGCCGAAATACTGTCAAATGATTTAAAAACGGCGATTCCTTTACCTTGTCCTTCGGAAAGTTTTTCTCCCCAGGCAGCTTTTTCGGCCAGCGTTTCAAGCACCTTTTTAAAGCGATCATCCTTAATCAGCTCCATCCGCGCTTTCAGAGGATCTTTTCCGGCAAGATGAGCCAGTTCATCAATAAAACATTCCTGTCCCCAGCCAAAATTAGAGGCATAAACCGAGCGCCACCAAACAATTGGAATATCCGTTTTGACGTTTGTCCAACTGATTTTTGATGCAGCCGGAAAGCTGTATTTGTTATTGTTCATACTGATTTCCTCACTCAGCCAGGGATCAGCCTCATCAGATTTCAAACCTTTAAAAACCTGACCAACAATCGATTCTCCTATGGCATGGTGATGATAACCTGTTATGTTTCCATTTTCTACAAAACCCTGCATATGGCTGAGCATACCCGGACGGTAGGGTCCTTGTGAAATATCGTCCTCACGTGTCCAGATTACCTTCACAGGTTTTTTCAGTTCCCGGGAAAGATGGCAGGCTTCCAGCAGAAAATCGTGATACGCCTTTCTGCCAAAAGCTCCACCCAGCAAAGTCACATTGATTTTTACTTTTTCGGGAGCTACTTTCAGGTACGCACAGACATCCCTCAGCGCCCAGTCAGGCCCTTGCACCGGTGCCCAGATTTCAACTGAACCATCATCTTTCACATGAACAATCGCATTTTCAGGCTCAATTGGCGCATGTGCTAAAAATGGTGTTTCATAATTTGCTTCCAGTTTCTTTTCAGCGGCAGCATATTTTGCAGAAAAATCTCCTTTTTCTTCGTAATTAATTCCATCCTTCTTAGCCGCTTCGTAGGTTTCAGTAAAGTATTTTTCCGTGCTGATCGTTTTTTCCAGATCGCCATTATCCCACTTCACATTCAGCGCTTTTTTCCCTTTCAGCGCTGCCCACCAGTTCGTTCCGATCACGGCTACCGCCTCCGAAGTCCTGTGCGGCATAGGTCTTTCCGTTTTTATAACTTTCAAAACCCCTTTCACCTTTTTCGCTTCTGCATCATCAATAGAAACAACTTTTCCATGAAGAGACGGCGAATGCAAAATACTGGCGTAGACCATACCGGGGATATCAACGTCAATACCGTAAACTGCCTTACCCGTAACCCGCTCAGGAACATCCAGACGTTTGTTATATTTTCCGATGATTTTAAAATCTTTCGGATCTTTTAATTTCGGATTTTTAGGTACTTCCAGTTTGGAAGCATCGTCTGCGAGTTCGCCATATCCAAGACTTCTTCCGGTCGGATTATGCACGATCGCGCCGTCTTTTGCAGCACATTCGCTTACTGGGACGTTCCAGCGTTTTGCCGCAGCTTCCGTTAGCATTTCACGCGCAGCGGCCCCCGCCTTACGGATAGGTTCCCAGAGCGATCTTACCGAACTACTACCGCCGGAAGTCTGATTTCCATATTTATCCTTTCCGTCACTCTGGGCAATTTTAACCTGGTCAAGGCTGACTTCAAGTTCCTCCGCCAGCAAAGACGGCACGGCCTGAGTAGATCCCTGGCCCATATCCGGACGAGGGTTGATGATGGTAATATTTCCGGCTGTGTCAATCACGATGAACGGATTAATCTCCAGTTTTAAAATGGCTGGAATTATTTTCTTTACCGTTGCATCTTTGGCCAATGAAGATATCCCCAGTGCGAGTCCGAAGGATGTCAGGCCGGTCGTTTTGAGAAAGTCGCGGCGTGTTGCTTTTATATTTTCCAATTTTAATATCGCTTTGAGTGAAGGAATTAATTCTTGCCAATGCCTTTTTCAGATACCTTGATCGTATCAGCTGCGCGGTGAATCGCTTTACGGATGCGATCGTACGTACCACAACGACAAAGATTTCCGCTCATCGCCGAGTCGATATCATCATCTGTCGGAGTCGGCTTTTCTTTTAGCAACGCTACCGCAGACATAATCTGCCCTGACTGACAATAACCGCATTGCGGCACTTGTTCTTCAATCCAGGCCTGTTGAATCGCATGAAGTTTAACGTCACCAATTCCTTCGATTGTTGTAATCTTCGTCGTTTTCGAGACACTCGAAATGGGTGTCTGGCATGAGCGGGCGGGCTGACCATCCAGATGAACTGTGCAAGCACCACAAAGCGCCATCCCGCATCCGAATTTGGTTCCCTTCAAATCGGCAAAATCCCTCAATACCCACAAAAGAGGCATATCAGGTTCCACATCGACCTTTATTTTTTTGTTGTTTACTGTTAAGTTATAATTCGCCATGGTGATATTGTTTCTATGCAGAAGAAGTATTAAAATTATAATAAAAAATTAGAAATTAAAAACAACTGTTAAATACTTGTAAACCAATATACTAGATACGTTTCAACAATTCCCCTCGACTCATTTTTTTTGGTTTCTATCTATATTAAAACACACAATTCCGGAACCTTCCACAGGTTACCGCTGGTTAATCAATATAAAGCCTGATCAGAATTTAGAAATTGCAGTGAACGGTATACCCTATCTGCCAGAAATATTTCGATTTTAAAACCTGTTCCGGTTATTGGATTAAAGAAATAAATTTATGTCAATTACATCTGCCGCAGAATTATCAGGAATGCAAAAAATAAGTGAAGCCGTCGCAATCACTTTAAAACAAATGCGGGACTTTGCGCGACCAGGCATGACGGCAAAAGAACTTGATGATTTTGGAGGAAAAATCCTGAACGAGATGGGGGCAAAATCGGCTCCGCGTTTAACTTATGGTTTTCCAGGATGGACGTGTATCAGTGTTAACCATGAAGTGGCACATGGGATTCCGTCTGAAACCAAAATATTTAAGGAGGGTGATCTGATTAACATTGACGTCTCGGCAGAACTTGACGGCTTCTGGGCAGATAATGGCGGCTCGTTTATTCTGGGTGAAGATATTCATAACCATAAAGCACTGGTTAATGCGTCCAAAGTGATTTTGCAAAAGGCAATCAGCCGGATTAAAGGTGGCGTAAAAATTTCCGAAATAGGCCGGTTCATTGAGATGGAGGCGAGGAAATCGGGTTTTAAAGTGATTAAAAATCTCGCTGGACATGGTGTTGGACGAAGCCTGCACGAAGATCCACACGAGATCCTGAATTGTTATGTTCATGACAACAAACAGCGGTTTAGAAAAAACTCGGTTGTGGCTATTGAAACCTTTATTTCAACGGCGTCCACTTATGCAGATCATGGAAAAGACGGATGGACTATGACTGGAAATAAGGGCGGTTTCGTCGCCCAGCACGAGCATACGATTATCGTAACGGATGGCAAGCCCGTTATTCTTACATCTGCGAATGAGATTTATTAAACGAAAATAAAGTATTAGAGTCGCCTGTCTTTTTTATATTGTTCAATTGATAGAATTTGAACAAGATCGTAATAACGCGGGAATAATGGATTAAGAACATAATTATATTCCTGGGGCTTCACCGCACTTCTGACTTTAAGGCCAATATATTTTCTTGTTTTGAAGCATTCATCGCCGAGCTGCTTTAAAACAAGATTTTCAGTAATTCGCCAATCATCCGGCATTCCCCGTCCGGCTTTTCATAAAATCTTGCAGCGTTCTCCACTTCGATCGTCATTGCAAAAAGGTTGGGCGGTAGTTCCGCTTCATCCACATGCACCAATAATTCAAGCATTGCCAGAGCTCGGCTTTCACTGGTATATAACGCGAAAACACCCTCACTAGTCCATCGACCTCCTTCATTTGCTGCACCTCTCCCGCTGAGATCCTGCGCCCTTTCTTTCCTTTTTGCGATTCGATATAAAATCATGTCTTATGAATAAACTCCATCCTCGATCCTTCCTAAGATCTGACTGACCAACTTAATACCGGTTGGAGTATTCAAAAGGTCAAAAGGTTTCTGTCCGTTTAAAGCTTTGTTTTCTTTGTGAAGCCACCTGTTTAGCCTATCCGTATCTTCAAAGACGGCCAAACCCTTTGCTACGGTATTAGCAATTTCCACGGAGAGGGAGGAAACCAGATTTCCAAAAACTTCGTCCTTCTTCTTTCTAGCGAGCGTTTTGTAGGACAGATTTAATAAAACCGCCATGTCTCTCATTGGAATGTTTAAAACATTGGCAAGGTTTTCATCTGAAGATTTTGGGATACCTAACGTTGCTGCGACCAAATAATCCAGGCCGGATACCGGTTTTTGTCCAATCGATTTTTCACCGCCCAGTATCAGCCAGGTCATTTCATTGACTGATATATTCCCACTAAGTTCTTTTAAATTATTCATAAGAGACATTTTACCTAAAAATAACGATAAAATGTCCACTTACCTACAATGGGTTTTAACAGAAACCTTATATCCCTTCCGTTACCTTCATCATTTTTGCCAATCCTGTTTTTGCAACAACAAGTGCGTCTTGTGCATAATAATCCTTATTAAACACTTCAAAAGAAAGAATAACCGGCATTTCGGGATTTTTCAGCGAAGTCAGCAATCCTTTTAACGGAGCAACACCGTCGCCGGGGTATATCCTGTCAGCATCTGTTATGGCGTCGCGGGGAGGCGTTTCGGGATAATCGTTTATGTGAAAAATTTCGATCAAAGGCTTTCCCACATCTTTGACACTATCCATTCCGGATCCACCTTTATGCAGATGGTAAACGTCCATTAAAACACGGGCAGAGGGATGGTCCGCCTCAACGGCCACGTATAATAATTCCCCTACACGGCTCAGGTTTTTTGAAAAACCCCACAATTCAAGATGAGGAACAACTTTCGTCTGTTCGCCTAATTCGAGGATCTTCCGGTAACGTTCAGCCATTCTGGGAAGCTCCAACGCCGTGCCGGTAGTGGCGCCCATCGGCGGTGCAGCTATTCTTGGACAACCAATTTGTGCCAGCTGATCCATTTCCAATTTCAATTGTTCCAGCGCCTTGGAACGTGCGTTTTCGTCATCAACAATCCAGGTTGCAAACCCAATAGCATCTTCCACTTTAAGCCCAAGATCATCGATGATACGTTTTGCTTCGTTCGTGGAATTTGTTTTTAAAAAATCCTGCAAAGTATTCACCCAGATTTCCACAGATTTAAATCCAGCTTTTGCTGCCACTTCCAGCTCTTTTCTAAAACCCAGCTTATGGCCACGCAAGGTGCTCATGTTCAGGGAATAGATAAAAGGTGCAGACTTCGTCTTGTTTATTTCCAAAGGCGTAACTGCTGCCGAGGAGACAGCCAGAATGGAGGTAAATGCTTCGCGGCGGTTCATCAATGAATTTTTATAAAATGATGGTATTTGAATAAAAGAAACAGCACTTCATTTTTTACCGGTTTTATTTCAAATTGGTTGTAAATTAGAGTTTCAATGAAGCTTTGTTATTTTAACATGACCACGTATGAATCCCACTGAATACATAGTCCCGGCAGAAACACGTATCGGACATGTTCATCTAAAAGTTTCGAATCTTGAAAAAGCGCTGGATTTTTACTGTGGCCTGCTGGGGTTTGAGTTGACGGCTCGTTACGGGGATCAGGCTGCATTTATTTCTGCTGGCGGCTACCATCATCACATCGGATTAAATACCTGGTATAGCAAAGGTTACCCACCGGCAAGCAGGGACGGGGTGGGTCTTTTCCATACGGCCATTTTATATCCAACCAGGAAAGATCTGGCCCGGATTTACAAACGGCTTATCGACTCACATTACCCGCTTAGCGGCGCAAGCGACCATGGGGTTTCTGAAGCTTTATATTTGAACGATCCGGATAACAATGGAATTGAATTATACTGGGATCGGCCAAGAGAACTATGGCCGGTCACGGAGGATGGTACTTTGGAAATGTATACCCGCATTTTGAATCTGAGCGGGCTGCTAAGTGAGTTAGATTAATATTTGTACTAAATTTAAAATTCATGGCTGAAGATAATAAGCTTGACAAAATTGTGGAGGCAAGGTTAAAACTTAAAGCACGATTTGAGGAAAAAATGCTGCAGACCCCATCTGTCTCGGACGAACAACCTATGGGAACCGGGCCAATCAACAGGCACGGTATGCCACAGCTGCCGATTGGACAAATAAAAACTACGAAATGGCCGGTACTGGATCTGGGTTTTAAACCAGATATTTCGTTTTTAAACTGGAAACTAACAATCAACGGGGAAGTTGAATCTCCTGTGGAGTTATCGTGGCAGGATTTCATGAACCTGCCGCAAACGAAAGATGTCAGTGATTTTCACTGTGTTACCACCTGGTCTCGCATGGACGTTCCTTGGGTTGGTGTGAGGCTCGCTGACCTTGCTGCCTTGGTATCTCCTAAATCGACAGCCACACATATTCTCTGCCACGGATATGATAAGTACACAACAAATATTTCCATTGAAGAAGCATTGAAAGATGATGTCTTGTTAGTCCATACTGCTGACAACAAGCCCCTGGAAAGAGATCACGGCGGGCCTGTGAGGATGATCACTCCACAACTTTACGCTTGGAAAGGTGCCAAATGGATTAACCGGATAGAATTTTTAAATAAAAATAAATTAGGTTTCTGGGAGCTTAGGGGCTATTCGGACACAGCTTATCCGTGGCGTAATGACCGTTACAGCTGATTTTGTGCAGCAAATGGAAACGATGGTATGTGCCTGGTATGATATTTGTTTTTATTACGTAAACAAATTCAGATAGGCATGTATTTCATCTCTTTCCACAATGGAAAACCAACCACCTCTTCTTCGGAAGTTGCTGATCAATTCGGCAAGTCTCATAATGATATTTTAAGATCAATCGAGACGCTTACCTGCACCACGGAGTTTAAAACGAGTAATTTTATACCGTCTCCAAGTTTATGGCCATCAGGGAAACCGGACCCAACGATTTTGATAACAAGAGAAGGCCTGGTTCTGTTAGTCATGAATCTAAAAAGTCCAGCTCCACTTTCTTTCAGGAAAAATGTGGTTGCCAAATTCGATGGCATGGTCTCTACCCTTTAATCTGTTTTTGAATCAATTTGAGTGAGATCTTAACAATCCTATCCTAGATGATTGTTAAGACGGAACTCCTATAAAACCGCGCATTTTCATCTGCTCCTGATTATAATTTAAGAGCTGAAAAAGTTTATAGACCCTCTTCGCTCGTTTGCAGTTTGTAATATTACATCTGCAAGATATTCTTTTCGTCTGTAAAATTATTTTTACTTTTCAGGTAACAACACTACATTTGAAGTAAGACTCAACGGGAACAATTTTCTGCATGCAAACTTCATTTAAGGACAAAGCACTCCGGTGGTCGTACATTAGTATTTTCATTGGGCTAATTTTAATCTTCGCTTCCCAATACTTTGCATACAAAAATGTACAAGACTTGTCTCTTCACAATCAGAGCGTTAGCGTAACCATCAGAATACTTAATCAAACTGCAAATTTTGGATTATCTACTAAAGATGCGCAGTCCAACATGAATGAGTATGTGATAACCGGTAACGAAATGTTGCTGGCCGATACTTATGCCACAAAAGTTAAACTTTTAAGCATGAGCGATACGTTATTTAACCTCGTCAAGGGTGACAAAGTACAAACGCTTCGCATAAGGGAGTTACTGGAAATTTCAGGAAAAATCGTGAAAAACACCCAGAACGTAATGAACGTTTATCGCGAACAAGGCAGAGAGAAAGCTTTTGAACTGATAAAACTGGGAGAAGGTATCCGACTCAACAAAATGTTGACCAGCAAAATTGCCGCTATTGAGAATTCGGAAAACAGCCATCTTAATCAACAGCGTGCACTCATACAAAAGACACAAAAGAAAACAACTTTATTTATTGCCGGAACCAGCATTTTTGGATTTTTTCTAACTGCTCTTGCTGTAATATCCCTGCTTTGGAATCAAAAAAAACAACAAAAGCTGGAACTGGAAATCAGGCAAAAAGAACAAATACTGGCTCAGTATATCGAAGCCATTCCGGATGGTGTGATGGTGTTGAATACCAATAAAGAAATTGTTTTGTTAAATCAATCCGGGCGGGAAATGCTTGGTTTGACAGGCAAACTTGAAACCCTTGCTGAACAAGTAAATAAATTGGTCCTTCTTGATCCATTAACTTATAATATCCGTTTCACTTCTGATACTTTGCCTGTAAGCCGTGCACTGGAAGGTGAAAAATCCGATGGAAATAAAATTGATCTGATCAAAAACAATGCGCTTGTTCATTTGGAAACCAGCGTGCGTCCGGTTCTGGGGTTAGACGGAGAGATAACAAATGCTATTTCTGTTTTTAGAGATATAACCGAACGGGCAAATTATGAGGCAACACTTGAAAAAGCCCGGTCTCTGGCGGAAAAGTCAGTTCTTGTAAAAGATATATTTCTTTCCAATGTAAGCCATGAAATCCGGACACCACTGAATGCTATTATCGGGTTCACGAGTCTTTTGGAAGAGCAGGTATTTGATAAAAAAAGTAAAGATTACGTGAGTTATATCAGGATGGCCAGCAGAAACCTGCTCGAACTGATCAACGATATTTTAGACTTTTCCAAGATTGAGGCAGGACAGGTTATTCTTGACAAAACAAACACTTCCATTTCGGAGCTTATCGAATCGGTATCAGTTATCATTAATCAGCGGGCGAATGAAAAAGGCATTCATTACGAAAGTCATCTGTCTCCTGACCTACCCGAAATGATCATAACGGACAAACTCCGGATATCCCAGATACTTTTAAATGTGTGTGGAAATGCTATTAAATTTACAGAAAAAGGTTCTGTAAAAATTCAGGCGATGCCCGTTTCGCCAATTGTAGATAATCTGCAAACCATTCGTTTTACCATAACCGATAGCGGAATTGGTATTCCGGAGGATAAGGTTGCTAAAATTTTCGAACGGTTTGTTCAGGCATCGGAAAGTACAACAAGGCTCTTCGGCGGTACCGGATTGGGACTTAGTATTGTTAAATCTCTTGTTCAAATCCTCGGCGGAACTATTAAAGTCGAGAGCCAGTTTGGTCAGGGAACAACTTTTATTCTGGATTTTCCGTTTGAGGTTGTGACGGACTATACTTTATCAGACAGTGAGGAAGCGTTCGGTAACGAGCATGCTCCCATTGGCAATATCCACGTTTTAGCGGCAGAAGATAACCTTTTGAACCAAAAGCTCCTCGAAGCCATTTTTGATCGACTTTCGATTGATCTCACGATTGTAAGCAATGGTCAGGAAGCAATTGAGGCTATTGAAAAAAATGCTTATGATCTTGTTTTGATGGATATTCAAATGCCGGTTATGGACGGCTATACCGCAATCAAAAAAATCCGGAGCTCCATCTCTCAGACACTACCGATTATCACAATGACTGCTCACGCGATGGTTGGAGAAAAGGAGGAATGTCTGAGCATTGGAGCGAACAGTTATATTTCAAAACCATTCCGGGAAAGTGAACTGTTGCATACTATTTCCAGCCTGACAGGAAGACAAAATACGAACTTTAATGAAACGAATTCAATTACCCAACACAATGAAGATTCTATGAGCACTAATATTGTAAACATTACGTATCTAAACGAAATTACCGGCGGCGATCCTGATCTTCAAAGAGAACTTATTTCACTTTTTGAAGATGAGCTGGAAGTCCAGTCCTCAATGATTCATCAGGCGGAAAGTTCGGGAGATAATGAAAAGTTGCGTCAGGTCGTGCATAAGTTCCGGTCGTCATTGTTTTCTGTTGGCTTGTTAGGAACAGCAGATAAGTACAAAAAGATAGAAGGTGAACTTAAAAATAACATTCGCCCGGTTGACCTGAAAGAGCAGTTGTCGGATTTGAAAAACGAAGCAGAACTTGGGTTGAGTGAGTTGAAGGCTATTGAAATAAGTTAAGGTGGCAATGTTTCTCTGTTAATTCAATCTTTGGTTGTTCAAAATAAATATCGGACTATGATACGTTTCTGCAAAATCGACTTAGCTGCTGACCTGCAAAATTTGTCCGGGGATCTTTTGAATCTTTCCGGCGAGCACTGGAATCCGCACTTGAATACCGCGCAGTATCAGGGCGACTGGAACATTTTATCATTCATTTCACCTGGCGGGAAAAATACTACCGTTCCCGATGCCTTACACGGCGAAGATTTCAAAGCCTCGCCATTGCTGGACTTTGTTCCGGGCATTAAATTGCTACTTGATAGTTTCAAATGTCCGTTGAGATCTGTCCGGCTTATGAGATTGAAGGCGGGCGCAAAAATTTTACGACATCGGGACGCTGAGCTTTCCTACGAACACGGGGAGGCTCGGCTTCATATTCCTTTGCAAACAAACGAACAAGTACAGTTCATCCTGGACGGGGAATTACTTCCAATGCGACTCGGCGAATGCTGGTACATCAATGCAAATCTTTACCATTCGGTAGAAAATAACGGCACGAACGACCGGATCCATCTGGTGATTGATTGTGAAGTCAATGACTGGCTATCGCAACTTTTTACAACGGCACCGATGATCAGTGAACGGCCGGAGATTTTAGATCCCAATCTGCAAAAGGCAATTATTGAATCACTTTATCTTCAAGGTTCAGATACTTCTGTTAAGATGGCGAAGAAAATGGAAGAAGATTTAGACAAGCAATTTCTTATTTAGCATTCCCTTTGGCTTGATTGCCGGATATTTTCAAGCGCTGTGAATTTCTCAAAAGCCTGCAACATATACGCAGGTATGGCATTGACCGGCATAGTTTCCGAGAATAACCGTCCATCGTCTTTCGAATGATACTGTGATCTGTTTTTGACAAGATCCATAAAATCGTCATTGTAAGCAACACCCGTAAACTTACCTATCGTCGCTACAATACCCTCAATGCCCTGATGATAACTCAGTATTTCACAGAGATTGTCGTTGTTTTTCATCACGATGAATGCTGAGAAATAATAATTTAAAACCTTCGCCAAATACTCGTCTCCACGCAGATCCGCAACAGACTCCGTGTCAAGATTAAATAGCCACGGCTCCAAAAGTACGGGAACAGCGTGCATGCCAGCGTTTTTTCGGTGCGATTGAAGCACCTCCATCGGATTACGATAAAGCATCAGAAATGGCACATCAGGCCAAAGTTCCCGAAACAGTCGCCAATAGTGTACCGACCAGCTATCAAGTTTTATATATAGTTTTTTCTGTTTACCATTTCTCCTTTGCCCATACAATTTCACCAAAGCCAGAAGAACTTCCTTTTTCTTTTCCAGCCCGAGAAGATTGCTCCGTAAAATGGCATCAAAGACAGGAACTTCGGACAACACAATATTTTCTTCCGAAAGGCTTAACGATTGCGACAAAAGTGTTGATCCGCATCGGGAGATATGAAAAATGAAGGAAGTGACCAGAACAGCATCAGCATATTCGGCAGCTTCAATCATGTTATCCAATGAGGATATACACTTAAAATTTGCCATTCCCGGATTTAGCGAAAGACATCGGGATATGGTTTCATCAAAAAAAGGTGCTGAGTAAGTAACGTCTCCCGTATTTAGCCAATGTATCTCAATTTGATCATTATTAACTTTAAACCGGTAAGGAATGTGATTTTTAAGATTGATCATAACGCTTCGTCGCAAAAGAGTTTACGCATATTTAGGAATTATTTTAGCCGGAGTAGAATAAAATCCAGCGAAAGATACTGAGGAATTACTCTCTTCACGAACCTGTTAATAAAAAAGAAGCTTCCCTTCAGAACCGGGGAAGCTTCTTTAAACTACTACTATACCAAATTAACAAACACTTATTATTAATGAACCGATGACGGATCGATTTTGGTTTTTCCGCTCCTTGTCATTAGCACAAAAGGAACACAGAATAAAAATAAACAACCTAAAAACAGGAAAACGTCCATATAAGAAAGCACAGTCGCCTGTTTGTAAATACTATATTCAAGCGTTTGATAACCACTCTTCAAAGCAACATCAGGGCTCATACCTTTTGCCATAAAATTTCTTTGCAACCCTTCAACCCGTTGTTGAACCACAGGATTGTTAACATCAAGACGACTTACCAGATCACTTCTGTGCTGCATGTTTTGTCTGGCAATATAGGTGGTGATAACCGCCACACCGAATGATCCTCCCAGCTGACGCATCATGCCTGTGAAAGCTGCCCCCTCGCCTATTTCTCTACCCTTCAATGTTGATAAAGCCAGCGTTGAAATCGGTACGAACAAAAATCCGAGCCCTGCACCTCTTACAATTAGCATCCAGAAAAATGCATCAGAACCGGTATCAGGCGTCAGGATAAAATAACCCCAGATGCTGTAAATAAAGAAAACCACCATGCCGCCGGCAACCAGATATTGCTGCTTTACGCCTCGTTGAATCAGCTGTCCGACAATGGGCATACAGAATGCTGTTACCAACGCAGCCGGCACCATCAGCATACCGGACTGGGTCGCAGTCCAGCCCAACGTCGCTTGTGTGTAAAGCGGGATCACGAAAGTTGATCCATAAAGTCCAAAACCCAATACAAAGGAAAGAATAGTACCGATCAACAGATTGCTGTTTTTCAAAACCCGAAGGGCAACGATTGGGTTCTTATAAGTTAACTCGCGCCAGATAAAAAAGAAAAATCCGAGCACCGCAGTGACTGTGCAAATAATAATAATTTCGTCGTTGAACCAGTCATCTTCCTGACCTTTTTCTAAAACATATTGTAAAGAACCAACAGCAAGAGCCAGCAGTACTATACCCCACCAGTCAATTTCACTGGCTGATTTTTTCTCAGAATATTTAGGGCTGCGAATAAATTGCATTGTCAAAAGCGCTGCAATTGCTCCAAGTGGAAGATTGATGTAAAATATGTAGGGCCAGCTAAAATTATCTACGATATAGCCACCCAGCGGCGGGCCCAGCGTTGGTCCAACAATGACACCCAAACCGTAAATTGCCTGCGCCATACCACGTTTTTCAGGCGGATAACTTTCAGTGATCAACGTTTGCGCAGTTACCAAAAGTGCTCCGCCACCAAAACCCTGAATCAGACGGAAAAATACGAGTTCCCAGATGTTATCTGAATTTCCACAACAAAACGAGGCTACGGTAAAAATGATGATGGAGGCTGCGAAATAATTACGACGGCCAAATTGTTGTGAAAGCCAGCTCGTCATGGGCACAATGATCACGTTACCAATGGCGTAGGCTGTGATAACCCAGCTCACTTCGGAAAGCGTTCCTCCCAAATTCCCCCGCATATCGTTCAGTGCCACGTTCACGATCGTCGTATCGACAATCTCCAGAAGCGCACACATAACGGCTGTGATTGTAATGATTACCCTTCGAAAGCCATATTCTACCAGGGATGGTTGTAATTCCATATGCTACTTTTTTAATTGATGTTAAGACCTGGATGCGTTTGTTATACCAATCGCATCTCTGAAATACTTACATCTTAATCAAGCTCAACATCAACAAAGACATTCATTCCCGGACGGAGACGTTGAATAAATTCGTCTTTTACTTCTTTAAATTCAATGCGGACCGGAAGGCGCTGAACTACTTTCACAAAGTTTCCACTTGCATTATCAGGAGGCAAAAGTGCGAAACGAGCACCTGTTGCCGGTGAAAACGAAGCTACTTTGGCTTCAAAAACGTGATCCGGATAGGCATCAATGTGAACCTTAACTTCCTGTCCAAGTTTCATTTTTGTAAGCTGCGTTTCCTTAAAGTTGGCAACAACCCAAGGTTGGCTGTTGGCAATTATGCTGAAAAGAGACTGTCCGGCTTGCAGATACTGACCCAATTGTGCGTTCACTTTTGAAACATGCCCATCCGTTGGCGCTGTGATAATGGTATAAGATAAATTCAATTTTGCGTTATCAATATCTGCCTGACGTGCTTTGATTGTTGCGTTAACTACGCTGGTCTGACGTGAAGTTGCAGCCGTTTGAGAAGTTGCCGCTTTTGCCTGACGCTGTGCCGCATTTTTCTGCGAGATCAATACCTGAAGCTGACGTTCGGCAGTCTGTTTTGTAGCTAATGCCTGCTCATATTCCTGCTGTGTAATTGAATGATCTTTGATCAGGTTTTCATATCTGGCGAAATCCTGGTTTGCTCTCCAAACGCTCACTTTTGCCTGCTCAATTTGCGCTTCTGCGACCTCAACGTTAGCAATATACGTGCTACCGCTGGCAACGGAAGCATTGGTGGTTGCGTTGGCTACGACAAGATTTCCCTGTGAAGCATAGAGGTTTGCCTGTGCCTGTTCCAGTTTAATGATCTGATCGCGGTTATCAAGTACAATCAGCGTATCGCCTTTATGAACCATCTGATTATCTTTTACTTTAATTTCTGTGATATATCCTGAAATCCGGGGAATCACCGGGCTGATGTTGGCATCGATCTGCGCATCGTCTGTTTCTTCGTGGTGCAGGCCGTGATTATATTTTGTATAACCCCAGGTTCCTCCTACAATGACAAGAACCGCAAGGATGATAACGAATGTGTAACTTTTCTTTTTAGGTGCCTCAATTTCAGCGCCGGTGTTTTGATTGGTTTCCATAATCTTTGGAATAAAAAAATGTTAAAATGTGCGGACAAGCGATACTTTTTCGCCGCTGTTTTGAAAATTTAGTTAGTTAATGACGCCGGCAGTTTGTTCCAGCTTTTTGTAGGCGATGATCGCATCGGCTTTTGCAGCAGCGTAGTTTATCTTAGACTGAACCTGCGCAACGTCTGCATCCAAAAGTTCAGTGGTTGTAACCAGGCTGTTATCGTATTTATTCTTCGTTATTCTGTAATTTTCACCGGCCTGCTCAACTGCTTTTTCATAAACCTCGATCTTCTTCTTGCTCAGCACATAATTGTAGTAAGCAGTGTTAACTTCCAGGTGTATACGGTCAAGTAAAATCTCTTCATTTGTTTTCATCTGGTAAAGTCTTGTTTTAGCCTCGTCAATTTTGGCTCCTGTTTTCCACAGGGAGGCAAGGTTATAACTTACACCAATACCTGCATTAAATGCATTTGGAACGGTTATGAAACCGGGAATACTCAAAGCGACATAACCACCTGTCAATGCTACACTTGGATAAAAATCTGCTTTTGCAACACGAATATCAGATCCGGCGGCCTTCTGACGAATTGCAATCGCAGCCATATCCTTACGATGTGTTAGTGCTGTTTGCTCCCAATCCATAGCATTTCCAGCTTCTTTCAAAATTTCAAAACTGCTGGAATCGGCCATAAGTGAAGTACCTTCCGGTAAACCCAAAAGCAGGTTCATGTTGATGGTGGTAATTTTTAAATCGTTTTCCGCTTCCATCAAAGCAAGCTGCACGTTGGATTCCTGCAAAGTAGCTTTTAACAAATCGTTCCGGGCGATGATACCGTTTTTTTCGCGGTTTGTAAATTCTGTAACACGCTCATGCTCACGGACAAGATTTTCAGCAACCAGATCCACTGACCTTTTTGCTTTATATAAATTTCCGTATGCCATAATTGCATTCTGAATTATTGCCTGACGATCACCCTCTGCATCAAGTCTTGAAGCTTCCTGTAAAAACCTGGCAGACTCCAGACTGTATTTATAACGAAAACCTGAAAATAGCGGAACAGATGCGCTTGCCATTCCATACATAACCTGGTTTACGTGAAGTGAGCTCATACCCGAAGAATCGCCAGTTCCTGCACTGCCTGTTTTTAAATTAATATTCGGCGTATTTAATCTCAGATAAGATGCTGAAACCCCAAAACTTGGCAACTGATTATCTTTAATTTGTCGAATATTATATCCGGCCATGTCAACATTAGACTGGCTCAATTTCAATTGTTTGCTGTTTTTGAGACTAAGCTCGACGGCTTCTTCCAGCGTGATCTGCCGTGGTGTTTGTGCGAATGAATGAGAAGATGCGGCTATCATTAACATTGTGATCACTGCAAAAGCCATTCTTTTACTACTCGATGGTTTCATATGCTACTGTTGCTTTGAAGATACTCTTTAAGTGTTTGCTCAATTTAAGTTTCAGGTCCTTTTCAAATTCTTCCTGAGTAAGAAGTTCCAGTTTATTTATCTTTTTAAAAAAGGCCTGTGTAGTAATTACCTGATTAATTGTCCCGTACAGCGTTGCAGAAAGTAGGGAGACATTGATGTCTTCCCGAAAATGTCCTTTATTTTGTCCTTCTTTTATGATTGTATCAAGCCCCTCCCAGTTTTTAAATTTCAAGTTAAAAATGAGATCTGATATTACCTGTGTCCGATCTTCTTCCGAAAGCTGCTCACGCAACATAATGTTGTGAAAGCACTGATTGCCAAGTAACCTGTCGATTGCGCCATCAATCAGGATAAAAACTTTCTGAATTGGAGATAAATCGTCATTGGATATAATTGTTTCCAAGCGGGTTGTCGATTCTACACTTTTCACTTCGAAAAGCGCTTCAATCAATTTTTCTTTTGAACCGAAATAATATGAAATCATCGAAACGTTAATATCCGCCGCATGTGCAATATCCCGTATGGATGTCCCTGAAAAACCTTTTCCTGCAAAAAGCCTCTCTGCCACATGGATGATCTGTAATTGTTTTGCGTTATATTCCATCTTATTGACTATCAGCATGTTTGTACGTTCTATTGAAATACTGGCTGAATGGTGAGACAAATGTAACAGAAGGAAAATAATAAATCAAACGTTTGTTTGATTTTACTAAACAAACGTTTGATTTATTCAAGCAGTCATGGGAATAATACCATTAAAATTATTTTAATGTTGTTTTTATATAAGAAATGTAGGCTATGATCGCATTGATAAATCTGCTTGCCACCGGAAAAATAGCGCTCGCAACAAGCAAATCATCAGACTTCAATGATGAAGTTTAGCGAACTTGTGATGTTAATGCTGGTACAAATGAAAAGAGCCGAAAAAAGTCTCAGTACAGTTTAATCTTTCAGAAATATGGTTTGATCAATTACATATTTATTACTTGACCCGATTGGGATTTTCCGTTACAAAAGCACCCCAGCCACCCTTTTTCGATTTTTTAGCACCTGATGTTGAAGCGATGGCGGCGGGAGAATTTGCATGATAGTGATGACAAATGGCGATTGCAATTCCATCTGTGGCATCCATAAATTCTTTACTAAGCTCCATTTTCAATATTTTTTCAAGCATATAGGCAACCTGCTCTTTGGAAGCCGCACCACTTCCGGTCACGGATTGTTTTACTTTTTTGGGAGAATACTCAACGATTGGAATGTCACGCGCCAGCGCAGCTGCCATCGCAACGCCTTGCGCCCGACCCAGTTTCAGCATCGACTGCGGGTTTTTTCCATAAAATGGATCTTCAATCGCCATCTCGTCGGGCAGGTAATCATCGATGAGCTGTGAGATCCGTTCAAAGATTTTCTTCAACTTCAACTCATGCGTAGTATATTTGCTGAGATGAATCACACCATACTGAATCAAAGTAATGTGCTGTCCCTTGACAGATATCACGCCATAACCCATCACTTGTGTGCCGGGATCCACTCCTATAATCACCTTTTCGGTAGCGTCAGCTTGCTGCATTTTAATCATGGTGCAAGATAGTCAACTGAAAGCTTCAAACGAAAAAACAGCCTGGCGAAAGCTTTTCTGGGCCGCAAAGCTTATTGTTACCCTTCTGATTTTAAGCTACATATACAAAACCTTTCAAAACGAACAAAAAGGAATTGGCGATATTGGATCGGTTTACAGCGAAATCCTGCGAGGAGATCATTTAAATACCTTATTGATCATGCTGCTTCTGGTTCCGGTCAATTGGGCACTGGAAAGTTTTAAATGGCAAAGACTCGCCAGAAAAGCGGTTCCCATAACATTCTGGGAAGCTTTCAGAGGTACTTTGACTGGGCTGGCAATAGGTGTGGCAGCACCTGCGCAGCTTGGAGATACAATCGGAAGGGTTGCTGCGCTGAAATCAGATGACCGCCTGAAAGCCATCGGAGCAGCCGTTGTTTCCAATGGAATTCAGTTTTATGTTTCGCTTATTTTTGGCGGCTGGGGACTTGCCAGGATCGGTAATAAACTCGGACTTGATTCTGCTGGTAAAAATGGTTTATATGTTTTGCTTTTTTTTCTGCTGCTAACTGGTTTTTTGGTTGTAGCCTATCGAAAACGACTGAATAAGTGGGAACCTCAAAAAGTATACTTGCAAAAAGCACTATCCTATATCCGGATCATCGGTTCGTATACGGCTACTGACCTGCTCGTTGCCACGATTTTTGGAACACTCCGTTATCTGGTTTTTTTAACGCAATTTCTTCTTGCCTTATCTTTATTTAGTTTCGCAATGTCGCTTATGGACTTGGCTGCTTGCGTTGCGCTAATTTTTCTTGCCAAAACACTTATCCCGGCAATCAATGTCTTGGGAGATCTGGGGTTAAGGGAATTTACTGCACTTTTTGTTTTCAAACAATACAATCTGCCTGCCGAACAAGTCATTGCTGCAACCTTTCTGGTATGGATCATTAACGTGCTCGGCCCCATCCTGATCGGAATTTTCCTGATATGGAAATATAAATGGAAAAGTCTAAAATAGGAATTCAAATATGATAGAACAGTACATCGCTCCCTGGCTGATACCCGTATTATGGACATTCATAACAAGTTATGCGGTGTTCACGATCATGTTATATATTCTTTGGAAACGAATTCCTTCTCAGTTTGAAAATAATAATGATCATTCTGACATTATTTCCGTCATTATCCCGGTGCGTAACGAGGAGGCTAATATCATTGCGTTGTTACAAGATATCAGTGCCCAGACTTTTCCATTTTCACGTTTTGAAGTCCTGGTTATGAACGATGGCTCAACGGACAATACTGCTGAACTTGTCAATAACTATAAAGATCAATCCAATTGCGCGATACAATTGATCACATTGCCGGATACACCAACAACTTCTCCGAAAAAACGTGCGATCGAAACTGCAATGGCACTTGCAAAAGGAAATTTGATTGTAACCACAGATGGTGATTGTCGCGCAAAACCCGGCTGGCTGGAAGCAATCGCCAATTGCCACAGTGCCACGGGCGTAAAACTTATCAGCGGTCCGGTTACTTTTAACCACGAAACTTCCCTAACCGATCATTTACAAACCGTAGAATTTTCCAGTCTGATCGGAAGTGGCGCGAGCGCGATCCAAGCAGGTTTTCCTTCCCTATGCAACGGTGCAAACCTGGCCTATGAGAAAGATGCATTCTTTGAAGTTGGCGGATACGACGGAGTTAGACATATTGCTTCGGGCGATGATGAATTTTTAATGCATAAAATTTCAGCAAGATTTCCCGGAAAGGCTATGTTTTTGAAAAATCCGGACGCAGTCATTTCAACCCAGGCTCATAGGGATTGGTCATTGTTCTTTAAACAAAGAAAGCGCTGGGCGAGTAAATGGAAACATTATCAGAGCAAAACACCCTTGGTTTTGGCATTATTTGTTTTCTCTTGCAATCTCTCAATCATTCTTGCAAGTGCTTTATGGCTATCCGGAAATCTGTCGTATAGTAGTTTCCTAACATTGCTTCTGATAAAATGTGCCCCTGAATGGTTATTTCTAGGTACAATTCTACACTTTTTAAGAAAAACTGTTTCAATATTCTTCATTCCACTGACACAAATTTTCTACCCTTTCTATGTATGTTTTTTTGGTTTAGTTGCACAAAAACCAGAATATGAATGGAAAGGCCGTAAATTAGTCTAGATGACCATATACGATCTACACCCTTAATCGAATTTGGCATGGTTTTCGTAGATGTATTCGCGTGCAGAAACGAAACGGAAAGGTAACACCCGGTTTCTCCGTTCTTAACCATATTGAATTTACCATGAAGAGTCTTCTATCTATCTCACTACGTTGTCTGGACGCCATACTTTGGTCATTAGGCTTGTCTTCTGTTGTTTTGGTTCTAATGTTAGGATTTTACTTTTGCTGGACCATCCCAACGACAAAAAATGATCCTGTAGAGCTGGTAGAAAAGTCGTCTAAACCGACCATGGAGACAAAAAGTGTTATGGTTACACTTGATAATAATTCAGTTTACGCAGAACGCTAGTTTCTACCCCCTATTGGACTGCTTTATGTTGGTTTAAGTTGCCGAAAATCGACACCGAGAATATATACATTCGGAAGAAACGTAATTGATTTATTTTCAAATCGTAAAATTCTACAACATTAGTAGAATTTTATCTGCAATAGCTTGACATTCATACGACGATTCTGTAAGTTTAGTTAAATAAATAACTCAACCTTAACGTCTGCGTGTTATGAGCGAGAACCCACTAGATCCACAATCCAAATCTGAAAGGCAAAACACTGGTTTGGAAATGAAGAGCGATAAGACTTATGTCTGGAAGCCCCAAAAAGATATTCGTATATCAGAGCTTGCACGATGCATTAAATTTGTTACTCATCCCATTTGCCACGACCGATCATTGATTGATTCAGATTGTCTAAGGCATTTTGCTGTCATTGAACCCTAGATTCCCACACCTCCATTATTCAAAAACATTTTTAAGTAAAGCTGATAGTAAATCTTGATCAGAGGGTTATGTTATTGTATCTCATTTTATGGATATTGTTACATAGCCCTATTCTTTACAGAGAAACATTTATTTTCAATTAAAAATCATCTCCCCAGAAACCAAGATCGTTGGTGCTGATATTTGAATTTCATAGCTTTATGGAATGATAGTAAGCGAATCAATCGAGGATTTTTACAAAACCCATCCCGCTGCAAAACGAGCTTCGGGAGATCCCTTTTCAAGTACTTTGCAGTACGGACATTTTAACGTCTTTTCCCGGAAATTTTGTAACCGTTACAATGCTTACAGTCGGAGAGATTATTATAAAATTTCGCTAATCCTTGGAAAAGGAAATCTTACCTATGGCGATTCAAAAATCGAGATCAACCAAAATGCACTAGTCTTTTTTAACCGAAATGTCCCCTATTCCTGGGAAACATCTTCGGAACAGCAATCCGGATATTTCTGCCTGTTTAATGACGATTTTCTTAACGGCATGAATCGCACAAAGAATTTTATGGATTCTCCAATTTTAAAGCACGATACGATTCCTGTTTATTTTATTAATGAACAACAGGAACAGTATCTTTTGGAAATCTATCAGAAAATATCGGCTGAGATGGAATCCGGTTATGTTTATAAATATGATCTGATCAAAAATCATGTAAACCTGATTATTCACGAGGCTTTAAAAATGCAGTCCTCACAGGCAGCTGGTTATCATACAAACGGTTCAAGGCGCATCGCATCCTGTTTCTCCGAACTTTTGGAAAGACAATTTCCAATCGACTCGCCAGAGCATAAGTTACAGTTGCGTACGGCGAAGGATTATGCACAAAGACTATCCATCCATATTAATCACCTCAACAGAGCACTGAAAGAAGTAACCGGCAAGACGACAACCGAACACATCACAGAAAGATTGATTCAAGAATCAAAGATTTTATTAATAAAATCCAATTGGAGTGTGACTGAAATTGCATACTGCCTGGGATTTGAGTACCCGGAGTATTTTAATAACCTGTTCAAAAAGCAAACCGGAATAACACCAAATTCATTTCGAAAGTAAATGTTTGAATTTTACAGGTTATTATTTGAAATACATAAGAATATGTACCAAGCACCTCATTATTTTTGTAACCCAGGAATACAATTTAGAAAATGATTAAAATGAAATTTATTTTCGCAGCAAACCCTCCCCGAACTTCAATAATCTTTCGACAATTTAGCAGTTTGCCATATTTAATAAAAAATGGAGTATTATATTTTCTGCTCGCTTCTTCATTTTTTATATCAGCTAAAATCAACGCCCAGGTTTTAACAATCGCTGATGCCATTGAAACTGCTAAATCTAACTACGGCACCATCAAGGCAAAGACGAATTACGCAAATGCATCGAGAGCAACGGTGCAACAGAGCATAAAAGACTATTTGCCAAATCTTAATCTTTCTCTTCAACAGGATTATGGAACGGTCAATGGACAGAACGGACCGTTATTTGGATTGGGCGGTTTGGGTGTGGCTTCTTCTGGTCTTCCATTGGCGAACCAAAACTGGAATGCCGCCTTTGGTGCCTTATATCTCACGAATGTAAACTGGGATTTCTTTGCGTTCGGCCGCGCCCGCGAAAAAATAAATGTCGCAAAATCTACCGTGATGCGCGATGAAAGCGATTTGGAGCAGGAAGTTTTTCAACATGAAATTCGCGTTGCCGGTGCTTACCTGAATTTATTAGCCGCACAAAGATTGACCCGTTCCTGGCAAAATAACCTGGCCCGTGCCACGGCCATAAAACAAGTAGTAGTTACCAGAGCTAGAAATGGTTTGATCGCCGGTGTAGATTCTTCACTCGCGAATGCGGAAGTTTCCAACGCAAAAATTGCGATTACCAGAGCTAAAGATTTTGAGCAGGAGCAGGCAAACCGGCTGGCGGTCCTTATGGGTGTTCAGCAACAGGATTTCGCGCTTGACACTGTCTTTATTGCCAAAATTCCTGTGTCATTCGCCGATTCGATTAACGCGCCATCAAAAAACCATCCGCTTTTAAAATATTATTCAAACCGGATCGCGGTCAGCAACCAACAGGCAAAGTATTTCCATACACTTAGTATGCCGGTTTTCTCTGCTTTCGGTGTTTTTCAAACACGGGGTTCAGGATTCAGTTCAAATTATGCGCAAGATCAGACCGCATATACAGGCAGTTTTGCGGAAGGTATCAGGCCAGTCCGGTCTAATTACCTTTTAGGTGTTGGGGTTGTCTGGAATATGACCAATGTGCTGCGTATCCGTCATCAGGTTTTGTCTCAGAAGTTCGTTTCCAATGCCCTTCAAAATGAATATGATCTGGCGGACCAACAGATCAGAAACCAGCTTATTTTATCGAATAATAAGATACAAAATGCACTTGCCAATTATCGCGAAGCACCAATTCAGATCAAATCAGCGACAGACGCATATATCCAGAAAAGCGCGCTTTACAAAAATGGGCTGAGCAATATCGTTGATCTGACGCAGGCATTGTACATATTAAACCGGGCAGAAACCGACCGCGATATTGCTTACAGCAATGTCTGGCAAGGGCTTTTGCTCAAAGCGGCCGCAACCGGAGATTTTAATTTATTCACAAGCAGTTTTTAGCATTCTTTATGAAAAAGAGACTTCAGCCCTCGCTTAAAGTCTTTTCATAAACCCTTTCCCAACCCTATGGAATTAATAAGAAGTGCACTTCGCAAACCCATTTCAATTTTAGTACTCGTAGCCGGGTTATTCTTTTTCGGTATCAATGCGGTGCGGACGATCAAAGTTGATATTTTTCCGAAAATGGATTTGCCGGTTATTTATATTTCTCACCCTTTTGGTGGGTTTACGCCTAACCAAATGGAGGCTTATTTCGGAAAACCTTATGTCAATATTTTTCTTTTCGTGAATGGTCTGAAAAGTGTTGAAACGAAAAATATTCAAGGCCTGACGCTGATGAAGCTGAGTTTTTATGAAGGCACAAATATGGCGCAGGCGGCTGCCGAGCTCAGTTCCTTTTGTAACCGGATGCAATCTTCGTTTCCGCCAGGTTCTCAGCCACCATTCATTATACGGTTCGATGCATCAACGCTACCCGTCGGGCAACTTGTTTTCAGCAGTCCTACCCGATCCAATAATGAGCTTCTTGACCTTGCACATGTATATGTCCGGTCCTCTTTTACATCTATACCAGGTTTGGTTTCTCCGCCGCCATTCGGAGGGAATCTTCGTACAATTTTGATCAAAGCGGATCCGGAATTATTACGCTCACATAACCTTACACCGGATCAGCTGGTTGAAGCGATACGGCTGAACAACCAGGCAACCCCAGCCGGAAACGTAAGGATTGGCGATAAGAATTACCTGACACCAGCCAATACATCCATAAAAAATGTTCAGGATTTTGGGAATATTCCTCTGTTTAAAGGCACCGTTCAAAACCTTTATCTGCGTGATGTGGCTACCATTGAAGATGGTGCTGACCTTACTGCCGGTTATGCACTCGTCAACGGAAAAAGATCTGTTTATCTTCCAATCACAAAATCAGCAGATGCTTCGACATGGGAGGTTGTGCAAAGTTTGAAAAAAGCGCTGCCGAGATTTCAGAGCCTGCTTCCGGAGGATGTAAAAATTTCTTACGAATTTGATCAATCGGCCTATGTAATTAATGCCGTTGAAAGCTTGATCGTGGAAGGTGCGATTGGGGCTATTCTAACCGGCATTATGGTATTGATATTTCTTGGTGATCCGAGAGGTGCATTGATTGTAATTCTTACTATTCCAACTTCTATTATTTCCGGAGTGTTGTTCCTTAAATTATTTGGGCAAACCATCAACATCATGACGTTGAGCGGGCTTTCCCTGGCCATTGGTATTCTCGTTGATGAATCGACAGTAACCATCGAAAACATTCACCAGCACCTTGATCTCGGAAAACCCAAGGCGCTTGCGATATGGGATGCTTGTAAAGAAATTGCTTTCCCAAAACTTTTGATTCTTTTTTGTATCCTGGCCGTATTTGCACCTGCATTTACCATGACGGGTATTCCCGGAGCACTTTTCCTTCCTTTGGCACTGGCAATCGGTTTTTCAATGCTTGTTTCGTATTTGTTATCGCAAACATTTGTACCGATCATGGCCAACTGGCTTATGAAAGAACATAAACCTAAACACAAGAAGTCTGCTGACTCTTCCATCGCTGCGACGGAAAATGATACCTGGGAGGACAAAAAAGAAATTGCTGAAACGGCGGATACCAACCATGAAGGAAAATTGACCGGGTTTGAAAGATTCCGGCGGGGCTTTATGCGGATGATTGATAAACTTTTGCCAAAACGAAAGCTGGTTGTGGTGTCTTATGTCGTTATTATTTCGGCTTGTGCAGGATTTTTACTGATCAATATCGGTAGAGACGTACTCCCAAAAGTGAACGGAAGACAATTCCAGCTTCACATACGCGTCGCTGATGGAACCCGGATAGAACGCACCGAAGAAAAACTTATTCAAACAATCGGTGTGCTTGAAAAATTAATCGGTAAAGAAAATATATCAATTACTTCGGCATTCGTCGGGATGCACCCTGCACAGTTTTCTGTTAACCCGATTTATTTATTTACAAGCGGGCCACATGACGCCATTTTGCAGGTGAGTTTGAGCCACGATTATCATGTTAATCTTGACGACTTGAAGGAAGACCTTCGGAATAAAATGAAGGAAAGTTTACCGGATGTAAAAGTTTCGTTTGAACCGATAGAGCTGACCGACAAAATCCTCAGCCAGGGATCTCCAACGCCTGTTGAAGTCAGGATTATGAGTAAAAATAAAAAACAGAATGAAGAGTACGCTAACAAACTGGCAGCCAAACTAAGCCAGGTAAGTTTTCTGAGAGACGTCCAAATCGCTCAGCCGCTTCATTATCCGTCGGTGAATATTGATATTGACAGAACCCGCGCCGCACAACTTGGCGTAGATATGTCAGATATTTCACGGTCTTTAACGGCATCTACATCTTCCTCGCGTTACACAGAAAAAAATGTATGGCTGGATGAAAAGATCGGACTTAGTTATGCTGTTCAGGTTCAGGTGCCTGAAAACAAAATGAATAGTATTAACAGTATCGGGGAAATTCCGATTTTGAAAAATTCGTCCAGACCCGTCCTGAGTGATGTTGCAACAATAAAAATGGACACGACTTATGGAGAGAATGATAATTTTGGCGCTATGCCGATCATTTCGGTTACATCGAATTTGCACAAGACAGATTTAGGAACGGCAACCACAGCGGTGCGGGCTGCTATTGTCGCCCTGGGTGAATTACCCCGTGGAATGACAATAGAGCCAATCGGATTAAGTAATGTGCTGATTGAAACGCTGGATAGTCTCCAATCCGGACTTGGCGTTGCGATCGTGGTAATATTTTTGATGCTTGCCGCTAATTTCCAGTCATTTAAAGTTTCTCTGGTCGTATTAACAACGGTGCCAGCTGTATTATTAGGCGCGCTAGCCATGTTGACAATCACCGGATCTACATTAAATTTGCAATCTTACATGGGAATTATCATGTCTGTTGGCGTGTCCATCGCCAATGCCGTATTGCTCGTTACAAATGCTGAGGAATTACGAAAACATAATGGAAATGCACTGATGTCCGCAAAAGAGGCTACGTCACTTCGACTAAGACCAATCTTGATGACCAGCGTTGCGATGATCGTCGGGATGATTCCGATGGCTGCTGGTTTTGGAGAAGGTGGAGACCAGGCCTCTCCTTTGGCACGCGCAGTAATCGGAGGATTGATCGCGTCAACTTTCTCTGCATTGATTATCCTCCCGCTGGTTTTTGCCTGGGTTCAGGAAAAAACATCAACTGCTTCGGTTTCCCTGGATCCGGAGGATAAGGAAAGCAAACATTATATACCGGCTCATTAATTCAAAAATATTCACAATGCAACCTATCAATAAATATTCGACATTGAACAGTCTGGTTTTGGCTGCCCTTATTGCAACAGCAATCGGATGTAATTCAAATGCTGAAAAAAAAGAACATAAAGAAGAGCCCGCAGCTGAAAAAAAAGTGTCGGTTACAGAAACTTTTCCATTGAAAAAAGAAGATCTCTCCACCGCATTTCATACGCCGGGAGAATTGATCTCCTACCAGCAGGTTGATCTTTATGCACGGGAGACCAGTTTTGTAAAAAAACTATATGCGGATGTTGGAACGGAGGTGAAGGCCGGACAACTCTTGGTATCAATGGAAGCACCCGAACTGAATTCACGTTTGGCGGGAGCTGAATCGCGGGCAAAAGCTCAGGAGGCAGCCTACATTGCGAGCAAAGCAAATTATAATCGTTTGCTGGAAACGAGCAAAACGCCGGGAACAATCTCGCAAAATGACCTTGACCAGGCGTTGGCACGGATGGACGCGGATTATGCACAGCTTCAATCTGCGAAAGCCAGCCAGAAGGAAGTTGGCGCTTCCAAAAATTATCTGGAAATCCGTGCACCTTTTGCAGGGATCATCACAGCCAGAAATGTCAATCTTGGTGCTTATGTAGGCCCTTCCGGAAAAGGTTCTGAATTTCCGCTCTTCACTTTGCAGGATCAGAAAAAAATGCGTTTGGTTGTTTCAATCCCGGAAGCTTATGTTGGGTATGTCACCAATCAGACAGAAATCAAATTTTCTGTAAAAGCATATCCAAATGAACAATTCACGGCAAAAGTAAAACGTATGGCTGGCGCTCTTGATACCAGACTGCGATCAGAACGAATCGAAATGGACGTGATCAACAATAGCAAAAAACTGCTCCCAGGCATGATTGCCGAAGTATCCATCCCACTTTCTTCTCAGACAGCATCTTTCGTTGTTCCAAAAACTGCGCTGGTTAGTTCTATGGAAAGAGTTTTTGTTGTGAAAGTCATTGATAACAAGGCGGTATGGGTTGATGTACAGAAAGGAAGAGAAGCAGACGGAAATGTCGAAATTTTCAGCGACAGTCTGAAAGTGGATGACCAGCTCGTAAAATCTGCCAGCGAAGAAGTCAGGAACGGGTCCGTGTTGAATAAGAAGGTTTAATAAAAAATGCGAAAGAAAATAAAATCCTTGAATAATCTGCCTCGGTTATATTCAAGGATTTTTTATTTTCAAAATTCATCCAATACTTTCTTTAAAGGGAAATATCCAAGAAATAGCTCATCTTCTTCCATCTCTCTTTTAATTATTTTGATAGAATATTTCTCCTTAAATACCGCAGGCAAAATATCACTTACCTGAAAAATATCGTCCACATCGATTCCATATTTATCATCAATATGAGAAGGCGCACCCTTAAAACCGGTGTGTTTGTAAAAAGCAGTTTGTTTCGCCAGTCGAATAGCCTCACCTTGCGTTTTCGCCACCGTCAGCATTTTATAATGAAATTCGTCGAATTCTCCTGCCTTATACCCGCCCAGGTTTATAAAAAATAAGTTATCTCCCCCGGCTTCGAGGGCCTCACTTCTTTCAGTGATTTCTATGGTATAACCATCCACCGACTTTACTTCGCGGAAGGCGTCAACATGAATTTTCTTATTTGCCTCCGGCCAGCTTGTAATGATTTCCGGTACCAGATCCTTTAAAGAATTTCCTATGCCAAAAAATATATCGTGCTGTTCGGTGAACCTGCCGGGAGGACGGCAACCTAAAAGAACCATGAATAACTTTGGTGGATTTACAAACTGCTGCATACTTTAATCAATAATATGAGCCCAATATCGAAATATTGTACAGTAAAAACACGCCGGAGCTTCGAATTTCTGAATATATTTGCAGACGAGGAAATGGTGTCTTCCTATTCGAACCGCTTTAAAAAGCTGATGACGCCTGGTCAATTTTAATGTTAAACATTATTTGCCAGGATTATCATGTCTGAAACAAAATTCAAAATGCCTTCTAACGCCAAAAGTTACTTTTTATCTTTTAATCAAAAGTTTCCATCAACGAAGTACGTTTTAAAGTGGCTGTTACTTAGCTCTCTTCTGGCCGTTTGCGTTGGATCCGTGTCTGCTTTTTTTCTTGTCTCGCTGGAATGGGCTACAAAATTGAGAGAAGCCAATATCTGGTTAATCGCACTACTGCCGCTGGCGGGTTTTCTGATCGGTTTGTTATATCACTACTATGGAAAAAGTGTTGAAGCTGGAAACAATCTGCTCATTGACACAATTCACGATCCAAAAGATTTCATTCCATTAAAAATGGCACCATTCGTTTTGATTGGTACCATTGCTACGCATGTTTTCGGAGGGTCAGCCGGCCGCGAGGGAACGGCACTGCAAATGGCGGGATCCATCGGAGAGCAGTTTTCCAGATTATTTAAACTTAGCAAAGACGACCGTAGAATACTGCTTATTTCAGCTGTCAGCGCTGGATTCGGCTCCGTTTTCGGCACCCCACTTGCCGGTGCGATTTTCGGCCTTGAAGTATTTCTGATCGGGAGATTAAGATATGACGCAATTTTCCCTGCATTTATATCGGCAATTCTGGCCAGCCTGGTCACCGATTCCTGGCAGGTTTCCCATACGCATTATCACATTTCTTTGGTACCAAAAACTTCTGTTCCAACGATTTTATATAGCATTGGCGCAGCGATATTATTCGGGATTACAGCAGCTTTTTTCAGCAAAAGTATTCACGTCGTATCACGAATTTTTAAGTCAAATATTGGCTTTCCTCCATTGCGGCCGGTTCTAGGTGGCATTATTGTAGCACTCGGTGTCTGGATTTTGGGCACGACTAAATATGTCGGGCTTGGTATACCAACCATATTGCTTTCATTTGAACAGAATCTTCCGCCCTATGATTTTCTTCTGAAAATTATTTTTACAATCATCACCCTCGCCGCTGGTTTTAAAGGCGGCGAAGTTACTCCGCTTTTTTTTATAGGGGCAACTTTGGGCAACGCGCTTTCCTATTTCATTCCGCTTCCCGTGGGATTACTGGCCGCTATGGGCTTTGTCGCGGTATTTGCCGGGGCCACCAATACTCCGCTTGCCTGCATACTTATGGCGATTGAATTATTTGGCAGTGAATGCGGAATTTACGTAGCTATTGCCTGCGTTGTTTCTTACCTGTTTTCAGGAAGCAGCAGCATTTACAGCGCACAGATGATCGGCGAACCAAAAAATTCAGTTTTTCTGGATCAATCCGGTAAAAGAATGCGTGAACTTTAATGATGCGCGACCAGCTTTTTCCACTCCGGATGCCTTTCCAGGAAACTGAGCACGTAAGAGCAACGCGGAACAATCTGTCTGTTTTCGGATTCCAGAAATTCGAAAGTTTTTGTCACCATCGCAGATGCAACACCTTTTCCTTCGAGCTCCGGAGCAACTTCCGTATGAATCAGATAAACCAGATCGTATTTTATCACATAGTCGATAAATGACCGGTATCCGTCGACGATGAATTCAAAATTATGTTCTTCCTTATTATCTACGAGAGGAATATCTTCGTATTTCACGTTTCTATAATTTAATATTGGTGCCAATTTAGATCCTACATATCGTAAAAGCAATCAATTCTCCTATACATTTTTCTAATGAGCTGACGCCAGACCCCATAAATTATTCAAGGTATACAATTACTTATAACACTGAAACGACTTATTGAGGGCTTTTTTCTACAACTATTAGGGATAAAAATGAAGTTAAGTGCTGATTCTGGTTAAATACGGGGAATTAACTCGTTTTTCAGAATAAAAAATGCGCTGGCACTTAATTTTAACAAGCTTTATCAAACATTATCAATCAAACTAACTTACTACCACCATGGGAAATCTACTTTATACAATAGCCGTTATTCTGGTTATTTTGTGGCTAATTGGCTATTTCGGCTTCGCTAGCTTCGGAATGGGAAACATCATTCACGTATTGCTGGTAATCGCTGTTGTTGCCGTGATATTAAGAGTGATCCGTGGAGACAGAGTCGTCTAACAAAATACTTCATCAATAAATATTGGCTCAGAACTTTCATTAGTTCTGAGTTTTTTTATGGCCACATTTTCAAAAGGCTGATCCGTTTGTTGGCATAATTGTTACAAACAAAAAATAAAAAGCTGAACCATTCAAGATTTAACAATTAGATAACAATGGAGAATCCTGACGAGATCATTATCCCCGATAATGTTACCGCTGTCTTTAAAACAAAAGACAGTTCTGAACGGGCATACAATGAATTAATTTCCCGAGGCTACCTATCAGAAGAAATAACGGTTTTGATATCAGACGAAACGCGAAAGTTGCATTTCTCTGACCTAGATCATTCCGACCTGACTACGAAAACTTTGGAAAATGCCGGATTGGGGTCTGCCATTGGCGGAACTGTCGGGGCGGTTGCCGGAGCGATTGCAGCGATCGGTACTGCAGTTTTTATTCCCGGATTAGGAATCGCTGTCGCCGGACCAATCCTGGCATCGCTCACAGGTGCGGGGGCAGGAGGACTGACAGGCGGCATCATTGGCGCGTTGATCGGGTCGGGCGTTCCGGAACATCATGCAGAGCATTATGATAAAAGTTTAAAAGAGGGTGGCATAATCATTGGTTTTAAACCAAAAACAGTTGTAGTCAGACTTGACATCATCACGGCCTGGAATAGTTATGGCGGTCGTCAGATCCATGAAGATTAATGATCGAAAATTTTGATTAATATGAATGCCAGTGCAACCCTTTTTGATCCGCACTGGTTTTTTTGGTATAATAATTTTGGCAGTGAAAATTACAACGCTCAGACATGGCAGATTTTATAAAATGCAAGCAGGAGAATGGATTTCTTATCTTTGACACGATCGAAAAATATCCGGAAAACATTGCCGATGATATTCTCGATGAATTCGTAAAACAGGATCTGGAATCGATAATATACAAAAGCGCAGGAGACCCCCTTTTTCAGGTTACGGGCAGAATCCGGGAAAGTTATGTTAAATTAATCCATAACAACGAAGGAACAGATCCTGTTCTCAGTAAAATAAATGAAATTAAAAAAGCGCTTGAACGAACAATTCAGGAGCTGGTTATGAACCATTTGGAATAGCGTAAACAGTTTATTTTAATGACACACGAAAAGGTATTTAAACGCAAAGATGGGAGTCTGGTTAAAGTATCGGTCTGGTTATATGTACATCTTAATAAATCGAATTGGGGATATTCAATTTTCCTGAAAGAAAAAGATGCTGACAAATGGATAGACCCGTTCAGTGATAACGAATACATTACCCGCGTCATGAAGCCACAATTTGTCAACGGTCTCAAACATGACACTTTTGACAATTATATTTCAAAAAAAGAGATACTTCAGGCAAAACTTGAACTTTGGGATATCATTAAACCAATTTGATATCCCAAGGTCCATTATAAGATGTCTTTTAGCGTATTCCAAACTGTTTCAGCAACAATTTTATGCCCTTCTTCGGTTGGGTGTATGCCGTCGGGAAGATTTAGTTTTGCCTCTCCGCCTACGTTTTCCAGCAAAAATGGAATAAGAGTCAGATCATTTTTTTTCGCAAGTTCTGGATACACATTCCTGAACGCTGACGTGTAGGTTTTGCCCATACTTGGCGGCATTTGCATTCCGGCTAAAACCAGTTTCGCATCCGGGTATTTTGTTTTCACCTTGTCCAGAATCGCTTGTAAATTTTTCTTCGTTTCGCTTACAGGAATACCGCGAAGGCCATCATTTCCACCAAGTTCGAGAATAAAAATATCCACAGGTTGCTTTAAAATCCAGTCAATCCTGCTGTTACCTCCCGCCGAAGTTTCTCCGCTCACGCCCGCATTGACTACTTTATAATTAAGTCCCAGCGAATCGATTCTTTTCTGTGTCAGTCCCGCAAAACCTTGTGTTGGATCATCAAGACCATACGCCGCGGTCAGGCTGTTACCGAAGAAAAGAATTGTCCTGGTGGTTTTCTTCTCAACTACTTTTTCGCTTGCCGTTGAATCATTTTGAGTTGGTTCAGTTTTTTTGTTTGAATTGCACGCGGTAATTAGCATTACTAAAACCAAGAGTCGCGCGAATGAAAAAATTGAATTCATGATTATTTTAATTAAATACTTCGTTGATGATTTTTGATAAATACAATTCCAGTGCGTTCATTTTTGTAATTGAGCGGCATCAACATGTAAAAATATAATATTAATGGTTTATATTACCTGTCAGATCGTTTTCTTCGAAAATCTGGGATCTTCATGCCCTTTTCAATCAGGAAAATAAGTAACGCTACAACGAAATTAATTGATGAATACAATACTCAAACTTGAACAGGTAAGTAAGATATATAAAAGTGCCGATCGTTCCCTAACCGTCCTGGATAATATCAGTTTTTCTGTCGAAGCCGGCTCGACGATGTCCATCGTTGGACCATCCGGAAGTGGAAAAACAACGCTTTTAGGATTGTGTGCCGGTCTTGACCGCTCTTCATCTGGAAAAGTTGAATTACATGAAACACGTCTGGATGGGCTGACCGAAGATCAGCTGGCGGCAGTTCGTAATCAGTATGTCGGATTTATTTTCCAGAACTTTCAACTCATGCCGACCCTGACTGCTCTTGAAAATGTGATGGTACCGCTGGAACTGCGCGGCGAAAAAAATATCCGTCCACGGGCCCTGGACCTTTTGGATAAAGTTGGACTGGCGGAGCGTAGTCACCACTATCCTACGCAACTGAGTGGTGGCGAGCAACAGCGCGTTTCACTGGCGAGGGCATTTTCCAATAAACCTCAGATACTTTTCGCGGACGAGCCTACCGGTAATCTGGATGCTGAAACGAGTGAAAAAGTGGTCAAATTGCTCTTTGATTTGAACAAAGAAGCAGGAACAACCCTGGTCGTCGTCACCCACGATCTGGATCTTGCCGCAAAAACGCAAAGGATTATCAAAATTAAAGGAGGAAAAATTATCTCCGATACTCAGACAAAATGATTTCTCCCGACAATTCTTTTGATAAAAAAAACAGCCTGAACTTTCCATGGCTTTTGCAAATGGCCTGGCGCGATAGCAGGAAAAACCGGTCGAGACTTCTCCTTTTCGTATCGTCCATCGTGCTGGGAATTGCTGCGCTTGTAGCAATCTATTCCTTAGGCGATAATCTCAGGCAAAATATTGACAGTCAGGCCGCTGAACTTCTGGGAGCAGATCTCCAGATTTCTGGAAACCGTCCCGTGACTGGAAATGCAAAAAAACTGATTGATTCGCTGGGCACAGAACGGTCGGAAGAAAGAAGTTTTGCTTCCATGATTTTATTTCCAAAAAGCGGCGGTAATCGTCTGGCTCAGGTAAAAGCGCTGGACGGAAATTTCCCTTTCTACGGAGCATTAGAAACAATTCCCGTTACTGCCGGGAAAGATTTCAGGTTAGGAAAACTAGCGATTGTGGACCAGACACTGATGCTCCAATACAACGCCAAAGTCGGTGACTCTATAAAAGTAGGCGAAGAAACTTTTGGCATTGCCGGAATTCTGATGAAAGCTCCGGGACAAACAGGGCTCACAAGTTCAGTCGCTCCTTCGGTATACATTCCCATGAAGTATCTGGACCAAACCGGTTTGATGCAAAAAGGAAGTCGGGTTGCATACAGACATTATATCAGGTTCAAACCCAAAACCGACGTTGAAAAACTTTTGAAAACCATAGAACCAAGGCTGGAGGCGGCGGATCTGGACAATAAAACGGTACAAAGTCAAAAAGAAGATACCGGCAGATCTTTTAAGGATCTGACTCAATTTCTGGCACTTGTTGGTTTCATCGCGCTTCTGCTTGGATGCATAGGTGTTGCCAGCGCGGTTCATATTTACATCCGGGAAAAACTCAACTCCATTGCAATTTTACGTTGTCTGGGTGTGAAAGGTTATCAGGCTTTTTTAATTTATCTTATTCAAATCGCCGGAATCGGACTTTTTGGTTCAATTTTAGGTGCCTGCCTGGGAAGTATTATTCAGCAGTTTTTGCCGATCGTTCTAAAAGATTTTCTACCCTTTGAAGTTACCACCGGAATTTCATGGCCAGCCATTGGTCAAGGAATTGGTATAGGACTGATCATTTCCATACTTTTTGCAATGCCGCCATTGGTAGGTATCCGGAAAATCTCACCTTTAAATGTCCTTCGTAATACCAGTGAAAGCAGCGGTGTAGAAAAAGATCCGGTTATCTGGATGGTCTATGTTCTGATCGTCCTGTTCATTTTCGGATTTTCTTATCTTCAAACGCGGAACTGGATTCAGGCTTTATCTTTTACGGGCGGTATCCTCGGTTCTTTCCTTGTTCTCACTGCCATTGCAACAGGCCTTATGTGGCTCGTGCGGAGATTTTTCCCTTCGTCATGGAGTTATCTATGGAGACAAGGACTTGCAAATTTATTCCGTCCCAACAATCAGACCGTAATCCTGATTGTCTCCATTGGACTGGGTACTTTATTTATCTGTACTTTATTTTTCACACAAACTATTCTACTCAACCGTGTAAAATTGTCGTCGAGCGGCAACAAGCCTAATATTGTTCTTTTTGATATTCAGTCAAATCAAAAAGATGCGGTCGTCTCACTTGCTAAACAACAGGGATTACCGGTAGATGAAACGGTTCCAATTGTCAACATGCGACTGGAATCTGTCAATGGAAAAAATGGATCTGAGATTAAAAATGATTCTTTGAAAAAACAATCGAGACGGATTTTTGGCAGGGAATATCGGGTAACATTCCGCGATTCATTAACTGCCTCTGAAAAACTGGTTCAGGGGAAATGGACAGACTCTTTTACAGATCCTTCAAAACTTGTTCCGATTTCTATCGAAGAAGGTTTTGCTGAAAGGAATCAAATAAAATTGGGCGATACCCTTTTGTTTAATGTGCAAGGAGCCGTAATGCAGACTGTTGTCGGCAGCATGCGTGAAGTAAACTGGGCAGAAGTCCAGACGAATTTTCTTGTTGTTTTTCCAAATGGAGTCCTTGAAGAAGCTCCTCAGTTCCATGTTTTACTTACGCGTGTCACCTCTCCTGAAATGTCAGCAAGATTCCAGACTGCGTTAGTTCAGAGATTCCCCAACGTTTCCATTATTGACCTTGCATTGGTTTTAAAAGTCATTGACGAACTGTTTAGTAAAATAGGATTTGTCATCCGTTTCATGGCGGGATTCAGTATTCTGACCGGGCTCGTCGTATTGATTTCCTCCGTATTGATCAGTAAATATCAGCGTTTACAGGAAAGTGTTTTGCTTAGAACGCTTGGTGCCAGCCGGAAGCAAATTTTTGCGATCACGGCATTGGAATATTTCTTTTTGGGGGCGATGGCCGCTGCGACTGGTATTATGCTGGCTTTGATAAGCAGTTATGCACTGGCAAAATTCACCTTTGAGACAGAATTTAAGCCAGAATTGCTGCCGGTATTACTCTTATTTATGATCGTTTCCGGACTGACTGTTTTTATCGGTTTGATCAACAGCAGAGGTATATTATCCAAATCACCGCTTGAAGTTTTGCGTCAGGATGTTTGAGATCGTTTGAAAAACTTCAAAAAGATAATGAGCTAAACAGATGGATGAATTCGAAGAAGTGTGTCCAAACTAATACCCAAATAAGACGCGATATGTTCCAAAGGAACACGGTCCACTATTTGAGGTTGGATGAGAAGCATATAATCGTATCGTTTCCTGGCTGTGTCAAGTTTAAATAATTTCGCCTGTTCTTCCTGACGGGCTAAAACACCTTCCATAAGTTTCCTACCCATGGCATCAATTTCTGATGAACGGCTAAAAAGTTCGTAAAGCTTATCTTTATCGAAAATAATTGCTTCTAAATCTTCCTCAGCCAGAATTGCATATTCAGATCCCTTTTCTTGTTTGAGACTTCGGATGTTGGTGGCTAATTCATTTTCAAAATAGAAATTGGTATTCAGCTCCTGGCCCTCGTGGCTGTAAACAGCTCTGCAATATCCACTTTCAATAAAAAAAATGGATTTACAAAGTTCGCCGGTTTTCAATAGCGCCTCCCCTTTCCGAAAATGGATCGATGTTAAAACCTGAACCAACGCTTCCCAATTTTTTTCAGATATTTCCGGGTAATGATGTCTTATATAAGTGTAAAGATTTTCCAATTTTCGAGGATTTAAGTAAAATTCCAACTTATATTTTTATAAAACACATTATCTAAAATAAAATAACGTGTGCGTACCCACAATATCCCTTATTTACAATTAATTATAAAATTTATCAACTTTTCTGATTAATTCAAAAAATTATTGAATTACTTACTCCCGATCGGATTTTCTTAAATAGACTGAAAATAACTTGATTGACTTAATGAGCCAACAGAAATAAACTCCATTACCTTATCGAGGATGTCCAAATTTGGAATGATTATTTTAAATGACCAGTCACCAGACGTATAAGTTTTTATGCCTGGGCTGATTCATCAAACTAAATTCTAAATTTTTTATCGTTATGACTTTCGTAGAATCATTGTCAAGTACCGGTGAAAAGCCGGTTAAACTTTTTGTTCAGGATGTCGGTCAGGGAAAACCCGTGGTGTTTATATCCGGATGGCCTTTAAGCAGTGAAATGTGGGAATACCAGTTCAACGTTTTACCCAAACATTTCATACGCTGTATCGGTTACGACCGACGCGGTTTCGGAAAATCTGATAAGCCCTGGGATGGTTACGATTACGATACGCTGGCTTCGGACTTAAATGCAATTCTTGAAGAGCTTGACCTGTATGAGGTTACATTGGTGGGGTTTTCGATGGGAGGAGGTGAAGTGGTCCGCTATCTTTCGAAATACGGCGACAAGAGAATTGCGCGAATCGCCCTGGTAAGTTCTGTTGTGCCATTTATGCTCAAAACGGACAACAATCCGGATGGTCTTCCAAAGGAAATGTTCGATGGTTTTGTTGAAAGTTCTGAGGACGACAGACCTAAATTCCTTACAGAGTTTGCAAAATCATTTTACGGCAATTCTTTTCTTAACGCTAACGTAAGCGACGAAATCCTGGCCTGGCATAACGCTCTAGCCTTGCAGGCATCAGGACGAGCTACAAGCCGTTGCATCCGGTCATTCAGTGAAACCGACTTTCGGGCAGATCTGGCTGAAATAAAAGTACCCGTATTGATTATTCATGGAGACGCTGACAAAACAGTGCCGATTGAAGTCAGTGGCCAGAAAACAGCTGAACTGCTGCCGGCGGCACAATATATAGTTTACGAAGGTGCGCCTCATGGCCTTTTCATAACTGAGAAAGAGAGATTAAACAAAGACCTGGTAAACTTCATCGGAGGAATAGCCCACGAAGACTCCAATCAGACGGATAGGTCCGATGACACTTTTTCAGCAAGTGTTGGAAGCTTGTAGAATATTTTAACAGCAAATTTGCTCTCTGTTATCAGGTAAGGCTGATCCAGGGAGCATTTTGTTAAATATACCGCGAAACGAGGTACTCATCTAAATTGAAAAATATGTTTTCAGAAAAACTTAGGTTAACCGGAAAAACGGCTGTTATAACAGGTGCGAGCCAGGGAATCGGTGAAGGAATCGCAACTACCTTTGCAGAGTTTGGGGCAAATATAGTTTTGCATCACCACGGCGGCGAAGAGAATGCTGAAAAACTGGCAGCTCATTTAAGAGAGAAATATAACGTTGATGTGCATATAGTCCAGGAAGATTTTACGGCAAATGAGGGTGTAGAAAATTTCTATGAGTCAATCATGGAAAAAGTAAAAAAGGTTGATATCCTCGTGCTCAATGCTTCGATCCAAAAAGCGAAGAACTGGCAAGACTACACACCCGCCGATTTTGACGAACATATACAGGCGAATTTTAAATCAACATTTTTTCTAATGCAATATTTGGCTCCTGCCATGGTTGAGAGAAATTGGGGAAGAATTCTGACCATAGGCAGCGTACAACAGGTAAAACCACACCCGAACATGATTGCTTATGCCGCCATGAAATCTGCTGTTCTAAATCTCGTACAGAACATCGCCATGCAGCTTGCAGATAAGGGCGTTACGGTAAACAACCTCGCACCCGGCGTTATTTCGACACCACGGATTGATGAGCACGTACCCGAGGCAGATGAGCGAATTCTTCAAAGGCTGCATACCCCATCGGGCGAGATCGGCGAACCGGAGGACTGCGCTGGTATGGCACTCTTTCTTTGCTCGGATGCCGGAAAATTTATAACCGGACAAAACATTTTCGTAGACGGAGGTATGAGTCTATGAAAAACAAAAACAGGGTTTTCGGCTCAGGTAATCTGTATCAAGATTACATACAACTTTCAGTGTCCGGATGTGAACCCGGATACTGTTTTATTTTATGATAACATCCTGACGCCGGTTTTCCGGTGAAACGACAAGATTCCGGATTTCCCCATCCTTAATTTCTGCCTCTACGATAGTTTGATATGGCGCATGAAGCTTAAATTTCCCATTCCATTTTTTAGGCCAGGCTGGGAGAAGATAAATTTTCTTATCATCCACCTGCATGACCATCTCCTGCAAACCGATCATCGCAGAACCTCCCCAGTTATGATCGGGCGTCCAGTCAAACCCAGGCCCCCAGAAAGTCGGAAAACGATGTTTAGAATCCTTGAATTTTTCTCTTGTCAAATACTCAGCCTCATCCGTAAGCCCAAGCCTTGCAGCGAAAATACTATATTGCCTCCATCCAATATGGCTTCTGAATTTTATAACATGAGGGTCAAATTTGTATGTATTAACAGCAATGTCCAGATCCGGCTTCCCGACGCCATATATTCCCCATGGAAAAACAGGATACAATTGCGGAGTTTCCGAATTCTGAACTCTGCTCCATGTGACCGCAGGCGCCAGCGTTTTATGGCCTTCAAATTGTTGGAATGGGATGGGTGGAATACGTTTTAACATGACGGACCACTTCTCTTTTTGTTTCTGATCAAGATAAGGATCGGGCAGTGCCAGCATTCTTTCCAGAATTATTTTCAATGCTGAAATAACCGTTGTTGAATTGTAGGTCATTTTAAACGTTTCTGCCGCCGTGCTTGGATAAAATATATAATGACCGTTTTCATCAAAAGCTTTAGTCCCAAACTTCAAGGCGAGCTGTTGATAATGTTCATCATAAAAGGTCAGACTGCTTTCAATAAAAGGAATATAAGGACGGATATCGCGTCCTTCATAGCGCTCGGTTTCAAGCATCATTAAACAAAACTCAAATACTGTTTCCCACAAATATTCAAGCCATGGATTATATTCCATACCTGCATCATAGCCGGCAGGGCGTTTTATAATATACTCAGAAATGTTAGGTAGTCCGAAATTTTCTATTTGTTCTGTAAATGAAGCCCCGCCATGATGCCAATAAAACTTGCTTCGCAATTCGGCGGTGTGAAGAATATTCAGATAAAAATCAAACTGCGCTTTCAGCATATCAAAATCTCCGCTTTTCAACATCGGAAAATAAACAAGACGCTGATTTTGAGCCGTCATAGCTCCCCCACCCCACAACCGGAAATCGGGCGAAAAACTGTATTTTTCATCAACATATTCAGGATCAAAAGTAAACAGACCACCGTTGAATTTCGTTGGCCACTTACCATAAGCATTACAACCAAGCTGATAACGGAACAATTGATAATTCCGGGAGATTGTGCTGTCGCTTCCTTCAATAAAAATATAACTTCTGTTCCAGAAATCGTTCCACCATTGCCTGGTTTTACCCAGAGATATTTTCTGTTCAGAAGCAGATTTTTTCATAATCTTTTCCAGATCACTTTTCCAAACGGAAGGCGTCTGTGCTTGTGCCACATGAAGACCGATTTCGAGTTGGAAGCTCCTGGCATCTGAAATACTTTCCAGTTTCCAGGACTTGTAATCAGTACTGGCATAACGCCCCTGGTCATTACCCGAAGGCCGCAGGTTTTTGCCGCACACCATCCCACCAAATGTATTGTTTTTTACAGGATCAAACATTTCGTTTTTTACCGAATCCATCCCTTCCATTTTCACGGTATAATCAAAAATGTCGTCCCGCTCTGAACTGTTTCTGTGGTAAAAAAGAATTGTGTTACCTTCAAAAGCAACTTCATCTTTTAATGTTTTCACTGCAAAAGGCTGCTTATGCCGATAGGAATTTGCCCTGAATTCCGTTCCGGTTATCAGGTGATCCTCAGTCCTCCACGACTCATAAGCCGCAGTCAATTTGATCGCTTTTTTACTTTTTATATCTACGTGAACTACCGGATTAAAAACATCAACCCAAAGATTCAACTCGACACCTCCGCCGGAAATTTTCACCCCCCCTTCCAAGAGCCGGAGCTCCTGGCGAAAATCTTGCCCTTCGAACGGGTTAGAAGAAATTTTTAGCCGCATTCTACCCAACTTCAACATCTGGTTGTTTTCGTCAAATGTGCCGCTTCTCGACAAATAGAATAAAACATCACCATTTTCAACCCAGACATTCAGGCCGATATCCCCTCCGCCGCAAGGCATCGATTCGGAGGAATTTTTACTTTGGGAATTCCAAACCACATGATAGTCACTAATTTTTTCCGACTGGGCAAGGAGCTGGTTGAAATGAAATATACAAAAGCAAAAGAATACTATTTTCCTCATCAACGAAAATGTTATATACGGGAACGGTGATTGGTTTTTACGACAAAATATCTTTCACTACGGATCCATGAACATCAGTAAGGCGGAATCGTCGCCCCTGAAATTTGTAGGTCAGGCGCTCATGGTCAACGCCCATCAGATGCATTAACGTAGCCTGAAAATCATGTACATGAACCGGATCCTTTACGATGTTATAACTAAAATCATCCGTTTCGCCATAGCTAATTCCCGGTTTCACGCCTGCTCCTGCCATCCACATCGTAAAACATCTCGGGTGGTGATCTCGCCCGTAATCGTCAGCGGTGAGTTTTCCCTGAGAATATACCGTCCGCCCGAATTCACCACCCCAGATCACTAGCGTATCGTCCAGAAGGCCTCTCCTTTTCAGATCCATAATCAGAGCCGCTGTTGGCTGGTCTGTGTTTTTACATTGGTGCGCGATCCCTTTTGGCAAGCCGCCATGGTTATCCCAGCCCTGATGATACAATTGAACAAATTTGACGTCTTTCTCAACCAGTTTTCTTGCCAGAATACAATTTGCAGCATAGGTTCCTGCATCACGGCTGTCGGGGCCATAAAGCTCAAACACCTCGTCAGGTTCATCTTTTGTATCCATCACTTCCGGCACCGAAGTTTGCATCCGGTATGCCATTTCGTACTGAGAAATGCGGGCATCTACTTCGGGATCACCATACGCTTCATTTTGTAGCTGATTCAGTTTTTTCAGATAGTCCAGCATCTCTTTCCGATCCGTCCCGTCATAACCTTCGGGATTATTTAAAAACAAAACCGGGTCCTTTCCTGATCGGAATTGTACACCCTGATGTTTGGAGGGCAGGAACCCGTTTCCCCAAAGCCGGGCGTACAAGGGCTGATCTTTCGATCCGTTTTTCGAAACCAAAACAATAAATGTTGGAAGATTCTGATTGTCGGACCCCAGACCATAACTTACCCAGGAGCCGATCGACGGCCTTCCGGGAAGCTGGTTTCCGGTTTGAAAAAAGGTAATGGCCGGATCGTGGTTGATCGCTTCGGAATGGATTGATTTAATGATGCACAGATCGTCCACAACTTTTGCAGTATGCGGCAACAGCTCACTGACCCAGGTTTCGCTTTTACCAAACTGATTAAATTTATATATCGAGGGAACCATCGGAAGTGCACTTTGATTGGCACTCATGCCCGTAAGCCGCTGACCCTGACGAACGGAATCCGGAAGATTTTGGCCGGCCATATCTACCAATTTCGGTTTGTAGTCAAACGTCTCAAACTGGGACGGGCCGCCACTCATAAAGAGATAAATCACCCGTTTTGCTTTTGGGGTAATATGCGGTAATGCTTTAAGTATTTCCTGTTCAAAATCAGCAGCACTTTCTGGCGCAGCTAAGCCGGAAGTATTCAAAATCTTTCCGGCACCCAGCAGCGAACCCATGGCAAGCGCGCCTAATCCCAGCGATGTTTTGTTTAGAAAACGCCGCCTGTCCAGCTTTTTATTCAGCTGGTCAAATTCGGGACCATTCAGTCTAAATTCTTCGTCGTGATGCTGTGACATAGGTTATCTTTTGGTCAATGTTGCGTCCGAATTCAATATGGTACTTGCGACTATCGCGTTTGCCGCTATCGAAGCTAAGTCTGCTTTTTTATTGATGATTACTTGTCCCGCGCCAAACCAACCGACTGCTTTCTCAGGTGACTTTTTAAATTTTTGATATTCATGCCTTTGCATCGTTTCCAGCAAATCAATCTCTTTTACAGAAGGTTTCCGGCCGGTAAGCTTTCTATATGCGATAATAATTGCCAGTCTGGCATCAGAAATCCGGCTCATATTTTCTCCCAATACTTTCATCGCTTCTACAAAAGTGGGATCGTTCAGTGTCACCAAAGCCTGTAACGGCGTATTGGTTTTCTGCCTTCTGACAACGCAGAAACTCCTGGAAGTCGCGTCGAATGTGGAAAGTGTCGGGTTGGGAACAGACCTTTTTACGATCACATATAAACTTCTTCTGTAAACACTTTGACCGGAATCCGCCTTGTATGTCGTATTATTAATTTCCCATAAACCATCCGGTTGGTATGGTTTCACACTTTCCCCGCCGATTTTATTATTTATCAATCCGCTGGCCATTAGTGCATTATCGCGGATCATTTCCGCAGTCATCCGGTTGGAAGGCCCTCGTGCAAGTAATCGGTTTTCAGGATCCTTTTCGCGATTTTCTCTGGTCGTATTTGAATTCTGACGATAACTCGCTGACATTACAATCATTTTATTTAATCTTTTGATATCCCAACCCGATTCCTGAAAATTGGTTGCCAGCCAGTCTAGCAGTTCAGGGTGGCTTGGAAGCTCGCCCTGATTGCCAAAATCTTCCGTGGTTTTGACGATTCCGGTACCAAAGAAATTTTGCCAGAAACGGTTCACAGCCACTCTGGCTGTCAGCGGATTTTCTTGATCAGTCAACCAAAGCGCAAGACCATATCTATTTTTGGGAAGATTTTTTGGGAATTTCAATATAGATTCCGGCGTATCTGGCGAAACTTCTTCACCAAATGCATCATAATTGCCGCGTAAAAGGACATGAGCTTTTTTCGGTTTATTCATCTCTTGCATGACCATCAGCTCGCGAATATTTTCCGAAGAGTCAGCCAGCGTCGTTCTCGTTTTGGTCAATTTTCTGGAAGCTGCAATGACCTTTGTAGAGACCGCTGAGAAATAGTATGCTTTCAAAATCTCCACATCTTGCCTTGACATTTGTTCTTTTGCTTTACCAGCGACCATTTCCCAGGACTTTTTCCGGGCAAGAATTCCGATTTCATAATTCGTCAAAACCCTGTCATATACCAAGATGTCATCGACCTTCCCACCTTTAAAACCCAGTCCGCGCCACCATCCACCAATTTGTAAACCCGGCTGTTTTTCCCCTTTAAATAAAATATCCTTTGTCAACTGATTCATGGTCGTCTCCATAACGCATTTTTTTCCATCAAGAAAAAGATTAAAACCTCCGGCCTTTGACGAGCCATCGTAAGTGATAGTCAGCTGAATCCACTGATCCCGGGGAATTCCTTTTTGCGTTATTTTTGTAATTGCGTTTGACGGTGCGGTATGCGCCATATTGAGTTCCAGCCTGTCATCTTTCAGGTATAAATGATATCCTCTGAAATTGTAAAGTCGCTCAGCCTGGGACTTATGCAGGATCACGCCTTCTTGTAGGCCTTTCGGAATATTGATCCAAATACCAATACTAAAAGGCTGAGAACGGCGGAACACACCCGTTTGGTCAAGATCTAAAAAAACATCACCGTTCATCACCAAAGCTTGCCCGATATCATGGGTTACAAAAACTGGGCTATCTCCGGTTTGCCCCGATTCTCTTTTCATGATACCCGTTTGTTTTGGATTAACAGCGTTTTTCAACGCGTTTTTATCAAAAGAAAAATGCGCCTGCAAATTCGTCTTGGGCAAGTTTTCATTTCCCAACTCCCTGTATTTTTGCTTATTAATCCATTGTCGGAAATCGTTTTCAGAAGCCGATTTTGCATTCTCAACCTCCAGTTCCTCAGAAGCGATCCGTGAATTTATGAACCGAAGCATTTTTTCCTGCTGATCGGTTGGCAGCATTAACGTGGGCGTCGGCAGCGCGTCATCCCAGGAAATCTGCCCGGCTTCTTTTACATTATTAAAAAAGCTAAAAAGCTGAAAATAATTCTTTTGCGAGATCGGATCGTATTTATGGTCGTGACACTTTGCACATCCCACTGAAATTCCAAGCATAGCATCGCCGAATGTGTTGGTCCTGTCTATCACATATTCCGTCTGAAATTCCTCCTCCACAATTCCACCTTCCATATTCTGCTGATGATTTCTGTTAAAAGCAGTAGCAATAATCATGTCTTTGGTGGGCTTTGGCATCAAATCGCCGGCAAGCTGCCACTGAACAAATTGATCATAGCGCAGATTCTGATTAAATGCGCCGATAACCCAGTCCCGATAAGGTGACATGTCACGGAGCCTGTCCACGGTGTATCCATGAGAATCTGCAAAACGAGCCAGATCCAGCCAGTCTACCGCCATTTTCTCACCGTAGTGCGGCGATTTCAAAAGCCTGTTTACTTGTTTTTCATAAGCATTTGCACTCTTATCATTCAAAAATGCGTCCATTTCTTCAAGCGTTGGCGGAAGCCCCGTGAGATCCAGCGAAACTCTGCGCAGCAATAACTCCTTGTCTGACTCCATGGACGGCGTCAATTTTTCCTGTTCAAGTTTGGCCAGAATAAAATGGTCAATCGGATTTTTTATCCACTTTTTGTTATTTACCTTGGGCAATTCTGGTTTTTCAGGTCTTACAAATGCCCAGTGCGGCTTATATTCAGCCCCATCCTCAATCCATTTGATCAATATGGCCTTTTCTTTTGCAGTCAGGCTCAAATGTGAATCTTTCGTGGGCATCATATATTCCGGATCGCTGGAAATAATTCTATGATAAAACTCACTCCCTTCCAAATCACCCGGATTTATAGCAACCTTGTCCGGATTTTCCGGGAGTTTTCCATAGGCGGCTTCTTTTAGATCAAGACGCAAGCCCGCTTTCTGTTTCGCCTTATCCGGCCCATGGCAGGCAAAACATTTGTCGGAAAGCACAGGTTTTACGTGCTGGTTGTAGTCCAGCTGTTCCGGTAGCTCGTCGTATACAGTTTGTATGTCCACAGGGAGTTTCGGCCCGCAGGAGAGCATGCAGCTATAAATCAGTATCGCAAAAAAAATTTGAAAATACCGCATGGTATGTTTAGTTCAGAATAACATTATAACAAAAGTATAATTTAAAAAATTGTTAAAATTATACAAAATTGACCGAGTTGTTTATAAATAATACATTTTCAATTCCAGCCTCGGAAAGTCAGGCTCTTAAAAAGCTGACAGCTGCTTTCACTTCCTACCCGTACAAGCCTTATCGTTTTTAATAAAGACCAGCATGAGATGACAGTTAACGCTGTCCGCTTACGGACAAAAATGTCCGGTTTTGAACATCCAAAGACTAAAATGCAGGCTTTGAGGCCATATAAGTATGATGGCATAAGATTATTGTATGCACCTTTGGTGCAACCCATAGATCCATTAGCCATGATAAAAAACTACTTTAAAATCGCCCTCAGAAATCTTGTCAAACACAAGTCATTCAGTTTTATCAATATCATAGGCGTGGCCATAGGCCTTGCCTGTTTTTTGCTTTTGACCTTATACGTCAAAGACGAACTGAGTTATGACCGCCATAACGTAAATGCTGACAGAATTTACAGGTTGTCCCGGACTTTCCTTTCAAAAGACGGAACAGAATCGCTGCGTCTGGGGCATGCCGCGCCACCTTTCGGCCCACTTATACGGCAGGATTTCCCTGAAATAGAACAAGTGGTCCGTTTGCTCGAAACCGACGCGATGGTGCGTTACGGAGAGCATATTTTTAATGAAGAAAATATCTACGCTGCGGAAGATAATGTTTTCAAGGTTTTCTCTTTTAATGTCTTGCAAGGAAACCCTGCAAACGCCCTGGTCAATCCATTTTCCATTATGTTTTCAAGACCAATGGCAGAAAAATATTTTGGAAAAGAAAATCCAATTGGCAAGACAATCCGGGTTGACAACGAGTTTGATTATACCGTTACCGGCGTTTATGAGCCCTTTCCTTCCCAAGCCAGCTTTCATCCAAACTTTCTTATCTCGTTTTCAACACTCGCCGACGACCGCGTTTATGGAGCTGAAAACCTGCGTTCAAACTGGGGAAACAATTCATTTTCAACATTTTTATTGTTGGCGAAAAACTATGATCCTGAAAAACTTGTCAAGGCATTTCCGGCTTTTCAGAACAAACATATTGATCCAAAAGCTTCGACCTGGTCTGTACTCAATTTAATGAAACTGACTGATATCCATCTTCACTCACACTTGGATTCCGAAATGGAGGCCAACGGAGATATACAGTATGTTTATTTATTTTCTGCTATTGCTATTTTTATCTTGCTTATTGCCTGTATCAATTACATGAATCTGGCAACAGCGCGTTCGGCCAAAAGAGCGAAAGAAGTTGGTATGCGAAAAGTCGTCGGCGCGGTTCGCAGCCAGCTCATTAATCAATTTCTGAGTGAATCAATCTTGCTGGTTTGCATTTCGCTCGTTCTTGCCTTTGTCATTGTAGCAATATGCTTGCCGTTTCTGAACGATTTTACACAAAAACAACTTACTGCAAATTCGCTGCTAACGCCGTCTTTCATTGCTATAGTCATTTCGATAACACTTTTTACGGGACTCGTCGCCGGAAGTTATCCCGCATTTTTCCTGACTTCTTTTCAGCCAACGAGTGTGCTTAAAGGAAAAATTGCTTCGGCATTGAAAAATGGGCGGCTGCGCCAAACGCTTGTCGTGGCGCAATTTGCTATCGCTGTTGTGCTGATCATCAGCACGGCCGTCGTTTATAGTCAGATGAAATATATCCAAAATTATAAGCTGGGTTATTCAAAAGATCAGGTCATTCTACTCTCCCCGCCTTCTGATTCTACTACCAATTTTGAGGCAATCAGTCAGGAATTAAAACAGAACAGCAACATTATTGAGGTCGGTCGCTCTTCCCGCATTCCTTCCATCCGGCTTCTGGATTCTTGGGAAGCTTATGTGATGAAAGGTGATTCGATGACACCATCCGATATCAATATTAAATCACTTTCGGTTGATGAAGATTTTATTCCTGCTTATAAAATCGAAATGGCTGCCGGCAGAAACTTTTCAAAGAATTTTGGAACCGACAAAACCGAAGGATTTATATTAAATGAAACAGCGGTTCGCATGCTCGGTTGGAAAAATGCCAAAGATGCGATCGCTAACCGCTTTGGTTATGGAAATGTACGAGGCCAAATTATAGGCGTTACCAAAGATTATCACTTTGAATCCCTTCATCAAAAGGTTGCGCCCATTGTAATGTTTATGCAAACCGGAAACAGAAGATGGCTTTCAGTACAAATCGCTGGCGGTGATATCAAAAATTCTGTTGATCACATGAAAAAAGTATGGGAGAGCCGTTTTCCGGACAAACCATTTTACTACGAATTTTTGGACGAAAGATTTGGAAGGCTTTATGCACGTGAACAAACCCAGCAGCTTCTATTTGGAATTTTTGCCGGCATCGCTATCTTCATTTCCTGCCTTGGTTTGCTCGGACTATCCATGTTTATGGCTGAACTTCGTGTGAAAGAAATCGGCGTTCGAAAAGTGCTTGGCGCATCAATTCCGAGTCTGGTTGTACTTTTGTCAAACGACTTCCTGAAACTCGTGGTGATTGCCATTATTATTGCCTCGCCTATTGCCTGGTATGGTATGCATAACTGGTTAGAAAATTTCGCTTATCATACGAATATTTCTATCTGGATCTTCGTCGGCGCCGGATTTCTATCCGCTGGAATCGCACTGCTGACCATTAGTTTTCAAAGTATTAAAGCGGCATTGCGGAATCCAATCAATGCTTTGAAAAGTGAGTAGCGCTTAAACAAATAATCATTAGATCAATCCAAAATCCTATATAGAAACGGTTATGTTAAAAAATTATCTCAAAAGTGCCTTGCGCAATCTCTGGAAACACAAGGTGTTTTCTTTTATCAATGTTTTGGGATTAACGGTCGGTATGTCTGCCTGTTTTCTGATATTCCTTTATGTCCATTTTGAGGTAACCTACGATGCCTTTCATGGTAAAGCGGACAGGATTTACAGGCTGGTGACGGATATCAAAACGCCATCTGAAACGATCAATACTGGCGTTACGAGCTGGGCTTTTGCGCCCAATATTAAAAATGACTTTCCGGAAGTGGAAGCATTTACACGCGTCAGCGGTGGCAGTTTTCTGGTTAGAAAAGGTGATATAAAATTTCAGGAAGAAAAAACAATCTTTGCCGACTCAACTTTGTTCCAGGTTTTTGATTTTGAATTAATTAAAGGAAACCCTAAAACTGCACTGAAAGAGCAACTCAGCATTGTTTTTACAGAAAAAGCAGCGAAAAAATACTTCGGAGATGCTGATCCGCTGGGACAAACCCTGCTACTGTCCGGTGAGGGACTGCCTGCAACCGTTACCGGTGTTATTAAAGATATTCCTGAAAATTCGCAGATAAAAGCTGACATGATCGTGTCTATGGCAACCATGACGCAAAGGTTTAATAAAGGCCTTGACGAACAATGGGGGAATTTTGGAGCTACGTCCTATTTACTTCTCAAACCGCAAACAACCAGCGCAGCACTCGTAAAAAAATTTCCTGCTTTCCTGGAAAACCGGGCAGGAAAAATGATGAAGGAAATGAAGATGCACTATACTTTATTTCTTGAACCGCTGAGAGACGTATACCTGCATTCGACCAGAGGCGGACAGGAAACAGGGAGCGCTAATAATGTGTATGTATTTTCAGCCGTTGCAATATTTATTTTACTTATCGCCTGCATCAATTTTGTCAACCTTACTACGGCGCGTTCCGTTGAAAGGGCCAAAGAAGTTGGTATTCGCAAAGTAGTTGGCGCACCCCGAATGCTTTTAGCACGCCAGTTTATCAGTGAATCCATATTGATTTGCCTGATCGCATTTATTCTCTCTGTGGCACTTTCTGCTGCGTTGATTCCCTTGTTTAATAACCTTTCAGGTAAAATCATCAGCACGGGCATATTCAGTAATATGTCATTTATAGGTGGCATGTTCGTCGCGTCGATTCTGATTGGTTTTGTTGCGGGACTATATCCGGCACTGGTTTTGTCTTCTTTCGAACCTGTTGTTGTTTTAAAAGGAAGGTTTACAACAAGCGTAAAAGGGATATTATTGCGGAAAGGTTTGGTAACCATTCAGTTTGCAATTTCAATCGCGCTGATCATTGCGACGCTCGTGGTTTACACACAAATGAACTTTATGCGGAACCGCGACCTTGGTTTCAGCAAGGATCAAATGCTCATCGTGAATTCAGAAGGTGATCCTAAAAGAGAAGCTTTCAAACAATCGCTGACTAACATCGCAGGCGTAAAATCAACCGCTGCGTCTTCAAGTGTGCCGGGTAGTGGAAATCCTGGTGCCTACTCAGAAATTGAAAACAAAAGCGGCGATTTACAAATTGCCAACCTGGATCTCTATTTTGTCGATTTCGACTACATACCTCAATTCCAGCTAAAAATAGTAGCTGGCCGGCCGTTTTCCAGAGAATTTGGAACAGATACTACCCAGGCGATGGTTATGAATGAAGCAGCTGTTAAATTGTTTGGTTATAAAACCCCGCAGGAGGCAATTGGAAGGAGATTCAAGCAATGGGGACGTGAAGGGAAAATCGTTGGCGTGGTCAAAGATTTCCATTTCCGAGCTTTACAGGAAACAATAAAACCATTAACGATGCGTATCGAACCAGGCGGAAGTGACCTTGTTTCGGTAAAAATCGATGGCGGCAATATAAAAGGCACTGTTGCAGCAATTGAGGAAAAATGGAAAGCCACCATGCCGAACCGGCCATTCAGTTATTATTTCATGGACGAGTTTTTCGACAGACAATACCGCGGCGAAGAACGGTTTGAAAAATTATTCTTCAACTTCGCTATTCTGGCCATTTTCATTTCTTGTCTCGGTCTCTTAGGTCTGGCGTCTTACAGTACGATGCAGCGAACAAAAGAAATTGGGGTAAGAAAAGTGATGGGTGCTTCTGTCGGCAGTATTGTTGGACTTTTATCCAAAGACTTCCTGAAATTGGTCGTTATTGCATTTGTGATCGCCTCGCCCCTGGCCTATTATGGAATGTTTAAATGGCTTGAAAACTTTGCATACAAAACAGACATCAAATGGTGGATCTTTGCAAGTGCCGCTGTGCTGTCGATCTCAATTGCATTTCTTACTGTAAGTTTTCAAAGTATCAAAGCAGCACTGATGAATCCTGTAAAGTCGCTTCGAAGCGAATAAATCGAATTTTGATGATACGCTGGAAATATGTAAAAATAATAAAATCAACGATTGGTCGGTGTGGATAAGCGATTCATCTGTTAAAAGTGCCAGATGGCAGATTGAGCAAATGTAGTGGTTAAACTATTTGATTTGTATGCGCTCTAAAAGACATAACAAACAAATTTAAACAATAGAAACCATGAAAAAGTACATCTTAGCAATCGCCGTTTTAGCAACACTTTCTGTTGGAGAATCTTTCGCACAACGCGCCGTTATCAGCGGCAGAGCCGTTCAAAATGCACAGAGAGACAACGCCCGTGAAGAGTTTCAAATCAACAAACTTGACAACATAGTTAAACTTACACGGAAACAGGAAAACAAAATCAAGAAAATAGAAAACAGCTATGATCGCTTGATGGCGAATAGCAGAGTCAGAAATTACAAACAGCTTGAATGGAACAAACAAAAAGAGATCATGGCTGTTTTGACTCCGGTACAACGCCAACGCTGGATGGCTTATCAAAACAATCCTGGTTATGGCCGCTTCAACGGAAGAGGTTAGAAAGAAATAATTCAAGAAAACAAATGTCCGCTTTCAGACAAATAAATGTCCGAAAGCGGACATTTATTTTTAAAAAGTATAAGATAACTACTTGATTAACAATATGTAAATATTAAAATTGTCACTGGCATAAAATTGTAACATCAAAAGTGTTCTCTTTCAAAACCAAAGCCATGATAAAAAATTACCTGATCACTTCCTTTCGTAATCTGCGGCGTAACTGGAATTTTACTGCAATTAATATTACCGGACTAACCTTAGGACTAACATGTTGTCTTCTGATATTTTTTACAGTAAGGTTTGAGTTGAATTTTGACAAACACCATGTCGATGGCGAAAGGATCTACCGGTTTGCAGACCGAAATAAACAGCGGGGAGAAAAAGGTTATAATGTGGGTGCGCCACTACCTGTTATTGCCGCGCTTCGAAACGATTTTCCTGAAATCAGAAATACAGTAACCTGTACTTATGCGTCCAAAGAAGCTTTGGTGACCGTTGGTCAGGGAGAAAAAAGAAAAAAATTTATTGACCCCAATAACTCAGTTTCTTTTATTGATCCTGAATATTTCAACATATTTACTTACAAATGGTTAAAAGGAAGCCCGGCAACCAGCCTGAAAAATCCAGGCTCTGTTGTTCTCAGCATTGATCAGGCGAAAAAGTACTTTGGAGAAGAAGACCCTATGGGCAAATCCATCCGGGTGAGTAACATAATGGATTTCATCGTGACCGGGATTATCGACAACCCGCCCACAACAACAAGTCTCCCTTTTACGGTTATGCTCTCGTTTTCTTCGCTGAAAAAATATGGCGCAAACACGGATTGGGACGACTGGAAGTCTAGTTATGGCGGCGGCCAGGTATACATAAAACTTCCCGAGTCGGTCAGTAAAGGCCAGATGGAAAAACAGTTGACAGCCTTTGCGCAAAAATACAGGGATCCGAAAGATGCAGCTGAAAACGACTGGATTCTCCAGCCCTTGGACGACATTCACTTTTCCACCTACACCCAGAATTACTCAGGACGGACGATTAGTAAAGGCATGATCTGGTCGATGATATTGGTTGGAGGTTTTATTTTAATCACCGCCTGTGTCAACTTCATCAATCTGGCAACCGCACAAGCTTTGCGCCGTGCTCGTGAAGTTGGCGTGAGAAAAGTGCTGGGCAGCACACGCGGACAATTACTTCGTCAGTATTTTTCTGAAACCGGAATCATCACATTCTTGTCAGTAATCCTGGCGCTAATCGTCGCTCAGATTTCTTTGCCTTACGTTTCACAAATTCTGAATGTAAAATCGCAGGGCGTTTTGTTTATTACAGATCCGACGATAATGGCTTTTCTTATTGTGCTTTGTATTCTCACAACTTTTTTAGCCGGTTTTTATCCTGCGTTGATCGTTTCAGGATATCAACCTATACTGGCATTAAAAGGAAAAGTCGGTAAATCAGGAAGTCAGCAATCGAATTTGAGAAGAGGTTTGATTGTTTTGCAATTTACAATTTCGCAGGTTATTCTCATCGGTACGATCATCGCTTATAGCCAGATGAAATATTTCCGGACGATGGATGTGGGTTTTATGCGTGACGAAATTATCAACATGCAGGTTCCTGAGCAAAAAGAGGGAAAACTGGAAAATTTACAATCAAAATTACAGGATATTCCCGGAATTAAATCAATCAGTTTCAGTGCCTTTACGCCCATGTCGCGAAGCAATTGGCAAACCAGTTTTACCTATGAAAACGATAAAGAAGTGCTGGATTTTGAAATCGTTATGCGCCCGGCAGACACCTCTTATATCAACACTTATGGACTGGCACTACTCGCGGGAAGGACTTATCTCCCGGCAGATACCATGCGTGAATACGTAGTCAATGAGGCATTTGTAAAAAAACTGGGTTTCAAAAATCCCCAGGACGCGATTGGAAAAAGACTGGCGATTGGCGGAAGTAATGTAAAATTACCGATCGTTGGTGTTGTTAAAAACTTCAACACGTTCAGTCTTCACCGTGAAATCATTCCCTGTGTTTTGACAACTGCCAGAGATAATTATCGTACGCTGAGCATAAAGATGACCGCCAATGCCACACCGGCGCAACTGGCGCAAATCGAAAAAGCATGGACCGATACCTTTCCGGAATTCATGTTCAAGTATACCTATTTCGATGAGACTTTGAACAGTTTTTATGAGAAAGAACAGCAACTGTTTTCCCTATTCAGAATTCTGACCGGTATTGCTATTTTCATTGGCTGCCTCGGATTATATGGTGTTGTCGCCTTTATGGCAGAATCCAGAACTAAAGAAATGGGAATCCGTAAAGCGATCGGCGCATCAGCCTTCAATATCTTCGGTTTATTTTCTGTGGATTTTATAAAACTGGTCGTGATCGCGCTCGTTATCGCCTCACCAATAGCCTGGTACGCCATGGATAACTGGCTAAAAGATTATACATACCGGATTGAAATCAGCTGGTGGATTTTCGCAGTTGCTGGTATAATGGCTGTGGTTATCGCCCTCATCACCATAAGTTTTCAAAGTGTTAAAGCGGCTTTGATGAATCCGGTGAAGGCGTTGCGGAGTGAGTAAATTGATTTAGATTAGAAGTTGGCAGCAACAAGACCAGTATGTTGTCAACTTCTAATATTTTCCATTTTCGTCCGCAAAAAATAATCTCCCATAATGAGCACTGCCAGTGCAAAAATAACTGCCGGATAAATAACAGGTAAAACGCTTATTTTATTAATAGTTTCAAAGGCAGAAATTGTGATATTATTGGAAAAATACGGAATATTGTCTACCGACTTTTCAACTGGTGAAATAATACAAAAAGACAGAATTAATACGGCAATAGCGGCGACGATATACCAGACCTTACGGCTGATAATTGGCTCAACTACCTTCTGTTCAGCAAATGCGATCTGCGCCATAATATTCCTTTGAAGCAATGGCGGCGCACTATCCAATTGAATAGCATTGATAACTTCACGCAACTTGTTTTCTTTCCCAAGTTCCAGCTCCGTTTCAAGCTCAATATTTTTCATCACCAAACCGGTAAAAATAGCTTTGGTTTCTTCCGTTCCAGCCTTTTGAATGAGTTTTTTTAATATTGACTCTTTATCGTTTTCCATAAATACTGATTTTCATAATAAAAATCGCAGTTCAGCTTCCAATGTTTTCCTTGCCCGAAACAACTTCACCTTAATATTCGAAGCCGACAATCCTGTAATCTCCTCAATTTCGCGAATGGTATTTTCATTCAGATAAAATAGTGTGATCAGAAGTCCGTCCATTTCAGGAAGTTTGGCAATCGCTTGTTTGATAAATCTTGCCTGTTCCTGTGCGTGCATCACTTCTACTTGTGGAGTTTCATCCGATATAAAATAGCCACTCAAATCTTCATCAACAGAAAATGCCGGCACTCCTCTTTTTTGTAGTTTGGTTACCGCCGTCCGGTAAATGATGGTGTAAAGCCATGTTGAAAATTTAGATTTTCTCTCGAATCTGTGAAGCTGCTGGTACGCCTTTAAAAATCCTTCCTGGGCAACATCTTCGGCATCCTCAGCATTTCGCATAATTCTAACCGCAATCGTGAAAGCCATATCCTTATACCTGTTTACCAGAAACGCATAAGACGCTGAATCTCCGTTCATTATTTTGTCAATATAAATCTGATCTTCGCGATATTTCATCCGTTGGTCACATGGCTGCCTGTTTCGGATTAGACATAAATTTCAGTATGATGGTTACAAACATTGAGAGAAATCTTTTGTGTAATAAATTTACAAAATCTTGTAACCAAGCTAAAACTGCTCGTGTCTTATGCATTAAATAATATCGAATAATAACAATTTATAATATGAGTGGAACTTCAATGAGCGTCATGATAGCACTTGGCGCATTTTCAGGAATTTTCGGTATCGTTTATGTATTTCTTATGACCAGATATAAGGAACGTATAGCAATGATCGAAAGAGGTGTCGACGCCTCCATTTTCGTTAGTAATAACAAATCCATTTCTCCTACGCTGAAATTCGGGATGTTATTTGTAGGTATAGCGTTGGGCATCATAGTCGGCGACATAATGCATCAAATTTATGGTCTCAGCAAAGGAACTTCATTTCTTTCGATGGTCTTTCTCTTTGGAGGACTCAGTCTTATCATTAATTTTTTTATCGAAAGAAAACTTGCCGATAAATAAGATTGAGTTTGTTTCCCTCTATTTACCATTCGTGTAAGTTATACGCCTCTCATCAAGAACCAACAAATCTTTCACCTAGTACCTTGCAAAACATAGTACCTTGATATACCTTTGTATTATTGATAGTCTTAGGAAAGACGTTTCTTAAAATTATCCGTGATAAATTATTAAAATGATACTGGCGTGATTCACGGAAAACCACCATTTTCCGGACGCTACTCCTTTGCCCTTTTTATTAGCCATCAAAAATAAAATATCATGAAGATCAAATCTATTTTAATTTGCATGACATTGATTGTCACCTACCTATTACTTACAGCCCGACAAGCTTCGGCGCAAAGCAATGTCTTAGATCGAAAAATTATTGGGTTCATTTCAGACTCAATTTCACAAAAAAAGCTCGATTTTATTACTGTCAATTTGATGACCGATAAAAACACAGTTGTGAAAGTAGATTATTCGAAAGAAGATGGATCCTTTACTTTCTCCGGGTTAAAACCACTCAAATATCAGGTAATCATTATCGGTGTTGGATATAAAAATAAGGTGGTTGAAGCAGATCTGTCGGATTCTACCAAACAAACGCTGAATCTGGAAAACATCAGCATCGGCCAGGCAACCCTGGGATTGAAAGAGGTCAGGATTACAGCTGCAAAACCAGTTGTAACGCAGGAAGTTGACAGACTTTCTTACGATTTACAGGCTGATCCGGAAAGCAAAGTGAACAGCGTGCTGGATATGATGCGAAAAGTGCCGCTTTTGTCTGTCGATGCAGACAATACTGTCTATTTGAAGGGCAACAGCGATTTCAAAATTCTTATTAATGGAAAACCATCCAGTATGATGGAAAGAAGTTACAAGGAAGTGCTTCGTAGTATGCCGGCTTCTTCGATTGAACGCATTGAGGTAATCACCACGCCACCAGCCAAATATGACGCCGAGGGATTGGCTGGTATAATCAATATTATTACCACCAAGAAAATTGACAACGGATATAACGGATCGCTTAACATCAGCGAGAAATTTCCAAATGGCGGACCTGGTTTCGGAGGATCAGTATCAGCAAAGTTTGGACAGTTAGGGATGTCTGCTTTTGGAGGGGCCAGCTCTCTTCATGCGCCTGTCACGACAAATTCGGCTTTGAGAAACACATTTGGTGAAGAACCAACGTCTCTCGCTCAAAACGGGACCAATCAGACTGATAGCAAAAATGCATATTTGGGCTACGAAATTACCTATGAAATTGATACTTTAAACCTGCTTTCCGGACAATTTAATATCAACGGAAGTAAATCAGATGGGATTATAACGCAGAGCAGTTCGCTGCAAAATACGCAGGATATCCTTCAAAACTATATGCTTCGTAATCTCAATAATGGAAACGGAAAGGGCATGGACGCAGCTTTAAATTATCAGAAAGGATTCAAGGCAGATAAAAACAGATTGCTTACCTTTTCTTACCGGGTATTTGCTTATGGGAATAAACAAAATAATAACATAGCCTTCACTGAGCGTGTAGACTATACAGTTCCGGATTATCGCCAGCTCAATGATCAGCGTTTTTCAGAGCAGACTTTTCAGATTGATTATGTTTATCCCGTGAAAAAACTCAACATTGAAGCAGGAATCAAAGCGATTTTCCGTGATAACAAAAGCGATTTTCAAAACTGGTCCTTGAATGACGAAACTGATCAGTTTGAAATCCAGCCCGGATTAGGGAATAAATTCAGGAATGAACAAAACGTTTTTGGAGCGTATAATACTTACCAGTTCAGTGTCAAAAAATGGAGTTTTAAAGGCGGTGCGCGGATCGAACAAACGGTTATTCATGCAGAATTCATTTCCTCAGAATCAAGTGTCAGCCAGAATTATTTTAACGTCATTCCGTCGGTATCCATAAACCGAAAACTGAAAGGGAGCAGTGCGCTTAATCTTGGGTACACACAAAGAATTCAACGACCTGGCATTTATCAGTTAAATCCATTTGTCGACAGATCAAACCCGAATTTCGAACGTACCGGAAATCCTGATTTAAGGCCGGCGAATGTCAATGATATTCAGTTGGGATATAACTGGTCGAAGAAAATGTCGATCAATTTTGGACTTGGTTATACTTTTTTCAAAGATCTGATCTTCCCGGTTTCTGTGTATGATTCCGTAACCAACATTACGCGGACCTCTTACGGAAATACCGGTACTGCAAAACTTCCTCAGGGAAATTTAAATATCAACTATCCGATTACAAAAAAATGGAATTTCAGCCTGAATTCACGGGTTGCATACGGTATGGTGAGCGGTGTCGTGAACGGTGTTTTAATTAAAAATGAGGGTCTTATGTACCAGATTTCGTCCTCGACCGGTTATCGTTTTGAAAAAGACTGGCGGATCAATACTAACCTGAATGCAAATGGACCTAGCGTAAGTTTGCAGGGAACGTCGAATGCCATGGTTAGTACTTCGTTTAGTGTGAATAAAGATATTGTTAAAGACAAATTATCACTTTCAGCAGCAGTCAATAATCCGTTCACAAAGTTCAGACATAACCGAAATGAATCTTACGGGCCTGATTTTGCTCAGCTTAATGATCGCCGAGACTATTTTCGCTCTTTTAATTTCAGTGTAAATTATAAGTTTGGGAAATTGAAAGACGCGATCAAAAAGAATAAACGGGGTATCCGGAATGATGATGTGCAGAGTGGAAGTTAGCAGTGCTTTGACTGACAATTTGTTTCCGGATGAATGAAAACTATCATTTTTCCGGAAACAAATTATCTTTACAAAATGAGCAACACACACACTTCCATACATGATAATTTTATCCGGGCAATCTTGTCCAGTAAAACCATCGCGACTGAGTATTTCCGAAATTATTTACCCGAGTCTATATCTTCAAAACTGAATTTTTCTACACTTACGCAACTACCGGATACCTATCTTTCTGATAAACTCAAAAAATCAATTTCTGACATTGTGTATTCCTGCGAGAAAAATGATACTCCCAATGTCGTGAAAATATGTTTGTTAATTGAGCACAAAAGCTACCCTGATAAGTACACACCGCTGCAAATCGGACATTACGTCTTCTCTGGTTTACAGAAACAGATTGAAAATAAGGAAGAACTTTCCATTATTATTCCGGTGTTATTGTATCATGGAAGAGGAAAATGGAAATATCAGACACTGGCATCTTTATTTAAAAATCCAGAACCTGAATTGACGAAATACCTGCCTGATTTTGAATACATTTACAATGATCTTGGAGACATTTCTGATGAACAGGTCGAAACTTTAAACAACAAGTTTCTTCTGGCATCGATCCTGGCTTTAAAGCATAGCTTTGAAAAGGAATGGCTGAAATTAAATGCCCAGCGCATACTACTTCTGATCTCGGAAGAATCCGAGAAATTACAGAAAAGTTTTGTAATTTACCTATTCATTAACAGTGGTTTAGAAGAAGATGCAATTGAAGAAATAATACAATCACTACCAATTACATTAAAAGATACAATTATGAACACGCTGGATATTTTCATCGAAAAAGGCAAAAAAATTGGGATGGAAAGAGGAATAAAGACAGGAATGGAAAGAGGAATACAGACAGGAATTGAACAGGGAATTGAAATCGCTAAACTGGATATCGTCGAAAATTTACTTCGCAATACCGACTTTTCAACAGCTAAAATTGCTGAGTTAACCGGCGTGTCAGAAATGATTGTAAATTCGGTTTTAAAACAGATAAACGATCAACAATAATCCCGACGGTGTGGATTTCGCTGGCTTTTTTTCTCGCCCAAATAATTCTGAGAATAAGGAATAACGACAAGACTTGCCGGTTCGCAAATTACAATTTCCCGTCTTTCATTTTGAGCAATGTACGTTCATTGCAGAAAAGTATTGTATTTACCTATTCATTAACAGTGGTTTAGAAGAAGATGCAATTGAAGAAATAATACAATCACTACCAATTACATTAAAAGATACAATTATGAACACGCTGAATATTTTCATCGAAAAAGGCAAAAAAATTGGGATGGAAAGAGGAATACAGACAGGAATTGAAAAGGGAATTGAAATCGCTAAACTGGATATCGTCGAAAATTTACTTCGCAATACCGACTTCTCAACAGTTAAAATTGCTGAGTTTACCGGCGTGTCAGAAATGATTGTAAATTCGGTTTTAAAACAGATAAACGATCAACAGTAATCCCGACGGTGTGGATTTCGCTGGCTTTTTTCCTCGCACAAATAATTCTGAGAATAAGGAATAACGACAAGACTTGCCGGTTCGCAAATTACAATTTCCCCTCTTTCATTTTGAGCAAAGTGCGTTCAAGTGATTCAGGATTCCCTACCAGTTTCTGTGCTTCCACAGCTTTTGTCTGCCATTCAATCGCCTCTGGCTTTCTGCCCAATTTATACAAAATCTGCGCATATGTATCTATATAAGCAGGATTGCCCAGACGCATAGGATGTTGTCTACCAAGGTTCAGTCCATTAAAAAACTCCATCGATTGATTCGACCATTTCAACGCTGTTTCCAGATCAGATGTCTTGCTCGACATTTCGTAAAAATGCCAGGCATGTTCATTCAGGTCCATGTGAAAAAACTGTGAAGAAGGTGCTACGCTAACGACCCGCATAGTTTCTTTTCTAAACGGCACTGGCGGTAAAGGTGGTTGATTTTTCATATCGGCCTCATCCATTTTTTTCAACGAATCTACTGTAACGACCATGTGTGTAAAATCCAGAAATTCTCTCGCCTGCCTTTTATATTGGACCGTATCTCTCACGGCATACAAATATCTCAACATTCCCCGGCGAGACGCCAGGTGGCCTTTCATATAATCCTTGTTATATGTATTCTGGGTGAAAGAGGACAATCTATAAGCGAGATTCACATCCCTCTTTTCAACAGCGAGCCGGAAAGTATTGCCGATAATTGCGTTGTTCATAGCCACAGCATCTTCATACGAAACTGTTTTATAAACACTGTCTACCAGACCACGCGGAGCTCCGGATTGAATAATGTTGTAGGCACGACTATCCAGAGACGGTCCCTGTGCATAGACAAATCTTACCACGTCATAACTTTTCAATGAATCAACAGGTAACTGGCCAACATACTGTTCCAGCAAATCGCCAACAGGAAGTGAGAGTTCTTTTCGTTTTCCAATGTATTCCTTTAAAAATTTCGAAGACCTTTCGCCTGCCTTATATTCCTTCTCGAAATCTTTCAGTTTTTTTTCACCTGTTCTACCAAGTGCAATATCAGCCTGTTCCGCGTAAAAAAATGAGGCACTTGTTGAGCCATTATACCGGTTTAGAATATTTCCATCGGTATCAATGAACAAAGAAACAAGCGCTCCTTTTATCTCAAATTTTTCTGCTAGCGTCTTGCCGATCTCGGTTTTAACATTTGACCGCATTGAGACAAAGTTTTTCTCAAATTTTTCTTTCAAAATACTGGAAGCAAATCCCTGCGATGCCACATCATTACATTGCTGGCAGTGATCATCTTCCAGATGAAGAAAGATCAGTTTATTTTCACTTTTTGCTTTCTTGGAAAGCTGTTCCCAGGAAAGATCCTTTTCAAAAATGATCTGGCTGAAACCCGGAGCGGAGCATAAAAATAGCAGAAGAGGAATAAGTAATTTCATGTGGAAATTGGCTAATAATTGATTTCCAAATGTAATCTGTAAAATGCAATTATGTAACCGGTACCGCATAAATTAATCATTATATTTTATGCTTAAAAAGAATATGCATGTACAATGTTCAGGAAAAGCCGATACATGCATATTTTATAAAACCAAAATTAAATGGGCGAACCTGCGGGCATTGTTAATGGAGGCGTAGGTCTGAACTTATCCGGATCTGCCTCAAACTGATTAATCTGCAAAAGACTGAACAACAAATCACCTTTTAGTTTTACATCGGTTGTACTTTTCTGCGAAATCATCCAGTTTTTAAGATTATCAATTTCACCTATTACAGTCGCTCTAACGTTATCAGAAGCACCAGAATTTGCAGCGAGACCTAGCAATGTTTTGAGATAAACCTTTCGGACCATACTTTGGAGATCGCCCTGATAACCCGTCAGCGCTGCGGACTTCCATATTTGGTCATTCAGTCTATTGATTACCGAAATCAAGCCGGGTTGCGTGGCGTCTCGTCCATGAAATTCTAAAAGTCTGGCAGCTCTTTCCGGGTCAAGAAGTAAGGTGATACAATCCCCAGCCAAAGATTCCGCGGCACCGACGGGATCAAACGTCAAGCCGGTATATCCCTTAAAATTTTCCTGAGTTTTGGCATATCCAATGGGATACGGCGGCAATGATTTGACTAATTTTTCAGGAATTGCGAGCTCAGCAGGAGTTATTGCCAACATGATGGCTTCAAGCGCTTTCTGTTGTTCTTTCGGATCAAGCAGTTCAGTCACCAACTGACCATCTCCTCGAAGTGCATACCGGTAGTTCATTCCTCCGACCAGATAGGAAGTTGCCAGGATTTGATATCGATGCAGAAGATACAAAGGAACCAAGACCTCTTCCAAAGTTGCCAGAGGAGCACCTAACGGAATTGCTTTTTCAGAGAATCTTGCCAGGACATGCTTACGCACTTCCATTAATCTCAACAATTCTCCGCTCGCATTGCCAGAATTATCCCAATGTGCAGATTGTGGATGCACACCAAGATCAAACATAAAAAGTTGCTCTTGTCGGATCGATTCCTGTATGATTTTTTCAAGACCTTCCTTCTCATTTTCCCCTTTTTTGAATTCTGCATAACCCCACAAAATCGAACGTTTGTCGTAAGTACCAATTCCCTTGGTATAGGCTTCGGAGATATCGATTGAGCCATCTTTTTTCAGCGATATTTTTGGAAAAGGATAATCTGTTACAGAAGATCTGTCGTTACTGCTGGACATGTGGTTATGATACAATCCAAGCGTATGACCAACCTCGTGGGCTGCCAGTTGACGGATTCGAGCCATGGCCTGCTCAACCGCTCTTTGAGGTGCAGTTTTGTCGTCACCATACGGTTGGGTCAAACCTTGCAGTATCAAAAAATCCTGTCTTTCGCGCATGGAACCGAGCGTTACCTGACCTTTGATAATTTCGCCGGTTCTTGGGTCAAAAATTCCAATTCCGTTAGAATAACCACGGGTTGGACGGTGTACCCAATTAATGATACTATAACGAATATCCATCGGATCAGCTCCTTCTGGGAGTTCCTTTACCTGAAAAGCATTGATATAACCGGCGGTTTCAAACGCCTGGTTCCACCATGAAGCACCCTCAATTAATGCTTTTTTTATTTCCGCGGGCGCACCTCTGTCAACATAATAAATGATCGGTTTTATAGCCTCACTTTTCTCTGCATTCGGATTTTTCTTTTCTAACCTCCACCGGCGAATATATTTTTTCACGATCGGCTGTTCAATTGAAGCAGCAAAGTCGAAGTAGTCCATGGAATTGTATCCCGAGCGTGGATCGAATTCTCTTTTTTTGTACTTGTCATCAGGCAATTCGATGAATGAATGATGATTGCGGAGTGTGATAGCATTTGGGTCTGGTGCTTTCGACGCATTACCCGGACCACCGCTGAAATAACTCCGCTCATTTCCACCCGGACCAGCAAACGTCAGCAACGCTTCAAACTCGGTATTTTTTGGAAAACTTTTGGTATTACCAATGGCTATCGCTGATCGCGTTTCATCCACGCGGTAGATATTTCCCGGTGATGCAGGACGAAATCCTACTGCCCCTAATCTTTCTCCGGATTTCTGGCTGTCGCGTAATAAAAAACCTGTAAGATCAACGAGCACCTTGCCAACTTCTTTCACTTCCGGCTTAAATGCCCAGATTATCGACTGCGGAAAAGACTCGGCCACCGATTTTTTTTCTTCTAGATTGTCAGTATCCGCGCGGAAATCATAATTAGGAAGTGTCAGAAAAATTTTCGGACCGACGGTTATAAATTTCACAATGCGGTATCCGCCAACGGCTCCCCTGTCTCCTGCCCCGCCACCGCCGCCCGGCATTGAGTTGACATATAAAAATTCCTTATCAAACATAAGCTCTGGAATTTCAAGAAAAATCCTTCCTTCTTTTTCGTCATAATAAAAATTAAAATATCCTTCACTTTTTTTCATTCCAGCCGTTTTTCCGGCAATGGAAAGTATTTGTGAGGCTTTTGTTTGAGCAGACTGATTTGCCGTTGACAGAGAATTTTGTGCAAAAGAATGACCAGTAACAGACAGCATTGCTACCGCCACAAGAAGATTTATTTTCATATCCGGAGTGTTAAATACTTTTCAAAAAATAAAAGAAAGCGGATCAGAAAATGATCTTGAAATCTGTATTCAATTCCTCGATTTTTCCTGATCCGCTTAATTAAGTTTGGCTAACAATTCAGCTTATTACTCTCCATGAAAATGAGTCTGAGAGCAACCCATGAAATCCATCAGTCCCATAATTGGCGCACCGGGAGGCATATCCAATACCGAAGCGGGTTCAAATTTGTTCGGATTTTTATTAAATTCTTCAATTTGAGAAAGTCCGAAAAGTATGTTCGCTTTTTGTTTTGGCGCAGCACTTGCCATTTTTCCTTTCATCCAGTCGCCCAGTTCGCTCACTTTCAATAACGCTTCACCGCGAACGCTTTCCGGTGCTTTTGAATTGGCCGCAAGATTCAGCAAATATTTCAGCGAAAGATTATTCACCAACGTTTGCAATTGACCCTTATATCCCGGCGCCACCGGGGCTTTCCAGGTGCTTTCAAAAAGTTTATCGATCACAGGCATAAGGCCTGGTTGTTTTTCGTCCCTGGCATTGTATTCAACCAAACGTGCCGCACGTTCTGCATTTAACAGATAAGACAAGGTCGTTCCCGCAGCTGTTTCAGCGGCAGCGATCGGATCAAAAGTTGGCCCCGTATGGCCTGAGAATGTTTCCAGACTAGCCGGATATCCTGACGGGCGTGGCGGAATTTTCTTGATTAGTGCTTCAGGCAAAGCAAGAGCCTCTGGTGTAATTGTGCTCAATAACGATTCCAACGCTCTCCATTGCTCTTTTGGCTCAACCATTCTGGTGATAACCTGACCATCGTTCTTCACTGCGTGCGTGAAATACAACCCTCCAACAGATTTCGCAACTGCCTCAACCTGATAACGATGCAGCAAATAAACCGGAACCAATACTTCTTCAATCGTTGCCATCGGCTCGCCTTGTCTGATTGCTTTCTCAGAGAAATTATCCAAAACTTTTCTTCTGACTTTCATAATGTTTGTCATCTGATCAATTGGATTTGAACCGTCGTCCCACTGGTGAGAAGTGGGATGTGCGTTTCCGCCAATGTCCGGGATGTAAATAAATCCTTGTTTAAGCGTTTCCTGCATAATTTTTTCCAAACCTTCATCTTCTTTTCCAGCCGGGAACTCTGTATATCCCCACATCACAGCACGCTTATCCCAGCTTCCGATTCCTTTGGCGTACGAATCTGAAATATCAACGGTACCATCCGCTTTCAGAGAAAATTTAGGGAATGGATAATCCATCACCGATGCTCTGTCTTTCGGACTTGCGGCGAAATTGTGGTTAAATCCAAGCGTATGGCCAATCTCATGTGCAGACAATTGCCGAATCCTCGCCAAAGCAAGTTCCTGCATTGCCTTGGGAATTGGCTTTCCATCTTCATAAGGCTGCAACAAACCTTCTGCAATGAGATAATCCTGACGGTGGCGATCCGAACCGAGTGTTACCACACCTTTAATAATTTCACCAGTCCGCGGATCAACATAAGAAGAACCATAAGAGAAACCGCGCGGACTTCCGTTTCTGTTTACCCAGTTTACCACGTTATAGCGGATATCCATAGGATCGGCACCTTCAGGAAGCTCTTTCACCTGGAAAGCATTTTTATAACCGGCTGCCTCAAAAGCTTCGTTCCAAAACGATCCGCCTTCAATCAAAGCTTGTTTCACGGGTCCCGGAGCACCGCGATCTATGTAATATACAATTGGTTTTATTGCTTCGCTTGGTGCAGCACCTGGATTTTTCTTTTCAAGCCTGTGCCTTCTGATAAATCGTTTCACGATGGGTTCGGTCATCGGTGCAGAGAAATCCATGTAACTGAACAACCCAAACGCGGAACGTGTGTCAAACTTTCTGGTTTTATATTTATCATCGGGCAGCTCAACGAAAGACTGATGCATTTTAACGCTAACCGCACTTGGATCAGGAGCAAGTCCCGGTCCGCCGCCGAAAAATCCTGTATTCGGATTTCCGCCGGTAAAAGTGATCAGTGCTTCAAATTCCGTGTTTTTCGGGAAATTTTTTGTATTTTCAAGATACAATACCGAACGGCTTTCATCCATTCTGTATGCTCCGCCGCCACCTGCTGGCTGTGGAACAGCAACAGGTCCCGCAGCTCTTCGCACGCCTAAACGTGAAGCAATATTCTGGCTGTCCCGGATAATAAATGGAGTTAGGTCAATCAGCATTTTATCACCTTCAACCGCAGCCGGAACGAAACCCCAGATCACCGATTTTGCGAAAGCGTTCTCGACAGCTTTTTTCTCATCCGGATTTTCAGTGATCGCTCGGTAACTATAAACAGGCTCAACCAATAATACTTTCGAGCCTACTTTTACAAATTTAGCAATAGCCGAAGAAGCTTGTCCACGTTCAGGTCCGCCGCTTCCAACTCCATCCGTCAAAGAAGAAAAATAAAGAAATTCTTTGTCCAGTTTATCCACTTCCAGATAAACTTTCCCTGATTTTTCGTCATAATAAAAATTAAAAAAACCATCGTACTTTTTCAATCCCTGCGTGATGGAAGCAATACTGGTTGCAGGTGTGGCTGCTTGCCTGGCTGGTGCGCCTCCGGCAGCAGGATTCTGCGCATAAGAAACTGACCCGGCAGCCAATAAAACGGCTAATGTATTAAAACTTAATTTCATAGTACAGGAGTTATTTAATCAAAAATTTCAAACCGTTATTTTATCAATTCAGCATCTAAAAGAAATATTTCCGACCTTAAATCGCCGGATTTGTTCAGCACTAGTTTACCCCTGAGTTTTACAGGTTTATCGGTATAATTCAATTCCTTACTCATTTTAACCTCGATCATTGAGGGAATATCACCTTGTCCGCAATAGGGACACTGGTCCATGGGAACCACCGCTAACATGAATTCTGAATGGTTAAGATCGGCATTTATTGGAATAATGTAACCGGGCAACTCCACAACTTTGTTTTGTAATGCTTCCAGTTTTGCAGGAAAAACCGGTACCATTTTAAAATTCTTATTCTTTTTATAGGACCTCCCGGCAATCAATTTCCACGTATTGTTCATCAACGGAATGTGCGTAGGCGGCTGTGCTTTTGCAAATAATGCAACCGTTAAAAATAAAAAAAGGAAAACTATTTTTTTCATTATCATGACTTAACCCTTAAAATAGTTTTAGAAATATCCGCCCGATACGCCTGAATTGCAGGCAAAATGGCCGCTACGATTCCAATAGAAAATCCGCCTGCGACGAGATATAATTCTTCCGGCATAAAATAAAATCCGCTTAACCGCGCTTGCGGGGAATCCTGAAAATAACCGATCACATGCAGACAAACGTGTCCTAGAAACATACCAATAGCAGATCCAATTATCGTCAGAATGATACCTTCCAGAATAATGATCGTGAAAACTTTCAACTGAGACGCGCCCATCACCCGCATAATGGCCAGATCATACGTACGTTCTCTTAATGAATTATATAAAGTCACAAAAATGCTGATCGCTGAAATGAACATGACAATGATTGCAAACCACTTCGCAGTGTTGACCCCAACGCCGATCAGTGTGAACAATCTGGCACTTTCCTTAGCCGGAGATGCTGCCTGCATCGAAGTTGATTTATTCACCATCATTGGAAAAAGTACAATTGACATGCGAGAGCGGTATTGGATTAAAAGTGACGTAATTTCCTTTTTGCTTTGATGCTCCGGATTCTCATGATCGTCTTCAATGCCATGCATTTTCCAGACACTTTCAATACTGGTCAGCACAAGATTATCCGCGACTGTGCCAGTAGGTTCCAGAATTCCGGTTATCCTATTCTGATTTCCTTCATGAACATCTTCATCCGAACTCAACCCATGCGACGCGCTAAATTTATCCCCTACCTTCAACTTTTTAATTTTCGCGACTTCCGAACCGATGACGACTTCAAAATCAATCTTCCAATAATCGCCCTGAGCAAGTTTCAAATGATAGAGATTAATATAACTTGTGTCGGTTCCGACAATCCGAAACCCGGCATAGTTATCGCCCAAAGCAAGTGGCACTGCACGTTTCACCATTGGATTTTTAGCTAGATTCTGCGCTTCTGATAATGAAATATTCCCTGTCGGAAAATCAATAAAGTAGATACTGCTCAGAATCAACTGTAGAGGACTGCCCTTCGCTCCTACCACAAGATCAATTCCATTCGCATTTCCTCTTAATTTTTCGCCTGCCTGCGTTGAACCCAAAAGCAATAAAGTCAGAATACCAGTTCCAAACGCAATCAGCAACACATTTAAAAAAAATGCGAGGCGGTTGAACTGCAAACTTTTCCAACTTATCCTGATCAAATTCATTCGCTGGTTATAAAATATACTCATTTGAAAATGCTTCCTTCACCCGCTCATCATGTGTGGAAACGACCAACGTCGCGCCGTTGGCATTAGAGAGTTTCAATAACAAACCAATTACCGCATTAGCATTTTTATTATCCAGACTCGATGTTGGCTCATCTGCAAAGAGTAGAGCGGGTTTGTTCAAAACCGCCCGGGCAATTGAAACTCGCTGTAATTGCCCTTGACTCAATGTGGACGGGTAACTATTCACTTTTTGAATAATATCAAGATCCGTCAGAACTTCTTTGATTCTTTGTTCGTCATTTTTTAACCCTGCGAATGTCTGCGCGAGAAATAAATTCTCTTTAACTGTCAGACTTTTTATTAAATGAGCCTGCTGAAAAACAACACCGATATTACGTCCACGAAATTGATCCAGCGCAGAATTAGAAAGTTTGTAAAGCTCAGTTTCACCAATAAAAACTGAGCCGGAACTCGGTTTTTTAATACCCGTCAAAATGTGCAGCAACGTAGTTTTACCACTTCCGGATTCACCCAAAAGCAGCCATTGCTCGCCTTTTCGGATATGTAAATCCGAAAAAGAGAGCGATTCGCTGGCATAATGATGAGAAAGTGATTTTGTTCTTAGCATAAAGTTTTTGGTGGTCCGCTGTCGGCAGTCAGCAGACGGCTCAGGCTATTTGAAAGCTGATTGACGAAAGCCGACTGCCGAAGTCACTTCCCAGTTCCTTCTGTTTTACTATCTCTTACTGTCGGATATTTAATCCCGAGTTGTTCAAGATAAGTAGGATATTTAGCCGGATCGTAATAGTATTTTTTCATCTCCGGCCTGAATTCCTGCATAATTTTTTCGTTCAGGTGAATGGCTGGTTTATCCGTTTTTGAAATAATCGGCGTGTACTTAACATCTTTGGTCTGTACATCTGTAAAATACGTTTTCGCATTTTTGATGACCTCCGGTTTGAGAAATAGATCGAGCAAAGTCATAGCTTCCACTTTCGCACCAGCCGTTACACCCTTATGCGCAATCGGGGTTGCCATCGCGATAGCATTTGCCCAGTGATGACCCGGAAGACCAGGAATATTCGCAGGATATCTCAGCACGATCGTTGGCAAATTCCATGAAATATCAGCAATGTCATCCGAACCGCCACCGCCCGAACCAGACGTTGCGGTCGGTTTTGCAAAGGGACTTAACGTCGTAGCAAGACCGTTATATTCAATAGCTCCGCCTTCCGGATTTCCCATTTCTTTCTGTGCAGCTTTCGCGAGTATCTGGTCAGCCTCCGACCATTTCGGTAACCCGACGGCTTTGATATTTTCATACATCGCCTCTGCCATGGGCTGATTAAAATGTCCCGGCCAGGCGCTTCCAAGAACCTCGTAAGTCATTTTAGTTTCAGTCATTTGCGCAGCACCTTCCGCAATTCTGATTCCATCTTTATACATCTGCATAATTTTGGGATAAGTTCTTTCGCGGAAATAATACCAGACCGAGGCTTTCGAAGGTACCACATTAGGCTGGTCCCCTCCGTCCCTGATCACATAATGTGAACGCTGGGTGGTTTCCATGTGCTCACGGTGATAATTCCAGGCAATATTGGTCAGCTCAACTGCATCCAAAGCACTTTTTCCGCGCCAAGGTGCCGCACCCGCATGAGAAGCCTGACCTTCAAAACTGAATAGGGCCGACACCATTCCATTGTTTCCGGCATCACCATAGGACACCGCCATATTGTTTGCCACATGCGTAAAAATACAAGCATCCACATCTTTGAAATAACCATCACGAACGTAATATGCTTTTGTGCCAAGCTGCTCCTCCGCAACGCCGGGCCACAACATGATCGTCCCAGAAATCTTTTCACGCTCCATGATTTTTTTCAATGCCAGAACAGCAGTAATATTCAGAGGCTGTCCGGAATTATGGCCTTCTCCGTGGCCAGGAGCACCTTCGATGATCGGATCGTGATAAGAAATACCGGGTTTTTGCGATGCTTTTGGAATACAATCGATATCGCTTCCAACGGCAATAACCGGTTTACCCGATCCCCATTTTGCAGTCCATGCTGTCGGGACCCCGGAAATTCCATTTTCAATAGTGAACCCGTTTTTCTGCAAAATATCGGTCAGGTATTTCGAGGTTTCCACTTCCTGAAAACCAAGTTCTCCGAAACTGAAAACCATATCAACCATTTCCTGGGTAAATTTCTGTTGCTTATCAATCTCTTTGGTAAGCTCCGTTTTCAAAGCATCGATTTTGGCAGGTGTCATTTTGGTCTGCGCGGCAACCATCTGCGAACTCATCGCAAAAGTACCTGCAACACAAATCCCCTTTGCCAACCAGCTCCTATACCGGTAAAATCTTTTTATATCTTTTTCCATTTTATAACCGATTAAGGTTTTAGTTTAATTTATCGCGCTTTCCACATTTGCAATTCATAGGAAACTTCCATAACATCCATCAAATCACTATAAAAAATATTCAGAATAAGCTCCAAAGTTTGACGGTTATGACCATAGAAAAAACAAACCATAAAGCATATACGTAACCAAAGTTTCAGCTCTTTCAAACATTAACAATTAACCCTTAACAATTAATTAAATAAGCTTATTTGTCGAAAGCTCTGCATTCGGGATCGGAAAAATATATTCAGGCTGCGTTGGTGCCACCGCTGGCGATGATAATCCCCCACTTCCTTTTGCCGGAATAGTCAGCAAATTCCTCAGCAGATCATTTGATCGCAATCCTTCTCCCAAAAGCTCAATCCTTCTTTCAATCCAGATTGTTTTCACCAGCGCATCTGCTGTTGCAATACTGGCATCCGGAAAAACGTAGGCAGCATCTGAGCGGTTGCGCACGGCTTTCAGCAACGCAACCGATTTTGCCAGATCTCCTGTTTTCGCCGCGGCTTCTGAATAATTCAGTAAAACTTCGGCATACCGGAGCAAAGGCACATAATCTAAAGCCGGGTTCGTCTGGTTATACTTTTTCAGATAGGTAACCCCACCGGCAACACGTGTAAAATTCGTTTTTCTCGCATCCGTCGCCGACCAGGTCGGGTCTCCCAGAATACCCGTTGCATTCAAATTATATTCCAGGTTGAGGTTGTAGGTATAGGCCAATGAATTTTGCCCGGCCACAATATTCAATACTGTCATCGGCATTGAGAAAATTGATTCGGTAGTTGTGTAATCCGTCGTAAATGGCGTCGCAACATTGGCTTGCAGCTGGTTTTTCACACCTGTTGGTGCGGAAAAAGGTGCAGCATCCGATACAATTTTCTTAGCTTCCGTCACCACCTTTGCATAATCGCCCATAGTCAGATAAACCCGGGTCTTGAATGCGATGGCGGTATTTTTATGCGCACGTGTTGTATTTAAAAGTGCAGTGGTATAAGTTAGAGGCAAACCAGCTTCTGCTTCATCAAGATCTTTCAAAATCTGCGCATAAACCTCAGCAACCGAGCTTCTGGCCAGATCATTATTAGCAGGGGTTGTTTCACCTTTCAACCGCAGGGGTACACCCGCTGACGCACCGTTATCTTTTGTATACGGCTGTCCATAACGGGTGATCAGTCCAAAATAACAAAATGCCCTGACAAATTTAGCCTCAGCAAGATATTGTGCAGCAAGTGTTTCGCTTACTGCCGTTGGATGGGCGGCAAGTCCGTCGATGATCAGATTTGCAGCATTGATGGCAGTGTACGAAGAACCCCAGCCAGACGAAGCATCATTGGAACCTGACGTAACTGTATGGCTCCATGCATCATAACCCGTAAAAACATTTTGGGTACGGTTAATAAAATCTTCTCCGCGGATATCAGCAAGCATCAGGTATCTCCCACCATACAAACTGCCATCTTTCATAGAAGTATAAATTCCGTTCACCTGCCCCAAAACACGTTCCGGCGTATCGAACAAAAATGCGTCCTGAAGCTGAATATTTGGTATCGGGTTAAGCAGTTTATCTTCATCACAGGAACTAAGCGCAAGGCCAAAAGGCAAGGCCAGAAATACCGCGCTGCGCATCCAGTGTTTTGCTGATTTTATATTGATTTCTTTCATCTTTTGTATGATTAAAAATGATCTTAGAATCCAAGGTTTACACCAAATGTGAAAGTACGCCCTTGTGGAATCGAGTTTTTCTCGACACCCGGCGTCGTATTTGAATTACCGTTAACCGAAATTTCGGGATCCGTTCCTGTGTATTTTGTCAGGATAAAAGCATTGAAAGCCTGAACATACAAACGAAGAGAAGCCAGACCCAGTTTCGCTAAACCACCCGTTGGAACGCGGTATCCCAGCGAAGCCGACTGCAATCTCAGGAAATCACCTTTTTCAGCATTGTCGGAAATAGGCCAGGAAGATCCGTTTGAAAGTAAATCACCGTAAACCACTTTCGGTACATCCGTAACTTGTCCGGGCGTCGTCCATCTTGAAAGTACGTCCGTGGAATTATTCCAGAAACGCTGGTCGCGCCATGTTGCTTTCGTTCCATTCATCACAAGATTTCCACCTGAATAAGTAAAATTGACACCCAGATCAAATGCCCCATACTTGATGGTATTGATAAAACCACCGTAGTAAGTTGGCAAAGCATTACCCAAAAGTTGATAATCATTTACACCAATGGCCGCTGCTGGTGTGCCATCAAGATACGTCCAGCGACTTCCACCGGATGGCACTACGTGACTATATTGTACTTTTTCACCAGCTTTGTTGATAAACACACGCTGACCATTTTCAGGATTCACGCCATCCGTTTTGGCTCCATATAAACTTCCAACAGAATATCCGATCCGCGTAATGTTCGTTGCTTCTGCCGCGGTTGATGTCGTTCCTACCAGTTCAGTACCTTGCCCGTAGAGCTCAGTAACCTTGTTTTTATTTTTGGTAAAGTTAATACTCGTGTTCCAGCTGAACTTTCCTTTTCTGATTACGCTAGCGTTAATACCGAGTTCAAGTCCGTGGTTATACATGCTGCCAATGTTCATAAAAATTGCATTTCCGGGAATACCCTTGGACGGCGATTGTGGTACGTTCAAGATCAGACCATTCACGCTGTTCGCATAATAGGTTGCTTCCAATTGGATACGGTCGTTAAGAAAACTGATATCGGCTCCAACGTTTGTCTGATTACTCGTTTCCCAGCCAAGATCAGGATTTCCACCCTGGCTGAAATTCCACGTTGGCGCTGATCCGTATAACGACGATTCATAAAGTGCAAGCGAACCGTATTGACTCACCCCGGAATTTCCTACGCGGCCCCAGCTTGCTCTTAATTTGATGCTGCTCATGATATCAGCCAAGCCAGAATTCTTGTAAAATTCTTCCTCAGACAATGTCCAGCCTCCCGAAACACCACCAAAGTTTCCATATTTTTTGCCAGCCCCCAAAGCCGAATTTCCATCACGACGATAGTTCAGGGTAAAGAAATATCGTTTGTCATAATCATAGGTAAAACGAGAAAAAACCGAGACAAGAGCACTTTCCGTCAAGACGTTCGTAATCGGAACAATCTGTCCATAACTTCCCTGAAATTCATCAAAGAACGGATCGGAAAGCTGTGTACGTCTCGCACCCCAGCTCGAAGTATTAAATTTCTGGACGTCATAACCAGCCAGCAAAGAAATGTTATGCTTTGTCGCAATTGAAGTATTATAACTCATCGTATTGGTCCAGTTCCAGTTGCTAATCGTACGGCTCATGTTCTGCGCGCTCCCGTTTGTGGAAAAACCGGGACCATGCACAGGGCTTTCGAAGGTTACGTTTTCAACTTTCAAACGGTCCATCGCGTAGTTCATTTTGTAAGTAAGCCCTTTCATCAGCTTCACTGTACCGCCAAAATTGGCAATGATTCGGTCGTTTTCGGAACTGTATTTATTCAGATCTAAAAGTGGAACGGGGTTATAAAAGTTACTAACTACTTTATTGGCACCCATACCCAAAGTGTTGGAAGTACTCAAATTATAAGAACCGTCTTCATTATACGGGGAAACGTTCGGCGCCGACAACCAGGCAAGGCGAGCGGAACCTACCAAACCAAAAGCATTTCCGCTTAGAGAACCTGTGTTCGGGGAAGAGTTCAGGCTGTTGTTGTAATTGATATTACTGGAAAAGGAAAGCCAGTTATTGAATTTGTGATCCACGTTAAAACGTGCTGCCTTACGGGTAAATTCATTGGTCTTTAAAATCCCCTTTTGATTGCTATAATTTGTTGAAAAGTAATATTTTGTTGATTCAGAACCTCCCGAGATACTTAAACTATGGTTTTGAGAAACACCCGTCTGATAAACCTGATCGTACCAGTTGGTGTTAACCATTGATCCATCAGGGTTCAGCATAGGAAAGAAAAGCGCAGATGCAACCGCATCATTACTTGCATTTCCACCCAGAATTTTTGCATTTAAAACGGCTTCATTTTTAATATCCATAAACTGCTGGGCATCAAGCATCGTCGGCAGACGGGTTGCTTTTGTCATACCGGTCCAGCCTTCATAATTTACCTTTGGCTTGCCAACTTTACCACTTTTGGTTGTAATCAACAAAACTCCGGCTGCTGCCCGTGAACCATAAATAGAAGTAGATGCCGCGTCTTTCAACACGTCAATGGACTCAATATCAGATGGGTTAATATCGCCAAGCGGGTTGTTGGCTACGGTTGAGTTTCCCGAAATATCACCAGTGTTGATAGGTATCCCATCCACAACGATCAAAGGGAACGAACTCAGCGAAATTGAATTTACACCGCGTATCCTGATGACAGGCGGATTATTCAAAACCCCGTTTGGTTGCCCTATACTAACACCCGTTGCACGGCCTGCCATTCCCTGGTCAAAACTTTGAACGGGCATGTCTTTCAGTTTGTCACCCGACACGCGCGCAGCAGAGCCTGTAAACTCGTCCTTCGACTGTGTGCCATAACCCACGACCATCAATTCACTAAGCTGCTTGGTGCTGCTTGCAAGTTTAATATTTACCGCGGATTGGTTCGTAATGGTTATTTCCTGTCCTAAATATCCCACGTAAGAAAATACCAAAACCGGAGAACCACCGTCCGTGACTTTGATACTATACTTTCCATTCATGTCCGTGATGGTACCAATGGACGTTCCTTTGATGAGCACGGCCACACCCGGAAGCGCATCGCCATTTTCTCCGTCGGTCACCACACCGGTAATTTCTCGTTCCATCTGATGAACAAGAGAAGCAAGTAAAATCTCAGTCTTTTTAGCTTCGCCGGTGGTCTTTACTTCTCTTTCGATTATAACCACCGTTCTTTTCTGCTCGCGGTAATCCAGTTTGGTAGAAGCCAGAAGCTCGTGCAAAACTTCATTTACCGGCTTTTTGCTTACCGCAATATTAACCTTGTACGGAGCGATCAGTTCTTCGTTATAGATAAACCTGAAACCGGTCTTCTTATTAATCTGCGAGAGCGCCTCTTTCAGACTTTTATCTTTGAGTGTCAGATCGATGGTAACCTCCTGAAGACTTTGTCCTGGTAGATGGGCGACGACCAGCGAAGGCTGAAATACCGCAGCCAGGACACAAAGAAACAGGCATACACTTTTAGTCGTCCATTTGGTAATGGACTGTAAACTTCTGGTACAATTTTTCATACCTTTGGATCAGTTTGGGGTTAAGCGATAAACATTAATTCCAATTTGAATAGCAGGGTCAGTGGGTGATTGGCGTTACGTCCTGACTTCTCTATCATACTTTCCGGCAGCTTCGGCTTGCCGGATTTTTTTGTTATAAAAAAGCAACAATGTTACATAGGCAGCGGGTTAGCATTATTTTTTCTCTTTTTCAATAAAGTAATTTTCTTATCCTCAAACTGATAATCCAGATTATTGGCAAGACTTAGCAATTCAAGAATGTGCGCCAGGGAATCGGTGGCAGTAAATTCAGCCGACATGTGATAACTTTTAATGGACTCATCGGCGAAGGCAATTTTAACACCAAATTTATTTTCTAAAATCGCAGTTACATTAGCAAAGCTTTCATTATCGAAAAGTAATTTCCCATCTTTCCATGCTACCGCGTTGGCACTGTTGACAGCCGTTTTTTCTATACTTTTTGTTTTGGTATCAAAATTGACCTGTTCGTTCGGCAATAATATTTTCCGCTGCCGTTTTTCGCCCCAGTCTGAGGCTTCCTCGACTTGTACTTTTCCGCGGGTAACAGTAACCTGGACACTTTCCAGAAAATGATAAGATCTGATGTTGAATGCCGTTCCCAAAACTTTCGTATTTGTTCCTGAGGCTTCAACATTGAAAGGCTTCGTTGTGTCTCGTTTAATATCGAAGTAGGCTTCCCCATCAAGTAACACAACTTTTCTTTCATCAGAATCGAACTTATTCGGGTATTCCAGCTTGCTGGATTCATTTAACCACACGGTCGAACCATCCGGTAATCTGATCTCTTCCCTCTCGCCTTTTTTCGTTTCAACTGCTACGATACCAATTTTCAGAAAATTAACTATTCCGGGTTTGGCCAAAAACATCACCATCCCCAAGATCAGGAAAACAGAGGCCGCGAGACTTAACCTGTTCAAAGGAAGTAAAAGCAAACGTGATTTGGATAATGAGGTTTTCTTAACTTTTAAAATCTCACCGCTTTCTTTATCCAAATAATTATTCAGCAAGTTATCCAGTTTTCCTTGAGCCAATAAATGGAAAAATGCTTCGAGTTCTTTTTCACTCAATTCATTCGCAACATACCTTTTAACGAGAATTTCCAGAAATTGCCTTTCTTCCATTTTTCAGGGATTTATAAGGAAGACGTAAAACGTTGCGTGCAGGGTACCCTGATTTGCAAAAATTATTTTATAATTTTTGCAAAACACAATTTTTCCTTCTGGTAAATACGTGATATACCACTAAAAAAATAACAATAAAGAAAAATGATCTCTTAAAATCCGGCTAAGAGAAAAAAGGAAAGGAGTGTGTTAAAAGAAAGACCGAAGCTTTTTTGAGCAGAATATTTGAGAAGTTTCATGGTCTTAACCATGTGTTTTTTTATTGCGTTACGAGAAATCCCTAGTGCTTCCGCAGCTTCGTCATAAGTTTGATCCATTTCGCGGCATAACTTAAACACCTCCTGATTTCTTGGTGACATTTGATCAAGAACTTTTTGCAGATGCTGATAATATTCTTCTGACTGAATAGTGTCTTCAACCTGGTTTTTAAAATCGCGGGAGGCATTTAGTATTTCTTCGCGGGCAGATTGTTCGACCGATGCGTGGCGTAAAAAGTCGAAGATATGATTTTTTGAAACCGTGAAAAGATAAGCTCTGAATGAACGTACATCTGCCAGATTTTCTCTCTTTTCCCAAACCTTCAAAAAGATTTCCTGACACAGATCTTGTGCGCAATCGGAAGATTTCACAAACTTTAAAACATACTTGTAAATTTCAGAATGATATTGATTGTAAATCTCATCAAATGCTCTTCTGTCGCCGAGCGATATACCATTCAGTAAAGTATTTTCGTCGATTGCGGTCATCTTTGATCAGGTCATTAAAATGGCAGACTTTCATATCGTTGTTCTAAGTTAATGACATATTCATAAAAATTTCAACTTTCGTTAAATTCATTTTAAGATATTTTGTCTTTTTAATTAATACATTAGTATAGTTATGAAATTTATAATTTATGTCAAATATTGTTCTGAACCAGGCTTAATTAAATATTCTGTCCAGGTAAAAATTCCCAGGCCATCTGATATAAAATTTACGTTTCTAAACTTCTGAATACTGAAAGGCGACAATATCAGACGTTCAAATAAAAAAGATTCCTCTTGTGAAGGAATCTCTTAGTCAATCAGTTTAGGTTATTTAATTATCCCCGGTAGCAATCGACATATCATTTCTTGACCATTCACTCCACGAACCCACATATAAACTCGCACCTGTAATACCGGCTTCCTCCATTGCCAAAAGCGTATGGCAGGCCGTAACGCCAGACCCGCAATGCACAATTATTTTTTCAGGAGCTTTACCCATCAGCACTTCGGAATATTTTTGCTTCAATACCTCCGGAGATAAGAAATTCCCTTCCTCATCCATATTTTCTATATATGGGATGTTGACAGCACCCGGTATATGCCCGGCAACCAGATCAATCGGTTCACTTTCTCCTCTGTAACGATAGTTTTCCCGTACATCAATAACGACATAATCGGAATTTCCGGCCGCCTGTGCAACTTCTTTCAAACCTACCGTCGGTGAAAGCCAGGCGTCAAGAGGATAGTCCGGATATTCGGTTAACAAGGTAAGTTCATCTTGGGAGAGTAAAAGTCCTTCTTTTTTGATCGCTTCCAAACCTCCACTGACCACATATACCGCTTCATGTCCGGCAGCTTTTAACATCCACCAGAAACGCGCCGCTGCCATCGCACCTCTTTTGTCATCGTAGACGATCACTTTCGTAGTCGGCGTAATGCCTAACTGACCCAATAACCGGGCAAACCTTTTCGCCTCCGGCAATGGATGCCTGCCTCCTTCTGCCGCATTTTCTGATTTCTCTGAGAGATCCGTTTCCAGGTTCACAAATAATGCCCCATCCAGATGTCCCGCGTCAAATCTGTCTTCGGCATCTGCCCCGCCCCGGGCATCGATCATGACAGTATCGCCGGTTGAAGATATTTCTGCTATTTCACTTGCCTTTATGATATTCATTTGTTTGCTGCTAAGTTTGCTTAAATCAGATTCAATTTACCAAAAATCAAACAATTAGTTTGAACACACTAAATCTTCTCTCAAATTCCTTTATTTTTTTGGTTAAAATTTAACCTTTCAAAATTATCCACGAATTACGAATGATAAGACAGACTGACATCAGCACAATTTATAACCCAAAGCCTGAATACTATTTTGCACCAAAAACAAAACTGGGTTGCCGATTTCAGATTCGACAACCCAGTTTTAAAAATCAATATATCATCAAAACGGAATAATCACTTTGACACTGCCGTTCCGGCCCATGTTATAAATTCCAGAACGCCCGTTCGGAGAACTTGCGTAATATTCGAAATATTTTAACCGGTTCAAATTCGATTGATACGAGATGTCAAAGACGTTATCAACCTGTAAAAAAAGCTGAAAAATCGGTTTCTTGTTGCGGTTGTTCACCGTAGTACCACATCCCAGATTAAAAAGCGTGTAACCTGCTGTGGCAGTTTCTGTATCGTCTACGCCATAGAATTTATTCTGGGCTCCATAATAGTCAACTTCTGCCCGAAAATAAGTTGAAGACAAAAACCCAAGTTCCCTGGCGATTGAAAACCTGAGCTCAGACCTTCCGTGAATCGGTGGTATAAATGGCAGGTATTTCGCAGCGTCTCCCTCGATGGCGATCAAAGCATCATTTTTGTTCAGGCCTCGAATAAATGCCAGACTATTATTAAAAGCCAGCCATTTTAAGCCGGTCGGATGCAGGTTTAAACTTGCCTCAGCACCATATAACTGCGCTTTTGACTGCTGGTATTTATAAGTAAAATTTCCCGGGACGATCACAACAGGGTTTCCTGAATCGTCATACAGGCGCGCCTGATAAATGTAATTATCAATGGTGTTATTAAAAACTTCCAGACTGATATCCATATCTTTCAGATAACCAATAAAACCAATATCGGTTTGCAGACTGAATTCGGGTTCGAAATCCCGGTTACCCAGATAAACAATGTGAGCCCCCGGATCAAGACCGTTTGATCCGATCTCCGTAATATTTGGCGCGCGATAGCCACGGGATACATTTGCCTTCAAAAGCAGACGTTCTGAAATATTATAAGTCGCGCCCAGGCTTCCCGAAATCCCTTTGAAACTGCGGTCATAAGATGGGAATTGCAGCACTGCGGCAGAATTCCGGGGAACTTTGAGAAGTTCATCGTAACCTGTCTCCGGATTAGGCTGCACATACTGGTCTTCCCAATTCCATGACCGGGTATCATAACGCATTCCACCGCTGACATCAACCTTACCCAATGATTTTTTCAGGAATAAGAACCCGCCAATATCCAGCAAATTATAATCAGGAATCGGAAAATCTGTTCCATCCAGGTTTCGGTTCATCTGATACATTCCATTCACCCCTAATGTTGCCTCTACGCCCTGCCATTCCGGGAAATTATACTTTAAATCATAGTTATAGGTACTAAGCTGCACATACAATCCCGGCTGTTCCGGCGTGGTCGGGTGATTATATTCCCGGCGCACACTTTGCTGAAATCCAAGTAAGGCTGTCAGATCTCCTTTACCTAACAAAAAATGATTTTTTGTAAATAACCGGTAATGCTGAATGCGCTGGTGCAATGGATTAATATTATAAGTTTTCAAGTCCCGCTCAGCAACCAACGGGCGATCCTTTATGTCATCTTTTCCACTTTCAAAAATTTGTCTTGTAAATCGGCGGGTTAACGAATCCCGGCTTCCGTCCGGAATTTCCTGTAAGTTATTGTAAAGCGTTGCATAAACATAGGACGATCCCCAGCGTTTTTCGAACCCGGTCATCGCCGACAAATTCAGTTCGTTGTAGGCAGTACCATAGACCCTGCCATCCACCCGATTCTTATAAGCCGTAGCATTTTTTCCTGAAACGCGGAATGCGCTTTTCCAGCCGTTTTTGTTATAAGCCAGCCCGCCGGAGGCACCGATCATACCGTTATTGGTATGATATTCCGTCGTGATATCTCCCTTCACTTTCCCTTCCGGACCTTTTGGGATATAGGGTATAAAGTTGATCACGCCAGCCACAGCGTCCGAACCATAAATCAGACTTGCAGGGCCTTTCACAACTTCTGCACGCTCAATGCCATACTGGTCAATTTCAATACCATGTTCGTCGCCCCACTGCTGTCCCTCCTGACGGATGCCGTTATAAAGAGTCAAAACGCGGTTATAACCAAGGCCACGGATAAAAGGCTTTGAAACATTAGGACCCGTTGTTACCGCGCTAAGCCCAGGAACACCTTTTAAGACAGCGTCAACTATGTTGTTATTGACGTTCATATCCATTTCCTTTTTGCTCATGACTGCAATAGCAACCGGACTTTTCCGAAGTTCTGTTGCTCTGGAAACACCTGTGACAACAACCTCACTTAAATTATTAATAAGAGAATATAAAGAAATGTTTACCGCTGCGACCACATCGGCAAGAATATCAATCTTTTTTGTAACACGCTGAAAACCTATTGCAGAAACCTGTAATTCATAACGCCCTGCCGGAATATTAGCAATCGTAAAAGCTCCACTACTGTCAGCCTGTATGCCAAAAGTCGTTTTTACCAAAGTAACTGTTGCGTAGGGAACAGGTTTTCCGCCGGAAGTAATTGTTCCGGTAATCTGATTATTTTGAGCAAGTACCTGCGAGGTAAGGGCTAAAAAAATCGTAATGAAATGGATATATTTTTTCATAGATTCAATTCTATTGAGTAGCAAGAATGGAACAACCTCAGATGAACGCATACCAGACGTACTGCATGCAAATGCTGTTGTTGAATAATGATGTTAGGGATATAAAGAAGAAGCTTAAACAGTCGGCGGTCCGCGTAGAAATAAAGTCAGGAAATTATGTTCTGAATCGCGTTCAATGTATTGGTAGACAAGAAGTGTTTCCTCAATAATTTCAGGTATAGAAAAAGAAAGCTCCGGAAGAAATGTATCAAATGGAAGGTTACTGACACAATCCAGCCAGTTCAATTCGGACTGGGTATGATGGTGGTTCGGGAAATTACATTTCGCCCCGAATTCTGCATAGGGATGCACGTGGCTGACAATCCGGCCATCAGGCATACGGTGAGAATGCCGAAACACGACGTTGCTCAGGCAAATCAATGCCCACAATACCAGCAAAAAGCCAGCCAACTGTCGTCGTTTCATAACATTATCACTCATATCAAATAATCTATGCATTAATGTTGCAAACAAATTCTAAACAATCCCATTTATTAGTAAGTCCCAATTCAATTGTGGAATAATCAAATTATCGTAAATATTTTTTCAATACCTCAAGGGACCTTATTAATCCAGATGAATTGATTTCAGAGTCGCATATCTTAAATTTTAGACAAATCTAAAAATATTATTTATAAACTAAAATTTTAAAGTTAGAATTATAAGATATTATTATTTTTATCGAATTAATTTTATTTTATTTAGTACACTAATTATTTTTCAACGCTCAATAGTAAATCATATATCTGCAAAAAAAACGTGTCCCAGATATCAGATCTGAAACACGCCATCGTGCAAATGAAAAGAAATCAAATTTTTTTGTTGCTTTTATGCAACCGCAGCCTCTTTGTTATATCTGTTTCGATAGTCTGTCGGAGATAACCCTGTAATCTTTTTAAAGACAGACCGAAACGCTTTCGCGTCAGAATATCCGACGTCGTACATCACTTCGTTTACGTTTTTTCCGCTGGATTCAAACTGCTTTTTCGCCGCTTCTATTTTTACGCGTTGAATATATTCTACCGGTGTATTGTTAGTTGCTTTTTTAAATCTTCGCTCAAAGTGGCGTCGGCCAATTGCATACATTGACGACAATTCCTCAACTGAAATCTTTTCAGTAAAATTATTTTCGATATACTCCTGCGCTTTTTTAATGGGGTCGTCCTCGTGCTTTTTTTGCCCGTTAAACATTACGAACGGCGACTGGCTTTTACGATCTATTTCAAGTGCATATATTTTCGAAGCCATGATGGAAACGTCCCTGCCGGCATGTTTTTCAACGAGATGTAAAAGCAGGCTCCAATAAGATGTCGCCCCGCCGCTGCTGTAAACTCCCTGCTGTTCCGTCACGATCCGGCCGTCTACCAGGGTAACCTCCGGAAACATTTCTCGAAATTCCGGTGCAGTTTTCCAGTGACTCGAACATTCCTTACCGTTCAACAAACCGGTCGAAGCCAGCAGAAAAGCACCGACGCAAAGACTTGCCACCTCAGCACCATGCTGATATTGCTCCACGATCCAGGGTACGAAAGCTTCGTTAGCCGCGACTGTTTTCGCCAAATCTCCGCTAATGGCCGGAATAATTACCAGATCCGCTTTTTCTGCATCTGCTAAAAGCATGTCAGGATGCACCGAAAACATTCCATTATGAAATTTGACATCTTTTGACAACCCGACCATTTTTACATTAAACAAAGGCTTCCTTCCCATTGCTTCGAGAAAATCATTGGCACCTGTAAACATCGTTCGGGCATCGACAATGCTGCATAAAACGGCTTCATTCGGGATCAAAATTGCTACGTTTTTCATCTGAAATCTGGCTAACAAAGATTTGTCATTTGGGTAAATAAATGTATCAAATTAAATGATAGGTTGGAAATACATGTCGCTATTTACCCTTGAAAAAGTCTCTTTTGCACATCGCCTTATGTTTCATTTGAAAATAGTTTTGTATAAAAAAGTGAGTGAATAACTTTTAGATCCTAATCTGTCCTTATATGCGGAAAGTAATTGTATCCATGAATGTGACGCTCGACGGTTTCATGGCCGGACCGAACTGTGAGCTTGACTGGCATTTTAAATACTGGAATGAAGAAATGGCAGAAGAAGCCGCAAAACAATTGAACAAAGCCGATACAATATTATTAGGGCGAATCACCTACCAGGCTTTGGCAAACTACTGGCCTTTCCAACCGCTTAATCCAAATTTCGCCCGACAGGATATGGCCTTTGCCGATATGATGAACAACCATAGGAAAGTTGTTTTTTCAAATACATTAAAAGACACGCGCTGGCATAATTCAATGATCATGACAGAAAATTTACAAAATGCGGTCTGTCATCTAAAGCAGGAACCTGGTACAGATATTCTTGTGCTTGGCAGCGGTACCGTCGTTGCTTCACTCGCCGAGTACAACTTAATTGACGAGTATCAACTATGGGTCCATCCTATTATGCTGGGTCGAGGAAAACTTTTTTTCAGAAATCCAGAATTAAAAAATCGTTTGACGCTTATACGTAAAAAGGAATTTGACTCCGGCGTTGCCATCCATTTTTACACTCCTGACTGCATTAACAGCGAATCCAAATAAGAAAAACATCCCCCAAACAAACCTTTTAAATTTTACAGCAATTCTTCCAAAATCTATCGGCGACGATTTTTTCGACATTTAGAGGTTTTTAGTAGCCATTGTTTGGCTCAATATTATTTTACATGCCTGGCAATTTCAAACCTGACGCTTTAAGATCTTCCAGCAACTTTTCCTGAATGGCCATTTTCGTATCAATAAAACCATGGGCGTTGATCCAGACATTTAACATGACTTTATAGCCATCACTTTCAATGGAAGAAATACCAATTCGCCTTTCGGGCGTTTCCAGTATGTTCTGGGATCTCTCAAGCACTTGGTTGATGAGATTTTTCACTGTCGCGAAATCAATACTATTACTGAATTTCATCTCTACATCGAGCCGTCTTTTTCCCGAAACACTAATATTGATAATCACCTCATTCGAAAGTTTACTGTTCGGAATGACAACCGTTCGGTTATCAAAAGTCTTAACGACGGTATGAAATATTTTTATTGCCACGACCGTACCTTCCTGGCCCTGAGCGACAATGTTATCACCAACTTTGAACGGTTTTAGCAACAGAATCAAAACACCACTCGCAAAATTTTGAAGTGTCCCGGAAAGTGCAAGTCCTGCCGCTACACCAATGGCACCAATTATTGCAGCAAAAATCGTCATTTGAACTCCAATGATTTGCATCGCTGCAATAATCAGAAGAATTCTGAGAACAGTTATCGTTAAACTAATCAGAAATGGTGTTAGCGAAGGGTCAATTTCTTTTCTGAGCATGTGTGCAGACATCCATCTTGAAAGGACTTTGATCAGCCACAATCCGGTTATCAGTATTACAACGCCCAATAAAAATGAGGGCCCACGATCCAATATCCACAAGTAAGCTTTATTATAAAATTGATCAAGATTCATCGTTTTTTCATTAAGTTTATCCATCATTCATTCTGTAATCTAATTTTCGTACCAGAAAATTTGTGCCAACACCATTTCCGGAAGATCGTCCAAATAAGGATGTTTATAAAATGAAGAAAAGCTGAATGAAAAAAACCTTAACTTATGGCCCTCAAAATTTCAGAATATACTCAGGTTCATACCTCAAAACTCCGGGAGGTTTTTCTTGAATCCCGTAAACTGGCCTTCCCATGGAAAGATACCAAGGAGTTCAGGTTGACTGATTTTGACGAAGTTATTAAGGACGAGAAGCTGTTGATTGCTTTAAACGACAATATTCCCGTAGGATTTATCGCCTGGTGGCCGCCTGCAAGTTTTATTCACTCACTTTTTATCGATCCGAACTTTATTGGCCAGGGAATTGGTAAGTTGTTACTGGCAGCATGTCTGGAACAAATTTCGCTGCCCGCTTCGCTGAAATGTCTGAAGGCAAATGAATCTGCTCTAAAATTTTATAAAAAACAAGGCTGGCTCATTGAAGATTCAGGAATTTCGCCTGATGGTGATTATTATTCGCTGTCGTTTGGAAAGAAGGGTAACTAAAATTGGTTGCAAATTCTTTACCGGATTACCCCTATCTTCTAAGTTTGTCATATCCGGAATCAAATGACAAACATTCATTAAGCTTGAACCACATTTTATTACCAAAATCTGAATTGAATAAAAATCCCGCGCCTGTCATAGTACTTATGTGATAGGAGAATTGGGCTTTGACATTAAAACACCTTCGTATAGGTCAGGCCGTTAAGTTTGCGAAAAACAAAAGACGATATTCATTTGACATTTTACTCTCCCTAATGTTTCAATGCAGAAAATGGATCTATGTAAGCAGGTACAATTTTTATATTAATGTTTTGGCATAAGACCGTTGCATTTCTGTGTTGTTGTTTAATGACTTTTTATCTACCATATTGACAATTGTTTCCATAATACGATAGCTTTTCAACTCTATGACTGAACTTTCCAAACCATTTAATACCGATAATGCTATCGAAATAAAACGCCTGGAAATGGCTTTGGAGGCAGCTTGCGTAGGAACCTGGGATTTTGATCCGGATAAAAAAACCTTTCGGTTTTGTGAACGGTTCAAATCCATATTCGATTATTCTTTTGAAGATGTCGTCGACGTGGACGATATTTTGTCCCGTATTCATGCAGATGACCGGGATCTTGTAAGGCAAAAAGTAAAAAGTGCTCTGGAAAATAATGCTGACGAAAAATTTGATATTGAGTTCCGGACCTTTGACAGGCAAGATGAAATTCGCTGGATAAATTTAAAAGGTCAGGCCTTGAAGAATAACCAAAATCAGGTCTTTCTGCTTTCAGGTATCGCACTGGATGTCACTGCCAACGCCCTTACGAGGCAGCAACTAACTTTAAACGAGGAGCGTTTCAGGAGTCTCATTGAGGAAGCATCTATGGCAACTTGCCTTTTTGTCGGACCGGAAATGAGAATTGAAATAGCCAATGAAACCATGATTGGTTATTGGGGGAAGGATAAATCTGTTCTTGGCCAACCATTACTTGAAGCCATACCGGAGTTACGAGGGCAGGAATTCCCTAAAATTCTTCATGATATTTACAAAAGCGGAGAAATTTTTACAGCGACCAATATGCCCGCCTTCCTCGAAGTTGACGGTGTGCTCTCAGAATATTATTTTGATTTTACTTACAAACCGCTTCGTAACGAAAAAGGAGAAATCTACGCGATCATGGATACCGCGATCGACGTTACAGACAAGGTAGTGGCATTAAAGAGCCTGGAAGCAAGTGAGGCAAAATTACGGTCTGTTATTGCAACGGCTCCGGCGGCGATAGGTCTTTTTGTGAGCCGGGATCTGGTAATAGAAATGCCAAACCAAGCTTTTATCGACATTGTCGGCAAGGGTCTTGATATCGTCGGAAAGCCGCTAAGGGAAGTTATGCCAGAGCTGGAAAGTCAGGCATATCTGCAAATTCTTGATGATGTGTTCACGTCCGGAATAATGTATCAAAGCTTTGGTACACAAGTAGATATCGTGCAGCACGGTGTTATGTCTCATAATTTTTACAACATCACTTATACACCGCTTCTGGACGTCAACGGCGAGGTTTATGCGATTCTTGATATCGCAATTGATGTGACCGAGCGTATGAAAGCACAACAGCAGATTGAACAAAGTCAGCAGCAATTACTTGCACTTTTTGAACAGTCTCCAGTTGGAATTGCGATTATGGACAAGAATAACCTCGTCTTTACCATGGCAAATCAATTTTACAGCGAATTAGTGGGCAGGCAACCGGATGAGATTATCGGCAGGTCATTGCTTGATGCAATTCCAGAATTGACCGGACAGGGTTTTGATGCGTTGCTTAATAATGTGGTAAAGACTGAAACATCCGTAAAATTTAAAGAGCTTCCACTTTCTATTATTCGAAACGGTGTTCAGGAAAAAATATACATCGATTTTGTTTATCAGCCTAAACGGGATATTGACAATGTGGTTTCCGGAATTCTTGTTGTAGTAACGGATATGACAGAACAGGTACTTGCACGTCAGAAAATTCAGGAGGCAGAAATAGGTCTGAGGGGTGCTGTGGAGCTGGCAAACCTGGGCACCTGGCAGATTGATCTGAAAACCAGGATTTTAGAATTTTCTCCGCGGCTTCGCGAATGGTTTGGCATTGGAGAAAACGAGATAATCACGGTTGAAAGAGGTTACCAACCTATCCGCGAATCAGACCGTCCATTAATTAAAGCCGCCATCAATAAAGCGATTTTACCAGACTCGGACGGAATATATGACATCGAATACGTGATTGAAGCCGAAATGACTGGAAGACAGAGAATCCTTCATGCGCAGGGGAAAACTTACTTAAACGAAAACGGTGAGCCTGTCAGAATTATCGGATCGGTACAGGACGTTACGGAACAACGCCAGGTCCAGCTGGCACTGGAAGAGCTGGTAAGAGAGCGTACGGAAGAATTGGAAATTACGAACGAAGAGCTTGCGGCAATCAACGAGGAGCTAGCTAAGTCCAATGAACTGCTCATTCATTCGAACGAAAATTTGCAGCAGTTCGCTTACGTTGCCTCACACGATTTGCAGGAACCACTAAGGAAAATACAGTCTTTCGGTGACCTTTTGAAAAAACGCTTTGCAGACCAGCTCGGCCCGGGCGCAGAGTATCTGGATCGAATGCAGGGAGCCGCAAAACGCATGTCTTCGCTGATAGAAGACCTGTTGGCTTTCTCGCGTGTGTCAACACAACAAGACACGACAAGCCAGGTTTCTATAAATAAGATCGTTAAATCCGTACTAAATGACCTCGAATTATCCATTCACGAAAAAGGTGCTCGAATTAAAGTAGGAGAATTACCTGTGGTGCAGGGAGATGAATTGCAATTGGGTCAGCTTTTTCAAAATCTCATCAGCAACGCGATCAAGTTCCATAAACCGGGCACTTCACCTGTTGTTGAAATAACTTCTGAAATTGTAAAAGCGCAGGACTGGCCTTTGACATCTAAACCATTAAAAATGGCAGCTGCTTATTATCGGATCAATGTAACTGACTATGGCATCGGATTTGACAGTAAATACACGGACAGGATTTTTCAGATTTTTCAAAGGCTTCACGGTAAAACCGAGTATGCCGGAACCGGTATAGGTCTGGCGATTTGTGAAAAAGTTGTCACTAATCACGGCGGTGCCATTACGGCAAACAGCAAGCTGGGAGTTGGTTCTGTTTTTAGTGTCTTTCTACCGGCCTGAATTTTAAATGCTGTTTAATATTCTGCGAGCATTCTGAAAGCGAAAAGTCATAAGGAACAAGAACAGACATAAACTTTATCTACCTAATTCCGTTCTCTGTCAATAATATCCTGAACTTCGTCGAAAACGGTAAAAATATCAAATCTTATAGCCGTAAGTTCATAACATAAATCAGCGGAAAAGCTGATTAGTCAATATGTTATTTAAAAATTAATATAGAAATAATGGAAACCTCTCGAAACGAGTTTCTTTGGAGAAAAGCTAAAAAACGCGCAGCATTTAAAGCACACCTTCGGTCTTATGTCTTGGTAATTGGCGGCCTGTGGATCATCTACGGCCTGACGACGCAAAAGCATTGGGGACATTATTCATATCCATGGCCAATCTGGCCAATGTTTGGCTGGGGAATTGGATTACTATCACATTACTTTTCCGCTTTCGGAGATTACAACCCAAAGAAATCTGTTGAAATTGAATACGAAAAGCTCTTACGCGAAGAAAAATAATTAAAATATAAAAATTATGTCCCGGCCTGGCAATCAATGTCGGGCCTTTTTGTTTTCAAAGTCAACCTGTAAACGTCAGGCAGGAAATATCTGTTTTTCTTAAGCCACTTGCCTCAGACGATTCAATCATTTACCTGACATGAAAACACTACTGATTTTTATAGTAATTTAAGCCTGAGATCAGCTTTCAACCTGGTAAACTTTTAAATAAATAATGAAAAGAATACTCCTACTCCTGCTCCTTTTCTCAGGAACCAGCAGTTTTGCGCAGTTAAAATTCGCACGCCTTTTTTCCGATCATGTGGTGCTTCAAAGACAAAAATCAATACCGGTCTGGGGCTGGACAACACCCAAAGAAACGGTAACAGTGACGTTGGCAGGACAAACTCAAAAAGTAAAAGCGGATGCATCCGGCAAATGGATTGTCCGTTTCTCCCCTCTCGAAGCAGGTGGGCCTTACCAAATAAATGCATCCGGAAAATCCGGGAAAGTAAACGTTGAAGATGTTCTTATCGGCGAGGTATGGCTGTGTTCGGGCCAGTCGAATATGGAATTTAAAGTCCGGCAGGCTGATCATTTTGCTGAGGAAAAAAAGAACGCAGATTTCCCGAAAATCCGCCACTTCAACGTCGATCATGAGGTAACGCTGGAAGTTCAAAAAGATCTTAAAAATGGATCCTGGCAAATGGCTTCCTCTGAAACTGTTGGAAATTTTTCGGCTATCGGTTTCTTTTTTGCCAGAGAATTACATCAAAAATTGAATGTTCCGATCGGTATACTGCACAGTTCCTGGGGTGGCTCTCAGGTAGAAGGATGGATCAGCAAAGAGGGAATGTTAAGCGATGTGGAGTTGAAAAATTATGCGAAAAATTTCCCAAAATCCTGGGAAGAAGCTGACGCACAACTTGATGCAAAATTAAGAAAACAGCTTTTTAAAGACTCCCAAATTAACCCATCTGCCGCAGATGAAGCAAAATATCCGGAAGCGGATTATGACTTTTCAAAATGGACGAAAGCAGACAGCCCGATCGGACAATGGGACTGGAAAGGGATCTGGGCATTTCGTGGTAATGGATATATGGCCAGGACTATTATGATACCAGCTGGCTTGGTTAACAAAAAAACAGTTTTAGCGCTCGCAGAAAATGATAGCCAAAATGCTATTTTCATCAATGGAAAATTGATAAATGAAGGTGTGATGAAAGGTCTCAGAAAAATCGAAATTCCTGAGAATACATGGAAAGACGGAGAGAATAAGCTCGTTATCAAATTCGGAAACATGATCGCCACACCTTGGTACGGACTGGGACTGATGGGATCAGCCGAAGATTTATATGTAGGTACTGAAACACAGAAAATTAGCCTTGCCAACGATTGGTATCTGATGCCTTCATTTGCGGATAAACACAGCTATGTTCATTCCAGTAATAATGTCGGCACGACGATCTATAATGCCATGATCGCACCGCTGGTACCATTTGCGATCCGTGGAAATTTATGGTATCAGGGCGAAACCAATACCGGCCGCGCGTATCAGTATCGGCAGAGCTTTCCCTTACTGATTCAGGACTGGCGCAACAAATGGAGTGTCGATGGAAAACCAGGCGACGAATCATTTTACTTCGTTCAACTGTCTAGTTATGGCCCCGATCAGGATAGCAACAAAGGAAGTGGCTGGGCAGAACTTCGCGAGGCACAGACGATGGCTTTAAAATTGCCCAAAACAGGTATGGCGGTCACGACAGACGTTGGAAATCCCAAAGATATTCATCCTACAAATAAGCAGGATGTCGCTCACAGGCTGGCTACAAACGCGTTGAAGCTGGATTATGGACAAAATATTGAATACAGTTCACCGCTGTACGACACGGTTACTTTCAGTGAAGGAAAAGCTACCGTGCGCTTTAAATTTGCCGGAAGCGGGCTGATCGTGAAAGATAAATACGGATATCTGAAAGGATTTGAAATTGCAGGAGAGGACAAGATTTTTCATTATGCCAAAGCTGAAATCCTTGGGAATACTGTTATTGTCTATCACCCGAAAGGAGTGAAACCAGCTTCTGTTCGTTATGCGTGGTCGGACGCCCCGGTAGAAGCCAATCTTTATAATTCCGAAGAATTTCCGGCAAGTCCTTTCCGTACGGATAACTGGCCTGGAATAACGGTTGGGAAGAAATTCGAGTAGTTTTTATTTCACGCGTAGCAGGTAAGTAAAAGACAAAGGACGCAGAGAAAATTTCTCCGCGTCCTTTGTCTTTTACTTTTTTGCTTTGCGCGAAATGAATTTATTCGCCAATCTGCCTCTTAAAAAACTTCCAAGATTCTTCAAAAACATCGATATCAGTTAAAAATTGATGTTTACCGTTGATGACTTTCAAAAGTGTAACCTCTGGCTGATTTCTCTTTTTATAAGTATATTTTTCAACGGTTATATCGTTGCTCGTGTCAGCGTCCGGCATGATTGATTTGACGGGCTCGCCTTTGTAACCATCAAGTGAGGCCCAATATTTCAAAGATTCCTCTGTTGATCTCACCATGCCGAGCGTAACGCCCGGTGTTTTCACTTCTCCGCCATTGTAGGGATTTGTCATATCCGCCGTTCCGTTAATAATCTGGATTGCTATCGGTTTTCTGGCTTCACCGCAATCCATATTATCCGGCGTTGGTAAATTTGCCACAATTGCAGATAACGCTTTAATTTTGTCCGGCATCGTAAGACCCAACTTATAGGTCATATGCCCGCCGCCTGAAAAACCTGTGGCAAAAACATGCTTTTCATTAATCTTGTAATTCTTTTTGAAATAGGTGATCATTTCTGAAAAGAAAACTTCTTCATTGAAATTTTCTACATTCGTCACAGCCGTAGAAGCTTTTCTGCACTCGTTCCAATAGCGCTGGTAACCGGCCGGATATGCGACAATAAAATTTTCTGTCGCCGCCATAGATTCCAGCTTCGTGGTTTTATCAAAAAGGCTTTTGGGATCACCTCCTGATCCATGCATCGCGAAAATCAGACTTGCACCATTCGTTGATGCAGGCGGCTTTTTGAAAAAGAAAACCCGGTAATGGTTTTCAATTAATAAAGAATCTTTCATCATCTGTGCGTTAACAAAAACACACGGAGACAGCAAAATTGTAAGAACCAGTTTTTTAAGCATTTTATCAGCAATTAATTTCATGTCCGTTCACTGAGAAAATATCAGCGACAGGCGAAATATACTGATTAGGTCGAAGAATTTAGCTAGCGATATTACATATATTCTTTACCGGATAATCCAGACTGACGCACGCTTTTCACAATTTCCTTGAATATTCAGGTCTTAATGAATGACTTAAATCTCAAACGGATACAAATGAGTATTTGTTACTCTGTTTCCAGAACGGACAAAATATTGCCAGCCGGGTCGGTGAACCAGGCGATTAAAGGACCGCCTCCACGAAAAATATTATCCTCATCGGTTTTCATATCCGGCATGTCATAACTTTCAAACTGAACGCCAGCTGCTTTGAGCCTTTCCACGGACTGCTGAACATTTGGAACCGGGAAGTTGAGAATTTTGAATGTAGCAGGTGTATGATTCGGTTTTTCGTAAACTATAATATCATTTCCGCCATGGACTTGCAGCTGCAAAATATTCATTTCTTCATCATGGGTCACTTCCATTTGAAGTAATTCTCCATAAAACTGTCTTGCCTTTTCAATGTTATCCACTGAAAATCCACTAAAAGCTTTTGTTTCTCTGAACATAACCTTTTTGTTTAAAACTAAAATGATTTACCTGACCGTATTCAACTGCGAAACAGAATTTCATTCAGCAAGTCAAACCTGATGTCCCGGAAGATTCGCCTGTGGATTAATATATAAAAATATCAGGTGATCACAAAAAATTCCGGAAAAATTATAAAAATTTCCCCGGAATCAATTTGCATGGGATCCCTAAATTTCAAAACTTATAACCAAGCAGCAGGTAGAACCGCTGGGCCAATGAATTAAGACCTTGGTAGGCCGACATCCCGTTTCCTCTTTCGTATCGCGCTTCCAGGGAACACTTTTTGATGGTGACGCCAATGCCTGCCAAAAGTCCTTGTTCATACTTCCTGACACTTCCAAGAGCCTCACCCATCGTCACACGCCCTTTATCTGAAAAAAATGTCGTTTCAGTCCTGGAAGTATTCGTCTCAGAAATGGCAATTCCGTTCGAAATCCCAAGATTAAAATAAAGATTTAGCTTCCGCGCAGGAATCGTGTAACGTAAAAAATTATTTAGTTTGAGGTAACCAAAACCAATGGTATAGTCCGTAGCGCTAAAATCCTGATCGCTTACATACTCTTCCTGATGGTTTGATGTTTTGAAAGAGGTAAAAAACAGCTCGTTGTATACAGACACTCTCTGCTTCGTACGTGGCAGAATTAAATTTAAAAACACCCCGCCAGCAACTTGACTCGACGAAGGCAAAGTTGCAAGCAAATATTTATTACCGCCCTCGCCTTTGAATCTAAGTTTGGTAACCGAAAGTCCTGCCAGGACACCGAATTCGGAGATAATTTTTTCGGTGTTAAATATGGCAATATTTGAATTAGGCTGGCATTCTTTATTGTAACTTTCAAATAATTTACTGATAGACCTTTGCGAGTAAATTAGATATTTAGTATTTCCTGATACGATAGGGCAATCCTGAAAGTAATCTTCCAATTGTTTTTTGAAGCCGTCGACCGTCACAATTCCAGACTGATTATCACGCTCCAAACGATACCTGTAATAAACCAGCCATTCGAATTTTTCACCTGCCTTTATAAAAAAATGAGATTTACCGCTTGCGTCATTCAAATAATACAGACTTCTTGATCCTCCCGACAATACCATTAAAAATGCCGTATCGGCACGCATGCTTGCAGTGGGGACACTTGAAAGCTCACTTGTTTTGTCGCTGTTTTCATTGACTAAGATCGCTGCTTTAATGTAATTTTCCCCATGGACTCCAAAACCATTTAAATATTCCAATCCATATCTTTTTTCAGTTCCATCCTGTTGACCTTTGAAATAAATTTTCTCCGGATTTTTCGACCAGTTTAAGTACGAAATGAATCCGTTGATCGTATCATTTTTGACAGAGATCACATATCCGGGTTCATAATTTTTTTGTGCAAAAAGTGGGTTGGAAAGTAGCAAAACTACTAAGCTACAAATCGAAATTAAATAGTATTTCATTAAGGTAAGGTTATATTGATACAATGATAGAGGTATATGAATTGTAATATACTTATTTTGCCTTAATGTATAAAATAGGTTACTTGATCTTAGTTGCCTGATTTCAGCAACAGAAGCGGACGAGAAAACTTGTTACTCTGTAACTATTTAACTACCAATTGATAAATTAAAAATGAGTTTAATAACCTAACAGAGTACATTTACCTACTAAATAGAAAGTTCATAGAAAATTCATCCGGACTTATGCCTGGCCAACTGAAATTAATTCTATTCTGCGCCGCATTGCTAAGTATCATCATGGCTGCAACTTCACATGACGACAGGACGATTGGTGTTAATCAGAGTACCACGCAATTTCGAGTTGATTCCAAAGCATTTGCTTCCAGTATTACTGATCTTGAAATGGCCTTATCAGGCCTGGATTCTTCTAAACCAAAGACGATCGAAAAGGCAAAAAAATTGCTTGTTTCAAGTCGTCTTGCTTACAAAAAAATTGAGTATCTTCTCGAATATTTTTTCTACACATCTTCCCGCCTTTACAACAGAGCGCCGAAAAATGAGATTGAAGAGCCATTTCTGGAATATCAGGAATTAGCCGGGCTGCAATATTTAGAAACATTGGTTTTCGACAGTACTCCCGAGAAACATAAGCGAATTTTCAAAGAACAAACTACACTGTTGCGCCTTGCCTCGGAAGACGTAAATTCTTTATTATACAACTTCTCTCCCACCGACGCACAACTGCTTGAAAGTATCAGAATTGCCTTAGTACGTGTTATGTCATTAGGCATCAACGGATTCGACGCTCCATTTTTAAAATCCGGGATTCTGGAATCGGCCGTCGTGATACAGTCCATGCAAAAATCGCTTCAACCTTATATCGCTGAAAACAAATCCGCCGGAGACAGCGTAGATTTTTTTCTAAAAAAAACATATACGTATCTGCAAAACAATCCGGATTTCGATGAATTCAACCGTCTGGAATTTCTGACGACTTGCGCCCTTCCATTGCAAAAACACCTGGGTAAATTGATTCGTGGTATTGGTTCTGAGACCAACAAGTACCGAACCTTAAACTACGGTTCTGATCATATTTTCAGTCACAACGCATTTCAGACCAGCTCATTTACTGGTAGTAACAGAGCCGTATCAAATAAGGAGATTGCTTTGGGCAAAAAACTATTTTCTGAAACTGCGCTTTCCGGAAATGGCACTAAAAGTTGCGTTTCCTGTCATAACCCTGATCATTATTTCTCAGATGGATTGGCAAAAAGTGTAGGTTTTGATCCAACCTCTACGGTCAAAAGAAATGCACCAACGCTACTATATGCAGGTATGCAACATAGCCAGTTTTGGGACGGACGGGCAAAAAGTCTGGAAGAACAAATTGAGGCAGTCATCAAAGATCCGCTGGAAATGCGTGGTGATATCGCAGCATCCCTGGCCAGATTGAATGCGGACAAAAACTATCGCAAAGATTTTCAGAAAGCATTTTCAAAAAAAGGCAAAAAGGAAATTTCAGAGGAAGAAGTTTATCGAGCGATTGCATCATACATCCGCACGTTGAATCCAAATAATTCGCCATTTGACCAGTACATGGCTGGTGATAAAACGGCCATAACAGAAAACCAGAAAACTGGATTCAATCTTTTTATGGGTAAGGCTCAGTGCGGGACCTGCCATTTTGCCCCACTTTTCAACGGTCTCACGCCTCCCTTTTATACGCTTACTGAGTTTGAGATTCTGGGGACTACCAAAACAGAAGATCTCTTAAATCCCGTCTCTGATGAGGATGATGGCAGGTTCAATTTTCGCCCCATCCGGTTTTACAAAGGAGCTTTTAAAACACCGACTGTCCGAAATTCTGCTAAAACGGGCCCTTATATGCATAATGGTGCCTTTCAATCACTGGAAACCTTACTCGAATTTTATAACCAGGGTGGAGGTGCCGGACTGGGATTGGACTTTAAGAGCCAGACCCTTTCGGCTGGAAAACTGAATTTAACTGAAATAGAAAAAAAGAATATTATTGAGTTTTTAAATTCGCTTACCGACGATTTAAAAGCGATATAAAAAGATCGAAAACTCCTGACACCAATAATTATATGAGAAGAAATTTACTATTGCAGTTATTCCTGTTTTTTGCTCTTCCGTCTTTCGGACAGCTAATTCGCGGCCCTTATTTGCAGGCAGTCACGTCGACTAGTATGGTAATCCGCTGGCGAACTGACGCGGCTACTACCTCCCGCGTACAATTTGGAAATGGTTCGAACAATCTGGATCAAAAAGTGGATGATAATGCGCTCGTGACGGAGCATGAAGTTAAGCTTACCGGTTTGGCACCCATGACAAAATATTTCTATTCCATCGGTTCGACGTCCGCGGTACATCAGGGCGATGCGAACAACTATTTTGAAACCACGCCGATACCCGGAACCAAAGGAAAATATCGCTTCGGCATTTTGGGAGATTGCGGCACCAACTCGGCTTTTCAGGGAAATGTTCGGGATCAGCTAACCAATTACCTTGGCAATAACTACATGAATGCGCTGCTTCTTCTCGGGGACAATGCATATTCACAGGGAAAAGATCCGGAATATCAGTCCAATTTTTTCAATCATTACAAAGATAATTTCCTTAAAAAATATCCGGTTTTCCCAACACCCGGAAATCATGATTACGGAAACGATGACCCCAACCGCCAGATAGATCATAAAATTCCTTACTATGACATTTTCACATTGCCAGTCAAAGGAGAATCAGGCGGCGTCCCTTCGGGAAATGAAGCTTATTATTCTTATGACTACGGTAACGTTCATTTTCTCTCCCTGGATTCTTACGGGAAAGAAGACCAATCTACCCGGTTATACGACACGCTCGGTAAGCAGGTTCAATGGATAAAAGCTGACCTGGCAGCGAATAAAAACAAGGACTGGGTTGTTGCCTACTGGCATCACCCTCCCTTTTCTCTTGGCTCTCGAAATGGCGAGACTGAAAACGATATGATCAAAATTCGTGAGAATTTTATCAGGATTTTGGAGCGAAATGGTGTAGATCTGATTCTTTGCGGCCATAGCCATGTTTATGAAAGGACACGATTAATCCAGGGGTTTTATAACTATTCCGGTTCATTTAATAATGCTGTGCATAACGTCAGCCAATCTTCCGGAAAATATGACGGGTCTGATAATTCTTGTGCCTACATAAAAAGCTCGAATATAAACAAAGGAACGGTTTATGTAGTGACCGGTTCCGCCGGACAACTCGGTTCCCCAAGTCCGGGATATCCACATAAGGCGATGTATTATTCCAATGCCGATCTTGGCGGCTCGATGATGCTGGAAGTGGAAGGAAACAGGCTTGATGCCAAGTGGGTCGGGATCGACGGTCAGATCCGGGATAAATTTACGATTGTGAAAGATGTTAATCAAAACAGGACCCTTGAAATTGAATCTGGCAAAAGCGTAACTCTGGAAGCATCATTTAACGGTCAATATGTTTGGAGTACTGGTGAAAATTCAAAGACAATTTCAGCGACGCCCAATGCAGATGCTGACTATACTGTGAAAGACGTGCAGAATTGTCTGACCGATATTTTTCATGTCAAAGTAACGAAGCAAGCTCCCGTAAAACTGCTTTCACTGGACGGCGTCGCAGATACCCGGAACGTGGTAAGATTAACCTGGACGACGGAATTTGAGACAGAATTTTCTCATTTTCAGATAGAACGATCCCTAAACGGAGCCAACTTTTCAGATCTTGCCCGAGTTAATGGCAGTAAGAATTCAAAAGAGAATAAATCCTATGAGTTTTTTGATCAGTCCAGCCAGCAAATCAATTCGCCTGACACGATCTATTATCGTTTAAAAATGCTGAATCTGGCGGGTAGTTTTGAGTTTTCAAAAACAATCCAGGTTAAACTAAACCAGATAGTACTTGGTTCCGATCCCACCACAGTATTAGACATTGCCATCGTGCCAAACCCATCGACTCACGACGATGTCCAGGTGAAGTTATTAGGGAAAGATCGTGCGGTAACGGAAATAAAAATTCTGGATGTTTCAGGAAAAACACTACTTAGCAAACCAATGACCTTAACGAATGATCTGGCTCCTTTTCTTCCCAAAGGACTCGCGAAAGGTATTTATTTTCTCAAAGTAACGATAGACAACAGAACGATTACCAAGAAATTTGTGATTTTATAATCAAAATACACAATCAAAAAACCAGAAAAGTGAGCCGGAAGCCAGCCCACTTTTCTATTACGCTTACTACTTACAAAATATAAAATGCTTCGGGTTCTAATGCTTTCGGAACTTGTTCTTCATTCATCATCTGTTTTAAGTCGCGTTCGATATTTCTTGAAATGGAAAGTACGGGTGTGTCGGTAGGTTTATTCTCGAACGGGTCTTGTAAGTGAATTGCCATCTTTTCGATCAGGAAAAAACAAGCGGTTATCACGACCAAAACCGGAACCATTAAAAACCCAAACAAATCTACCATTCCGAACGGCAGCAACACGATGAAAAAGTGAAGTGCCAAATGAATGTAAAGACTATACGTTGCAGGAAATACAGTATTTTTGATTCTCTCACATTTCCCCATGGCATCCGTCAGACGCGTGATGGTGCTGTCAATTTCAACTTGCTGAAATGGATTTACCCACCCTTGTTTCAAAGCGTTGTTAAGGTCGCGGGCATGAAGCTGGGTTAAACCCAAATGCTTGTTGTCATACCCTCTGATGTAATCGCAGTCTTCCTTTGGCAAGAATTTTTCTATCGCCGGCATAGGATCGTCTTTTCGCAGACCGATCCCGAGCGCATAACACCATGCAATTTGCCGTCTGATGATGCGGTGTTTAAATTCTTTGATAGCGTGCGGCTGATACGGGTCGTCGATCAGATGAAGAACCTGGCGTGCCAGTGTCCTGGAATCGTTCACGATCGACCCCCAGATAATCCTGGCTTCCCACCAGCGGTCATATGCCTGATTCGAGCGGAACGCAAGAAGTAAGGATATGATTGTCCCCAAAACCGTTGGCACGGTCATATTAATGGAAATGTTCGTTATTTCAAAGTTCTTGTATACGATCTCAATTATTAAGCCGTATAAGGTCACCGCCAGAACTTCATATTTGATTTTCCCAAAAACGTATTTTATGGGAATATTTTTTTTTAGGAGCATAATTCATTGCTTGTTGATGTGATCGATTGGTGTCAGTGTGATACTTAGCGTAGGTTTTCCATATTTGAAAACACCGATTCTTTGATTTGATCAGCGTCAATAAGCGGTAATCCACATTTCATCATTACAGGCAGCGCTTCAATACTACTCTTGCTAAGTTTTGGCATTCCATAACGTTTTGAATAACCAATAAAGTCAGCGTTATTGTAGTCAAGGAAATTTTTGAAGACAGCCAGTTTGCTTCCGTAGAAAAATTCAATTTTTATACTTTTTAAAGTTGACGGGAAAACTTCTTTTAAAATTTCACATTCCCGCCGAAACTCTTCCGAAACAAATTCATATTCCTTTTTACGGTAATTAGAAAAAAGCAAATCCTGAATATCATCAGCTACATGGAAAAGGTGTATAAAAAGAATATTAACCTCTTCACTCGCATTTCTTACAATTGTCTCAGCAACCTGCAATGATGATATACTGAAATCGCTAGGAATAATCACCGTCTTCATAATCTTATCTTTTTGGTTAACAATGCTTTTTCTGAAATTCTGATAGTACAATGTTACGGCCGACAGATTAAGACCGGATAAAAAAGAGGTTATAATACAGTAAGTGAGTTATTAAAATAAGATAAGATTGTTAGATTCAGATTAGAGTATCGATCTATATATAGGGAAGATAAACTGTGAAGCGAGTGCCTACTCCAACTTCACTTTTGACAACAATGGAGCCTTGATGTAGTTTAATTATATTATTTGTCAGTGGAAGGCCAATTCCATAACCTTTGTACTTTTCCGTGTTAGATGCCCTGAAAAAAGGCACAAAAATTTGCGCAATTTCTCTATTGGGAATGCCTATACCTTCGTCTGTTATTTCTACAAGCACAAAAGCATCCTCCAGCTTGATCACGATGTGAACAGGGGCATTGTCAGAATATTTGCAACTATTTAATACTATATTGGAAAATGCAGCTTTAAGAAGTGTTTCATTACCGATGACAACCAGTTTTTCTTCGTCGTCCGGGAGGTGATCGAAATTTATCTGTACTTTATTTGCAGGAATAATCTGATCTGCCGTTTCCTTAACAGAAAAAATTAATTCGTCAATCCTGATTTCCTCCCACTGCTCTTTCTTCCCATCAAAACCAGTCTGAGCAAGACTTAACATACTGTTGGTCAGGTGTTCCATTTTCTCAGACTCATAGAAAATTGTTCGAAACGAATCTCTTACATTATCCGGAATGCCTGGGACAGACAGCCCGAGCTGGGCTTCGCCGCTAATGATTGTTAAGGGCGTTTTAAATTCGTGAGAGGCATTACTGACAAAGTTATTCTGAATTTCAAAAGTGATTTCCAGTCTGTCGAGCATGTCATTAAAGGTTTTGGAAAGATCAGCAATCTCATCTTTACTGGAATCAACCGTTAGCCGCTGGTTCAGGTTATGGGCGCTTATTCCCTTCACATTCCTGATAATGCTTCGAATAGGTTGGAAAATCTGGTTTGAAAAAAACTTTCCGAATGTGAAAACGAAAACAAGTGAGATACAGAATCCTACGATAAGCAAATTTTTAAGGTTTTCCATTTCGGCTAAACCGTAAAGATCTACGGCCGACGAAAGCACAATAATATCTTCGCCAGGCTGATTAATATTCATGCCTACATAGGACGTATCATTATGAAAAAAACGGGCAGGTTGTTTTCTCACAATTGCATCGTAAAATGATTGTGGAAGCGGGAGTTTTTTCCTTAAACTGTCTGCCTTTTTTACATCTTTTTTAAAAATAATCTGATGCTGTTCATAAGGCAGATCACCAAGATGTTTTTCCTTGAAATCATAATAGATTGAAGTCTGGGATTTATTTTTTTGCAGTGCGGCATGTCCGACAATATCTGACCGCACTTCCAATCGGTGGAAAAAGCTGCTGGAAATACTTTCAGAAGCGAAGATGTATAAAAAAACACTTAGCGACAGGATAATTCCTGCCGTTAAAAATGTAAAAATCAGGGCGATTCTATTTTGGATCTTCATAAGTCTGGCGCATCACATATCCCATTCCAAAAACCGTATGAATAAGTTTTACAGGCTGATTTTTATCTATCTTCTTACGCAGATAATTAATATAAACATCCACAACATTCGTGCCCAGATTGAAATTGATGTCCCAGACGTTTTCCAGAATCTCCATTCTGTTCAATACCCGGTTTTGATTGGAAAGCAAAAATTCAAGCAAACGAAATTCCGTAGCCGTCATGTCAATAGGCACAGAACCCCGTGTTACCGTTTTCGTAATTTTATCCAAAGCCAGGTTCCCCATTCTAAGTACATCCGTACTTTTCTCCTTTTCGTGTTCTTTCCCGCGGCGTGTTAATGTCCGGATACGGGCTTCGAGTTCCGCGAGCTTGAATGGTTTTGTCATATAATCATCTGCTCCTGCATCCAGTCCTGAAACGATATTTTCAGTCGTACCCAACGCAGTAAGCATCAGAATCGGTACCGAAGAATTAGTATTTCTTATTTTACGACAAACCTCCATCCCATTCATAACAGGTATCATCAAATCAAGAAGAATCAGATCAAAGTCATGTTGCAGGGCCATGTGTAAACCGGATTGCCCATCCATTGCTACGGTTATTTCATGACCGGATGCCGAGAGACTTCTTTGAATAAGTGATATTACACTGGGTTCATCTTCAATAAGCAAAAGCTTCATGCGTATTATTTAGTGAGAGTATTGGATGTCAGACTGATAGATCTTCAACAAAAAAACAGGTATTGAAACTAGTCAATACCTGCCTCTAAAACTAACGAATGAATCTGAAATTTGTATATTTTTAAATTCAGATTTTACCAATCAGACAACTTTCATGCCATTTGATCTGTCATTTTTCCTGATTTTTTCAGATATCTAACATACAGATAAACAAGTCCCAGTGCGAAAAAAATGCACAGAAATGTCACCGTACGCGTGTCAGGATCAGGAATAATATGTTTGTATTCAAATAATATAATTGCGACAATACCGACCAGCCAGATGAATAATGTGTTGTATTCCTTTATAAGCCAGCGTTTATAATTAAATTTCATCTCCGCAAAAGTAGTCTCAATACCCTTGGGGTTGATAATCCACCGGTTAACCCGCTGGCAGTAAGTTGTGAAATCCAGTCCGAATTTATTGGAAAGAAAATTCTCTTCGGCCATTACAATGGACTGGTAGATAAATAGAAATAACGGAAAAACAATCCCAATATAAATCCAGGAATTCGAAAGGATTCCCACCCCCAGGAGCATCAGGATATTCCCAACATAGAGCGGGTTCCTGCAATGTTTAAATATACCCTCGGTAACCAAATTTTCAGCATGAACTTTTTTATCGCGACCTCCACGAATGATATATGCAAGCCCGATGGTCGCTCCTCGAATTGTTTCGCCCAGGACGGTTACGAAAAGCCCGATGACGATGGGTATCCAGTAATAATTATTCCCAAAACGCTCCGCTGTGAAAATATCGGGAGAAGGCAAAAAAAGCATTAGGTAAAGAAAAATAAACAAAACATTCCTGAACCTGAAAAAGAAATTTCCTATCGTTATCATTTTTTATGCGCTATAATTCCGGCAAAGTTGTACCATTTAAAAAACGTTTCGCAGTGACTAAAACCCACCTGCTCCAACATCAAAATATTTTCGGAAAGCTTATAGGGAATCAAAACATTTTCCAGCGCTTCTCTTTTTTGGGAAATTTCAAGGTCGCTGTAATGATTGCGACGCTTGTAATCGTAGTAATATTTAATAAAGTCACGGTTGAACATACTGTCTTCTGCCAGAATTTTCTCAACAAGAATCAAAGTTCCACCCGGATTCAGGCCTTTATAGATATTTCTGATCAATTTTTTTCTATGTATCGGACGAACGAATTGCAACGTCAGACAAAGAATTACAACAGAAGAATTGTCGATCGCAAGATCTCCGTGCAGATCTGCCGCCCGTAGTTCATAGGATCTCTTAAAACACGCATCTTTTAATTTTGCATCACATTTCGCAAGCATTTCGTCGGATTCGTCTATGCCGACAAAAGAAATATCTTCAGAAACGAGCGTATCTAAACCGATCATTGTCGTGCCTGTTGAGCATCCAAGATCATAAACTAGTGTTCCTTCCTGTGCATGATCTGCTGCCAATTCCGCTACCATCCGCTGGATTTCGCCATAATGCGGAACGGAGCGGTTGACCATGTCGTCAAAGACTTTAACAACCTTCGGACCGAACTTGAAGTCGGATGCCTCGGATATCGATTCTTTGAACACATTATCTTTTTCGATGTCTTCCATTAAATTAATTTATTAAGAATATTAGTCAGGTTAATTCATTTTTTGATAATCTCCGGAAATTGAATTTTTCATATCTTGTACCAATCTTAGGCATTTATGAGCCTTGCAATATACATTAGAAAAAACTTAGAATATTTGGTCATAATGGTAAATTTCCAAATAATTACAGGTTTAAAAACGGACCGCTGTTTTTAAAAGTATCCCAATGCGGTTTTTTTCAAAAAAATCGCTTTCGTTGATACTATGTATTATTAAAAGTATTTATTCTCCGATGATATTTTCATTGTAGATACGCACGATTAATCAATTTGTGGCGGAGATTCTGAAAATTCGAGAAATAAATGGAATGATTTATCTGGCTGTCCATCCGCCGTCAACAGTCAGGATGGAGCCTACCATGTAACTGGCAGCCTCGCTGGATAGAAAGATGGCAGCACCCTGAATTTCTTCCAACTGGCCCCAACGGCCAAGTGCCGTTGCGCCTAAAACAATGGTTTTAGCTTCTTCGCTATCGGCGATCGGAATGTTCATATCAGTCAAAAAGGGCCCTGGACAAATCGCGTTGACCATAATATTAAAAGGTGCCAGCTCAATGGCCAAAGCACGGGTCATTTGAACGACGGCTCCTTTACTAGCAGTATACGGTGTGCGGTTCGCCAGACCGACCAAACCCAAAGTACTCGCAAGATTGATGATCCTGCCACATTTTTTTTCTTTCATAAATGGCACCACCGCACGGGAACTAAGCCAGGTTCCATGCACATTGACGTTCATGACCTTACTGAAATCGTCATGAGACACTTCGTCGATCGGACCGCGAATGTTAATTCCGGCACTGTTGATAAGTATATCGATTTTACCAAAAGTATCTACTGCGGTTTGTGCCATTAATTCGGTTTCTGCCTGGCTGGTAATGTCGGCACGAAATGAAACTACCTGAGTTCCAAAATCCCTCTCCAACTGCTTCGCTGCCAGCTTTCCTTCCTCTGCATTTCTATTCACCAGCATCACCTTACATCCAGCGGAAGCAAGTCCTGCGGCCATGGCATAACCAAGTCCGCGGGAACCACCAGTGATTATTGCACTTTTTCCGGTCAGATCAAAAAGCTTGATTCCGGGCAATTTTTTATTGTCCATGAAAAAATACGATACAATGACTTTTAATATTGATGAAAACCTTGCGAAACGAACTCCAAAACTGTTGGAAGTGCCGATCGCCAATATGTCCAGGTGTGGGCGCCTTCACGAATTCTGAACTCATGGGGAATTTCTTTCTTTTTCATCGCAATATGCGCCAGACTATTTCCTTCATACAAAAAGTCATCATCTCCACAGTCAATATACCAACGCACTGCCTTCTTCTGCGCATCTGGCATTTGTTCTACGAGCGGCAGAACACTGTGGCGATTGAAATAATTGCTTACGGTCGAATCAGCAATATTCGGATTCGTTCTTACCATATTCTTCTTGGTATCATCCAATGACAAAGGCCCTATATAAGCTGAAAGCGGGCATGCTGATGAAAATAATTCCGGATGATGCAGGGCATACATAAAACTACCTCCACCGCCCATCGACAAACCGGCAACAGCTCGAAAACGCTTCTCTGTTTTGATTCTGTATTTTTTCTCGACGAACGGCATTAACTCCTGGAAGAAAAAATCTTCGTATGGCCAGTCACCTTTTACATCATTAAAATAGCCTCTGCGTCCTGTATCAGCATCAGGCATGACGATGATCATCGGCGTTGCCAGACCGTCCATGATTGCCTTGTCAGCGATATGCAAGACTTCGCCAAACTGCACCCAACCCGTGTGATTGTCACCTGCACCGTGTAAAAGATATAACACCGGATAACTTCTTTCGGAGGTGGCATAATCGGGTGGCAGATAGATAGCAAACTTTCTTTCCGATTTCAAAAGCTTACTTGGGAGAGACAAGTTGTCTAGCACCTTACCCGTTTGAGCAAAAGTCAGTGCAGTCAAAAGGGCAAACAAAATTGTAAAAGTTGCGATTTTCATATCAGTCAGCAAATGATTTGAAATTAAGAATTTTAGGGAAGCCGATAAGGAACGCTTCCGGTTATGTAAGCTTAAATCCAATTTAAACTACTTATTATAACTTAGTGAGCGTTCTCCAAAATTTACTTACCATACGGTTTATATTCTAACCTTCGCTTTGTTTCAGTAAAAAACAGGGTTATATCCTGGAACGTGGCAGTATAAATCAAAAAAAGTTCAGATAACTCTGAACTTTTTTCCCTAAACCAACAAAAATTTAAAATAAAAATTAATTCATCGAAGACAACTTACCTTCATCGTCAGCAATTTTACTTCGCAACGATTCAATATCTTTTTTCAGACCTTCCAGATGGTCTTCCGCTTTTCTCGCCTTTTTAGCGTCACGTTCCGCGGCGTTAGCACTTTTGCGTGCTCTTTTTGCTTGCTTCTTGTCCTGCGCGTCATTGCTTAGCTTTGCAGCCGCCTGGCTATTTTCGTTTGCTGATTTCTGAGCCTGCTCTGCCGTTTTTGACACTTCGGAAGTGGCTTCTGCCAGTTGATTTTCAAGCTTAGCCAATTCCAGCTTATGATCATTTAATTTCTTGCTTATTTCAAGAGACTCTTTCTGCTGTTTCAAAGTGTTTAAAGAATCCTTTGACACCACCTGAGCTGATAACGAGAGGGATATAAGCATTATTCCCAGCGTGTTGACGATCCATTGCATTTTCATATTCTTGCTATTTTTATTTTAGATTATTAGACTAGTCAACTGCAAAAACCATGCCAAGTAGACAAAGGATACATAAATTAAAATCATCCAGAACAATCTTGTAAAATTATATTTTATTTTGAAATGCAGCTTAGAATTACATTCGCAATATCAAAGAACCAATTTTTTCAAGGTGGAATCATAAAAAAAGAGCTGTTTTCACAGCCCTCATTTCATTTAAAACCATTCCTGCATCAGGTCGCTAACGGTGGGCCTGAAGGGATCATTATTTTCTCTCGTTTGGCTTTGAAAGTATGACGTTTTGCGGTGAATTTGGCAGTCATGTATTCACCCATATAAATTGAACCTGTCATGATGTTGTCTTTCACAGTTCCGGAAAACATAAAGGTAATATTATCAGCAATCTGACGATCCGAGCTTTTCATTTTGATCTCATTCCCTTCAATCGTCCCTTGCAGTTCCCTTACGCTGAACTCACCCTTGTGTGTACCTTCCAGCCAGTTTCCATCTTGTTCTATAATGAGGGACTGTTTACTGGTACTTGAGAAAAATTCAACGTCCATATCCCAGTGACCCTTCACGGTTGACGAAGCTGCCGCCATTTCCGTTTTCGCCGGTGTGCGTTTTTGGGTTAGCGTTTCATACAGACGATCAGAAACGATCTTATCGTCGCCTGGCTGCATTTGGCCGGTTGTTATGGAAACGAAAGTTACACCGTCGCGTGTCCCTCCACCCAATGCAATACGGGGTTTTGTTCTTCCAAAGAGTTCTGCGATCTCTTCACCGGAAATATTCAGTTTTGATGGATCCCAGGAAATTTTCAGCTGAGGCGTACGGTTTGAAAGTTCTTTTGGCTCGATCACAGTCGTTTTCAGCCCATCGATGGTAGTCAATTTTTTAGAAATATTATCCAGCCAGGAAAGCCATCTCTTCCACTCACCCGCATGGTCACGCTTCGTCCAAGCTTCGACAGCTGCAATCATACCCATTGTTTCTTCCCGACCAACTTTATTGTCCCTTCCCGGCCCGTGATGCGGAGCACTTGCCTGCCAGGCAGACATAAGCAAATCTTTCTTACCCAAAACAAGCCCCGCACATTGCGGTCCGCATAAAGCTTTTCCACCACTGTAAATGACCACATCGGCGCCCATCTTTAAATGAACGTTTGGTATGGTCAGGTCTTCCGCGGCGGCATCCACCATGATAGGTACTTTTTTCACTTTTGCAATTTTCGAAATAACTTCCAGCGACATAGGGCCAGTCATTGATTCTTCCATCGCCATGAGATAAATCATTGCTGTCCGTGAGCTGATTGCATTTTTCAGCTCTTCAATCGAATCTACAGTAATCAAAGTCACGCCAACATTTCGCAGTGCATGGTCGTATACATTACGCGAATATCTCGGAATTATGACTTCCGTTTTGTCAAAACCTTCCAGATTAGGAATTCGGATCAACTTTTCAGGATTTCCACCAGTCACACAAGCGACTGTCACATGTTTCATTCCGGCCGCACATCCGGCAGAAACCATCCCCCACTCCGCACCGGTCAATTCTGCTAAACGCTTACCTGCGCCAAATGCCAACTCGTCATATTGTACAAAAACCTGCGCAGCAGCATCCATGGCGTCCCGAACCTCTGGCCGCTCGATTGAACCGCCGATAATGGTAAATGTTCCCCTGCAATTAATAATAGGTTCAACGCCAATGGCCTGATAAATTTCTTTCCCACCGGCGGCAGAAGCTGCGCTGACAGAGCCAGATTCTAAAACGGGTGTCTTGGGAAGCATCATTCCTCCCGCGAGCGGAAGCAGCGACAAATCTTTTAAAGCATTTCTTCGATTCATTTTTGAAAAGATAAGGTTTTAGGAGTTTAAGGAAAATAGCAATCAGAAGTCAATACGGATTTTCAGACGGGTCAACAGAATCTTGATATCATTTCATAAGACGTCTCGGTCCAAGGAGCCGTTATCCTTTTTAAGTATAAAATTTTGGTTAAAAAAATCAATACAGCTCATTTTACATCTGTCTAACTAGAAAATCAGACGAGTTTACTACTAAAACCACTATAAACCAAATATTATAAAACACAAGAGCACTGAACAACGAATTTAAAATCGGAGAAGAGGAATAAAAAGAAGCAGGTAAAACCGCATCGAATTATTTGACCTGGTAGGTTATAAAATACTAATTATTGTTGTGTTAAATATATCATTTATCGATCTGCGAAATATTGATTTGATTTAGTCCAAATATCTGTGGAAGTTAAATTCTATCCTGTGTAAAATAACATCGGAAACTCTAAAAATTCATACGCTGAGCGCTGCTTGTTTATTTAAAACCTAATATGCGCGAAAAAATGAGGCCTGCCATTAAATGTCGAAACATTTACGGCAGGCCTCACTTTATCAACTAAACTATTTACTACAAAAAATTACGGTCTTGTTGTTCCACCAGGAGTGGTTGTAGAAGAACCAGGCAAAGTCGTCGTAGAACCAGGTCTGGTTGTTGACGGCGAAGTCATGCTTCCAGGCGTTGTTGTTGACGACGGATTAACGGTACTTCCGGGAGTAGTTGACGAATTGTTCATACTTCCCGGTGTAGTAGTTGAATTATTCAAAGTTCCGGGAGTCGTTGAATTATTCATACTTCCCGGCGTCGTTGTTGAATTATTGATTGTTCCGGGAGTTGTTGATGAGTTATTCATACTCCCAGGTGTTGTTGTCGAATTGTTCATGCTACCCGGAGTAGTCGATGAAGGTTGTGTAGTCGAAGGATACGAAGTGCTACCTGGCGTTGTCGATTGCTGCAACGTACCACCCGGACTAGTTGAAGACGGGTATGTTCCCTGGGTCGACGACGGTTGAGTAGAACTACCTGGCGTTGTAGAAGGCTGTGTTGTACTTCTCGTTCCCTGCGTTGTTGTTCCAGACTTCATTGTACCAGGTTGCGTACTATTTTGTGATGAACTACCCGGCGTCGTAGAAGACGGCGTTGTAGTAGTTTGCGCATACGCAGACATTGAACCCAAAAGAATAAATGCGATGATATTTAATTTTATCGTTTTCATAATAATTTCTGATTAAAAATGCAGTTATCTAAGTTTTTAAAATTGTTGACTGTACCTGAATCAGATAAATAACCATACCACAAAAGCAGATAAAAACTTAGCTAAATAATTTCCCAATTACGTATACGACTGATAATCAAAACGTTTACTGATTACAGACATTCATAAATAGACAAGTATACGTCAACGCAAGGCTTTAATGAGCAGCGTTTAGGCTTGCATTTTCCCTTAGAGTGCATTCGCGAATTCACCTTACGTTTACATATCCAACGCTGGAATTCCTTCGCTTTATTTCGACTTTGAGTACTCCTTCGGTGTTGAATTGTTGAAGTAATTTGGGGCAGGCATTGTACAAAAAATTGCACGTAATGATGTCAGCAGCGATGCCGAATCTTAAACTCATCACTGTGCAGATGGCAACCAAAGTCAATAATATCAGACAGAATATGAAAGCAGCCATTCATTCGTTCCGTTATTTCAAGTCATATTGCCGGATTATAGTCCAGGATTTCCCATTATGTTTCAGCAATTGAAAACTACTTACCACAAATGTTCCTGAAAATTTCCTATCCCGAAATTCAAGCCACGCCTTTTCAAACATTTCAGGTTGCAGATCTCTGTATGCAACAGTAATATGTGGCCTGAAAACCGAGTCTGTGATGTTTGGAGCAACGTCATCAAAAGCTCGATAGAATTGCTGAATAAGCACACTTTGTAAACTGGAAAGGGTGTCATTCGGGGTCGGCTTAATAAAAACAACCGGATGTCCCAAATTTTCAAAGGCATCAAAATCTTCTATTTCGACCTGAAATGATGGAGAGTCAACAACAATATCCGAAAACCAGGCAAGTAGATCGCTCTGCCTGAAAGGCGGCAATCTGAAGGGAGCTTTTAAGGTAATGTGAGGCAATATTCGTAAAGACCTGCGACTTTCAAATCTTTCTGAAAATTCAATCTGCACCTCGACAATCCGCCTGCTGACCTCCTCGGGAAGCATAATGGCAATGAAATATAAATTCTGATTTTCCGTCTGCATCAATACCGAAATTATATTTTCAGAACATATTTATCTTTCCTCATAACGATGAATATAACTATCAATTTCTATTGGGCGGTATTTAAAAGAAAAACCGGCTTCCTAACTAGTCAGGAAGCCGGCTTACATAATTTTTGTCATCAAATTAATTCATCGAAATGAATTGGCAAGTGATTAATCCGCTTGCCGGTTGCGTGGAATATCGCATTGGCAATTGCCGGTGCCATAGCTACCAAACCAATTTCACCAACACCTTTACTGCCTAGTTCATTAACAATTTCATCTTTTTCCTCAACAAATATTACGTCAAGTTCGTGAATATCCGCGTGAACGGGAATATGATATTCAGCGAGATTTTGATTCATATATTTCCCAAAACGATGATCACTGATCGTTTCCTCATATAAAGCCTTACTAATTCCCCAAACCATACCGCCCAAAATCTGACTTCTTGCAGTTTTCGGATTTATAATATTTCCGGCAGCAACGGCAGTCACGGCACGCGTAACCTGTATGGTACCTAGTTCCTCATCAATTTCAACTTCCACAAAAGCAGCACTATGCGCTGCCCGCGTGTATTTTTTTAACTTAAAGACATTCGGAACCGACATGTTCGTGGTCTTAATCTCTTTATTTCCACTCGCTGCAATAATTTCTTTAAAGAAAACCAGCACAGCAGGGTTACTATTTAAAGAGATTCCGCCCCGCTCAAAGCGGATATCGTCATCTTCCGCATTTTTAAAGGGAGAGTTTTCCATTTCCTTCGCCTTCTTCAATATTTTTTTGCGGAGTGCCTTTCCCGCAGACTTTATTGCAGACCCGACGGTGGATACGGTAAAAGAGCCTCCCTGAATAGGAGCAAAAGGCATTTTACTATCGCCATAATTAAACTGAACATCTTCCAACGGCAAACCTAATTCATCTGCGGCAATCTGCGTCATGACCGTAAGCGTTCCTGTGCCAATATCAGTCACAGCACTGCTCACCCTAAGTTTTCCTTCTTTTGTCAAAACAGCTTCCGCCCTTGCCGGAATTGTCATAGCCTCCCAAAAACCGGTTGCCATTCCATAACCGATCAACTTATTTCCTCGGCGCATGCTCCTTAATTCGGGATTTCTCTTAGACCAGCCAAACCGCTCCGCTCCCTGGATATAACACTGTTTCAATTCTTTACTGGAAAATGGCCGATTTTCGGCCATATCCATATCGGCATAATTGATAATGCGGAATTGGACCGGATCGATGTTGAGTTTAAAAGCCAAAGCATCCATTGTACTTTCTATGGCGTGACTTGCCGTACTTCCGCCGGGAGCCCGCATATCCAGAGGACTGTATACATCCAAAGGTACCAGCTGATATTCAAGCTTCGTATTTTTAGCAGGATAAAGAATGTTGGACCAGTTAACAACCACCTCTGTGTAATCCTCGTGTTGTGAAGTTTCCGCAATTGCAGTGTGTTTGATAGCATTTACTAATCCATTTTTATCCGCACCAAAATTCAATTGCTGAACCGTTGGTGGTCTGTGCCCGAAAGTATACATCTGGTATCTGTCCAACGTTACGCGAACCGCCCGTTTCAATTCCAATGCTGCCATAACAGACATAAACAACTGATATTGTGGCCTTAAACCTGACCCGAATGCACCGCCCACATATGGAGAAATTACCCTGACGTCTTTAAAATGCAGACCGAAAATACTACCTACATAAAGCTGGCAGTTAACAGTCCCTTGTGTTTTATCATAAATTGTGACTTTTCCATCGCCTTCATAGATGGTGGTAGTAGCGAACAATTCCATTGGATTATGATGTTCCGTTCCGTGAACATATTCCGCAGAAACCTGTACTGTAGAATCGGCATACTCTTTTTCAAAATCGCCTTTTGGTTTCGGGGGTAGAGGTTTCAAAAATGTAGCCATACCTACTTTCGGATCTCTGCCTTTATCCTGATTTTGATAAAGATCTGTCACAAAGCTTTCCTCCTCATAGGAAACTGTCAAAATGGACGCCGCATAACGCGCCAGTTCAAAAGTTTCAGCGACTACCAGTGCGATAGGCTGCCCATTATACTTCACTTCCGCATTTTGCAGCGGACGAAACGGAGAACCCGGAGGCGCATCCATATCTGAATACTGCATATCAAACCAGGCCAATGATGGGCGGTTTTCGTGTGTAAACACTTCGATTACACCTTCAATTTCTTTTGCAGCACCCGTATCGATTTGAACTATCTTTCCTTTTGTTATGGTACTGTTGACAACGTAGCCATAAAGCAAGCCATCAACATGATACTCCCCTGCATATTTGGCGGTGCCCGTTACCTTCGCACGACCTTCAAGCCGACTGATGGGCTGTCCTATTTGTGGTTGATCAATCATAGTTTTTGAGCGTTATAATGAAGGTTGTGCACCAGGTTGTTGAGATTCAGGTTTTAATGCCATCATACAGTTTCTAACGATAGCTCTTTTGGCTAATTCAATTTTAAAGCTGTTGTGTTCAAAACCTGTTGCGCCGTTTAAAATCATCTCAGCGGCAGAAGCAAAATTCGCCATAGTTGGCTCCTTATCTTTCAAAAAATCCTCCGCCTCTTTCACACGCCATGGTTTATGAGCAAGTCCACCCAAGGCAATCCTTGCTTCTTTGATCAAATTATTTTCAAGTTCCAAACCCGTTGCAACCGATACCAGGGCAAAAGCATAAGAACTTCGGTCCCTTAATTTCAGATATGAATAGTTTTTATCAAATCCTTTTTCAGGAAGATCAATACCCGTTATTATTTCTCCATTTTTAAGATTATTATCCAAATGCGGGGTATCTCCCGGCAAACGATGAAAATCAGTAAATGCTAAGCTGCGATTTCCTTCTGGACCAGCTATCTTGACAACCGCTTCCAACGCTGCAAGTGCCACGCACATATCGGATGGAAAAACCGCGATACAATTTTCACTGGTGCCAAGAATCGCCATAATCCGGTTGTAACCACCAATAGCCGAACAACCGGTGCCCGGTTCACGCTTGTTACATGGAGTTGCCGGATCGTAGAAATAATAACAGCGAGTCCGTTGCAAAAGATTGCCGCCATTGGTCGCCATATTTCGGATCTGTGCGGAAGCGCCTGCTAAAATCGCTTTTGACAATAACGGATATCGAGCTTCAATTTGCGGATGATAAGCTGTATCCGCATTTGTTACAAAAGCGCCAAGACGCAAACCTCCCTCAGCTGTCTCTTCAATCGCTTTGTGTTCAGAAATATGGTTGATATCAACAAGCATTTCGGCTGTTGTGATATTATATTTTAAAAGGTCAATCAGATTTGTGCCGCCTGCTAAATATTTGGAAGCGTGATTATTTGAGGAAAATTCAACGGCCTTGCCGATGTTTTCCGCCTGTTCGTATGCGAAGTTATTCATGGTTTTTTGCTTCTTTAACTTCCATAATCGCATCAATTATATTGGTGTTCGCACCACACCGGCAAAGATTTCCACTCATAGCATCTTTAACTTCGGTTCTGGTATGTGCTTTATTTTCTTCGATCATACCAATTGCGCTGCAAATCTGTCCGGGAGTACAATAGCCACATTGAAAAGCGTCGTGTTCTATGAATGCTTTTTGAAGCGGATGAAGATTTTCTCCGCTTGAAATACCTTCAATGGTTGTAATTTCAGAGCCGTTTTTCATTACAGCCAGCGTCAGGCAGCTTAATATTCTCTTTCCGTCACAGATTACTGTGCACGCGCCACACTGACCGTGATCGCAGCCCTTTTTAGTTCCTGTCAAATCCAGATGCTCTCTTAGTCCGTCTAATAAACTAACCCAGGGCGACACTTCAAGAATTTGCGCTACGCCGTTAACCCTGAGTGATAGTATCCTGGGTTGTAACACATTTCGGGCTGATTTCGGGTGTTTTGTTATCGTATCCATGGTGAAGTTGATGAAATGATTTTTGAGTGATGGTTCCTTTATAAGCAAGATTTTAAACAATTATGCCACAGTAATTTCCGGGAATTATATATACAAGAGACATCAAAAATGTTGAAATCGAATTTATGACTAATATAAAATCGAAAATCCCGGAACAGCTTAAGTTTAGCTATCCCGGGATCTTTTTACCTTCTGTTTATTCTATTTACTGGATATCCTCGTATTTTCCCTGATTAAGATCTCCTGTATCATATCCTTTTTTAAACCAGTACATGCGCTGTTGAGAAGTACCATGCGTGAATGCATCAGGAACGATGTAACCTTGCGATTGCTTTTGCAGTTTATCATCGCCGATCGCATTGGCAGCATTTAAAGCTTCCTCCAAATCGCCTGGTTCGAGAATATTGCTCATTTTGTCCGCATGGTTAGCCCAAACGCCGGCAAGGAAATCTGCCTGCAATTCAAGTTTGACAGATAATTTGTTATACTCCTCTTCACTGATCCTTCCCCGCTGTCTTTGCAATTTCTCAGAAATGCCCAACAATTGTTGCACGTGATGACCAACTTCATGGGCTACGACGTATGCCACAGCAAAGTCGCCCGGCGCATTGAATTTTTCTCGTAATTCATCACAGAACGACAAATCAATATATACTTTCTGGTCGGCCGGACAGTAAAATGGCCCCATCGCGGAAGATGCTCCTCCACACCCGCTCTGGGTTGAATTTTCAAAAATCTGTAACTTAGGCTGTTCATATTGTCCACCATTTTCAGCATAAATTTGCCCCCAGACGTCCTCCGTACTTCCCAAAACAGCGGTTACAAAATCGGCTGTTTTATCATCCGGCCGGGGCCCTGCGGGCGCTGTCCGGACTTGTTCCGTTTGTTGACCCTGCTGCAAATTCGACAAGATTTCAGTAGGATCCTGCCCGGTTAGCAACCCTATTGCCAGAACGATGATCATGCCGATTCCTCCAATGGCAACCTTACCACCGCCGGACATGCCGCGACGATCTTCAACATTTCCACTCCTTCGTAAATCAGACCAACGCATAGTATTTCTCTTTAAGTTAATTTATGACCAAACGTCGTTAAACAGCTTTGTCAGCTTTCATGTCAATTTTAAAAATAATCGTTTAAATAACGTGCCAGAAATTTAGACAATTTCAGACGATTCTTGCTTAAATCATGAAGCATTTAAAAAAATTATGCAATCAATGCACTCAGCTCGTCAAGCAGCGAAATTTGCCCCACATTAATTTTTTCCCTTGCGATCTGCAAATCGAACCATGCAGCCTTGTCTACCTCCGGAAATTCCTGAATATTACCAGAACGAGGTGGCCACGCCAGCTGAAAAGTATTACTAATTATAGAATCGGCGTCAATATCTCCCTCAACTGCCCAAACATGGACAATCTTGCCTCCCTTTTGCCTGACAGTTGGAAGGGGAATAAAATCGCCGCTGATTTTGTGGCCTGTTTCTTCTTCAAACTCTCTCCTGGCTGCATGGAGCGGATCTTCATCCCGGCCAAACTCACCTTTTGGGACAGACCAGGCTCCATTGTCTTTCTTGGCAAAAAATGGCCCACCCGGATGAATCAGGAAAACTTCGACCCCATTATTTTTCCGATAAACTAGGATTCCTGCGCTATGTTTTGCCATATCAAGTTGAAATTTCGCAGAATATACAATTCTTGTTCCTACACGCCAAAAGATCATAAACTACGACTAAAAGCATTTGGAACAATTTTTACTATGTATAACAGTACAAGCCGATTAAGAAATTTTTACGGTTGTTCCGGAAACATTACGTTAAACAGATACCTCATCAATAAAAATTATGGACTACATAGATAAAGTAATCATTCAGGCCGCACGAGTTGGTAACGCGGAAGTGATCGGAGAGCTTATTGAAAGAAATACAGATGTGAACTGCCAGGATGAAAAAGGATATACGCCACTGATTATCGCCTGCTATAACAACCATTTTGAGGCTGCCAAACTGCTTCTTGAGGCGGGAGCGGATGTGAACGCGATGGATTTTGGAGGCAATACAGCTTTAATGGGCGTCTCGTTCAAAGGTTATCCCGAAATTGCAGAACTGCTCATCGCACATGGTGCAGATCTAAATCTTCAACATGGAAACGGAGGCACGGCGCTAATGTTCGCAGCCATGTTCGGCCGGAACAACATGGTAAAGTTGCTGTTGGATCATGGTGCCGATAAATATATAGTTGATAACAGGGGGTTGTCAGTGATCGACTTAGCTGCCCAGCAGGGAAACGAAGAAGCTATTGCCATATTGGAACAGGAAACTGCGCTCTGATCATTACTTCAACCATAAAAAAAGGATTCTGAACTGATTTCAGAATCCTTTTTTTATGAAAACTCATTTCGAATGTTGATTCCAAATGTAATCAAACTGTCTTTTCTTTTGGTAAAAGTGATAACCGAATAGATTCTGTAATTTTTTTTCGGTATGTCAAAGCGATTCCAATGAGGAGAATGCACAGTCCGAGTAAAATAACATATCCAAGGAAATAACTGTCAAGCCAAACGTTAAGAAAATATCCCGTGATTAGAGTCAGTGAGATAACGATTCCAAACCCGATAATTACCAGGACGGCATAATATACAGCCGGCGTTATCATTTTTGATATCATCCCTTCAATCTCTGCCCGAATAATTGCAAGTTTACTATCAACAAAATCGCCTACCTTATCGAACAGTTGGTTCTTCACTTTGGCGACTGTCGCAACCGGTTTTTTGGCAAGATCAATTGAGCTCGCAACATCTGCATGTTCTGCTTCTTTTCTTATGACCAGGACAGCATGCTCGTTTGGTTCAATTCCGCGGCCATCAGAGCGGGCGTATACCTTGGTAAATTCCGCCCCGAAATAAAGAATAATCGAGGAATAATAAACCCAGGTGAGCAAAATCACGATCGATGCGGAGGTTCCGTAAGTCGCTCCGAGGTCTGACTGGCCCAGGTAAAATGTGATCCCAAATTTTCCTACTAAAAACAATAATGCTGTGAAAGCTGCGCCGACGATACATTCCTTCCATCTTAAATGCCCGTCGGGAAGTATTTTAAAGATAACCGTAAACAGTGCAGTAATAATCACAACCACCAAAGCCACGTTCAATACTGAGAAGATGATTACAGAAACTTCTGAGAAGTATCGTTCCAATCTTCCACTCAAAAGGTCGACCAACGCATTCACACCCAATGATACCAATAAAAGAAACCCAAGTGTGATAATGACGGAGAACGATAAAAGACGATTTTTCAAATATTGCAGCCAGCCTTTTTTCGGTTTTGATTTAATTGACCAGATGTAATTTATCGAGTCCTGAATTTCAGCAAAAACTCCCGTTGCACCAATCAAGAGCGTCACTACACCAACTGTGGCGGCCGTAAAAGATTTATTAGAAATTGCCGCATTTTTGATGATCTCCTGAAGTTGCAGCGACGCCTCCTTACCTACTAACCCGGAAATCTGACCGAACAATTCTCCCTGAAATGCTTCCCTTCCAAAGAAAATACTAACCATAGAGATGATTACCAGCAACATAGGAGCGAGCGAAAACACAGTATAATATGATAAGGCAGCACTCAGCTTCAGGCCGTTATCATCCATAAATTCTGAGAAACTTTCCTTGAAGACGGAAAAGAAAAATTTAACCTTAACCATAAGATATCTTTTAAGTAGACTTTATTTCGTAGCCCTGTTAAATAAATATTCATGCCATCGGAGTAGATATGAAAATTACACTGGCACGATTGATTAACAGATACCGCGCTGCTAATCAATAAATAAATGAAACGATCTATTTTCCTATCATTTCTGATCTTCCTGTCTCAAGGAATACACGAAGCTTCGGGTCAGGCTGTTGAGAGAAATGGCTGGCTGTTTTGGTCGCACCAACAAAAATTATCAGAAAGATGGCAGTTTAGTTCCGACGTGCAAGTCCGGTCAGCTGATAGGTTTGGTTATGCGAATACACTTTTGATACGTCCGGGCGTCGGCTACAAGCTAAAAGCGGATCAGACCGTTACAGTGGGTTATACTTATTTTGGAACATGGGAAAGAGAAAACAATGAATCTGTTCATGAAAACGAACATCGGGCTTTTGAGCAGTTTCAAATTGAAAAAAAAATCCAGCGCATTGAAATCACAAACCGGTTCAGGTTCGAACAACGTTTTCTGAATCAGGAAGGTGATCATTTTTTCGCACAGCGATTTAGATATTATATCACCACGCAAATTCCATTGGTTACCGACCCGCTTTTCGAAAAAGGAATTTTCATGACGGTTCAAAATGAGTTGTTTCTAAATGTGCAGGGTCAGAAAAAACTTGGCACTAAACTTTATGACCAAAACCGGTCATATCTGGGGCTTGGTTGCCGGTTCAATAAGCTGTTCGAAGCGGAGGCGGGTTATATGTTTCGCTACATTATTGACGAAACCAAAACCCGGAATAATATTCTTCAGGTTTCTGTGAGGACTTCTTTTTAACCAGTTTCGAGTTACAAATATCTTTTCTTTCTGACAAACTAAAAGTCAATATCTTCCCTGACGCTGCTTATCGACTTTTAGATTAAAATTTGAACCCGCCATCGAATTGTTCGCGAAATGACTATGAGAGGTATTATTTCAAGTTTTAATCAAATTTAAATGACAAAGTAGTTAGTCCCGACCTACCTTTGTATTTAAAGTTTATCAATCCATTTTCAAAAATGAAACGTTTATTTTCTCTGATACTGTTTGCTCAGCTATTCATCGTATTTGATTCGTCCGCTCAGGACACACAGCCACTCGGCCGCGTAACCTGGAACCACCTGGCTCTTCAGGTAAAAGACATTGAGACCAGTAAGGCTTTTTACAAAGACATTATCGGCCTGAAACCAGTACAGGTTCCGGATGATTTGAAGGCAATTCGCGGTTGGTTTGATATTGGAAATGGCCAGATGATCCACCTCTTGGCAGGTAGAACTGCACCCGTGGTCAATGATAAAAACGGAAGTCATTTCTCGATTTTCGTAGATTCTATCGACCAGACTGAAAAGTTTCTGACTTCGAAAAATCTGAAATTCCACAAGCAGGTTCGTTTTGACAAGGTAACGCAAATTTACTTTGAAGATCCGGACGGATATCTGATCGAAGTTAATCAGAGAGCGAAATAAAAGGTCAAAAAAAGGAGATACCAGATCATGGCGTCTCCTTTTAACTTTTTACGTTATTCTAAATTTCCTTTGAAAAATTCCTTTCGAGATGTTTCATCACGGTTGAGGCTGTCAGACCATGGATAATAACAGATAGCAATACAATAAATGAAACCATGGACCATAATTCCTTGCTATATAAAAAATCTTTTTCGGCGAACGCGAAGGACAGATAATAGAACGAACCCAGTCCGCGTATACCATAAAAACTGATTCCCAGTTTTTCTTTGTTGTGTAATTTCGTTCCGATCAGTCCAATCATTCCGGAAACCGGGCGAATGACAAGTATAAAGATAATTCCTACGATCGCCATTGGCCATGTGAGAGAATCCAGAATTCCATGGACCAGGCTCCCTCCAAATACGAGCAGAACAACAGCTACCAGAATCCTTTCAACCTGGTCTGAAAAATCATGAAGGTCTTTGTGAAATTCATTTTCAAATTCGTAGTTACGTAACGTCACCGCTGCAACAAATACAGCGATAAAACCATATCCATGGATCAACTCGGTGAGTCCGTATACAAGAAGTGCGGAAGCGACGGCGATAAAACCATCGTTGATATTAATGAATTCTTTCTTTTTAGAGACGTTAAAAATCAAATAACCAAGCAAATTTCCCAAAAGTATTCCGGAAAGAACACCGGCAATTATTTTGTAAACAAAGTCATAGGCGAACCACTCAAAAAGGTGACTTGCATCATTCGGTGCCAGTGAAGCAACGGTTATTGCAAGCCAGGTAAAGGGAAAGCCCATTCCGTCATTCATACCGGCCTCAGCAGTTAAAGAAAACCGCACGTCATCTTTTGTCTTTTCCATAGGCGGCCCGACCTGCACATCGGCTGCCAGAACCGGATCCGTGGGCGCAAGGACAGCCCCCAAAAGCAAAGCAGAGGGTAGATCAAAATGCAGGAATGTAAAGGCTACAAAAGCAAGCAGTGCGATACAAAGCACCATGGTCACTGTCAGCATCCGAAAAGGAACTTCCCACGATTTCAAAGAAAACGGCCGGTCGATTTTCAACCCGCCTCCCATAAGTGAGATGATAACCACAAACTCAGTTGTGTGTTTCACATAATCCTCATACCGAACCGGGTCCGGCTTGGGAAGCATATCCATAAAAGAATAGGCAATAACCCCCAAAAGTACATAAACCACAGAATCAGATATACCGGTCTTTTTTGTGAAAGATGGCATCCAGGCCATTCCCAATGCCGCAACTCCGATCAGCGTTATCGTTACAGTATAATTATCCATGTACGAAGTTTAGAAAGAATCATGCCTTTGACATTGCCTGAACATCTTATTTATTTGTCTTGTCAACAAGTGGTTTTTACTTAAAGTTTTTACTAATGATTCCTGTCCATTTCCAGAATTTTGCAAATAACCTTATTTCAATTCTTCAGAAAGACCATGAGTACCTGGCTCTTGCTGCGGGTGGCTCCTGGGTTGATCAACAAATAGACCGTTTTTCGGACATAGACCTGGTCATTGTACATCAGTCCAAAAGTTTATCAGTTGACCATCGGATTCAATTAGCGGAATCTGCGGGAGATCTGCTTTCGGCATTCACCGGAGAACACGTTGGTGAACCACGTTTGATAATTTGCCTGTATGACAACCCGCTGACTCATGTCGATTTAAAATTCGTGCATTCGGAGGATATGACGGAGCGCGTCGAAGATCCTGTTGTGTTATGGGAACGCGGGAACTTGTTATCTGATATGATCGTATCATCGAAATCCAGTTTCCCCCAACCGGATATCCAATGGATTGAGGATCGTTTTTGGGTATGGATTCACTATGCAGCGGCGAAAATTGGCCGGGGCGAGCTATTCGAAGTACTAACCTTTATTTCATTTTTACAGCAAACCGTTCTTGGCCCGCTTGCACTTGTTAGCAATGGCCATTTACCAAAGGGTGTGAGAAAACTGGAAATGATTTTGCCCGCAAGTGATCTTGAAGCAATGTTAAAAACCAATGCTTCGTACGACCAGGAGACGTGCCTGCATTCCTTAAAAAATGCCGTTGCTTTTTACCGGACACTCAGAAATTCTCTGAAAACAAATAAAATACAATATCGAACAAAAGCGGAACTGCGGGTAATGGAGTATCTCGAAGAGATTCACGTCACTTTGAACCAATGACTATCGACATATTGAGCCTTTCTTTAAAATTAAATCACTGCAAAAAAACTCATAAGCACAATTTTATTTCCCACAAAGAGAATATTACAAAATAAAATGTAAACATTTTGAGACAAAAATATACATTTTCATTAATCTAAAATTTCAGACTTATTTTTTATGATTTTCATTTTCAGATCGGTTTTTGATTTACTATATTTATGATTAGCAAGTAGTTATGCAACTACCCGTTTCAGATCGCCGCAAGCCAGATTTTTTATTTTCAGGGAATTAATCCCCAAAAATTATCAACCATCAAAAATTTAACTTTATGGGCGTGAAAATTGACCGTAGAAGTCTGTTAAAATCAGGGTTTGCATCACTTGGCGCAATGGCAGTTGCACCATTTTTAAGCGACGGGGCGTTCGCAGAAACTCCACTTAGACTGGACAAGTCTAACCGGCTTTTTCTAAGTCCGATGGTACGTGCGCATTATCTGGATCAGGAGCCTAATTTTGCGAAAGTTGTGGCAAGAATCGGCTCGAACGAAAACCCTTACGGACCGCCTCCAATGGCTCGTAAAGCGATTTCCGATTCAATCGAAAAGGGTAATCGCTATGCCAGAACTGAACTTCGTGATCTGATCAGTAAAATCGCGGTTAAAGAAGAAGTAGCTCCCGAGAACATCATGATGGGAAACGGATCGGGCGATCTTCTTGAAAAAACAGCACTTGCGATGTTTGACAAAGGTGGAAATATTGTTTCTGCCGACCCAACTTACATGTCACTTATTCGTGTAGCTGAATCCGTTGGCGCAACCTGGAAGCCCGTTCCCTGCAAAGCCGACTGGTCTCACGATCTGGATGCCATGGAAAAAGCGATTGATAAGGACACTAAACTGGTATACTTATGCAATCCAAATAATCCGGTGGGCTCCGTAACTTCGACGAAAGCACTTACCGATTTTTGTAACAGAGTTGCTGATAAAGTGCCCATTTTTATCGACGAAGCCTATCTCGAATTAATCGAAGGGGCCGATAACAAAAGCATGGTTTCCTTGTTGAAAGATAAGAAAAACATCATCGTGGCACGTACTTTCTCGAAAATTATGGGAATGGCCGGTCTTCGCGTCGGTTATGTTGCTGCGCTCCCTTCGACTTTGAACAGTATCAAAAAAGTGACCAAAGGTGGCGGAAGTGGAATTGCCTGCACGTCTGTTTATGCAGCTTCGGCAGCGATGGATGATATCGAATTCCAAAACAGCACCCGCAAATTGAACACAGAAGCGAAAACCTATTTATACGAAAACCTGACTACGATGGGTTATAAATATGTTCCTTCATATACCAACTTTGTGATCTTCCCGATTAATATGCCGGGGAAAGAATTCCTTACGAAAATGTCAGATAAAGGAATCATTATTAAAGCAATGGACATTCAGGAAAAACCCTGGTGCCGGGTTAGTATTGGTACCAAAGAAGAAATGAAACTTTTTGTAAGCGCATTGCAAGACATAAGTTAGTCCTGGTTAACACTGTGAAAAGATCCCGGCCTGAATTTTTCAGCCGGGATTTTTATTGCTTTGATACTTTCTTCCGCATCTAGTCCAAATACTGAGAAGCACACATTTAATCTGGTTTATTTCTTCCGAGTAACCACTTAATTTCCTTTTATTTACAACTGGTCGTTGTCCTTAAATAACCGGGTTTCGGAATAAATTTTCACAGGCATAAATTTTGATATTGCCATCGTTAAAATACAAACCATGGCAGCATCAAAAAAGAAACGTAACACGAAAAAGAACAAACTGGGTGTTAAAAATTCTCTGGTTAACAACATCAATGCCCGCAAGAAAAAAGGAACTTCACGGCCCAAGAAGAAGAAAACAGTCAGTAAAAAGGCTTACAGCAAAATGCAAAATGACTGGGGTAAAAAAAGAAGCACGAAAAACAGAAAGCGGAAAACAAAAAGGAAATCGCGCAAATGATTTTCAGCCAGGTCCGGAAGCGCGGCAATCATCAAAATGGCTGCTTTTCCGGTATCTATTAAATCAATTAGGACTTACATTTCAAATTGAACAGGCCAGATCTTCACACGCTTTAAAAAGTCCCGGTATTTCTAGTGGGAAAAATAGGAATCAAAGAACAATTTTCCGGGTAAACAATCCACTGTTTTTAAAAACGCTGGTTAATCAATATCTTTGAAATAAACCCCAGCGCTATGTTTTCCCTCTCCGTATTAAAAGAAAATAACACAACAGTTTCAACAGAAATTCTTGCCGGCGTATCTTCATTTTTAGCAACAGCTTACATCATTGTTGTCAATCCATCCATTTTGAGTCAAACAGGGATGCCATTTTCGGCCGTCCTTACTGCCACAATTCTGGTTTCGTTTTTCAGCAGTTTTATGATGGGCTGGTATGCGAACAACCCGATTCTGGTTGCGCCCGGAATGGGGCTAAACGCTTTTTTTACCTTTACAGCAGTTTTCACCGAAAAGCTCAGCTGGCAGGTGGCGTTAGGTACCGTTTTCTGGTCGGGAATATTTTTTCTGCTATTGTCAATTTTTAATGTCCGGTCCTACATTGTAAAAGCCATTCCGAAACCACTTCGTTATGCCATAGCATCAGGAATTGGGCTTTTTATTACGCTGATCGGATTTTCCAATGCAAAATTTATTGTAGCAAATCCAGTTACGATGGTTAGCCTCGGAAACCTGAATGCGTCCACATGTACATTTCTGGTTGGTTTGTTGGTCACTGTGATCCTTTTAAAACGACATGTGAAAGGCAGTATTCTGATTGGTATTATTATAACCAGTATTCTTGCCTGGCCCATTGGAAGATACTACGGAGGAAGTGAAACCTTGGTAACGATCACCGAACTAGTTGCCAGACCTGATTTCAGTTTGTTATTTCAACTTGATCTGATCAATTCGTTACAATGGAGCCTTGCCCCTATTATCCTTGCATTTGTCTTTACCGATATGTTTGACAGTTTGTCCACTTTCGTTGGCCTTGCCGAAGCAGCGAATCTTTTAGACGAAAATGGTGAACCAAAAAACATCCGGAAATCACTAATCGTCGACGCCTTTTCAACGACCCTTGCCGGACTTACGGGAAGCAGTCCCGGTACTGCCTACATTGAATCCGCTGTGGGCATTGAGCAAGGTGGCAAAACCGGTTTGACTGCCATGGTTGGAGCTTTGCTGTTTCTTCCGTTTCTATTTCTATCGCCCATTATCAGTGCGGTTCCATCTATTGCGACAGCGCCTGCGCTTGTTTTGGTTGGTGTATTTATGATGAAACCTGTCGTAAAAATTAACTGGAATGATCTGAGTGAGGCCTTTCCGGCTTTTCTTGCGATGGTGCTTATTCCATTTACATATTCCATCACGCAGGGAATCATCTGGGGTTTTTTGAGCTGGACTGCCTTACATATCGCAACCGGTAAAACCCGGCAAATCAGTTTAGCGCTTTGGATTATTGACTTATTTGCAATTTTAGCTTTGATTTTATAACAACTTATATGAGAAGAAAATACCTGCTTTCGCTATTACTTTTGGTTTCATCTTTCTGTACTTTTTCACAAAATATCACGGGCGTCCTCGGCGCATTTCCACCTGAACTTGTTTTACTTCGGAGTAAAATGGAAAACAGGAAAGATACCGTCATCGCCCAAACGCTTTTCTCCAAAGGCATGCTGAACGGGAAATCGGTTGTCCTTGCTCAAACAGGAATCGGAAAAGTGAATGCAGCAATCACTACGACGCTGATGATCGAACATTTCAGGCCTGCCGAAATCGTATTTTCCGGGATTGCCGGAGGAGTGGATACCTCTCTTAATCCAGGCGACATCGTGATCGGAACAGAAGTAAAATACCACGACTATGGTGCTATTGAAGATACGGGCATGATCTACACACCGACAAAAAACCCGTATGATATGGCCGAAAATCCCATCACTTTTAAATGTGATTCGGTGCTGATCCAGAAAGCGGTTTCTATCTCAAAAGGTTTAACTTTTGAAAAAGTCAAACGAGAAAATGGAAGTTTCCCCCCAACCATTACAAAAGGAATTATTGTTACTGGTGACGTTTTCGTCGCCTCTGAAATTGCTACCAAACGGTTAAGAAAAGACCTTGATGCCGCCGTTACAGAAATGGAAGGAGCTGCGATCGCCCAAACCTGTTATCAGCAAAAGGTACCTTTTCTGATCATCCGAAGCCTGAGCGATAATGCGAACCAGAAAGCTTCCGCTGACGTAAAGAATTTTTATCAGATCGCCGCAGAAAATGCAGCGATCATGGTGATGGGTGTCGTAGGTAAAATTTAAACAGCCGGTCAGACTTCGCCGGTTCTGCGGCTCGGCAAAGCAAAATCAGTCGTAATTTCCCGAATGGGTGCAGAGGTCAACTTAACAGGTTCATTAAAAAGCTTATTTACTTCCTGCTGAATATCCGCCCAACATGTCACTTTCTTGATATAGCGGCCCGGTACTGGTTTGGTATTGATGCCCTGCTTGAAAAGCCAGTCAGCACTTTCGTAAGAAAAGATTAAAATCGGGATCCCTGGCTTATGTTTAATGGTATATTTGATTAATGACAGCACCTGCTCTTCCTGCTTGTTTAACGAAACAATGAAGAGATCATAGTTTTGCTTCACTTCATTTACTTTGAAAAGTGAGGATTGCAAAATCTGGCTGATACTGTCTGCCGTTTCAATTTTGATGTTTTTATTTTCTCTTTCTAACCGACTGGATATACCGATTTTGAAGATCGATTCACTTTCTAAAATCAAAAGATTATACATAAAAAACTAACAATTTTGAGGATGGTGTTAAAAAGGGCTTTGGGAAGCAAATTTAAGCCAGAAATCACAATTAAAACTATGTGAAGCCATAAATTAAAGTAGAATTATTTCGATTATCTCGCCTTGGCTATTAATTAATCGTGTTTAAATGGTATTTGATAAAATAATACTGTCTTAAACACAAAAATTTAATATTTTAGTAATTTGAGCATTCCATTTATCTGCCGCAATATGACATTTTCAAAATCACTACTTCTCTGTGTGAGCCTGACAGCATCTTTACTATTTTCTAAATCTTATTCCCAGACAATCAAAGAGATACGAAAATTTCAGATATCTGAGGCCAAGCAAGCCGTTGCAGTGGATGAGCAGTACTTTTATGTAATTAATAACAGTACAATTTTAAAGTTTACCAAATCGGATGGCAAACAGGTGACAAGTTGGGACGGGACCAAAGATGGCATTAAACATCTTAACAGTGGTGTTGTATTTGATGGAAAATTGTATTGCGCCAACTCCAACTATCCCGAGATCCCGATGGCGAGCAGCATCGAAATTTTTGACACCAAGACGTTACAACATATTGGTAACCATAGCTTTGGCATTGCAGAACATGGCTCATTAACCTGGATTGACCAGAAGGACGGCTATTGGTGGATCGGCTTTGCGCATTATGGCGGCAAAGAATCCAGTGAAGGAAGAGATGTTCGCTGGACTTCGCTTGTTCGGTATGATAAAGAATTCAGACAACTCGAATCGTGGATTTTCCCTAAAAATATTATCGAAGCTTTTACACCAAAAAGCAACTCCGGCGGTGCCTGGGGAAATGATGGTTTATTGTACTGCACCGGTCACGACCGGCCGGAAGTATACGTTATGAGACTCCCAAAATCCGGGTACACCCTTGAACATATAGCAACACTTCCTGCATCAATTCATGGACAAGGTATTGCCATCGACCGTTCTGTTCAGAAAAAACAATTGCTTTACGGCCTGAACCGGGCGACGAATACGGTAATAATCTCGGAAATTAATTAAGGAAAAAAATCAAAATTTTACGATAGGTCTTACGCGTTTATTTTGTGAGCTGCGATTTTGTTAAGTCCGGTTTCTACTTGATCTCCTGACGATTTCCTCGCAATATGGAAGTTTGTCCGATCGACCTGTTACATTCGCAAACTTTTAAATACATTTAGGTGAGAAACCAAGTTTCATTTGACCCCCTTAATATCTGAATCATGAAGAATATTCTTTCCCTTTCTTTTTGTATGTTAACGCTATTTTCTTGCGCCCAGAAGCAGCAAAATGAAGAAAAAAATGAAAAATTAATTCGTCAATATTTTGAATATTTCAATAAGCATAACTGGAAGAGTCTTGCGAATATGTATACCGAAACAGCCGATTTTAAAGATCCATCATTAGGTCAGGGAATAGTCAAACAAAACAGGGAGCAGATTATTAAAAAATACGGGGAATTAAGTCAGACTTTCCCGGATGTGGCAGACAAAGTGCTGAACGTCTATCCTTCAGGCGAAAATCATGTGATCGTTGAATTTGTTTCCACAGGAACCGCTCCCGACAGTTCGAAATTTGAATTACCGATTTGTACAATTTTTAAAATTGAGAAAGGACTAATAACAGAAGACTTTACTTATTACGATAATTTCGAAGAATAGCCCGCTCTTCTAAAACGATAAAATGAAAAAAGCTTTTATTCAACTACATATATCCATTATCCTTGCCGGTTTCACGGGCGTTTTCGGGAAGGCGATATCACTCAATGAAGGCCTGCTGGTTTGGTACCGAATGCTTATTTCAGGAATATTACTTCTCCTGATTTTGGGTGCTTCACGAAAGTTAAAAGCTGTTTCAAGAAAGGATTTCCAACGCATTGCCCTGACTGGCTGCTTGCTTGGACTTCACTGGATTTTCTTTTACGGGAGCATTAAGTATTCGAATATTTCGGTTGGCGTAGTTTGTTTTTCTTTAACCGGATTTTTCACAGCAATCCTTGCCCCTATCCTGAATAAAAAGAAATTTGCAGCTTCCGAATTGCTGCTCAGCGGATTAACATTATTGGGAATTGGTCTGATTTTTAGTTTTGATTCACAATATCGAATAGGAATATTACTTGGTACGATGTCTTCGCTTTTGGTTGCATTTTACACAATCGCTAACGAGCGACTTGCGCATTCATTTAAAAGTGAAGTTATCACAGTATACCAAATGATAGGCGGCAGTATAGGTCTCGCCTTTCTGATGCCATTTTACCTTCATTATTTCCCCGTCGAAACCATGATTCCTTCCTGGCAGGATTTGGGTTATCTGGTAATGCTTTCGCTTTTCTGCACTGTTCTTTTGTACATGTTGCTTATTCAGGCGCTCAACAAAATCTCCGCATTTACAGTAAATCTAAGTTTCAACCTGGAACCAATTTACACGATCATTCTGGCTATTCTGATCTACAAGGAAAACCGGGAATTAACATGGCCCTTTTACATCGGTCTTGGACTGATTATCCTATCGGTTGTGCTGCAAATGGTTAAAGTATCCAGACAACACAGAAAAGCACAAGCTTCGGTTGGGTGAATTTTGTTCAGCAGGAATAGCTTTCAAGGATTTTTGATATACAAGTGTTTAGGGTGCAGAAGGAGTACGAATGTCACGCTGATCGATATACTTGTGCCTAAGGAAATTACGGTATGATCATCAGCGATGCGCATTTTCAACATATACTATACAAAGTTCGAAATCCTGATAAGCTAAGGTTAGGCGGTAAACTTAAATTAAACTAATGACCTGCTTCGTTAGTAAAGACTTTGTCCAAAATAAATACCATTTTGATGCAAAAAAAAATGTTAAATATTTCTGCTACAAGTAAATATTGTTAAAGTTGCAGACAGAAAAACATGATAGATATCATATTTTCAAATTGTGAGAAGTTTGAATATAACACTACTTTTGTACTGCATTCCAATCCATAAGCTCAGGCACTTTCGATTGACACCAGCTTACCCTCCTCCATACATTACGCTCAACCTTTTATATTTCTCAGGAACATGGCTGCCTATCGCGGCCGTGACCTTTAATTCTTCAACTTTCAGATAATTGTTTACTTTCTGTTCACTAAATTTTCCTGAATACGAACGCAACAATTTATATGGACAAATTTTTAGAACACATTTTCGCCACTTTGCCTTTGTAGAAGCAGACCAGGAATTACCTATGATGATTTAAAACTCAGTCAAAATTCCGGTTTACCAGTGCGTTTGGAAAAAATTGATTTACAACAGCATACATCTATTACTAAAAACTTAGTTATTTAACATTTATTAATACAATAGGTGACTCACAATGGCGTTTGGATTTTATGTTTCACTTTATCCAATCAAATCATTATGAGATTACTAACTGTACTTAGTTTACTTTTTTATCTCGGCTTGTCGGTAGGTTTCGGGCAGAATACCAGTGAAAAAATCGGGTATGTAGACCAGCAGCTGATCATTGAAAGAATGCCTGAATTCAAGAAACTGAATCAGGAAATCACATTGAAAAGTCAACAGTATGAAAAAATCTTAAAAGGAAAATATGATGACTATGAAGCGAAGTCAGCGGCCCTGGATAAGTTGGTTGCAAGTAAGGCCGAGCAAATGATTTTGCGGGACAAAGCGCTGGAACTTGATAATCTAAAAAAATCTTTTGATGAATTTGAAGCCAATGCAATGAAAGAACTCCGGGATTATTACGCCAAAAAATTCACTCCGATCAAACAAAAAGTGAATGACGCCATTGTTTTTGCAGGCCGGCAGAAAGGTTATTCTTTTATTTTACGAATGGACCTAAACCCTGACGGCGGCGATATCTGGCCGGTTGTATTATTTGCACGGGACTCGACGTCAAATCTTTCCTCAGAAATCATGAAGAATCTGGGTATCGACAGTACCGCCGCCTCAGCGAGAAAAATTGGAATTCCGCAGATGCTGCAACCAAAGTAGGCACCTTCGATCTGAACATAAAAAGGAGAGCCCGATGACTCTCCCTTTTCATATCCGTTACAAAAACAATTTCAATATATTGGCCCAGATTCGTAATCAATAAGTCAGACTTTTCAGATAAGCAATCGTCTGAGGAACCTGCGTGGCATAACTTGGACTTTCGTCTTCGATGTAATAATGCTGAATTGAGGATTTCTTAGCCGCTTTCAATATCGTCGGAATGTCCAATTGCCCTGTTCCTAAAGCAACGTCGTTTTCAACCGGCGTCCCTCCGGAAAGATTGCCCTGTACGCCTTTCCGCAAATCCTTCATGTGAACCAATTTAAAACGCGTTGGATATTTGTTGATCAAAGCAGCTGGATCATGCCCAGGAAAAAACGCCCACAACATATCCAGCTCGAAGCTGACATATTTCGGGTCAGTCTTCTGTATAATATAATCCATCAACGTCCCGTCTTCATGTTTTTCAAATTCATAGCCGTGGTTGTGGTAACAAAAAGTCAACCCGAATTCGTCTTTGAGCAGCTTTCCCATTTTGTTAAAATCAGCCACGGTTTGCTGAGCCATTTCCAGGGTGAAAGGGCCTTTGTGAGGTATCCATGCCACCCGAACAAACTTGGCGCCCAATGCTTTCGCGTTCTGTCCTACTTCCTGCGTTTTATTAAGCGCATCGTCATAACTAACTCCAAAAGACGAACATTTAATCCCTCTTTCATCCAGCAGTTTGCGAAGTTCCGGAGCCGTTTTACCAAACAAACTCGAAAACTCCATATCCTTTATTCCCAGACCTTTCAAAGTATCCAAAGTAGCAGCCGCGTCTTTACTTAAACTTTTACGAAAAGTATATGAAACCATTCCAGGCTGCTCGGTAAAAAGAGGTTTTCCTTTTTGTGCATAGAGATGATCATTACCCAAAGCGAAGGCAAGCGCAAGGAAAGTTAAGTGTTTAATTTTCATATTGAAAGTATAAGTGATTAAAGATATTTTGTGAATTAATACCTTTTCTGATAGACGAACTTACGTAACTTTTTCCCTATTAATTTTCAACAAAATTTTAAGTCACGGTAGCTTTGTAATGAAAATGTGTGTTTCAACGAAACCATTCCGTGTTATTAATGCTTGAAATACACCTCTTTCAGCAAGTTACAATGATGAATATTATGCCCGACCGCCATCCAGCCTAAACTTCTGGCGGAATAGGGTACTTCGCTGACGAAACCCTTAAAGTCAAGCATGTCATCCGTCATACTACTAAAAAGTGTAATCGTCGCATTTCTGACCGACAAAAATTCCTCAGCGATATCTTTTAAAGTTCTGTTTTGCGCGTTAAAATCTTTGTTGTATTCCTGCCCCTGGGGAACTTCGAGTAAGACATTTACCCGCCGGGAATAACAAAAAGCCTTGTATGCATAATAACGCTCATCATCTGCGAGGTGGATAAAAACCTGTTTGACCGTCCATTTATTTTCTGCATAAGCATAATCTTGCAGCGAGACAGGGACAGATGCGATTATGTCCAGCATCTGCTTTTTATTATTTTCCAGTGCCTCAATTAAATTGTCCCCCGGTACCAGATTCAGGAAATATGGATACCATTTTGGAGCATCTTCCAGCTTGGGACGGCCAATTATTTTCATCTTTTGAACATGTAATAATTAGAAATAATTTATTTCCTCACGTAAGTTTCGCGTCAATGAAATTATGAAAATAAATCCAATTGAAGCAAAATATTAATGCTACTCGAAAACGGTTTTTCACGGGTGTAATGATTATGAGTATAAAAGGAAGCATCAGTCAAAACACTCCGGCGGCTATTATATTTGTTTCAAAATTCCCAAAGACCGTTAAAGATGAAATCATTTTTCCAAAATTTTAATATACTCTCCTCTGACGAGCTGGATCAACTTGATCATTTATTAATAGATAGAAAACTTAAAAAAGGAGACTTCCTGATTCGGGAAGGAAAGATCTGCGATGAAGTGGTGTTTATAAAAACGGGGATTCTGCGTTCCTTTTATTTTTCCGATTCAGCAGAAGAAATTACTTATTGTCTGACATTTCCCGGCAATATGATGACCGCATTTTCGTCGTTCATTACCGGAAATCCAACCGAAGAAAGTATTCAGGCATTGACGGATGTTGAACTGGTCGTGATAAAAAAAGAACATCTCGAACATCTATACCAAAATGGAAGCGCGTGGCTAAAATTGGGAAAACATCTGACTGAACTTCAATATATAGGACTGGAAAACAGGATTTTCGGTTATCAGAAATACACTGCCAAAAAGCGTTATGTAGAGTTGATGACCAAACAAGCTGAATTTATTCAGAACATTCCGGTGCAGTATCTCGCTTCATACCTGAACATCACCCCAAGGCATCTAAGCAGATTGCGCAGAGAAATCAGCCAAAGTGCATTTTAGGACAAATGTCATGTTTTTAGCCAGAGTGGTTGCTTAATATTGCAACAGATCATTTTTGATCTGATTTAAAATAAATTCAACCCACTGAAATGAAAAAGATTCTTGTGATAAATGGTCATCCAAATCCGGCAAGTTTGAACCACGCCTTAGCCGATGCTTATATAAAAGGTGCAAATCTTTCAGGTGCTCACGTTGAATATCTAATCATATCTGAGCTGGATTTTAACCCTAATCTTCGTCACGGATATCAACAACGGATGGAACTTGAACCTGACCTTCTGGATGCCTGGGAAAAGATCAAATGGGCAGACCATATTGTATGGATTCATCCTGTCTGGTGGGGAGGGCTGCCAGCGATTATGAAAGGTTTTATTGACCGGCTTTTTCTGCCGGGTATGGCATTCCGTTATAGAGAAAATTCTGTATGGTGGGACAAATTACTTAAAGGAAAATCAGGGCATATCATCACGACTATGGATCAGCCGGGCTTGTATTATTATCTGGTTTATGGGCAGCCAAGTATTAATCAATTGAAAAAATCAACGCTGCAATTTTGCGGGATAAATCCTGTTAAAGTTACCCGATTCGGCATTGTAAAAACTGCTAACCTTGACAACAGACAACGATGGATTGCAAAAGCACATCAACTGGGAAAAGAATGTCGGTAAATAGTTAAAGGAAAATAAGTTAGTGCTTATTAAAATTTTCACACCGCTATTTTCCTAAAACCTTTCCGATCAGCATTTGTGTTTCATGATGTTCATGCGAATTCGTTTTACCCAGGCGGTCGTTAAATTCTTTCAGTACTTTTTTTGATTCCTCCGTCCCGATTGCTCCAATGCGTTGGATCGTGTACGGTAAAATTTTAGGCAATTTTGCCTTTTCCGCCATTTGCAAAGCACGTTTCATATCGACGGCTGCCATGGGTTCAAACGCATACCAAACCATCAATGGCAGATTATGATCATTTTTATCTTCTGCCTTTTGAACCAATGCCTCCATCACTTCCCAGCGCATTGAAGGCTCTAATCGAAGCATGGCCGAAGTCAGGTATAGTCTCACCAATGCTGAATTATCAGTTTTTGCAAGTCCTGCAAGAAGTTTTAACGTTTCGGGAGATACCTTTTTATTTTCACACAAAAGCTGAATTGCCCAGCTTCTCAAATATTCATTTTCATGGGCGAGCAAATTTGTCAAGTCTTTTTCGGTCAATCCATTTGTCACATGCAAAGTCCAGAGCGCTCTCAATTTTCTTGTCGGATCCGGATTTTCGGAAAGAATTTCTTTCAGTGCTTTGTGGACTTTTTTATTGGACCCACGCTCCTGCAAAATCGTTCTTGCCTGTCTGACATACCATTCATTGGCATTCAATTGGTACTTTACAAGCTCCGTATCCGACGCTTTGGAAAGATCAATTTTCACCCATTTGTCATTGTCGTGCGTGATCTTAAATATTCTTCCCATCGTTTTATTATGCACGTCTGGGTTCGGGCTGTGGCATTGATTTTTGTCATACCAATCGATCGCATAAACCGAGCCACCCGGGTCATATTTAAAATTCAGCCATTGCGACCAGGAATCGTTCATGGATAAAAAATCGTTTTTGTGCGTTGCTTCATATCCTGATCCGGAGCGTGCTAAATGATCGATATTTAACTTCGCACCATTGATGTTGTTCATAAAAATATCATTTCGATATTCCTTCGGCCAGGTATCGCCGCCTAAATAAATCATTGCGCCTGCATGCGCATGACCACCACCCGCAGAAGCAGACCGAAAGTTTCCGGCATGTGGACCACGGTCGCCTACCCAGTGCACATGATCGGCAATGGTTTTGATGTCATCATAAGTATAGGGATTAAAATGCTGGTCCGCCTGTCGCTGATACCTGGCGCCCTGGATCACGTGATACATGTGCGGAATTACACAAACGGTGATAAACGGATGACCGTAGTCGTTGAAATCAATTCCCCAGGGGTTACTTGAACCTTCTGCAAACACCTCAAATGCACGACTGGTCGGATGATATCGCCACACGCCGGCATTAATTTTCGTCCTTTCAGCATCCGTAGTGCCAGGTTTTCCAACATTTGAATGGGTGAAAATTCCATGCGTTCCATACAGCCAACCATCAGGTCCCCACCTTAAATTATTAAGTACCTCATGCGTATCCTGGGTTCCCCAGCCGTCGAGCAATTTCTGCGGAGGACCGGCGGGTTTGTCGTTTTTTGCGTCAATTGGAATGAATAAAAGATACGGCGCAGCTCCCAGCCAAACACCGCCCATACCCACCTCAATTCCACTAACCAAGTTAAGTCCTTCGGTAAAGATTTTTCTTTTGTCAAGCGTTCCATCACCATCCGTATCTTCAAAAATCAAAATACGATCCCTCCCCTGTCCTTCCGGAGCCGGGACGGGATAGGTATGCCCCTCAACCACCCACAGACGTCCTTTTGCGTCAATTGTAAAACTGATCGGACGGATAATTTCAGGTTCAGATGCTGCCAGCGTGATTTTAAATCCCTTTGCCAAAGTCATCGCTTTTGCGGCTTCCGATCCGGAAAGACCTGCATTCGGCACAGGGTCCAATGAAGGAAGAATGATAATATCTTTTGGTTTCAGTTCATTTGGAAAATCCGGACGGATGGGATACAATAAAAATTCGTCGAAATTGATATGCGCCCATTTGTCGTTCGGAATGTAAGGTATCTGGGATATTCCGGTTTCATTATCAACAATACGAATAAAAATGTCCTGATTCAGATAGGCCTGCAAGTCCACAACAGCCGGCTGCAAAGTTCCCCGCCCCTGCCCTGTTATATGGTAAATCACTCGATCCGCTTCCGCAAGTACCAGCTCGATACGGGTATCCTGCAATGCGCCGCCCGAAACGCGAAAAGCTGCAAAAGGCTGCGTCACTTTAAATGGAGCCGAAGTCAATGTTCCTGTCAGCCTGGAATTAACTGTTCCTCCACTGCTCAAAAAATATTTCCCTTTGAAACCTATATGCATTTCCTTTTCGTGCAGCGGCGAAGGATCCTCTTTGACCACGGCATTTGTGAAAGCTTCACCGGTCGCTGTCCAGTCTTGCAGGTTTCCTGTTTCAAAATTCAGGTTTAGCGGCTTACCGTTTTTCATGGGCAGCTGGCCGGGAATTGTTTTTTCAGAAATTAAACCATCCACTACTTCAAAGTTTCCGGCCATTCCAGCGGCGCGGTGCCCGGGCACGGAGCAGTAGTATATATCGTTTTGCGAGGCTTTGAACTCAATACTTGTTGTAGCGCCCTTCTCGATGATCACTTTACTTTTTAATCCCAGCTTTTCCAGAGAAATATCATGCGTCATCAACTCGCCGTTGGTTATCTTAATTCTGACACGATCACCCCTATTAGCTTTCAGCGTTGGATTTCTTGCGCCGTCAGGTGCAAAAAATCCCAGCATTGTTGCTTCCAAAGCATAATCACGATCAAATTTTGTCGTGTCTGAAACTGACCTGGACTGCGGAATGGCTTCGCAAGCGATCGACAGAGCAATTGAGAAAGAAAAAGAGAAGAGAAAACGAAATGCGGACATAACACGAGCATTAAGTGTGGCAGGAATAATCGTTTTTATATAAGCTGAACGACGATTATAAATACTCGTTTATGAAACCGGAATTATGAAGATGCAGCCAGAGAATTAAATTAAAAATTTATAATTAAATCCTTTTAAATTTACAAACCGAAACTAGCATTATCCGGCACAAGATCGATGCTCGTTATTCTCCTGACCGGTAAAATAATTGAAAATAAAGTACCTTTTTCTAAATCAGAATGCGCCTTTATAACGCCTCCATGGTTACGGATAATCTTGCGACAATAGGACAAACCTATACCTTTTCCTTCCGGAACCTGATCGTAAGGCAGATGCGCGAAGATGTCAAAGATCTTTTCAAGCTGCGATTGTTCAATACCTATCCCATTGTCTTTCAACGTGATCTCGAAATATTTCCCTTCCTTATCGTTTGATAGCGGATATTCTAACAAGTCCACTTCAATCTCCCTGGCAAATATGTCAATCACAGGGATTCGATCTTTTCTGGAAAACTTTAAAGCATTACTGATCAGATGAAAAAACAATTGCTCCAATTGTAACGGTATCGCCGGCACAGAAGGTAAAAATCCAACATTCAGAATCGCATTTTGGCTACGCAATTCACTGTTTAACTGCACACAGACGTCTGTGATAATTTTATTTAAATCTACCGTTTCAAATGCCGATTCCTTGTAATCCAGTTCTGAAAACTCGGAGAGATCTTTGATCATCATGGAAAAACGTTGCGCGCTGGAAGAAACTTTGACAGCGAGTTCCTTCGCCTTTTGAAGATCGGATGACTCTGTCGCGGCGATCAGCATATCGCTGAACATACGGATCTTTCGAAGTGGCTCCTGAAGGTTGTGATCTGAGATGTGCTTATACTGGCGATTTTCGTCGGTAGAATGTGTGAGTTGGCGACTTAATTCCTGAACTGCAAAGTTGCTCTGATTTAACAAATCCATACTTTGCAAATGGTAGGCAATCAAGTCAGTAAAAAGGTTAAACATACCGATAATCTTCGCATCGCTAAGTTTCGCAGGATTGGGATCTATTGCACAAAGCGTACCAAAAAATTCTCCGTTTTTCAGAAAAATGGGAACAGAGATGTAACTTTTAAAGCCATATATCCTGGGCGTATGGTGATTAACATAGTCGCTGTCTCCAACATTATCTATCACAACAGCGCGCTGACTATCCCGAATTTCATTACAAATGGTTGTTTCAATTTCTAATTCACTACCGGAAACCAAACCAAAATTGATATCATCCTGCACGCTGCATGCAATCCATCTGTCCTGTGTAACCCGGGCAATGGCGGCAAATCCCATACCTGTTGCCTTGCAGATCACATCCAGGATCATCGGAACAATTGGTATTTTGTTTACTTTACCAATATCAGAAGCAAGTTTTTCCTCAGTAGACATCATCCCTCGTTGTGTGATTTTCAAAACGTTTGTGACAAATATAAATAACATCTTAATCTCATTCTAAAAATTAAACATCGCAGCATGGCTTTTCTGTTAAACAACATCATAATAATTCAACTTCAATCCGCTTTGACCATAAAAAAACGATAACCGTCAGACGATTATCGTTTAAAATTTTGAATGCTTCTTTACTTATACCCTTACTTATCCTTTTCCAGAAGTCCGGGATATAATGTTCCGTCAGCGGATGGAAAATTAATTCCCAGCAGTTTGGCAATGAGTGGAGCGATGTCTTGTAATCCCATTTCCGGAATCACCGTTCCCTTTTTTATACCATTTCCAAAAACAACAAAGCCTGTCTGAATTTCCTTAAAATCAGGGAAAAACCCATGCGTTCCTCCACTCGCGGGACGTATGAAATCTCCTGTTGCCGCATTACCAAAAGTAAATCCTTGTCTGGGTGCGAGCGCAAGACTCGCGTTAGGATCAGAACCTACCATATCAAGGGCATCTCTGTCTTTTACAGAAAACATCGACTGCTCTGACACGGACAATTTATTTAAAACTGACTTTACCTTGTCCAAAGTTGCTTTATCATTTTTATCTTTCAAATGCAAAAAGGAAGAACCTCCGGAAGCGTGGAAATAGGCCTTCCAGTTATCTTTATCATTTGGATTATAAAGACCTGCCTGAGCAAGCAGAACATTTGGCGAGATTGACGAATGAATATCAACAAACCCATGGTCGCCCGTCACGATAATCGTAGTTTTCTCTTTGATACCCGCCTTTTCAACAGCTTCCAAAATTGATTTAATTCCTCTGTCCGCACTTGAAAGCGCTGCCCGAACTTTATCTCCGTCTCTCCCTTCTTCATGTTCAAAATGGTCAACAGCGACCAAGTGAACTGCTAAAAAAGCAGGTCTGTATTGTCTGATAATGTAACTGCTCATTCTGGAAAGGTTATCATCGATACTCAAATAATCGCCGTCAAAATCGATTTCTTCAAGCTTACCAACCGCATTTTGCTGAATTTCTTCATAAAAGCCTTTTGGAAATGAATGCTCGGAAAGTGCTTTGGTCATATTCCTTTTTCCGCCTTTAGTTTCCGGCAAATACCAGTATTCCGGAATATTATAAGTCGCTGGTCCGCCAACTGAAACCGGCCAAAAAACCGATGCAGTTTTTAAACCCTTTTCCTTCGCTGCACTGAATAGGGTCGGAACTTTAATATTAGAATAATCCCAATTCCACTTTCCGGTCACTTCCAGCGGTTCAGATGGTACGTTATAATAAACGCCGTGTTTGATCGGTTTCACACCGGTAATCATCGTAGTGTGTGAAGGATAAGTTACCGTTGGAAAAACACCCGTAACACCGTCAGCATAGGATCCGGTTTTCATAGCCTGACGAAGATTTACCATCGACCAGGACGCGTCTTTATAAAATTCAGGTCTTAACCCATCGATACTGATCAAAATAACATGTGCATCCTGAGCCATGACGCTAGCCACAGACAACACAGATAACACAAGCGTTGAAAATAATTTTTTCATGAAATTTGTAAAGTGAGCGATTAGATAATTAAAAAAGCATGGACAACAATCAATGATATTATCCATGCTTTATCATTTTAACTTAAAAATTAGAATCCATATCTCAAACCAAGCTGAACCTGATAAGGATTGCCGTTCAGATTGGAAACCCCTGTTCCGCCACTCACATTGTAGACAAATTCTTGTTTCGCAGCATCAAAGCTTTTGATCGAATAAAGGTTTTGCTTTAACAAATTTTTACCTACACCCCAGTCATGATTCAAAAGGTTAGCGACATTGAAGACATCAACAGAAGCTTCCAGACCATGGCCACCGAACAGCTTGAAGCGTTTCGCAAGGCGCAAATCAAATACCCCGTAGAAACCATTGACACCACCGTTGCGCTCTGCTATTTTGCCCATATCTCTCGTGATATAATCCTTAATGCTCTGCTCTGCTTCCGGATTATCCAGGATGGCCTGGATTCCTTTGCGGATATATTCTGGTGTTTCAGGGCTGTTCGGATTGTAAATGTAAGCAAGGTCATTCGACGATACGAAGTCACCGTTCATATTGCCTTGCACTGCCATAGAATAGCGCGTTCCTCCGATTCCGGAATACCGAAGACCGATCGTTACACCATAAATACTTGGAGCCGTTCCGTAGAATACAATTTTATTACGGAACTGGTTGTTTGCATAATTCATTTTGCTCAAATCACGTGGATCATCCGCAACCATCAGGTCAAGCGTTGCTGTATTGGCTACGTTTCCGTTGTAAGAAGTATTATCCTTTGAATCATTCAATGTATAGGAAGCAGTAATCTGACCATCTTTGAAATATCGGTATGTTCCGTCGATCACCACAGCATATTGGTTTTTCTTCCCTTCGCTGTTCAGTTCAAGCACGCGGCCAACGTTTTTGGTTTTGCGGCTTTCCAACCAGTTTGTTGCACCATTTCTTGGCGTAATACTGCTGGCTGGCACAAATACGCCACGGTTAGCTTCTGCGGCAATACGGAAGAATGGATCTTCCACCATATTACGGTCTACATACATATAATTGTTGCGAGCCCATGAGGCATATCCGCTCACACCCACACGCATACGATCACTGAAGAAGTGGTTGTAGGAGAAGTTGGTTTTGTACACCACCGGAATTTTAGCGTCTTTGCTGTTCGTGTTGATGGTTATCAATCTTTCAACACCCTGAATATTGAAAAGTTCTGCACCCGGTGCGGTTGAAGGATCTGCACGGTAGCCCGGGAAGTTTGGTTTAGGGACCAGAGCACCCTGTATATCAACAGATGCAACTCTTGTTCCGTCAAACAGCATGTTGTTGATCATCGAATAAGGATTCAGCGCTGAGCCGAAAACACCCGCACCGAAACGAACGATATCTTTGCTACGCTCATTTACATCCCACGTAAATTGTACACGAGGCTGTAGTTGGGTTGTGTTAATTACGTTATCAGTGCGTAAGCCAAGTTCGTCGAAAACCACCTGACTGAAATTCGCGCTATTCAGATATTGTGTATTATCCAAACGTAAACCTGCCATCATTTCAAGTCCAAGCGCCAGTTTTGTATCCATCTGCGCATAAACACCTGTGCTCATAGAGTTTACAACATTACTAGGGTCATCCAGCAAATTGATTTCTCTTGCATAACGATAAGGCGTCTGATTCTCAAAATTATCCAGACCTGTAAAATAAAAACGTCCGTTCATTTCACTTCCGTAAACTGACTTCATACGGTTGAACATCAAATCCAGACCGAAAGTGAAGTTGATCTTTCCTGTATTATAGTAAAAGTTATCCACCATCTGAACTACCGTTCCTTTAAACCATTCAGGAGAAAAACGCTGGCCACCGATCTGGATCGATGCGTTATAAGTATTCGATCCAGAAACAGAAGAAACGTTTTCTACGATAGCACGTGGAATCCCGGCAGCAGGAAGTTCTGAGCTAGGTATGATAGCCTGGTCCTCATAGAAATGTTGCAATTTCAACTCATTCGTCATTTTAGAATTAATAATTGTCCGCAACGAGGCCATGATGCTGTTATCGAATCTTTTACGATCAATGTAAGATTCATAAGCATTGATATTGCTGTTGTCACCTTCGGAAAGCATATCATTTTCAATCACCATATTATTGCGAATTGACAAAAGGTTCTTCGAATTCAACTGCCAGTCGATCTTTGCAAAAATGGCGTCGGTTCCTTTTTTCTTACCAAAAGCACCAAACTGAGGATTGTTGGAAACCCCATATTTTGCTCTGGCGATGTTTGAAAATCTGTCCAAAGTCTGCTGCGTTACCTTGTTAGCAGCTTCATCCGCAGGGGATTGAATATTCGCAATGTATAAAGGACGCGAGTCGGCCTGGTGATCCCATGCTACGAAAAAGTGGACTTTGTCCTTTTTGATTGCTCCGCCTAATGACGCTCCATACTGGTAGGTAGAAAAGTCCTGCACCCTTTTATTACCTCTCAAATCAAAAGGACTTGAAAGCCAGTCTGTACGCATAAAGGTAAACGCGCTACCTGAAAGCTTGTTAGTACCGGATTTTGTTACTGTACTAATTGTACCACCACCCGCTCGGCCCATAGTAACGTCGTATTCGTTGGTTACAATTTTAAATTCACGAATTGCTTCCATAGAAACGGAGTATGCGCCCTGCGTAGATCCACCAGCAATGGTTCCGCGCGAAGTCATACCGTCTAATGTAAAGTTGGTAGAAGACGCAAGTTGTCCACCCAAACTTGATCCGTTACTCAACGGTGACAGTTCGATGAGAGAACCAAAACTACGACCATTTACTGGTAACTTAGTAATGTCCTTTGCCGTAATCGGCGTTGATGCACCCAATGATACCACTGTGTTTTTCAATGAGTTTGCCTTAATATCAACAGCTTGCAGTTCCGTTGCGCTATTCTCCATCACGAAATTCAACTTTAACTGATCGCCCTGGTTCAAAGAATAACCTGTTTTCTTTTGTTCCCCAAATCCGATGAAAGAAACAGTAATAGAGTAAGGCGAGCCCAATGGTAACTGCTTGATAATGTAGTCACCATTGATGTCGGTAACGGTACCGGCCTGGAAGCCAGTAGATTCGTTTCTGACCAAAACGGTGGCACCCGGAATTGGACCCGCTGCTTCGGTTACCTTCCCGATAACGGTTGCTTCATTTCCCTGCCCATACACCCTCGGCGTCGTAAAACAGAGCAGCGAACACAGCAGGAATAAGCCTGTAAATAATTGTTTCATTTTGTTTGTTTGTAATTTATGTTAGAGTAGTAAGTATTCTGAGCATGGAGCCACTGCTGAATTTATTTCAGAAAGCTGGCAGTCAATAAGGAGGAGGTTTTTTTAAACAGCAATAGATGGATTTGAAATAGGTAAGGCAAATTTTATTTTACATTTACATGAATGCAGTGATATCAAATCTAAATTCAAACGTTAATATATATACGTTACAAATAATTATTACCTTTTGAGAAGAATTCCAATGCTTGTTATGGCTATTTCCTCCTGTCTTAACTGAGTGCAAAAGTAGTTTCGCATTGTTACCCTCCCGTTAAGTCCAGGTTATGCTTTGATTAATTAGCCGCTAGTTACTAAAATCGATTTTTGTTATCCCATTTTCAAGCCAGTGTGTTACCTTTAAAAGATTAAAATCGAATATTAACCATAGAAATCATGACAGAACCCCAGCTTACCGGCCTACAGAGACGTGCTGAAAAATTTATCGACCGGACAATATCATACTCAAACCCGCCAGCTGAGGCTGTTACGGGCAATTTTATAGGATTCGATGAATCATCTGTAGATAGGGCAGTGATACAACTTTCCAATGCAGCAGACAGAATTACTGTTCCTTTGATGTATGTTGTAAATTATTTCGAAGAAACTGAAGAAGCAAAACAGGAAGCAATCAGAAATTTGACATTTGAGAAAAGACCGGCCTTTAAACCTGGTAAATAGGTCTGGAAAATATTCTATCCATAGTTTTACTGTTTAATTCAGAAAATTGAAATAAAAGTAATTTGATCAGTACTTTTTTTGTAAAAATTCAATTGAATTATCGACCATTTCTAATAGTACGTCAATATTAATATCTTCAATTTTTTTGATATAAATACAGCTTTTTGCCATCTTATATTTGCCTAAGTTCTGCAATAAAATTTCTCTCTTTTCGGGATCTGACGCAAGGTATAAGGATATTGCATTGGTCCTTGCCGCAATTCCTGCCAATGGTGCGTCTCCCGAATGGCCGCTAGCGTAGACATAATGATAACTTCCAAAACCTACAATACCAGTCCCCCACATTTTCGGTTCAAGACCGGTATGGTGCCGGATTAAACTGATAATTTCAGAACAATCTTGACGCCTCTTTTCATCGGTAATATTTTGCAAATATACTGCTACACTATTTTCTGTTTCAACGGTTTTGTTCTTTGCCATATTTAGATGATTTACTTAATTTTCTAACAAAATTTCCAATCATAATTTGACTAGTGAATATACCGAATTTTAAACAAGATTTAAATCTACCGCTTCTCTCGATTATTACAAACTAACGAAGTCCCTGCCTTCTTTTTGACCACCTTTTCGCTAATAAACGCGGAGCATAAGAAACCATAAGATAACTCCATACTGGTATTTTTCCGGCATCATTAACCTTATTCAGCAATTCCATGCGTCTTGTAGCCAAGGTGAAAGAATACCCGTAGATGATTTCCACTGCTTTCGCCGGCCTGTAATTCAAAGACAAGTCACTTTCAAATCCCAGATATTTACCGTCAACTTCGTCGCCTCCACTTACTAGTAGGTGTTCTGAGTAAAATAGATGTACATCACCACGCAAGGAAAGCTTCTTACCAGCTTGAAATATGGTGAACAAGTACGGATTAAATAGCCCCTTTTTGTTGACATCGACTGGGAAACGGGTGAACAAATTCATATTGCCCATAAACTTCCAGGCAACGCCATAAAGCGGAACGAATGAATTCGAAACTCCCTTAGAAACCGTATTTTTCTCACCGCTCAGAATTTCGGCACCTAATCTGAAAAGCGTTCTGCCCGTATTGTAACTGATTTCAGGCTGAAAATAATAGGCGTGAATTTTTTCCGAAGCGGCATTCTCGCCATATTGATAGTAAACACTAACTGTCGCATACGCCCTCCCATGGGTATATTCAAGTCGCCCGCCATTGGAGATGCGCGGATAATATTGTTTGTTTCCGATAGTTCTGCGAAATATATCTACTGCATTGATCGTGGTCAGCGTAATTTGATTATCGAACTTGTATTTAAGGTGATGAATCAGGAGATATTTATAACTATGCGAGGCAACAGGAGAATAAACAGGATCAAAATTCCGGGCATATGGCCGGGTAAATGCAATTGTCAGATCTGTTTCCAACGCTTTTTTGTAAATAAAACGTATTCCTTCATGGGCACGGCTTTGCTGAGCCCATGGCGCTGCTGAAAATATCCGGCCATTATCCAGTGATAATGCCTGTCTGCCAATTCTGACCGAAATTGATTTGGTGATATTTGGTTCGGCATATAATTCAAAAAAATTCACACTACCTACCTTTGATAATCTTCCGGATTTTCCCCAGACATGAATTTCCTGCGGAGAAACATGTAATCGGAGCCAATTTGTTCGATAGGTAATTCCAAGGCGATTTCTCTGCGTTGTAAAAAGCTCTGGCATAACAGTATCTGCCGGAGTCCACATAAAATTATCACGATATTCTGCGCGCGGCCTTACTTCAAAATCAATTGTCAACTCTTGGCGCAAAGTATCTGACGATTGCGCATGCAATATGCCCGCTAAAAAAAGCGTAATGAGTATCGATAATTGATAACGAATGTTCGTACAGAAGAAAGTAGGTCTTGACACAGAAACAATCAGCTTACATGCATTGCAAAAAAAGCAAAGTAATTGATAAAGTCTATAAAATTTATAGATTAATTTATATACGAATGCAGTTAAATATTATATAAGGTAAACGGCACGTTTCTTACCGGTCAGAGGTTCGGCATAGCGTGACATTTATCAAATAAATTTTGAGTTAAATATCCTGGGTCTGAGTGACCAAAACGCTTCCAGTTTGCATGGTAATTATTAAGAATGAATCATGAGATTAAAAGGTAAGGTCAACGAGTACCCGTGTCAGGCAAAGGTCTATTAACTACACTCCCTCAGGAAAGTCCACCTTAACTCCGTTTCTGAAAATTGTCAATTTCGCGGAGCATTTTGATGGATTCAATGACAGGAATCCATTCTTTACCGCTAAAAATAAACCGGAACCATTTTTTTTCGTGGTTCTCGTAGTTGATATTGATAAATAGCCATATCGCTGCCACAAAAAAGATCAGGGTAACTATTCCCTGTGAAAACAGCCATACAGGATTTTCAAACATTTTATCCTGGATACTAAAAGTCGTCCAGACCGGGGCGTGTAAAAACATCAGTCGCGCGATCAAAAGTGTAGAACTCTTTAAGCTTGCCAACCTGTATTGCGTTTTAAAAAGTGATTCACTTATGTCTGTTTGATAAATCAAGATCACCTGGTAGATATAAATCCCGATCACAACCGTAACTGTCAATGCGTGAATAAACATTGAAAACCAGAAAAATGGGCTTGCAAAAGAATAAGTACTGAACAACACAATACTTAAAAATGCAACCCAAAGCATGCCGGTCATTATTGTAAATGTTTTCATCGGTGCCATAGAGCCTACCAGCGACTTGATTTTAATAAGTGTGATATCGGCAGCATTCTGCCGGTTCAAAGTAAGACTTTCCTGAAGTTTTTGATCGTAAGACCGCCATAAGGCTATCAGCTCGGTATCTTCCATGTTTTTAAGATTTCAATGTTGAAAATTTCTTTCTCAATTTTTCTTTAATCCTGGCGACTTTCGTAGAGACGTTTGAAGTCGATATTCCTAATATTTCAGCTATTTCATGCTGACTTCGCTCTTCAAGATAAAGCAGGATAAGTGCCCGGTCGAGCTCATTCAATTCTTTGATAAAATGGTATAGGAGTGATAAATCGAAGTCGGGTTCTAACGGACCATCGTCGGTTACCAAACTGAGTATTTCAGAAGTCATCGGCTGGCGGAGCTTATCTCTTGTTGTCTGTTTTCTGTAAAATGATATCGAAACATTCAAAGCGATTCGGTACATCCAGGTAGTGATCATGAAATGCTCATCGTATTTTGGAAAGGAGAGCCAGAGCTGAATAGTAATTTCCTGAATCAGATCTTTTCGGTTTTCCACATCATAGCAGTACGCATTGGCAACTTTGTAAATGATTCCTTTATTGGCCTCAATCACATTAAGAAAACCAGCAGTATCTCGCGAAAGTAACATTCGTTTTGTCTTTAGACTACATCATCCGTTTCGTAATCAATTATTCGCAGCCACAAATAGATTGTCACAAAAATGACGGTTTTTTTTAATAGAATGTTTCATAGTATTTGTATCACTCAGAAAAGTGTTACCGAAAGTTTACGTCGACCCGCTATGTGTTGAGTCATTTGAAAGAATATAATTGTTATTACAACAAGCCGGTGAAAATCTGGCTCGTTGTAGCTTGTAGCTTGATTTGAAGTGCGTACCTACCGCTTTCCGGACTTATGGCCTCCTTGAAACAATTGATCAAGGCATCAAAATTCTCGTTTGCAGGTATGGTTAAGTTCCGACTAGACTACCAGTCCTTCCCAAATCCCAGGTGTGGCAAGTTCAACCAAATGATTATTGGTGTCGCGGAAATACAGACTATATCCCTGATTGAAGGAGATTTCACTTTCAATGTTGATATTGCGGCTAGTGAGACGTTCCTTCCAGTAATCGATCGCACCACTATCAATTGAAAATGCTATATGAACCGGTCCTTTTCCATCGTGCGCGGGTATAATGCCCCCGGTCGGGAGCTGAACCTCTTTAATAGAGCCCTCCTCTTGAAACAATAGCAAAACTTGTTTTCCTGCAACACTTAATGCCACCAGCCGGTCTGAGCTTAGTAAAACTTCAAATCCAAACAAATTCTTATAGAACTCGCTGGCACGGTTGAGATCCGGGAAGTATAGTGCCGATTCTAATATTCCGTTAATATTTCCTTTCATATGCTGTCAGTTGGTTAATTGTCAATAACCTTTATGGAACAGCCTTTTGATCTTTTTTGATCCAGCTGGATAAAATCGTTTCTGCAATTTGTTAACAATCTGCGATGTACCTCCAAAAAGAACTATTTTGCAGAAAAGCTTCGATTTATGGTCAAAATTGTTCAGGTTTGCCTTTGCCAGATACCCCGCAGCCTACCTGATTATATTGAGGATCATTTCCTTTCTGACAATAGACCTATGGCTATTATCAGGTAACCAACTAGGGAAGAATCACAACGGGTATTCCGACCATTACGGTAGTTCCCTGACCTTTTATAGAACTGACGTTGAAAAGCTAACAGAGGTAACCTTTTGAAACGCTTTTCATCTTATCTATATTTACCTGCCACTTTGAATTTTCCGACAGTCAAACAATAGCCGGATTCGGTTAAAAAATTAGATCTGCAATGTCCAATTGATTAAACTTCATTTGTTATAGTGATATAAACTCAATAACCACTTAAAATCCAGACAAATGGACGAATTTATTTTAATTTTCAGACACGAAAATGCAACAGCAAAAGTCTCTCCTGAGCAAATGCAGCTTTGGATGAAACAACAAATGGATTGGATTGGAGGCATAACAGCTCAGAACAAATTTGTTAGCGGAACGGGCTTACTTTTTGATCATGCAAAAGTTGTAGGCCATAACAGCATCGTCACCAATGGTCCATTTGGAGAAATAAAAGAAACATTGGGTGGTTATATCATCATCAAAGCGGAAAACGTAGATGAAGCGGTAGAATTTGCAAAAGGCTCACCAGTTCTGCAGGGAGAAGGAAATACTGTTGAAGTCAGACAAATTGCAAAGCACTGATTTACTTTAAAAAAGGTCCTTGAGAATCAAGGTCTTTCCGATTAAATGGAACAACAGGAATTAATACCTCATTTATTCAGATCAGAGTATAGTAAGATCACTGCTGTGCTTTGTAAACTTTTTGGTATTGAGCATATTGAAATTGCGGAAGACATTGCCAGCGAAACTTTTTTACTGGCGGTTGAAACATGGAGTTATAAAGGTATACCCCCAAACCCGACCGCCTGGCTTTATCTGGTTGCAAAAAATAAAGCAAAAAACTATTTTAATCACAATAAAATATTTGCTGAAAAAATTTTAAAGCAACTACAATACACAAACATAACAACAGAAGAAATAGAAATTGATTTATCAGAAAAAAACATAACCGATAGTCAATTACAAATGCTGTTTGCCATCTGCCAACCTTCTATTTCGGTCGAATCCCAAATAGGCCTTGCCCTGCGTATACTTTGTGGTTTTGGAATTGACGAAATTGCAGACGCATTTTTAACGAACAAAGAAACAATTAACAAACGACTTTTTAGAGCCAAAGAAAAACTAAGACTTGAAAATATACAAATTAAATATCCGGATATCACAGAAATCGAAAAGCGATTAGAAACCGTTTTAACAACGTTATATTTGCTTTTCAATGAAGGTTACTATTCTGAAAGACAGGATACTATCGTTCGCAAAGACCTTTGTTTGGAAGCAATGAGATTGACTTATTTGCTCATCGAAAATGAGCGGACAAATCAGCATTCAACAAATGCCCTACTTTCTTTAATGTGCTTTCATTCTTCCCGTTTAGATGCAAGGGCTGCTAAAAATGGAGAAATTATTTTGTATGAAGAGCAAGACAAAAATCTCTGGAACGAAGAACTAATTATGAAAGGCAACTACTTTCTTACACAGGCTTCAAATTGGCACATCATTTCTAAATATTATTTAGAGGCGGGGATTGCCTATTGGCATACCATTAAAACGGATTCAACTGAAAAATGGGAAAACATTTTGCAACTATATAACCACTTGTTGCAGATTGAATATTCGCCTATTGCTGCGCTTAACAGGACATTTGCGCTATCAAAAGTAACAAGCAAACAAACCGCAATCGTTGAAGCAGAAAAGTTGAATTTATCCGACAATCATTTCTATTATATTTTACTCGGTGAACTTTGCCGGGACGACAATAAAATAAAAGCAAAAGAGTATTTTGAAACAGCATTTTCAATAGCCAAAACACAGACAGAAAAACATTTCATAAAAAAGAAAATTGGAGAATTGTTATTTGTGGTTTGATCAGAACAAAATTACGATATCCGGGATGTATTCACGACATTATTGAACCTGTAAAAAATTTACGCCCAGCACTGGACGACCGTCAGATGTGACACCCTGAATTACAACGCGTAGCGTTCGTACTACGTCTGAAAGGGGAAAACGCAGCTGGCTGTTTCCCTGACTATCAGTTTGTATTATTGGTTTCCAGTAAATCACATCCCGGTCATCAACACGGCCGGAAGTTGTGCCGGCCGTTCCCTCAATGTCGTAGCGAGGCACATAAAATTCACGTTGCACCTTTGGATAGCCAATGATTTGAATCGGCGTTATCCCCTCGCTATGATCTGGTCCCTCCTGCATGTACCTGGCACCTTTGGTGTAAAAAGCAATAACACCATTACCGCCCCGAACCCCATATATACCGGCTGTACCAGCATTTTTAAGGACTTCGATACGTTCAATATCGCTTGGATTAAAATTCATCAAAGCGTTTCTATCGGGGTCTTGAACTGGCACCCCATCCATTAAAAACAATGGTTGTGTTCCACTTTTAAAGCTATTCATTCCCCGAATGGAAACCTGATATCCCGGGGGAGATGGTGGACCGCCCGGCGTTGACGTCGTTCTCACGACCGTCACGCCCGCAAATCTCCCCTGAATCATTTCGTATAGATTTGAGTATTTTGGCGATTTTTCATTGAACGTGAGCACAGCATCGGCATTATTGTGCAGACTACGCATTTGAATATCTTCAGGCCTTTCCTTGTATTTCTGCACTCGAACAGTCACTTCATTTAGCAGCTCAGCTGTTTTCTCCCGGTAAAGATCGGTATCTGCATCTTGTCGTATCCGTGCAGCCATCAGTTGCGCTTCCAGCATTGGCCAGTTTGGCTGAGTAGCCATTTTACCAAATTCCCATTGTTTGCCAGAACCTTCCTCAACCAGAAAGGCTTCTTTCGCAGACATTTTTTTTCCGTTATGCTCCGCGATTTGAAGCATTAATTGTACTGTATCCGCAATGGCCATTCCACCTAGCCGAAAGCGTCCCTGTTCGTCAGCGCCTGCCGATTTTAAGAACGATTGTCCCGGGCTTGTGGACGCGACAATAATCTTCGCGCCAGGTATCGGTTGATTTTTTGCATTCAAAATGCGGCCGCCAAGCGATACCCCACCGAGCGAATCTGCTTCCGGCGTGCCACTAATCCTTCGCCAGCCTTGGGTCAGCAGCAGGTCGTCCAGTGCTTTACGGGTTTCTGTTCCGTGGTTCATGACATATTGGTTGGGCTCTTCGATATGTCCCCGCAGTTCTCCTGTTAGGAGCAGATGCGCTGGCAGCATAGCGTTGGCAGCATCCTCAGGTACCTTGCTCATATCCGTAATCGACGCTGATAGAGCCGCCGACGCAGGTGATCCGTTATCGCTCAGATTGACGCTCAGAAGAACTTGTTCACGGGGTAGATATTTGTTCTTATTGAGTTTCAATGTCACGCTAACCGGCGAAATAAAATCTGATACAAAAAACATTCGTTCACATTGTGGCTTAGCTTTTGAATCGTAAAGGGTGACTTGCGCAAGACCAGGTAACCAGCCCGTCATTGGCAAACTTATCCTGGCCACCCCTTTTTGCAAAAAAACTTTTCGCTGATCGACTAACACGCCACGTTGCTGAATCAGAATGTACGCTGAGTCAGTAGCGGTACGTCGAGAACTCGTAATCGCCAATACCAGACGGGTGGTGTCGCTGATCGCATCGGCTGAAAGCAACAGGCCATCGTTTTCGGGTTTAGGCAAAGGAACGTGTTGCACCTGGTTATTGAAGGTTAAGTCTGCGTAGTATGTTCGCTGCGCCATAGGCTCCATTACCAGGCTGGTCATTCCCTGGTGATTGGTCTTAAAACGAACTACCTCACCCCCCAAATCGTCAACAATACGTCCCTCAGTGGAAAACCCCTGACCATTGAACCGTACAATTTTAACACCCAGACGGGCTGGCAATCCTGAAATCCAGCGACCGCCTTCTGGCAAAATCTGAATATCCAAAGGCTGACTAACAGAATCATTATGCATTGCTATTTCGCTGCGAAACAAATTATGGATCGCCACCGACCGTTCGAAAGCGGGACGTCTCTGCCCATCATCTTCATCGGTATAGGCGCGTAGACGATACATTCCTGTCACAAGCGTATCAGACAGACGAAAATTGCCCTGGCCGCGTCCGTCAATAATATGTACCCACTGATGCTGAACCAGTTTCCCTGTTGATGTAAGCAGGTCGACATGCATAGCTGTTTCACCACCGACCCGCTGGTGACTAGTGGCGTCGAGTAAGTAGGTGCTCATCCAGACCCGGTCCCCAGTGGCATAAAAAGGTTTATCAATGTGCACAAACGTTGTTGGAGCCAGCAACTTGAATCGCTCATCGAAAGTCGCACTGATACTTTGAAGGCAGGTATCAGACGGCGCAAGTTTTCCAAGAGTAGCCAATGGTCCGGTAGCAAGTTGCTCCTGCTCAATGCCCTGGGGTTTCCAGTCAGCGGGTAACATCGTAGATAACCTGTCATCACCCATTGAGCCCTCCGCTTCCATACCCTCAGCCATCGTAATCACCCCATCAATAGTCATTTGCATCTGCCCACCGGGCAGTTTTATTTCTGTATAGGCGTATCGGGCATCCGGATAAGGCGAGAAGGCCGAGGATGCTTTCGTATAAAACACAATGAGTTTCATGGGCGAAACCAATCTGCGTTCGTTCGTTAACCGGCCTGGTTGAATCAATTTTTCAATCTGGATGGGGACCAAACGATTGTATTCCTTTATCGCGGCAGCTAGTGTAATGCTCCTGCGTTCGACAGAGATTTGCTTAGTGACATCTTCCTGATAAACCAGAAAGCCAGCCTGCTCGAAAGAACCGTCTACTAAGCTGCTCATCAAATGCCGGGTAGATCCTCTGTAGGCCGTCAGCCGATTACGCCGGAATTGGTCGGCCTGGCGTTCGCTTTCAGGTTTGAGTTCTTCAAAGCGGGCAGTACCGGCAAAATAAACCTTCCCTGACGGAGTAACATCGAAGTGTTGCAAATCATAGATTAGCCTGTATCCCAGGGCCCGATTATCAATAATTAACGGCTCATTAGCCGTCGCATACAGATTATCTTTATCTTCTTTAAAGTTGAGAACTTCACTATTGACAAGCAGGCACTGTCTGCCAAATGGTTCGCCAAAAAGTTGCTGTTTAAACTGGCGTAAAAGTTTTTCCGACCGCTTCGAATTGCCCCTTACTGTTACGGCATCCAGCATCTGTTCACTTGCTTGCAGCCGGAAATCGACTTTTTGCGGAGATGTATTTTCAAATCGTATTTTTTGAGAAAAAGGCTGATAACCAACAAACGAAGCAGCGATTTCAACCGTACCCAGTGGCACGCCTGTTAACCTGTAAAAGCCACGTTCGTCGGTAATCGCCCCTTGCGTTGATCCATTTACGTAAACGTGGGTAAACGGCATGGGTTTCCCCGTCGTGGCATCTGTCACGTTTCCGGTAAGTACAGCTGTCTTTTGTCCATAAGCCAGCAGGCCCGATGCCAGAAGTAAAAAGAAAATTATCCAACGACTGAAGAAGGTGTAACGCATAGATATTAATTTACTCTTAAAAGAATTAGCCAGGTATATTTTACTTGGGTGCTGGGCTGACGAGTTTACATAAGAATAATCGGAATAATTTAAATATTAGAAACTTAACATTCAGTTGTAAAATCTAACTTAGAATATTCATTATATTTCGCTGTTGACTAACGGATACAAATGAGTTCAAAAAAAACTTGGGCAAGTTTCTCTGTATGGTTTGCAGCTTAATTTTTTAAATTATATCTACTCCCCCATCAATCCCATGAAAAACAAATTAACCTATCTACTTCTGCTTGCAGCCACTTTATGCATTTCAAAAGTGCAGGCTCAGACATTTACCGCCAAAGCCGGTTTAAATCTCGGCAATGTCAAAGAGAAAGGCGGCGGGGGTATCAATCCCGACTACAACATGAATCCTGGTTTCCATGTTGGTATGGCAGTAGAATTTCCGATCAACACCTGGCTCGCTGTTGAGCCAGCAGTTCTATTCGATCAAAAAGGGGCGAAATACAACCAGAGTATTTTGGGTACTGACATTGATGCCAGTATTCGGCTAAACTATATCGATATCCCTGTCAATTTGAAAGTTTCTCAAAAGATGGAAAATGATATGAGAATCTTCGCCACCGCGGGCCCCTACCTCGGCATCGGCTTATCTGGGAAAATCAAAGGAGACGTTGGCGGCCAAAAAGTTGATGAAAAAGTAATTTGGGGATCAAGCGAAGATGATATGTACAAACGTATGGAAGTAGGGGCAACTTTTGGAGCAGGTGTAGAGTTCAATATGATCCAGGTCGGGTTATCATACGATCTCGGGCTCTCAAACGTGTCTGCCATGACAATAGATGATTATTCTTCCAAAAACAGAGTGCTAAGGTTTTCTGTTGGATATCGCTTTGGCAAATAGCGCAATAAACAAAGGTGTTTCAGGCAGCCGATTGTTGAGGCTGCCTGCACCTAAAAAAGCATGTTCGTTGGAGTAACATCGTAGGTGGACTTAGCTATGTAAACCTCAGAGAATGGCATAAATATCTCTTATGCCATCCTGAAACTCATGAACGAGTACAAAGTGTTTGCCATTTCAATTTTTCAGTTGCTGCAAATGATTTCGCATGTCTGAATATCCGTAATTTTCAATTAGCAAATAGTTTCCGCGATATCAGGTTGTGTCCTATTATTAGAACACTTCAAAAAAAAGCTGACCCGATGGGAGTAGTTGTTCCAGTTTTGAAAAATTAACTTCGATGATGGCCTGGATTACCCTCTGCATTTTAGTGATTGTGACCTGGCGGGTCATTTCTTCTGTATAATTTAATCAAAACATCACATAAAAAATTAAAATGTTTTGAAGTAACAAACTAACTTCATGGGTTAGTTAAAACTTCATCATCATGGATAATTTTACGGAATACATTGACACCGTAGCCCGGATGTCAATTCTCAAAGCCAAAGCGGCCTTCACCTGCCCGGTTCATCCGGATGTAATGATACGTATTGATGATTCCGGCAATCAGCAACGTGCTTTTATGATAGCGCAAAATACCCTGGTGTACAACGATAAAATTGTACTTCTCAAAAGAGTGAAGAGCGCAGTCGAGAACGAATTGGAATCTGCAAAATCGAATTGCACACTTTGTAGTTTGAAATAAGGAACTTGCGGTTTTATTTCCCTGATATCGTCAACATGCATGTTTTGAATACTTGAAGTATGAACTCGTTAATCTCGACCATGAAAAATTTGATTATTTGCCTTTATTTAGTCTTTGCTATTGGTTGTAGGGAAGCAAAAGAGGATAACATAATATATGAATGTGTTGGTGCAAGTTTCTACTATCTTGATAATCAAACAGATCAAAATTTCCTGGTCGAATTTTCGGCACCTATACTGAATAACCAAATTGATTTTACGCAGGTCATTAATAAACAACGCGTATTACTCGGACAGGATGCAATGTTCGGATCTATTCCTCGGCCGACCAACACTTTCTCCAGCTTTTCTTTGTATACCATGGTGGACGGTAAAAAAAATATTATATATCGCCAGGATCCCGTACAGGATTCACTTTGGGAAAAACGCAAACATAATCCCACAGATCCCGACCATGGCTGTCACCGGGTCGATTATACTTTGACAATCACAAATGACTTATTGCAATAGAGATATGGGGCTAAATTAATCAACTGCACCAACTTGGAAGTTGTACGTGGGTTGTAAATTAAATATTGAGGCGAAATAAAATTGTGATGATACAAGCTTTTTGAAAGGCCCCTTCAAGACACACTAATTGTTGTGACTGTAAATATCCGCACCTATTGCCATATCTATTCAAAAATAATAGAAATAATTCTACATTGTTAGATGATTGGTACGATAATTGTAGATATACTTTGTCACACGATCAAGCTCCTTATTTACTGAACACAAGATGCTTTCATCCGACCATTCATGTTTTTACAATATCAATTGCCCCAAAATTATTGGCCACTTGCGAGCTTTTACATTTATTATTCGCTTTAAGAAATTGTGAAATGCCGCAAGAAATATATTGTAGTGTTAATGCAAACAAGGTTTAATGTGAACAAGCGTTGCATGGATCAGACGATTCGATCGAACTCGCAAGTTTAGTTCGCTTTTCACCGATTTGAGCGGCACTGCTTTGGAATAAACCGAATTAGTTATGATGCGACCAGAGATCGTTGAGCACACATTATCGTATAGCAAAGTCCGTAATCCATAGAATGCAGTGATTTAGTTTCATCCGGATTTTCTTCCGATTGCCCTAAATGAACCACCTTACTCCTATTTAATTTTAGAATTTATAACAACAATGACCCAATCTCAAAACAACGATAAATTGATTCCAACACGTTTCGTGTTGGTTGACGACGACAAAATTTGCAATACGATCGCTAAATTTGGTGTGCTAAAACTCAATCCGGATGCAGAAGTTCAGGTTTATTCAGACCCTGAAATTGCATTGGAAACCATTCAGCAAGAGGTGATCACTGAAACAGAAGATATCAAAACCATTATTTTGTTAGACATTAATATGCCTATACTGAGCGGATGGGACTTTCTAGATTCTCTTGCCAGGCGTGGTGAAGAGTTCTGCCGACGTTTCACCATCATTATGCTGTCTTCATCAATAGATCACAATGAACTACAAAAAGCGAATAGCCACCCTTTGCTTTCCGGTTTTTTATCAAAACCACTGAATCCGAAGGAACTTGAAACCTTTTTAGTTTAAGTAGACCCGACTGATTGCCTAAGCATCGCGGCGAGGCATTAAGTAAGTTCAGACTAACAACAGTGATGCTGCTTACCACTTCTCACATTAATGCAAAGCCAGACCCACTGCAATGCGCAGTTCTGCTTACCAATACCTTCCACAATATCCGTTCGAGTTTTATAGATTATGGCAAAGATTAAAATTTTATTTATTGAAAATAGTTATGTAGTTAGAGTTGGATTGGGGGAAATTATAGAAGAGAACGTCGGTCGTGTAACGTCCTTCGATAGCTTGTCGCCACAATCTTCCAATCTCACAAACCTTAAGTCTGATCAGTTTAACCTGGTGATCATAGGCTCAGTTTCAAAAGAAGCAACGGCATTAATTGAAAAAATCAAAACACAGAATAGCAAAACCCGGGTTTTAGTTTTTGCCCGATATTTGAAATATTCTGACGCCCTGGATTGCCTCCTCGCTGGTGCCGATGGTTTTTTAACTCAAAATGCCAGCTGTGATGAAATTGCTCAGTCTATCCAATCGGTTTTAAACGGACGTCAACATTTGTGTCTTAGCTTAATGGAACAAATGGCGCAGGAAACCCTGACGGCGAACTTAAAAAAGAGCAAAACATTGACTGGTAGTCCTAAAAAATGGTCTGCCAGCCCGATTTATACACTTAGTAAGCGTCAAATTCAAATTGCACAAGGTATAATTCAGGGACAATCTACGTCTTCTATTGCCTACTCACTGGGAATTGCCAATTCAACCTTAGCAACCCACAAGTCGATCTTATTTAGAAAATTAGGAATCACGAATTTACCGGAATTGGTGGACAAATATTATGACGAGCTGAGTAGTACAATTCCAAAACCTTGAATTTACCGGAAACTAAAAAGTGCTTCGAATGATTGGTTTTAACAACTCAGACGATCCCCACAGTTTTATAAAACTCCGGGTGATTGCTGGTCAATTGTGAAATATTTTCTAAAATTTATTTGATTACTATGAAACAGCATCGGATATTGTGAAATTAACGTATTCATTATTTAAGGGAGAATTATTAGTCTTATGGCTATTTTGAGTGACTTAATGCGGGTATAGTTTTTTAGCATGAATAGCGAAAAATGTTTACAGATAAATCCTGTAAGTTGATGTTAAGTAATGATTAAAATACCTTTTATCTAAAAAAATTATTACAATGGATATTGCACAAATTTTTAAAAATAATCAAGACTGGGTTCAAAAGAAGCTAAATGTTGAACCAAGCTATTTTAGCGAACTTTCCAAAGGCCAGACTCCCGACATTCTATACATTGGTTGTTCCGATAGCCGTGTTTCGGCCGAAGAACTGATGGGAATCGCTCCGGGCGAAGCATTTGTATTGAGAAATATTGCCAACATGGTTCCCAATACAGATTTGAGTGTCATGTCTGTTATCAACTACGCTGTTGAGCATCTTAAAGTGAATCATATAGTCGTTTGCGGACATTATTATTGCGGTGGTGTCCAGGCAGCGATGAAATCAGGTGATTTGGGAATATTGAATCCGTGGCTTAGAAATATTCGTGACGTTTACCGCATGCACAAAGACGAATTAAATAAGATTGACGATGAGGAATCCCGCTATAAGAGGTTGGTAGAATTGAATGTTCAGGAACAGTGTATCAATGTAATTAAAACAGCTGAGGTGCAAAAAGCACAGCGCGATCGTGATTTAACTGTCCATGGATGGGTTTTTGATGTGCATACAGGAGAATTAATCGACCTGAATATCGACTTTAAAAAACTTCTTCAAAACATCATGGAAATTTATCGTCTTGATTTGGTGGCGCCTGAGAAGCAGGAAGCCGATGCGTAACTGCATCATTATAAGACCTTTGCCTTTCTGATAACAATCGTTATTATCCGATATAAAAATAAAGCACGGCTCACGCCGTGCTTTATTTTGTATTGATCATCTATTCGTTACGGATGGCCATTTCCACCGGCAGCACCGTAGATTTGCCCTGTCGCAAAGCTTGCATCTTCGGCTGCAAGCTGTACGAATATGGATGCTAATTCCGCAGGCTGACCTGGTCTGCCCAAAGGCGTGACTTTTCCAAATTCCACAATCGCGTCTTGTGGCTGTCCCCCACTCACTTGCAAGGGAGTCCAGACCGGCCCTGGCGCAACTCCGTTGACACGAATGCCTTTTGGCCCCAATTGCTTGGCCAGCGATTTGACGTAAGCAACATTTGCAGCTTTGGTCTGCGCATAGTCGAATAAATTATCCGATGGGTCATATGCCTGAACAGACGAAGTGGCAATAATAACTGACCCTGCCTCCAGATGCGGCAAAGCTGCCTTTGTGATCCAGAAGGGGGCGTAAATATTTGTTTTTATTGTTTCGTCAAAACCTTCCGAAGTCAGGTCGAGCAAGGAATCTACCGCCTGTTGGTGGCCTGCATTGTTAACCAGTATATCCAGACCGCCCAGTTTTTGCACCGCCTGCTCCACAAGTTCCTTACAGAAAGATTCCTCTGTAATATCCCCGGGGATCCCATACCCTTTCCGTCCCTCAGCCACAATAAGCGCGATCACCTCATCTGCATCAGACTGTTCCGATGGCAGATAATTGATAACGACGTCAGCTCCTTCCCGGGCGTAAGCAATTGCCGCGGCACGGCCAATTCCAGAATCTCCACCGGTTATCAGCGCTTTTCTGCCGGCCAACCGCCCGGATCCTTTATAGGAAGTTTCACCGTGATCAGGTTTTGGATCCATCTTGGAAGCCAGTCCTGGCACTTGCTGCGGCTGCTTGTTGAATGGTGGCTGGGGATATTTATCAACTGGATTTTGAAGAGTCGATTTGATTGTTTCAGACATGTTAATGAAGTTATGTTAAAATCGTATACATGAAACCACGAAAGGATTTCAAAGCAACATATTATACCAAAACTTTGCCAATCATTTATTTTAAGGAAACCCAAGGTAAAAGTGCACAGTTTTCTGGATATCATTTTTTCAAAACAAATATTTGCTGGAAGAATTATTCCTGCTAAAATTCAAAAACTTAGTGCAATTAGATTTGACAAATGCCCTCTCTGCACATTTTTCACAGAATTTGTAAAGTTATCGGATTGCCGTAACGGTTTATGATACCCAGTGCATTCTCATAATATTACTGCTGAAACAACTGCCAAAATTGAGGAACTTGTTGAACAATACGCACCGAATTTCCGTCATAAAATATTATTTGGCTGCTTCCTGACAACCTCAAATGATGACTTTTAACAACTGACGTTATCGGGAGTTTTTATGACGCGAGAAGGAATTAACTAGTTTATTACCCCCGTCCTTAATACTTTTCGGCCTCGAAATTTCCAAACCTATGCTTTCCATAGGATAACTAATCAAAACATACCACGGTAATTAAAAAAAGCAACATGGGAAAATTAGAGACCACAACTTAGAATAGGTCTAGTTTAAAATAATTAATTGCGATTTATCCATACAAATAATTTTACCCGATGTGTTAAAAACACTCCTTATCAATACTTATGAAATATTTTTATTTATTCCTCTTGTTCATTCTTCACCATTTAGTTTTTGCGCAAACCAAGCCTGTCCAAACAGCAACAGTAAAGGGAAAGGTTAAAGAGAACGGAGGCGACTATATCAGTCACGTGACGGTAAGATTAGCAGGTACAAATCTCGTTACAATGTCCGACGACCGGGGTGTTTTTGAATTAAAAAATGTCCCTTATGGACATCAGGAAATTCTGACGACCTCAGTAGAGATTGAGTCAAAAAGTGTGAAGATTCATGTTAACAAAGCACATCACAACCTGGATCTTCTGGTAAAAAAAGCCGCATTTGATCTTAACGAGGTACAAATTTTACAGAAAACGGAGAAGAAAGAAATTGAAACCCAGGGTTTCGCTGTGAACGTAATCGATACCAAAGAAGTAGCAACCAGGAATATTCAAACGAATGAACTTTTGGACAGGTCGGCCGGTATCAGAGTCCGCCAGAATGGTGGTTTAGGATCTGCTGTAACCTATAATTTGAACGGAATGTCCGGCGGCTCCGTTCGCATTTTCATAGATGGGATTCCAATCTCCACTTACGGAGCCTCTTTCAGCTTGAATAGTATTCCTCCATCTAATATCGAAAGAATCGAAGTATATAAGGGCGTGATCCCTGCCCACCTTGCTGATGACGCACTTGGAGGCGCAATCAATGTAATCCTGAAAAAGGGGATGAATAATAATCTGACTGCTTCCATTTCTTACGGCTCCTTCAATACGCTTCAATCCAGCTTAACGGGTATGTATCGGAATGACAAAAACGGCTTGACTGTCAAAGGATCCGGATTTTATAATTACTCAGACAACGATTACGAAGTTTGGGGGAAATTTGTAAGAAATATTTTACCTAACGGCAGATACGATTATGTCAGGGCCAAACGCTTCAATGACGCCTATCGGTCGATTGGCGGTCAGGTTGAAATTGGGTTCACAGACGTAAAATGGGCTGACCAGTTCTTTTTAGGGTTTAACGGGTCAAGTGATTTTAATGAAATCCAGCATGGCACTTACATGTCGATACCGTACAAAGGAAGGTTTACAGAGTCTCAGGCAAACATTTTCAGTGTTAATTACCGCAAGAAAAATTTTCTGATCAAAGGGCTTGAAGCAACGTTGAGCGGGATGTCAAGCAGCAGAAAACAAGTGGTGATTGATACTGTGAAATGGAACTACAACTGGTTTGGCGAACTCAGCCTCGGACTCAATGGCGATCCTATATTACGGCCAGCCGGCGCACAGCAAGGTGCACCTACGATGAATCACATCAACCGTCGCGTGACCACGGCCCGCGGTGGATTCAATTACGATATCACAGAAAATCACAGATTGGTCCTCAACCATATTTTTTACACAATCGATAGAAACGAGCAAGACTTTATGCGCTCGGAAAGAGAAAGAGAATTCATCGGCACGAGAGATCTGACAAAAAATATTACGTCAGTTGCCTATGAACTTAAAGCTTTTGATGCAAAACTAAGAACCAGTCTGTTCGGAAAATACTATCAACAGAATATCGACCGGATGGATCCCGTGCTGGTTGTGGTTGGCGGAGAAAATACACGACGGGAGGACAGAGTTGCGAGCAATAAAACCACAACGGGATACGGAGCAGCTTTTTCCTATGCAATTAAAAAGAACTTATACCTGCTTACCTCCGCAGAAAAAGCAGTGAGGCTTCCGTCAGAAGAAGAAGTATTTGGAAGTCCTGGCGAGAACATCGTAGAGAATTTTGGTATTCGCCCGGAAATTAGCAACAACTTAAATGTAGGATTTAGAGCGGGTCCTTACAATCTCGAAAGGCATAAATTTTCATTCGGATTATCTGGTTTTTTACGTGATACAAAAGACAAAATCGTCCGCCGTGTTAATCCAAGACTTAACGATGCCGTGCAGACTGACCCTTTTGAAAATCTTGGCAAAACAAAAGCAATCGGTTTTGAGGCGGAAGCCAACTATACCTTTAATAAAAACCTCAACGTCAGTTTCAATCTGTCAAAATTCAACTCTGTTTTCAATACACAGTACGACGCTAACGGGAGAGAATACGATTATTATAACAAGCAATTGCCCAACGAGCCATTTTTTACTTCCAATGCCTCAGTTCAATATGCAGTAAAAGACGTTTTGGCAAAAAGCTCGATACTAAATATTTATTACGGATTCAGATTTGTTGAGCGGTTTTATACCACCTGGCTTGACATTGAGGATTTCAGAACGCCTCGCCAATATATCCAGGACATTGGGGTAAGCTACGTTTTCCCAAACAAAAAATTCATCGTTAGTGCCGACCTGAAAAATATTTTTGACCAACAGGCCTACGACAATTTTGCTGTCCAGAAACCCGGAAGAGCATTTTATCTCAAACTAAATTACGCTATAAATAATTTTTAATTAACGCTTATCCATAATGAAAAAACAATTTTTAAATGCGCTTGTATTCAGCGGCCTATTGATGGCTGCGACACTTTCCGGCTGTAACAACGATGATACTGAGATAAATACCCCCGAACCCGAACCTACGGAAGATCGCTGGATCACGGTTGCCGGCGCATTGATGGGAACGACTCCCGGTGACGGAAATGGTGGAACGATGGTTTACTCTGTAAGCAAAGCCGATGCGAAAAATCCTGATATCTCGATTAGTGTATATGACAATGGATATGCCGTAAAATCGAACAGAACTGCCCGTTTGCAATCATCAGAAGACGGTAACACTCTTTTCAATATCGCCTATACGGGTGATAACGGCGGGGAATTTTCAAGATATAAAGTAGAGGGTGCCGGAAAATTTACACAAGAAGATGTGACGGTTAATATCTCACAATACGCAAGTACTTCTCCCCGCTGGGTCAAGTTGTTCGATGGCGACAAAACAGGTATTGCTGTAAACGTAGCAAATATCCAGGCTAATAATGTGACAACAGGCCCTACTCCGACAGCGCCTTTCCAATATTATCGCGGAACTGCAACAGTGTTGGCATTGAACTTAAAGGAAGTATTGATCTCGGGTTACAAACAATATCAGATTCCGTTAACTGCTGCGGAGGAACTTGCAGGACATAATATTTTCCGTCTTGATGCACCTGTTTTGAACAAAGCACAAAATAAATTGATCATCGGCACCTGGATGCAGAAAAGAAATCCTGCAACAGGTCTGACAGAAAGCACATTTGAAAGACTGGGCTCGAAGGCTGTGGTTGTTGATTATCCTTCTTTGGAAAATCCGAAAGTAATTACTTCAACGGTTGGATTCGGAGATAACAGCGGATACCGCAGCTTCAATTCGTTCCTTGGAACGGATGGAAACATTTATCAGGCAACCCAGAGAGATTCAAAGGGCTCCCATATTCTTAAAATAAATCAAAACAATGAATACGACAACGCATACGTATTCAGCCTGGATGCGGCACTTGGCGTAAAAGACGTTTATGTAGATTGCTGGAGATATGCCGGTGACGGTATTGCCTATGCACTTTATACGCATGACGGATCGAACCAGGGCTTCGTTGCCCGCCTTGATTTGAATGCAAAAACAGCTACAAAAGTAGATCTTCCATACGATGCTGATCTGGATTTTGGTCAATATCAGGGAATTTTGGTGAGTGGAGACGAAGTTTATGTCGCCGTAACGCCGGTAGGAAAAGACGGAAATATCTATGTGATCAACAGCAAAACCGGTGCCGTTACAAAAGGGGCAAAACTGGTTAATAAAGCTGGAAATCACTACATTGGAATTTTCTAATCATTTATAAATCGAAAATGATTTGGGGTGATCAGCTGGTAAAAGGGCATCAACTTGCCTGTTTATTATGCCAAATGAGCCCAGACCAAGATTTTTTGATCGCGATTAAATTCTTTTCAGGAGCTGCGTACCGCTTATGGTATGCAGCTCTTTTTGTTTCAAAACCATATTAAAAGCCAGCAGACATTTCAGTGATGAGATAACGAAATATTACAAATAGTTTGGAGGAGTAGATAACGCACGATACATTTGCACACCCAAGTTAATTATTCTAATTCTAAATTACATAAATGAAATATCTTCTATCCATTCCAATCTTCGTGCTTCTTTCATCTTATTCCTTTGCTCAGACGGGCAGTCTGAAAGGAATCGTGATAGATAACTCGAAAAATACTTTACCCGGCGTTACCATTCATATTAAAAATACCAGCAAAGGCACTCACACCAATGAAGCTGGCGTCTTTGAAATATTCAATATTAATGATGGTGATTATGTTGTATCAATTTCTTCACTGGGGTTTAAAACAAAAGAATTGCCATTTACCATTTCGCAAAATGAAATGGATCTGAAAACCATAACATTGTATGAAGGCGATGAAATTTTACGGGAAATCGTTATCGAAGGGGAAAGAGATAATAAATTTTCGCGCAGCAAAACGGCGTATGTTTCAAAATTGCCTTTGAAGGATTTCGAAAATACACAGGTTTATAGTACCGTGACGGATTACCTGTTAAAAACTCAAATCGTTACAAACTTTGACGATGCATTAAAAAATGCAACGGGTGTAGAAAACTTATGGACATCAACGGGTCGGGGCGGCGACGGAGCCGGTTATTTCTCGCTCCGTGGATTCTCTGTACAACCTAAACTTGTGAACGGCTTGCCGGGACTGACCAACGGAACAATCAATCCCGCAAACATTGAACGGATCGAAGTTCTGAAAGGACCGTCAGCAACGTTATTTGGAAATGCAGTAAGTTCTTATGGCGGGCTTATCAATGTGGTTACGAAAAAGCCATACGTTGGCACGGGAGGCGAACTTTCGTTTACAACAGGTTCTTTTGGGTTAAATCAGATCACAGGAGATTTTAATGCAGCTTTAAGCAAAGAGAAAAATATATATTTCAGGCTGAATACTTCGTACGCCACAGAGCGGAGCTTCCAGGATGCAGGTTTCCGGAAATCTTTTTTTGTAGCGCCTTCACTTTCTTACAAGGTGAATAATAAATTGTCGTTTTCATTTTACGGAGAAATCACGCAGGCCGAACAAACAAATCCTATGTTTCTTTTCCTGAACAGAAGCGCCCCTCAGCATTCGAAAAATATTGATGAGCTAGGATATAACTACAATCTGTCATTTACAAGTAACGACCTGACCTTACAGAACCCAACGCAGAATTACCGGGTTGAAATGGATTACAGCCTTTCAGACACCTGGCAGTCGCAGACGCTGGTTTCCAAAAGTTCAACTTCGACGAAAGGATATTACACTTATCTGTTCGATTTTGGAATTCTTGAAAACGACACATTTTCACGGTTCCTTAACAAGCAGAATGAATATACCGGCACGTCGGATATTCAGCAAAACTTCATCGGCGATTTTAAGGTGGGTAAGCTGAGAAACAGGGTGGTCTTAGGCCTCGATTATTTCTCAGCCACTTCTACAAGTAATGGAACCGGTTATGCATTTTATGGAAACGTAACGCCGCAAGGCGGTGCGAATGGTGACGATCCGTTTACGGCGGATTCACTGGAAACGAGGGCCTATCCACTTTCTACGGCAGCCGTTGATGCTGTTTTGGCTTCGCAACCTGTATCCAATTCGAAATCAAAATATAATATTTACAGTGCGTATGCTTCCGATGTATTAAATATTACAAATAATTTATCTGTCATGGTTGGCCTTCGTCTTGACCATTTTGACAATCGGGGCAGTATCGCTACGTCCGATGATGATTATAATCAGACTACATTGTCACCAAAATTTGGAATTATGTTCCAGCCGGTTGTCGACAAAATATCGGTTTTTGCCAATTACCAAAATGGATTTACCAACGTAGCTCCTTCGCTTGTTGGAAACCCGGCAGACGGCCCGCAAACGTTCAAATCATTCAGACCAGAGCAAGCGAACCAAATTGAATTTGGTATCAAAACCAACCTGATCAAAAATAAACTAAATGCAACAATAAGTTATTACGACATCAAGGTCACTGACCAGGTGATCACCGACCCGGCGTCGCCTTTCAACAAAATCCAGGGTGGCGAAGTATACAGCAAAGGTTTTGAGATTGAGGTAAATGCCAACCCGGTGAATGGACTGAATATCAGAGCCGGATTCAGCAACAACGATAGCAAGGTTACCAAATCCGACAACCTTGACATTCTGAATACAAGGCCTCTTGAAGCAGGTTCGAAAACACTATATAATGTTTGGGCAAATTATGAAGTACCAGCCGGAAACTTAAAAGGTTTTGGTATCGGGGCAGGTTGCAACGGAGCCAGTGAGCGTTTCGCCATTAACTACGCATCTACGGGAGAGTTTATTCTGCCTGCCTATACCATTGCGAATGCATCATTATTTTATCAAGCTGATAATTATCGTATTGGTCTTAAATTGAATAATGCTTTTGATAAAGAATATTACAAAGGCTGGTCTACCATTGCTCCTCAGACACCACGGGCTTTGCTGGCTAACTTCACTTATACTTTCTGAGGTCCCGTTTCAGGTTAAAATAATCTAAATTAAAAAGTCGGGAGATCTTTCTTCCGGCTTTTTGATTTTATGTACGGATAGGATTTTACTTATCGGTGAGCGTTTAGTATCTGGTATATATTAACTTCAAAGTTGCTCGCTGAAAGCAAAATAACAATGGCATGCCGCTACAAACTGGTTGTCAGTTTCAGTAAATATTGAATAGGATGCTCAGGTTAAATCCTGTATAATGGCATAGCCGGCGTCTTTTTTTATCAACTCAATAATTTGCTCGCGGGGTGGTTCTGAGGTATAGTTTTCACTTTTTGCCACGGTCTGCTGACTGTCATTTTCAATAGTGAAAGTGAAACTTAGATAACTGTCCTGACGCTTAAAACGCACATCCTCCGCCGCATTTTTCCTTACGTATTCAATTCCGTCCAGACACGTTTGTTTTGAAGAAAAGCCATCACAGGAAAGTATAAGCTGTGAATTGCCGGTAGCTTTTAAAAGATAATAATATTGATTTTTAGTGCTGCTTTTGAATACCTGGAAAATTGCCATAACAGAAAATACGTGGGACGAACGGCCAATAACAAAATTATTACGGTGGAATCAAAACGTTTTAATGATACCTACGAATAATATCTCCCCTCCTTGCTGACACAGAATTCTTTCCCTAAAATATCTTTTACGAATTTTTGAGGTGTAGTTCCCAGGTAATGATGAAAATCCTTGATCAAATGGCTCTGATCGTGATAACCAAATTCGTCAATGAGGCCATACCAATCTACCTGGTTATTTTTATTTTGCAGGATTTGATTGATTACCTTTTTGAACCTGATAAAACGCAAAAGCTCCTTTGGCGAATATCCGAGATATTTTTTAAATCTTAATTGAATTGTGCGCTCCGACAGATCGGAATCCATTGCGATCGCGCGTACAGGCTGCACAGATTCCTGCTGAAAATATCCAATTCCATTTAATAAGGGGACACTTGCATCTTCCGTATTTTGAATAAACGAACGCCCGTATTCCTTTAATAAATCAACTTTTTGTTCCAGTCCCGTTAACTTATCAAGCTCTTCCCATAGTTGCCTAAACCCCGAAATACCCAAAAGCTCATCCGGATCGACAACAGTTTCGCCATTAAGACTATCTACCGGCAATTGAAACAAACGATAAAATCCATCAGCATTAAATACAACGGCAATCAGGCTGGTGTCAGGGAGGACTTCATAATTGAGCATTTTACGAAGCGGCCCAATAACAGCCATTTTCTCCATCCGTTGTTCCTGAAATATTCCATCGCCGAACGAGATACGAACAGGTTTTCCAAAATTAAAAACCAGCATCATTTCCAGGTTCGGAGACAAACGCTGAACCAGTGTATCAAAATTTTCAGGCGTCCGGATGCAATACAAATGTTTTACCACTTCATTAAGCGGTGCGCCAACATCAATATGTAAGCCAATTGGATCCATTTAACGGATTTATCTGATAGTAATTTCTATAACAAAACTACGAAGAAAGTCAGCTCAAATCACCTGGCGGTCAGGTTTGCAATGATGTTTCGTTTTCTTACAATTTTTAAAAATAAGGCGTGGGTACATTTGTAACAGAAATAAATCATTCGGGAAAAACATTTGTCTCATGTCAACTACAACATTCTCAAAAATCCTGGTCACCGGAGCAACAGGAAATATCGGAAAGGAACTTACTAAACTTTTGTCTGAAAAAGGAATTAAAAAATCTACAATCTTACCGGTCCGGAGTCACTTACGCATGAAGAAATTGCTGAAAAACTGTCTAAGGCAACGGACCGGACAATAAAATTTATCGATATCACACCCGATATGTTACATGAGACATTGTTACAGGTTGGCTTTCCCAAATGGCAGGCGGAAGGTTTGGTGGAAGACTATGCGCACTACAAAGCCGGCGAAGCCTCAGACGTAAAATCTGGCATCATGGAAGCAACAGGAAAAGAACCGATTCGTTTCGATCAGTTTGCAAAGGATTATGCCCGGTATTTTTCTGCCTGACGCAAGTAAAAAAGTTTTTATGTTCCAGGTTCGATGCTGCTGAGATTGATGGTGTTATCAATATGTTCCCAAAACCAATAAAAAAGAGAAGACCTGCTGTGAAATCATAGCAGGTCTTATGTAATACACTCAACGTTTTTATATTACCAACCCGAAGCCGGGAAAGAAAATTGTGTACATTAATACATAATTGTATATAAGAACGCTACAAAGTTACAAAGGTTACTTTTTATATCATATAGAATGTTTTTGATATTAGTGTAGAATATTTTCTATATTACATTGTTTGTACTACAAAAACTCTTGTTTAAGTTCAAAATTGAGCTGTTTTTGCAACGCGGCTTTATTTAAGTACGCCAGTGCTTTTCCAGACTGACCATGTATTTTTCAAAAGAATCTTTCCTGTCTCAATTGTTAAATCGCTACTATTTATTTAATACCGTAAAGGAAAATGGGTCTGACAAAAAATACAGCCACGATGTTGGAAATATGTCTCTTAATTTCAGCCGGTGATCGCACCAAAAATTTAGTATCCCTTATAAAAAACCATATATGGTAATAGAAGCCAGAGCGGAACATGTACCTGTTTTGATAGTATCTTAATTATAACCATTAGTTACAAAAATTACCTGTTTGAAGACTTTGGATGTGAATTTTAAGCATAATTTCATTTTAAATAGTATAAAACAAAGAAAAATAATCTTTTTTCAATATTAACCCTGACATCTGGAACGATCATTCAATAATATCGATTATCTATTAAATCCAGTTAAAAGTGCTTTCTGAACTCATCCTCAAATAGCCGGATTGGTGAAGCGAAGTTTAGTTTTGAAAGTAATTATCAGTATTAAGATACCATTTGAGAGGACATGTACCTGGCAAAATCAAATATCAGCCCGAATTCTTTAAAAGGAGCCCTCGAAATCAAAAACAACGATTTCAGGCCTGCCCTGACGGAATCTGCTTTGTCTTTTAAGCCATTTGTTGCTCACTTGAAAAAAATGCTAAAAGACGAACCAGCGATTAAATCGGAATTTTACAGGTTCGTGATTGATAAGTTTGAAAACGAAATAAAAGGTAATGGAACATCCGTTTTAACCCGGGATTCTGCGCGGTATAAAGAGCTGATGGAGCTCGTTTACATGATCCTGACACCGTTGGCAACGAATGAAAAAGAGCATTTCTGGGCGTTGAGCACTCCCGTTCCTGATAAGATTTTTTTTAGTACCGACGGATTTTACAATTTTTTAGCTAATAAAACGGCAGCTGGTCAGGCTTTAAATCTTAGTCCGGTACAGCATTATAAAACGCAGCAAATCCAGTTTATGTACCGGCTGATTTTGGAAAGGCTCTACAATATCCCTTCGCACATCAAAAACGAAATTTTGTTTGAGTATACTGACGCAGTCACAAATCTGCCAAAGTTTTATAACATCAATACTGACACGCGGTTTATTGATATTCAGCTGAATGGAAAGTTACCTGCGTTGGATTACAAGACGATTGAACCTTATCTTCAGAAGGGTGCTGATACGACAGTTCTTGAAAATATTCTGCCGCTAAACCGTTTTCGCTTTGAAGGTTTTTCTGTAATAACCTTACTCGATGTCACGATTCAACGGGCGACCGAGATTATTAAAGAAGCGCTGGTTAACCATAATTACGAGACGGAATCCAATGATTCGATCATTCAGGCACTGAAAACTCTGGCTGGCGACGACCGCGTTGATTTTGGCTTGATACCCTCCTATCAGATCAATGGCAAATATGTGTTTGCAAATGCTGAATGTTCGCAGAGCATGATCGTTGAGGCTGCGAAAAAATTTGGCATAACAGAGGAAGGATTTAATCAGCTTGTGAATAAATATTATACGAATCCTCAGACTGCTGTTTTCAACCATATCAATGATCAGGAGGTACTGGAACAGCCTTTGCTTAATATTTTGAAATCTGCGGGCATAACCTCATTTGCGTTTGTTCCCGTTTTTCACAACAACAAAGTGGCAGGAATTCTGGAAGTATTTTCAAAACATGGGATTAAGCTTGACGATGTAATATTTTCCAGGATCCAAACCGCATTGCCGCTGATTGCACAGCTACTGAAATATAGCACGGATGAATTCAATGCCAAAATTGAGAATATTATTCGCGACAAATTCACGCCTTTGCAGCCATCGGTGCAATGGAAATTTAATGAAGCTGCATGGAATTTTCTTGAAACGAGTATGAGCTCGACAAATGCCGAAATCGAGACCGTTACGTTTGAAAAAGTGCATCCTCTGTATGGAGCGATCGATATCAGAAATTCGACTTTTGAAAGAAATCGCGCCGTTCGTGAAGACATTAAAAATCAGCTGTCACTTCTCGGGAACACTTTTCATTCGATCAAAAAAATGATTGAGCTGGAGACAACCGACACATTTGTTTGTGCATGTGACCGGTGGGCGACTGAAATAAACAGATATCTTTCTTCGGAAGATGAGCTTGCACTTAACAGGTTTCTGGCTGCCGAAGTTAATCCTTATCTGTTAAAAATCAGGGAAGAATATCCGATGACAAAAGACATTGTGGATTTCTATTTTCAAGCACTTTCGGAAACCGACGGTCTGGTTTTTGAAAACAGGCGAAAGCTGGAATCGTCACTTCAACAGATAAACTCGTCAGTTTCAAATTACATTGACAACGCTCAGAAAGCGCTGAAATCAGCTTATCCGTTTTATTTTGAGAAATTCAGGACGGATGGTATTGAGTACGACATGTACATCGGGCAATCGATGGCACCTGAAAAACCTTTTGATAGCGTCTATCTGAGAAATCTTCGTTTGTGGCAGCTCACGTCGATGGCCGAAATTACCAGGCTTACTGAAAAGCTGCTGCCCCAACTGCCGCGTCCGCTGAAAACTACGCAGCTAATATTTATTCATTCAAATCCGATCAACATCAATTTTAGAAATGACGAAAGAAGATTCGATGTGGAAGGTGCTTATAATATCCGGTATGAAATTATCAAAAAACGGATCGACAAAGCACTTGTGCGGGAAAGCGGCGAGCGCCTGACCCAGCCGGGAAAAATTGCATTGGTATATTTTAGCGACAGCGAAGCCGAAGAATACCTTGACTATATCGGAGATCTTCAGCAAATGGGCTTAGTGAATGATGATCTTGAATATCTTGAACTGGAAGCGTTGCAAGGCGTAGCTGGCCTGAAAGCAATCAGAATTGGTGTTAAACATCTCTGATACCTGAGGTTATTTCAGATCTCCAACGTTTTCCATAATAATATTCCACTTTTCAACACCAAAAAAACCAATTAAAGCTAACGGAAAGTAATTTCTAAACATTTTCTGAGAAAATCGATTTATTTTTGAACGATCGTTCCAAAATAAACATTATAGGATCACCACCGCAAATTGTTAAGAAAACACAACCCAAAGTTTTCATCTCTTAATTACTATTAATAACACTTTCATGAAAAATCTAATTTTAGGCGTTGCTGTCCTGTTATACGGATGCGCGCAAAAACAGGAGGCACCAACAACTCCGCCACCACCAACGTTACCTGTTGTAGAAATCACGTCGGGACAGGCAACTACCTACCAGGAATACCCCGCTTCTATTGAAGGAAAAGTAAATGTAGAAATTCGCCCGCAAGTGGATGGATACCTTGACAAGGTTTTTGTTGACGAAGGCGCGTATGTTAAAGCTGGTCAGCCTTTGTTCAAAATCAACGACAATCCCTACCGCGAACAATTGAACAATGCCAAGGCGAATTTGAGTGCGGCACAGGCCTCAATCATTAATTCGCAGCTTGAAATTGACAAATTAACACCGCTTGTCGCAAACAAAGTGATCTCCGATTTTCAGTTAAAAGCGGCCAAAGCAGCCAATGCCGTGGCGATCGCGAATGCTGAACAAGCGAAAGCTGTCGTTGGATCTGCGCAGATTAATGTGGGGTATACCACGATTAAAGCGCCTGTGAGTGGTTTTATTGGACGGTTGCCTAAGAAAAACGGAAGCCTCGTTTCGCGCGCAGACGTTGAACCTTTGACGCAGCTTTCAGATGTCCAGGAAGTGCACGTATACTTTTCACTTGGAGAAGGCGATTTTATCAAGTTCAAAGCACAATATAATGGCGCAACGCTGAATGACAAATTGAAAAACCTTGAACCCATATCTTTGCTGCTTGCTGACCAGACTGTCTATCCAAAACAAGGAAAAGTCGACATGATCGACGGACAGTTTGACAAGAACACCGGGGCTATCACTTTACGCGCAACTTTCGCGAACGCTCAGGGACTTCTTCGTTCAGGAAATACAGGAAAAGTAAGACTTAGCCTTCAGCATGAATCCGCAGTGCTAGTACCGCAATCTGCTACGCTGGAACTGCAAGATAAAGTCTTCGTATATGCAGTAGGGGAAGGTAATAAAGTGAAGAAATTACCGATCACGATTATTGGAAAAAGCGGTAACAATTACCTGATTCAAGACGGAGTCAAAGCTGGCGACCGGATCGTATCAGCGGGACTTGACATCCTGCAGGAAGGCACTGTGATCACGCCGGAAAAAACTAAGCCGGTGATCGCTCAGAATTAATAAAAACACCCAAATTGAATCGTTATGTTTAAGAAATTCATAGACAGACCTGTCTTAGCCACTGTTATCTCCGTTTTGCTGGTGATACTCGGGATACTTGGTCTGACCAATTTACCCCTGCAACAGTTCCCCGATATTGCACCACCGGCGGTTCAGGTTATTGCAAATTATCCTGGCGCGAATGCAGAAACCGTTCTTCGTTCCGTTGCTCCTTCGCTTGAAGAATCAATTAACGGAGTTGAAAACATGAGCTACATGAGCTCAACCGCCAGTAATGACGGATCTTTGGTGATCACCGTTTATTTTAAATTGGGAACCGACCCGGATCAGGCGGCGGTTAATGTTCAAAACCGGGTCTCCCAGGCGACAAGCCAGTTGCCGGCGGAGGTTGTTCAGGCAGGAGTGACAACAGCCAAACAACAAAATAGTTTGCTCATGGTCGTTGACCTGTATTCAGAAAACGAAGCACTTTATGACCAGACATTTCTCGCAAACTACGCGCAGATCAATATTATTCCTGAGATCAAACGGATCAAAGGTGTCGGTCAGTCGATCATTTTTGGCGGAAATAAAGATTATTCGATGCGTGTCTGGTTAAAACCTAGCCAGTTGGCGACTTACAACCTGACGCCAAATGAAGTGATCGCCGCGATAAGAGACAAAAACCTGGAAGCTGCGCCAGGAAAATTCGGCGAAAACAGCCAGGAATCCTTTGAATACGTAATTAAGTATAAAGGGAAGCTGAACAAACCTGAGGAATACGAAAATATCATCATCCGCTCGAACGCAGATGGTTCGATTTTGAGGCTGAAAGATGTCGCAAAAGTTGAGTTCGGCTCTTACACTTACGGGAATTTCACCCGCGTAAATGGAAAACAAGGTGTGAACATTGCGACCATGCAGCTTGCCGGATCCAACGCAAATGAAATTCAAATTGCGATTCAGGATCTGATGAAAAAAGCGGAAAAAGATTTCCCGAAAGGAATGAAATATCTGATTTTATATAACACCAAAGATTCTCTGGATCAGTCCATTGAGCAGGTTCAACACACTTTGCTCGAAGCATTTATCCTGGTTTTCATTGTCGTTTATATTTTCCTGCAAGATTTCCGTTCAACCCTTATCCCTGCGATCGCAGTACCCGTTGCCATTTTAGGAACATTCTTCTTCATGTCACTTTTTGGCTTCTCGATCAACCTGCTTACCCTTTTCGCTTTGGTATTAGCCATAGGAATTGTCGTCGATGATGCCATTGTCGTCGTCGAGGCCGTTCATTTAAAAATGGAGAAAAAAGGATTGCCGCCCAAGGCAGCCACAGTATCTGCAATGAGTGAAATCACTGGCGCAATTATCTCGATCACGTTGATCATGTCAGCTGTGTTTCTCCCGGTTGGTTTCCTTGAAGGTTCAACTGGTGTTTTTTATCGTCAGTTTGCCTTTACACTGGCCATCGCAATTGTGATCTCAGCTGTTAATGCGTTGACATTAAGCCCTGCCTTATGCGCCATTTTCCTGAAAGAACACAAACATCATGAAAATGGAGTGTATGTTAAAAAGAGTTTCAAAGAGAAATTCTTCATGGGTTTCAATGCCTCCTTCGACAAACTGACAAACCGTTATGTAAGCAGTCTTCGTTTCCTGATCCATTACAGATGGCTAAGTCTGGGTGCATTGGCTTTGGTTACAATCGCAACAGGTTATATGGTCACTAAAACAAAAACCGGCTTTATACCTTCTGAGGATCAGGGATTTATTGCGATTTCATTATCCATGCCGGTTGGCGCTTCGCTGGAACGCACAACAGAAGTTGTTCACAGAGCGGAAACCATTCTTGGATCGATGGAGTCGAAACAAACGTTGATGGGCCTTTCGGGGTTTAATATTCTTACGCAGTCTTCCAGCCCATCATCAGCCGTTGCTTTTGTCTTGCTAAAACCTGCTAAAGAACGTGGCTCAGTAAAAGACATCAACGGAATTATGAACGAGGTACGCCAAAAACTTGGAGCGATTAAAGGAGCAAATTTCTTCGTCTTTACCTTCCCTACTGTTCCCGGGTTCAGTAATGTTGACGGTCTCGACTTTGTTTTGCAGGATAGAAATGGTGGAACATTGGATAAATTCAGCGGTGTGGCCAATGGTTTTATTGGTGAATTGATGAAACGCCCTGAGATCGCAGTAGCATTTACAGCATTCAGAGCAGATTATCCACAGCTGGAAATGGAAGTTGATGAAGTGAAAGCAGAACAGCTAAGCGTCAACGTGAAAGACATCCTGCAAACCATGCAAGCCTACTTCGGTAGCGCACAGGCATCAGATTTTAACCGTTTTGGTAAATATTACCGTGTTATGGTTCAGGCAAATGTCGCCGATCGGACGGATCCCGCTTCCATGGACGGGGTGCTTGTCAAAAACAGGTTGGGCCAAATGGTTCCGATTAATACGCTTGTTAAAATGAAACGGGTATATGGCCCTGAAAATGCTTCCCGCTATAATCTTTTTAACTCGATCGGTATCAATGCAATAGCAAAACCAGGATTTAGTTCGGGGGACGCGATTAAGGCTGTTGAAGAAGTTGCTGCAAAGAATCTGCCCAATGGATTTAAGTATGAATTTTCGGGTATGACCAAGGAGGAAATCTCATCAGGTGGCCAGTCCGTCGTTGTATTCATGCTTTGTCTGGTTTTCGTATACTTCCTTCTTTCAGCCCAGTATGAAAGTTACATCCTTCCTTTCGCCGTTATTTTATCCATCCCAACCGGAATCTTCGGTGTGTTTGCCGCGATTGGTTTGACAGGAATTGAAAACAACATTTATGTCCAGGTTGCCTTGATCATGCTGATCGGCCTGTTGGCAAAAAATGCGATTTTAATTGTAGAATTTGCCGTTCAGCGAAGAAAAGCAGGAAAATCGTTATTATTCGCTTCCCTTGAAGCTGCAAAACTGCGTCTTCGCCCGATCATTATGACTTCGTTAGCATTCGTGGTAGGACTTATACCCATGATGACCGCAGCGGGACCATCCGCTCAGGGCAATCATTCAATCAGTATAGGAGCAGCGGGTGGTATGATCACAGGCGTTGTTCTAGGATTATTTATCATTCCTGTTCTGTTTATCGTCTTCCAATATTTACAGGAAATGGTGACAGGAAAACCTGTTGCCGTTGTCAAAAACGAAGTCGGCGAATTGGCGGAAGCTATTTAAATTATATTATGAAAAAGTACTTTAATATACTCGCGTTTTTTGTCTTGCTAACTGCTCTGGCAGCATGTAAAATTTCGAAAAACGTAGAAACACCTAAGGCTGCATTACCAGAGACTTTCAGAAATACAGTCGCGACAACAGATACTGCAAGCATTGCAGATTTACCGCTGGATAGCTTTTTCACGGACGCTTCGCTTCAAAAATTGCTTGACAGCGCGATCGCGAAAAACTATGATATGCAGATTGCGCTTAAAAATATTGAAGCATCGCAGCTATTGTTCAAACAGACAAAATGGGCTTATTTCCCTGATGCCAGACTTCAAATCAGTGCCGGCTCGAACCGTCCTTCTGATAACAGTTTGAATGGATTAAGTGCCAGTTCTTTTTTGAACACAACCCACATTGAAGATTTCACGGCCAGTGTCGGCCTATCCTGGGAAGCTGATATCTGGGGGAAAATTAAGAACAGAAATGGTCGGGCGCTGGCAGAATACCTCCAGACAATCGAGGTAAAAAACGCAATCCAAACCAATTTGGTTGCTATGGTTTCTCAGGGTTTCTACAACCTGTTGATGCTGGACGCACAGCTTGGTATCGCAGAAAAAAATCTGGCATTAAGTGACAGTACGCTAAGAATTTTTGGATTTCAGTTTACTTCCGGGCAGGTAACCTCACTTGCAATCCAGCAAGCAGAAGCACAAAAACTGACAGCTGCCAAACTAATTCCTGAATTGCAGCAGGCCATAATTTTGCAGGAAAATGCGCTGAGCATCCTTGCAGGAGATTTGCCCGGCAGAACTGAAAGAAATTTCAAACTTGATCAGGTTTCATTTCCTGAAACATTGGCGACTGGGGTTCCGACATCAATTTTAAACCGTCGCCCTGATATTCGGCGGTCCGAACTTGCTCTGGATGTTGCCAATGCCAACGTCGGGATCGCGAAAGCGAATATGTATCCGGCGCTCACGATCACAGCATCAGGAGGTATCAATTCTTTTAAGGCATCGAACTGGTTTAACATTCCTGCTTCTCTGTTTGGTGCCGCAGCCGGCGGACTTACCCAGCCTTTGTTTCAACGCAATCAGTTAAAAACGCAGTTCGAAGTTTCTAAATTAGAACGCGAGAGAACGGTGATGGAATTCAGACAAACGGTATTATATGCGGTCGGTGAAGTATCGGATGCATTGGTAAAAATTGAAAAACTGAAAGAACAACAGACCATCGCGGACACGCGGGTCAGGACGCTGCAGCAAGCAATATCAAATTCGAAAATGCTTTTCCAGAGTGGTATGGCAAATTATCTTGAAGTGATTACCGCACAAAGCAACGTACTTCAAAGCGAGCTGGAATTGGTCGCGATCAAGCGTGCGCAGCTTGCTGCAAACGTTGATCTTTACCGATCACTCGGCGGAGGCTGGCGAAATTAAAAGTTGATAATTGTGGTTAAATAATAGTTAAACAGGTCGCAGAATATTCTCTTCAGCGGCCTGTTTTTTTGTTTCAGAATAACCTATATAATTCGCAGAACTGTCTGTTTAAACGCTAAATAGATTAAGATCAAAAAAACCGGCGGCAGCATACTTACCGACATGGTATGTTGACAGAACAAAGTCTCGTTCTCTAAAAAAATCTGATTTATCTGCCTGGGGAGTTACAACCCTTACACAGAAAGCTAAAAACAAAAAAGATCCGGAATATAATATTTTGACCTAGCATTTTAATATTTTAAAACAGACAAAACTGTCTGTTTTATTTATTTTCAGCGGATAAAAGTTCATAAATCGCCTCCTGAGACCTAACCTGCCCGGCGTTGCCGTTTTTCAGCGAAACGTTATGCAGATCCTTATCAATCAATACTGCCTGTACATTGTCCTTCCATTGAATGGCGAGAAGGTTTATCATCTGTTTTCTTATAACCTCATCATAGATCGGAAAACAAACTTCAATTCTTCGATAAATATTCCGGTTCATCCAGTCAGCCGATCCCATAAATACCTCGTCATTTCCATTGTTATGAAAAAGGAAAATCCGGCCATGTTCCAAATATCGGTCTACGATTCTTTTCACCGTAATATTTTCGCTCTGGCCGGGAATTCCCGGGACCAACCGGCAAATACTGCGAACAATAAGACTGATTTTCACACCGGCATTCGAAGCATCATAGAGTTTCGATATCAAAACCTCTTCTTCCAGATTATTCATTTTTACTGTGATCGAAGCCGCCAAACCACGTTTGGCATTTTCAATTTCTCTGTCAATTAATTCCAGAAAGCGGGTCTGCAAATTGAACTGCGCAACAAGCAAATGCTGGAAAAGAATTGGTTGCGTTGCCTTGCCTTTTCGTTTCCTCAAAAAATCAAAAAGCACTTCCATCTCGGCCAACATGGGTTGATGGGCAGTTAGCAAAATGTGATCTGTGTAGAAACGTGCGGTGCTTTCATTCAAATTGCCTGTCGCCAAAAGTCCAAGGTATGGGGCGTTCTGATTCTTCCTTTTCACAAGCGCGATCTTCGCATGAACTTTCAGCAGGTTGCTGCTGTAAATAATTTTCACTCCGGCAGCTTTCATTTTTTTTGCCCAGCGGATATTGTTCGCCTCGTCGAAACGCGCTTTTAATTCAACTAAAACAGAAACCTTTTTTCCATTTTTTGCGGCACTGATCAGCGCATAACCAATGCGGGAATCACTTGCTACCCGGTACATCGTCGTGTAAATCCGCTCCACAGAAGTATCAATTGCAGCCTCGTTAAAAAAACGAATTATGGTATCATACGACTGATAAGGCGCATGGACAACCCTGTCTGTTTTCTCAATTGAATGAAACAATGTTTCGCTAATTTCCGAAGATTTGATACGCTGGACAGCGGGCCAGGGTTTATAGGAAAGTGCCGTATTAGGAACAGGAAGCTGCGCCAGATCTTTGAGATTATGATGTTTTCCTCCTTCAACAACGGATGCCTTTTGAAGATTAAATATCTCGACCATTTCCTGCAAATGACTCAAAGGCATACCCGGCTCGTACAGGAATCTGGTGGCAAAACCAAAATCCCGCTTCCGAAGCTGTTTTTCAATTTTAGATGCCATATCTCCATATTCATCACGAAGATCCAACTCGGCATCTCTGGTAATTTTAATATTGTACGAACCAATAATTACAGCCGACGGAAAGAGATGCTGTAAATTCTGGCGAATTACATCTTCCAGAAAAACAATATAATCGCCGTCTTCCTGTGAAATTTTGTAAAAACGCGGCAAGTTGTTTGTCGGAATATTGATCAGAAATAACTGCTCATCACTCGAAGCATATTGAACAACAACGGCCTGGTAAAGCTGGTTATTTTCGAGAAAAAAATCCGTATTCTTTTTAATGGCGATCGGCTGCAAAAAGCCAGCGACCTGGGTAAAAAAATAATAGTTGGTTTGTTCCTCTAACTTCTCCGGAATGTTTTCGTTGTAAAACAACTTAAAACAATGGCTGGTCAAACCGGGCAAAACGGCCTCGTTAAAAATCTTTCCAAACTCTTCCTGCTGACGATTTATAATCTGAACCGCTTTTTTGTATACTGTCAGGCCGGTTTTCTCCTTGTCCATTTTTTTCAACGCCAGAAGAGCGGGCATCCGGACGCGGTAAAATTCATCCAGGTTTGAAGAAAATATTGACAGAAATTTGATCCTTTCATTTAAAGGAACAGATGCTTTTCCTGCCTCCTCCAAAACCCGTTCATTAAAAGAAAGCCAGCTGATATCCCGGTCTGCAAAAAAATAAGCACTCATGCGTAAGAAAAATTAGGATCCGAGAAACACCGAACTGATCACAAAAGCAATCACGGAGATTACTATGCCAAACATGAAAATATTGTAACCGGTGCGTAAAAGCCGATATTTCTTACCCAAAATAATGCCCTGCGAGTAAAGATCTTTGGTCAGACTGCCATATAGAAATTCACGATCATTCATCATCGCCTGCATACCACCTGCAAAATCTTCATAAGGCATCCGATAAAAGTTACCAAAAAAGAGCAGGTTCACTTTTTTATTCTCAATGTCTTCTTTTGTGAAAGTTCCAGGCGGGACTGATGGCCGTGTCGACAAAATGGAGAAAACCATGGTCGTTACGCAAACCGTCAACAGCATCAAAGTCGGCACGATTAAATTTGAATTATCTTCCAGCTTTCGAAGCAGGACACTCAACAGGACAGAAATAATGATCGAATTTGTCGTAATCATGATATTCGCTTTGTTATCTGCCATATCACTCAACCGCTGATGATTTCCTGAACTAATCCGGAACATCGTTTCGATACCTTTGTCCGGTCTGTCATTCTTCACCTTCTTGTTTTTTTCATTTTCCTCCTCTGCTCTTTTTATTTCTACTTTCATAGTCTCATTGGAGTTTTCTTTCTGCAATTCAAGAGTGGGCGGATCAAATTGGGAACTCCCCTCTTTAAGCAGTTTCCTTTTCAGTTTTTCAAGATTTCCCTGCTTTCCGCTTTCTAACAAATTTCTACTGAAATCGGTATGGTATTGATGTGATTCGAGAAACTTAATCGTCTTCATTCGCCAGGCATTCTTATCTATTTTCTCACACGATTCCAGCTCAGCTTCTTTGCGAAGTAACTTGCTGTTTCCTGAAAATTCATCAGTACCCAAATCATATAAATCTGCATCACAAACGATCTCTTCAAGTAAATTTTTGGGAGATTGGGGAATATGCGTGGCCATGATACATCCTTCGATAGCCATACTAACTTCCGGCTCAACGGTAAGTTCTGTCAAAAAAGACGCAGCAATTTTAGCGCCTCTTTTTTCATGACCGGAAGCTCCGCCAGTATCGTAGCCACAATCATGAAACCATGAAGCTGCAATAACTACAAAAAAATCCCTTTCATCTAACTTGTAATTTCCTGCGAGTTTTGAGGCATTGGCGACAACATCTTCCGTGTGCCTGACATTATGGTATGGTAATCCGAATGAATTATTTTTGTAATTTCCTGACTTAACAAAGTTTTCAACCGCGTCCAATATGACAGCATAATTCATTTAAGGGTCAGATTTGGTTTTAAATTAATGTTTTCAAAATCGGTTTCTTTTCTCAAATATCTGCATAAGATTTCATATTTGTGGGTATCCGTCCGTTCATTTTTTGTGTCAAATGAATCGATGTCAGTGGTAAAAATGATTTCAGAATCTGTCAGGAAGTCAATAGATTCTTTGTTTCTTCTGCCGTACATACCCTTGCTGATAAGGAGTATTATTCCTGAAAAGCATCCCTTCCCTAATTTTTTGGATTGCCAAAACCATTTACTTTTGCAGTTTACTTCCACTATCTATCAACTTATCGACGTTCTTAATGGATTCTGAAAAGCAAAATAATAGGATTCCCGAGACCATATCACTCGTGGAGCGACAATTATTAATTAATCAGTGCAAAATTTTATCTGCGTTCGGTGACGCTCAGGAAAAGGCGTTGTACGAAAGGAGAATTGAAATTTTGGAAAAGGGCTATACAGGGCTTTATCAGAAAGTTTTTAATACACTTTATGAGGAGGTGCCAATTAGCACATACCAGGAAGTCGAAAATATTTTAAAAATGTACAGCAGGATTAATGAGTCAATCCGGTATCTGACCGACGAAGACCGAGAATTGCTTGACTTGGGCAGTCTGGAGTTTGAAGGTTTTGATGTCAACGGCGGCATGCACTATTACATGATGTCGTATCTGGTTGACCGTATGGACGAATATCTGGAATATAAAGGAAGAGAATTAAAATCACATACAAACAGCGCCCTATCCAAATATAATAAGATGTTACCCATCCACGCTGAGTTTGAGCAATTGAAAAAGGAGCGGTATTCTACAAGTGATTTGCAAAAATTCATCGAAGCTGTGACTTTAAACGTTGCATAAAACCGGCCGAATTAGAGAAATCTTAATACTTTTTTAAATTATTTTCGAAAACACAAATATTAAAATTGCTGGACAAAAATGTATTTTCTGCGCTATTTTACCAAAACATTACCCCGAAGAATTTTGAACTATTTGTAGTTGAAGATTTACGAGAAATATCGGTTAATTCTTCCCATTCACCGATAAGCAATTTGGTCCTGTCCAAATCACTAAAATACCTGATACAATTAAGTGTATAAAAATATAAATGAGACGAATTTATACTATAAAATTACTTCTAAAAGTTAAATAAGTATCAATATAAATTTTCATAGTTTCTTCTTCATTTGACTTATTTTTCCGGGTTTACGTAATTGTATTCTACAAAAAATGCTGGTGATTTTGCAAAAAATGAGTTAGCTTTGAAACTGAAAACCAGTTAAATGGTTCTCATAACGTTGAGTAAAATCAGACATCCCCGGGTATTGCCTACGGGATGTTTTTTTATACCTACGACACAAGGATTGATCACAAAAAAAGCGACTATGGAGAAGCCGCTGGTAGCACAACAATTGAAACTGTAATTTTTTATAGATTATCAAGATCGCACGTCTCGGAAATCACACGACACCATAACAATTGATAATACTCCGTTAATAATCCTCCGGTCATGTATTGCGTGATGCCAGAAGATATGTGCAAATCAGTGAACAACTATTCTTTTGTAGTTTTTTTTAGTACGTTTTACAAACCACTGGTTATCGGTAGAACTTTTCCTCAATCCTGAAATTAGCCATACCGCACTTGCGAAGGTAAATATCACAAGAATCATGAAAAAATAAGGTCCTAATATATCCGAATATTTAAGTAGTTGTACCATAACGAATTTGATTTGCGATGATTAATCAGGTTTCCTTGGAAAATTAAATAATCATACCAGAAATTAAATACATCATTCAGGTTACTATGGCCTGTGTTCATGTGGAATTCGCTAACTATCAGTGTGATCTGAGAAAAAACTGTGGATTATATTCACAGATACTACCTCAATAACAGCTATCTATGCTACTAAGTAATATTTGTTTTACAAATCACATCTGAATTCCACGCTGCAACTCATAATACCAATTTTAAATAGGTTGCCTGGGTCGAAAAATGGCTTTGGCTCAGAACTGCCGATGGTACATTTTTTCGACCGGTGCACAAAAAAATAAATTTGCAGTAAATCAGCGAAAACTAGCATAAGAAAATTGTTTTTATTCAAGATATGATCCAAATATATACTGATACTAAAAACTTCAAAATTTTCAAGAACCGGGCATGAAATTATATTTTAATTACTTTTTGTTTCTCTGCCTGCCTTTTTTCAAACTTCCATAACTTTGCATCTTTTTAAGAGTGGATTGCAAATCTTATGAAAAGTGAAGCTTCAAAAACAATACGTTTAGCATTACCTATAATCATCGGTGAACTTGCCCAAATGGCGTTACACCTGATCGACACGGCGATGGTGGGTGCAATAAGCTACAAGCAACTTGCCGCTGCTGCGCTGGTTGTCAACACGATGAACATCCCTTTCGTGATTGGTATCGGCATGACCATTTCCGTTTCCCAGATGGTTTCGCTGGCACATGGAAAACGTGATGCGCAACAGGTTTCACACTATCTTTTCAATGGATTCTGTCTTTGTGCATTGACTGCATTGCTGATCTCTCTAACCCTTGTTTTTGGAAAAAATATACTGTTTCACCTCGGCCAGGACCCTGAGGTTGTGACTCTTGCCCTTCCTTTTATGCAGCTCATGGGCTTGTCTATCATTCCTATGCTGTTGTTTATGACGCTCAAACAATTTACAGACGGGCTTGAATTTACTAAAACGGCCATGCTGCTGTCTTTGGCCGGAATGCCGGTCAACATTCTTTTAAACTGGTTGCTGATTTATGGGAACTGGGGATTTCCACGTCTGGAATTGATCGGTGCAGGTTATGCCACACTGATCACGCGTTCATTCATATTTGTGGCTCTTGCGATCACTATTTTAAAACATAAAACTTTTAGCAAATACATCGCTATTCGTAAAAACCAGTGGAAACTTCGCACAAAAACGCTGGGTGAATTGCTTCATATCGGCGTTCCCAGCAGTTTACAGATTGGTATGGAAGCCGGTGCCTTTGCCGTTTCGGGGATCATCATCGGAACCATCGGAGCGGTCGCGCAGGCAGCACATCAGATCGCGCTGAGCAGCGCGTCATTTACTTTTATGGTTTCTATGGGATTGGCACAGGCAGGCTCTATACGGGTTAGTAATGCGATGGGACAGGCTAACTGGCCAAAAATTGCAGTTATTGGAAAAAGCACCATGATTACGGCGCTGATCTATGGAACATTTTGCGCAATCGCCTTTGCCGTTTTCCGGTATCAGTTGCCGAAAGCGTTCAACGATAATGTCCAGGTTCTCGACCTGGCAGCTTATTTATTAATCTTTGCGGCAATTTTTCAGATTTCAGACAGTACACAGGCAATCAGTGCAGGACTTTTGCGTGGAATAAAAGACGTAAAGGCGCCGACTATTCTGATCGCCATAGCTTATTGGGTAATCGGTTTACCGACTGGCTATATTCTCGCATTTCATTTCGACATGGGTGCGCCGGGTATATGGCTTGGATTGATCATTGGTCTGACCCTTGCATCAGTATTCCTGATTAACCGTTTCTTGAAAATGTCGAAAAGGAATAACTAAACCGGTGTTATTAATATCTACAAACCGCTAAAAATCTGTTTGAAATATTGTTCATCTAAGGACAGGCCATTTCCAGTTTCAAAAGTGCCTGATATGGATCCCCTTCCATCCCGAGCACTTTTGCAAAAGCTGGTTCTGTTTTATACCCCTGTTGTTTCAAATTGATAATTTCTTGCCTGAAATCCTCTCCCCTTTCCAGTAATAGTTTATTTTCAACAAGCATGTGCCGATACCCAAACTGACTTTTAGATGGAACATTTTGTCCAAAAATCTCAAATTCAAGGTGGTCAATATGAAAATTCGCAATGGTTGTTAATTCACTATTTATGGTAACAATACGAATCTGAAAAGCTTCAAATATCATAAAGTTGTCAGCAAGTTTCCGATTAAAGAAATGTTGATCCTGCCAGAAACAAATGATATCCAGGTCGCTACCATCAATATCGATCCCGATCGGAATCGTACCGACGACGATCGGATCAAAGTCTTGCAAGATATCCATTATGCAACACCTGATTAGAATTTCATAGGCCGTTCTTTGTTTCAAATTACCATTTCTCAGATAAGAGATAGATGTGAAATCAGTCATAGATTTGTTATGCGCCAGATTTATCAGGCTGCAAATTATTGCTTTTTTGTTCTCTTCCGACAAATTTTAGGCTAGATTTGCATTATGGCAAAACTTATAAATCTTAATTCCTTCAAAGAATTTTTAAGGTCAGGATCAATTGGTGGAATCATCCTGATCACTTGCGTTTTCATTTCGCTCCTTATTGCTAATACCTCTCTTGGACCATCCTTTGAAAATTTGCTGGCTACCGAAATTGGGTTTAATACAGAATCAATTCACCTCCGGTATTCAACATTACTCTGGATTAACGACGGCCTGATGGCGATCTTTTTCCTACTGGTCGGCCTTGAAATTAAACGCGAACTTATTGAAGGAGAGCTATCTTCGTTCAAAAAAGCATCTCTGCCTATTCTGGCCGCTCTTGGAGGCGTGATTGCTCCCGCGACAATTTATTTCCTTCTCAATAAAGGCACCGAAACGCATGCTGGCTGGGGTATTCCCATGGCAACTGATATCGCTTTTGCCATTGCCATCATCACCATGTTAGGCAAAAAAGTACCTGCCTCGCTAAAAATTTTCCTGGCCGCCTTGGCTATTGTTGATGATCTTATCGCCATTCTGGTGATTGCCATTTTCTATTCCTCCGACATCCATTTTGCTTATCTGGGATATGCCGGAGGCATATTTTTATTCCTACTGGTACTAAATAAAGCCGGCGTCAAAAATCTTGCAGCGTACCTGATTCCAGGGCTATTCATCTGGTATTTTATTCATCACTCCGGTGTCCACGCGACTATCGCTGGCGTACTGACGGCTTTCGCCATTCCAACCACCCCGGATGCACAGGAATCTCCGCTGGAAAAACTGGAACATATTCTGGTGAATCCGGTCAATTTTATCATCATGCCCCTTTTCGCTTTATCGAATACCAACATCACTTTTCAATCTGAAATGATCGGCGGCTTAACCACCATGCTTGGACTAGGTATTATCCTTGGCCTGGTTGTAGGAAAACCGCTTGGAATTTTTGTCTTTTCATGGCTGGCAGTAAAATCTGGTGTTGGACAAATTCCGAAAAAAGCATCCTGGAAACATATCTTAGGCCTTGGGATGTTAGGAGGAATCGGTTTTACTATGTCCGTTTTTATCGCCTTGTTATCCTTTCCAGGTGCTCAATTGATCCTGGCAGAAGCCAAGTTTTCAATTTTAGCAGGATCACTTCTATCCGGATTATTGGGATATCTATGGCTTTCTTCTCTTTCAAAAAAGAAAGCTTAAACAATGTCCCGGATCTGAAAGCGGCAGGTATGTCAATTTCGAAGTCTATCGATAAAACTATTGATGCGGTCTTCGTCAATTTTATATTCAATTTCTTTGACGAACGCAGAGCCAATGATGGCTGCATCGGCGTATTGATGAACAATCCGGACATCAGGTTTTTTATTAATATTAAACCCAACTGCAACAGGATTTTTTAATTTCAGATTTCTGAGTCTCTCAAAATAACCAATATTATCTGCCATTTTAGTTGAAGAGCCTGTTGTTGAACTGCTGGAAACAGCATACAAAAAACCCGCTCCGGCTTCATCAATCGCTGCCAGCCGTGCGGAGCTTGTCTTAGGGCTAATCATAAAAATCGGTGCAAGCTTATTTTGTCGATAAAGGTCCTGATAGTACTGGTTGAAATCTGACAAAGGAAGATCCGGCAGCAGCAATCCGTCAACACCAACCTCGGCGCATCTTTTGCAGAAATTCTTAAAACCATACTGGTAAACCGGATTCATAGATCCCATCAAAACTATGGGAATGGAAACATCCTCCCGAATTCTTTCCAGTTGTTCAAAAAGAATATCCAGTGTCATACCGTTTTCCAGAGCCTTTTTATGACTGTTCAATATAACAGGTCCATCCATGACAGAATCCGAAAATGGTATACCAATTTCTACAAAATCAACACCAGCCTTTTCCAGAATTTCAAGTATTTTAACCGTATCCGTCAGGTTTGGATATCCGGCCGTGAGGTAAATACTTATCTTTTTCTTATTATTTTTAAAAACCTTGCTAAGCCGATTTTCAGTCAGATTGTTCATAGAATTAATTTTTAGCAGTTGAATAATTAATGTATGTTTCCAGGTCTTTGTCACCACGCCCTGAAAGACATATCACCACGACATCTGTTAAATTCAAATCCAGCTGTTCGAGTGCTGCAAGTGCATGAGCCGACTCGATTGCCGGAATTATCCCTTCGTTTTTACTTAACATAATGCCTGCATCCAGGGCCTGATCATCAGTCACCGGAAGAAATTTTACCCTTTCGCAATCATGCAGATAAGCATGTAACGGACCAATACCGGGATAGTCGAGACCGGCGGATACGGAGTGTGCTTCTGAGACTTGTCCTTCCGGAGTTTGCATAAATTTCGTTTTTGATCCGTGCAGAATACCTTCCTTTCCCAACAAAGTTGCAGCTGCCGAAAACCCTGAATCCAAACCTTTCCCGGCCGCTTCGGCCGCTATAAGTTTTACTTCCGAATGATCCAGAAAAAAATAAAAAGAGCCAGCAGCATTACTCCCACCCCCGACACAAGCGATGACATAATCAGGCAAATTTTGACCAGTCAGTGCGGGGACCTGATCCAGCAATTCCCTACTGATCACCGATTGAAGCTTAGCCACCATGTCAGGATATGGGTGCGGCCCGACCACCGAACCGATCACATAAAAGGTATCATCCGGGTTATTGATCCAGTCCCGAAAAGCCTCGTTTGTCGCATCCTTTAACGTTTTACTTCCACTTTTTGCCGGAATCACTTCGGCTCCAAGAAGTTTCATCCGCTCCACATTGGGGGCTTGTCTCACCATATCCATTTCCCCCATATAAACAACACATGGCAATTTGAGCAATGCACAGGCCATCGCAGTTGCTACGCCGTGTGATCCGGCACCGGTTTCTGCAACAATACGCGTTTTCCCGAGACGTTTTGCTACCAAAACCTGCCCAAGTGTATTGTTGATTTTATGTGAGCCGGAATGGCAAAGATCTTCCCTTTTCAAAAAAATATTTGCTCCATATTTCTCTGATAAAAAAACAGACGGATAAAGAGGCGTAGCGCGTCCGGCATACAAACTTAGTAACCGGCCGAGCTCTTTTTGAAAATCCGGATCGTCCAGAATCACCTGATAATTCAATCTTAATTCTTCTACATTTGGATACAAAACTTCGGGCACATACGCTCCGCCATAAGGCCCGTAAAATCCATTTTCGTCAACTTGATACGTCATAATTTATTAAGGATTAGATATAAAAAAAGCTCCCTGCGAACAGAGAGCCTTGTATAGATCAGAAAATAATATTCTAACAGGAAAGCCAGCGTTCACAATACCAGAGTTAGGTAGTGCGCCACCAGAAAGAAATAGAAAGAATTGTGATTTGCTTTTTCATGCTGTAAATGTAAACAGGAAACATCCTATATTCCAAATAAATCGATCAAATAAATTCTAAAATGATCAAAATAATTCATTTACATTACTTCTCTGAATAATTTTTTAATTACATCAGTTTCTTCATTGTACATATTTTTCTTCCGTGTACCGAAGTATAACGTGTTGATCAACTTTGTTTTGCCTTCCCACAAAAGTTTTATCTGGCCGTTGTCAACTTCCTTTTTGCAAAGAAAATCAGGAATAATAGCCAGGCCAACACCACTGGTCAGACAACGAACAATGGAATTCAAATTAGGGACTATGTAATTGGGACGAAAATCGGGATATTTGTTAAAATTGAGCTGCCAGAATTTCCTGAGATGTTCCATGTCTCCCGTTGTGCCATACCATTTTTGTTGTTTTAACCATTTCTCCAAAGTTTCCGGATTTTTCTCCGCCAGGACCTCATCAAGTTTTTCGTGATCAATTTCATTGCCACCAACCAATACAATGGTTTCAGAAGAAAATGCCTCATGCTCAATATTTGCGCTGGTCCCCTTCTGAGGTGTAATAATAAGGTCCAGGATACCTTTTTCAAGATTATCGAGCATTTCGGGATACTGGCCAAACTGGATTATCACGTTGAAAGGCAAGGTCGAAATATATTGCTCCAAAGTAATCTGAAAAGTTTCAAAACACATACCTACGCTGATCGTCGGCGTTTGTTTTTCGGTGCTTTTCTGAAAATTCTTTTCCGCTTCTTCAAGTTTTGTAAGCGGCTCTATTATAAAATTATAGAATACTTTTCCACGTTCTGTCGGGATCATTTTTCTTGCTGTCCGATCAAATAATTTATACCCAACATAACTTTCCAGAGAACTCAAATGCAGACTTACGCCCGGCTGCGAAATAAACAAAGTCTCCGCTGCGCCTGTAAGCGTGCCTGTGGTGTAAATCGCTTTAAAAGTCCTGTACCATTCCAGATTCACCATCGCTTAACTATCATTTTTATAATACCAAGCTATAAAAGTACTTATTTTTATGATAACACTTTTCACACCAACTTTGTGAAAAGATTCTTGCGGCATTGCTGCAAACCATTATATATTAAACATCAATCTACATGTCTATAAAAAATGTTTTCATCACCGGAGCGACTGGTTACATCGGAGGATCAGTTGCAACGCTTCTTCTTAAAAAAGGTTATCATGTTTCTGCCTTGGTCAGAAAACAGGCGGATGCAGAAAAATTAAGTGCATTAGGAATGATACCTGTCATGGGCTCGATCCATGACATGCAAATTTTGCGTAAATCTGCTGCTGATGCCGATGCGATTATCCACACCGCGGACGCGGACGACGTTTATTCTGTGATCACTTTTCTCGAAGAATTAAAAGGCACAGGAAAAACTTTCATTTTTACATCGGGATCAAGCCTTGTAGGTGACAATGCCAGAGGAGAATTGAATGATTTTGTATTTTCGGAGGACATTCCCGTACAGCCAAGATTGGAAAAACTCCATAGGGTTGCACTAAATGATCATATTCTGGCTGCTGCCAAGGACAATATCCGCACGATTGTTTTGGTCCCGACCATGATTTACGGGACAGGAACGGGTATCAAACAGAATAGTATTCAGATACCGATGCTGATCGAAATTGCGAAAGAAAGGCAGGCGGGTATATACATTGAAAAAGGTGAGAATAAATGGTCGAATATCCACATTGAAGATCTTGCCGAACTGTATGTACTGGCACTTGAAAAAGCTTCTGACGGCTCGTATTTTTATACAGAGAACGGAAATACGTCGTTAAAGAATATTGCAATAAGCATTAGTAAGCTGCTAAATTTCCAGGGGAAAACGGAATCAATTACGCTGGATCGTGCTATCGAAAAATGGGGACCGGATGCGGCCGCATTCGGTTTTGCTTCGAACAGCTTGGTCAGCTCCGAAAAAGCAAAAGTAATTTTAGGCTGGCAACCGAAATACGATTCCATCTTGAAGGATATTGAAGAAGGTTCTTATAAAGCCGTCCATCAGAAGTTTTAAAATAAAACTTGTCCCCTTAATATTTTCTCTTTAATCCCGGTTAACGCTTTCTACACGAATGCTGTTGACCGGGATTTTTTTTACAATCAATCTCCTCTAAATAAATTGGGGTAGAATTGATTTGTTTTTTTGACAAAACTTTCTATAATTACTATGTTTCTCACCAATATGAACCGTCTCTAAAATCATGAAAATTATTAAAAAACAACCTTCCGTCATGGGACTCAATAGCGATTCCTATCTTCATTATTTAGTCCTGCGATACGTCTACAATTCTGAGAATCCTAAATGGGAGTCATTAAAATGGCTGGACACTGACCAAATTACTTCGGAAACCTGGATTGAACTCCACAACATCGCGAAATCGGATGTAGAAAATCAGGGCGGAAGCTTGATAGGATATGAATTTGTCAACGATGAACTGATTATTCATGAGAAGATCAATTCAGATTGCTGGCCAAAAAACTGGATGTGGGTAATAGAATCTTAAACCACCAGATAATTTAATGAAAAAAAAATTAAAGACAAAGAGGACAGCGTTATAAACGACTGCCCTCTTTGTCTTTAAAAAATTACCTATATGCTACTTAACAGCTTTAAAAATATATTCCTTACCGGATTCAGTTTCAAAATCAACAGCAAGACTTCCCTTTTTAACTAAAACCATTTCCCCTACTGCTGGTTGAACACTTTTGAAAAATGCATTTTTATTTTCTCCCTTTGCTGGTGCCAATCTCACTGTACCCGAGGACTTCAAGGAATTAGGTATACCAATTCTGCAATTCCCACCTAGTTTTGATCTGATAATCAACGAAGTAATTTTGCCATTCGCCCAGGCAACATCGGCTTCAAAACCTCCGCGGGCTTTTAAACCTTTCACTTCTCCACTGACCCAGTCATCCGGAATAGCCGGCAAAATATTGATCAATCCGTCATGACTTTGGATAAGCATCTCTGTGATTCCCGAAGTGCCCCCGAAATTTCCGTCGATCTGGAACGGCGGGTGTGCGTCAAACAAATTTGGGTATGTGCCGCCACCTTTCGCATAATTCGTGCCCTCTACACCGGTAAGTTTCAATTGTTCGCGAATCAATTTATAAGCATGATTCCCGTCGAGTAACCTGGCCCAGATATTTATTTTCCAACCTTTACTCCATCCTGTGCCTCCGTCTCCGCGAAGCTCCATGGTTCTTCTGGCAGCATTGGCATAAACCGGAGATTTAAGGGGCGAAATCTGGCGTCCCGGAAATAGTCCAAACAAGTGTGAGATATGCCGGTGCTCCGGTTCGGTATCCTCCCAGTCCTTGGACCATTCCTGAAGATTTCCCTTTTTCCCCACTTGCAAAGGAAATAATTGGCTACGTCTCTCAATCAGAGTCTTCCTAAAATCAGCATCTGTATCCAGTCGCTCCGAAGCCTCAATCAGGTTTGTAAACAAATCCCAAATAATGGACATATCCATTGTCGTGGCCACAGAAACGGACCCTTTAAACCCCTTTTCCGTCAGGAATATATTTTCAGGTGTTGTGGACGGCGCAGTAACTAGTTTGCCATTTTTATCTTTGATAAGCCAATCGATACAAAACAAAGCAGCAGATTTCATCAAGGGATAAGCCGTTTTTGATAGAAATTCCTTGTTTCCGGTGAATTGATAATGCTCCCATAAATGCTGACAAAGCCAGGCACCTCCCATGGGCCAGTTGGCCCAGGATGGACTGCCCCCTACCGGATTCGAAGTCGCCCAGATATCAGAATTGTGATGAACGACCCAACCATTTGCGTTATAAAAGTTCCTGGCTGTCTCTTTCCCCGTCACCTCCATATGTTTGATGAGCTCCAGTAACGGTGTATGCAGTTCTGAAAGATTTGCAGATTCCGCCATCCAGTAGTTCATCTGCGTATTGATATTCGTTGTAAAATTACTACTCCAGGGCGGACGGACCTCATGGTTCCAGATACCTTGTAAGTTTGCTGGTACTCCGTCCGGGCGTGAGCTGGAAATCAGCAAATATCGACCAAACTGAAAATACAATGATTCCAGACCCGGATCTTTTGCACCTTCTGTATAGTTTTTCAAACGCTCATCCATTGGCAGGTCCATCTTTGGATTGCCGTTTAAAACGAGGTTTACACGGTTGAAATATTGCTGATAATCGCCAACATGATCATTCTTCATCGCGTCATAACTTTTTGGGCCGGACGATTTCAGATAACCTTCAACGAGCTTCACTTCATCCTTCCCTTCTTTATCCGGACATTTATCAAAGCCATTAAAACTTGTAGCAGCAGAAACTAAAAGAATCACTTCACTCGCACCACGAAAGTTCAAACCCAAACTATCGGAAGTCACTTCTCCGTCAGATTCCTTTACCTTCATCCGGAGTTCAAAACGCATACCTCGGCATCTGGACGGATCGTTATAAATCACCGGAATTTCCATTGTCTGGTTATAACTTGGATCCGTGTGAGAGGGCGCCTGCCCTTTCATAGCCACTTCATCTTTTGCAATACTGACGTTCGTATATATCAATTGACTTTTTGTCGAAGCTGAAAAATTCAACGCACCTTTTTTACCAGCTTTCAGTTTGATAACCATCAGCTGATCTGGTCCGGAAATGAATATCTCGCGACTATATTCTACGCCATCGACGGTGAATGTTGTCGTTGATGTTGCATTTGATATATCAAGTTCTCTTCGATATGCTGTTGGCGTTCCTGCAAAATCCTGCCTGATCATCAGATCTCCGAGCGGCTCATAGGATTCTGTAAACAACCCTTGCATGTTTTTCGTAAGATCCTCTGCAAGCTTATAGTCCTCGTTTTCCAGCGCTTTACGTATTTGAGGAAGATATTTTACCGCACCAGGATTGGGGTTCGGATTGACCGGCCCGCCAGACCAAAGCGATTCTTCATTCAGCTGAATTAGTTCTTCATTAACCCCGCCAAAGACCATCGCTCCTATTCTTCCATTGCCGATGGGCAAAGCTTCGTTCCAGTTTCTGGCCGGTTGCCTGTACCAAAGTTTTAAATCCTTCTGAGCAAAAAGCCTGGGGGAAGTCAGGACAAAAATCATGACCCCTATGGAAAATAAGCGGGACCTAATCATTTTAAAGTGTCTTGTTTTTAATCGTAAACGCATGTCTTTCATTAGCAATTGTGTTAGTGAACAAAGTCTTTGGCGCGTTTTTCTACTTTCCATAAATTCAAAAATGGCGTACCTTCCAGTGTGGTTGGTATGCCATTTTTTGCAATAAATCTATTTTAAATAAATTGCTGAATTGTAAATCAACTTTTTACGGGTTCAGGAATAGACATATAGAAATGCTCAGTAACCAGGATTTTGTTTTAAAACCGGATTAAGCTGCAATGCGACTCTCGGAATCGGGAAGATACGGCGATTTACGTCAGCATCTGTTTTAAAACCCCATTTTCCCTCATATTTCCCAAAGCGGATCATATCATTTCTGCGCCAGCCTTCCCATGCAAACTCACGCGCCCTTTCTGCGTAAATAAATTCAAGATCAACGCTTGCCAACGCAGGAGCTGTTGTTCTTTCCGCACGCAGCTGATTAACCAGAAGTAACGGTGTATGGCCGAGTGTCGCAGACCCGCCGCGCAGAATTGCCTCTGCTTTCATGAGAACAATATCCGAATATCGGAAAATAGGAATATCATTATTCTGGTTTCTGTTCAAAGAAGTTGCATCAGGGTAGAACTTGATATTCCTGTAACCCATGTGCCATGCAATTTCATCGTTTCCGGCATCAAAGGCATTAACATCTTGTCTAAGAATAACTTGTGGCGTCAAATTTACCTGGTAAGTATACGGTGCAGACGGGCTGTCGCCTTTGTAAAACTGATCATAACCGATGTTCGTCGTTGTTACCGTAACAGGCGTTACGCCGTCGTTCATGAATTGAAGACCTGTAAGCCATTGCCCGTTTCTGACATCGTCTTTGTCGTTAAAATTTGCGTAGAATTCTGGTAATGTGCTCGCGCATCCGGCTGGCGTGAACGGAAGACTGAATTTCTTATTTTCGCTTCTCGGCACATCATATCTTGATCGGTTATTCACCGAACGGAAAGGAAACGTGTTGGTTGCTGCCGGGTCATACGGGATAGCGAAAATAAATTCCTTCAGTTGCGGGCCATTCGTAGGGTAGAACATTTTCAGATAACTGCTCTTTGGTTCGAGCGCATATAAGCCCGAACTCATGATCTTGTCACAAGCCGCAATACAATCGTCATAGCGTTTTGTGCCTGTGTAATATTCCGCGTTCAGGTACATTTTTGCCAACAAAGCATAAGCCGTCCATTTGTTGGCTCTCCCGTAAGTAGGCACGCCGGAAACATCGCTCAAATAAGGTAGAGCATCATTGATTTCCTTTTCGATAAAATTGAAAACCTCTGCACGCGGTGTATTGGTGCGTGGGGTAAAATCGCCGTATAGCGTATCAAGCGGTACATTTCCGTAATTATCCATCATCATGAAATAAGAAAATGCACGCACCATTTTAATCTCCGCAAGGGCGGTTAGTTTCGCCGGGCCATCCGGCATTTTTGACCTGAGAATAGAAATGGTTTGATTCGAAACTCCGATAATCGTAGACATCCAGGTCCAGTTGCCATTAATGTAACTGTTGTCGACTGTCCAGTTGTGGTAATGAAATGTCTGGTTCTGACCGCCGTCATACCAGTTTCCACCTCTCGCAGGCATAATGCCTTCGTCGGTAGTATAGGATTGCTGCTGAAAATATTCCGCCCCGAAATTTCCTCTTAATGCAACATAGGCAGGGCCTGAGGCAGAAATATATTGTTCCGCAGATGTTGGAAAAACGTCTGTTGTAAGCTCGGTTGTTACCGGCACTTCCAGGTCATGGCAGGAAACCATAACACCAGCCAGCAAAGCAGACAATACTATTTTGATATATGATCTTTTCATGATTTCAAGTTTTAGGATTAAATTGAAATGTTAAGTCCGAACAAAAACGTGCGGGTTTTAGGATAGAAATTATTGTAATCTACTCCCGGGGCAATCCCGCCCTGATTTACTTCCGGATCAACTCCTGTGTATTTTGTGATGACAAAAAGGTTGTTTACCGAAGTATAAACCCGCAGGTTTTTCACAAAAGGACCTAATTTTTTGAAGCTGTAACCGAGCGTAGCATTGTCAAACCGGACGAAACTGCCGTTTTCAAGAAATCTGGATGAATAAAAATATGCATTGATATCTTTCACAGATTCATCAGCAGCGTCTTTGAGGATATTGGTATACTGAGCAGTATTCGGCCTGAACAGATCTGCACGGGTCGCATTGAAAATTTTATTTCCAAAAGCTCCTCTGATAAAGACATTCATATCAAAATTGCCATATTTGAAATTGTTATTCCATCCCAACAAAAGCTTCGGCTGCGAACTTCCCATATAGTGATAGTCTTTACCAACAATCGGTGTTGTGGTCAGACTGCCGTCACCTGCCAGGAACTGAGATACGCCATTGTCGTTCTTACCCGCATATTGGAAGGAAAAAAACTGACCGAGCGGCTTTCCAGCCTTCAAAATCTGTAAAGATCTGCCTGACTGCCCGCCACCTTCCGGCCGGGAAAGAAGAACTGAATCACCCCCTGCAAACAATGGGTTTGATAAACTTGTGATCAGGTTTCGGTTGTGGGCAAGATTAACGCTTGTTGTCCAGTTAAACTTTGTTTTGGAAACAACTTTTGCACTCAGGTTAAATTCGATCCCTTTGTTATTAACGCTTCCACCGTTAGCAACAATGCTTCCTGACGGTACCAGAATCGGGTCAACCGTATAGGAGTAAATCATGCCGGTTGTATTTTTATCATACAATTCAAGCGAACCGCTGATTTTGTTTCCGAGAACTGAGAAGTCTAATCCAAAATTTGTCGTTGCCGTTTTCTCCCATTTTAGATTCGGGTTTTCAGATTTTGTCGGGCCGTATGCGCCGGTCAGTGCACCATTGTAATAGTAAGTTCCCAGACTTCCCGAAATAAACTGTGCCGTATAGGCATTGAAACCCGTTGCATTTCCTGTTACACCATAACTTGCTCTCAATTTCAAATCACTGAAAAAAGCCTGGTTTTCCATAAAAGATTCCTGACTGATACGCCACGCCGCTCCTACGGACGGGAAATATCCCCACTGATTATTTTCACCAAATACAGAACTTCCGTCTCTCCGGATCGATCCCTGCAAGAGATATTTGCTTTTATAGTTATAGTTAAATCTCGCAAAATCAGAGATTAGCTGTGTTTCCTGGTAAATGCCGTCTGGTCCGAAACTGATCTGATAACCCGAAATTCCATAAGGATTACTCAGTGCCAGGTTATTGTAGCTGATATTATCAACAGGCAAATTGCTGGTCGTTACTTGAAAACCCTCTCCGATTTTATTGTTTTGCCAGGAATATCCGACCACTGCGTTAATCGAATGGTCTCCAAACTCCTTGTTCCAGGTTAAATACGTTTCCAGAATTTTGTTGGTATTCTGGTAAGAACTTCTGCTCGCCTGACCATTTCTCCCAAAAACCTGAACTGAGTGAAATCCAACACCCGGATCCGGATTATCGTACATGTTGTTGTAGTTGGACGTAAAATATTTGTTATAAAACGAACCTTGCAACGCAGTGGAATTCAGGTATGACAGGTCAATGTTATAAGTAAGTCCAAAAGGAAGTTCAACCTGCGTTTTGAAACTTCCGATCAGATTGTTCGTCTTGGTATTCATTTCGCTGTTGTTCATCATCGCAACAGGATTGTAGTAATTCGTATTCTGGAAATTTTCAAAATAACTTCCATCTTCGTTTTTAATCGGTGAAACGGGCAGGTACATAGCAGATTGAAGCAAAACCGTATTTCTGTACGGCACGTCGTCCGCGCTGCTATGCGAATTGGTAACAGAAAAACTGAATTTCAATTTATCTTTCAAAGCCAATTGTTCTATACCAAGACGACCAATAAATCGCTGCAATGAGCTGTTCAGCAATACCCCATCTTTTTTCACAAAATTCAAACTGGCACTGTAAGTAGTATGCTCACCGCCTCCATTGAATGAAAGGTTGTGATTGGTTGAAACTGCTGTTTTTTTCTGGATCGCTGATTGCCAGTCTGTGCTTGCGCCTTTGTCATCTGCCGGCGAAAAACCAATACTGTTTTTTTCTAAAAATGACCGCAGTTCAGCCGCGTTCATCATATCCAGTTTATTTGATACTTTTTCGATACCTACATAAGAATTGTAAGAAATCTGCATTTGCCCGGGTTTTCCCTTTTTCGTAGTGACCATGATCACGCCATTGGCCGCCCGGTTACCATATATCGCAGTTGCCGCAGCATCTTTTAAAACATCAACTGACGCAATATCATCTGGCGCAATGGTAGAAATATCTGCACCCGGAACACCATCAATCACATAAAATGGTCCTTGTGCACTATTTATCGTTGATGCGCCGCGCATAACAACTGCTGCTGGTTTGTTCGGATCTCCGCTGGCCGTAATGTTCAAACCGGGAACTTTACCCTGCAATAATTGTCCCACATCCGTAATGGCTCCCCTGTTCAGCTCTTCCGTTTTAATGGTACTCACGGCACTTGAAAGATTTTTTCGCGACTGCTGACCATAACCTACCACTGCCACTTCGTTAAGCGTGGTATTGCTTTCGACCATCGCGACAGCAATATTGCTTTGTTTTCCAACTAAAACTTCCTTCGTAGTAAAACCGATGTAGGAGAAAACCAGCACGTCCGTATCAGCCGCACTGACCGAAAAGTTTCCATCCGTATCCGTTGTAGTACCAAGTTTGCTTGCCTTTACGATGACCGTAACACCTATTAGTGGTTTTCCGTCCGAACCTACAACACGACCTTTAATCAGTTCGAGAATTTCTTTGACCGGCGCGATTAGCTTGGTCTGTTTCCTGGGTTGCAGCACGACCGTCTGATCAACAATGGAATATTCAAACGGCTGGTTTTTAAAACATTTTTCCAGCGCGTTTTCCAGACTACTTTCCCGGATCGTGAAACTTACTTTTTCAGCCTTCTGGATCAATTCAGTTTTATACCAAAAAGAGTAACCACTTTGCTTTTCGATTTCTTTAAGCACTTTTTCCAGCGTCGCATTTTGCGCCACCATTGTAATTTTCTGTGAGTAGCTGCTGGCACTCACCTGCATACAAAAAGCCAGCGAAAAAATAAAGATCATTTTCATAACCAAAATAGTTCTGGTTGAAAGAAGCCGGGGACACCTGTCAGCTATATACGACAGTCCAGGCCTCTTTTGGATTAAAGAGTTGTGATTCATACTTTTGTTGTTGGGTTTGTACTAAACGGTTTGAGATAATTTGTGAACGTGCTGACTCTTCTGAACGGGACGGTTGCAACGTTCCCGTTCTTTTTTTTGCGTTAATGCATAGAGACAACACCTGTTTCTGAATGTAGTAAAGGTGTCTATTTCGTCATAAGTGTTCGTTGGGTTATGGAGTTACAGTAATTGTTTTTCCTTCTATTTTATATTTTAATCCGCTGAGTGATAAAATTTTCAAAACCTTTGAAATGTTAGCATTTCGTGGCAGGCGTCCGGTGAAACGTTCACGGCTTACACTTCCTTCGTAGGCAACATCTACATCATACCAGCGTGATACCTGCCGCATAATCGTTTCCAGATTGTCGTCCTCAAACTGAAAAAAGCCATTTTTCCATGCCATTTCCTGGTCGATATTGACATTGCTCAGCACATTAATTCCGTAAGAATTTAACCTGGCCTGCTGTCCTGGCGTCAACAGTGCAAACTTCCCTCCTTTTGATACTCTAACCGAACCTTCCAATAATGTAGTTCTCAGAAATTTCTCATCAGTATATGCCATTACGTTAAAATGCGTTCCCAAAACAGCAACCTCGGTGTCGTTAGCTTTTACTATAAAAGGCATTTTCGCATTATGCGCAATTTCGAAATAAACCTCGCCCGTGATTTCAACCCGTCTTTCATTACCAGTAAAAACGGTTGGAAATCTTAAACTTGAAGCCGCATTTAGCCAGACTTTTGAGCCATCAGGCAAAACGATATGATATTGCCCGCCTTTTGGCGTGGTTAAGGAATTAAATACAACTGCTTCGTTAACCTGGTTACCATTTTTGTAAACCAGTTCACCATTTTTGGATTTCAAAATATTAGTATTTCCCTGCGTTGCCAGATTTCCGTTTCCGGCATTATCCAAAACAATATTCGAGCCGTCTCCTAAGGTCAGAACTGCTTTATTTCCTCCCGGCGGCAAGTCGCTGTTGGTAGTTTTAGAAGTAGAATCCTGAGCCTGCTTTTGCTCCTTCTGTGAACCTATTAAAAAATATAAGCCAAAACCCAATATTAGTACAGCAGCCGCAGCTATTTTCGGCCATAAAGATCTTGTTCCTATTTGAGTAGAAGAGAAATCGTCAAATGCTGCTTCTTCTTTTTCAGACAAAATACTGGAAAGTATTCGATCTGAGGATTTCTCTGACATTTCAATTTTGGGTACAAAATCCTGCCAGGAAGTTTCCAGAAGCGAAGCGATCCGTTCATCGTCAGGATTTTGATTTACCCATAACGAGAGTTCAAGCTTTTCAGCTTCCGTGCAATTCCCAGCAAAGAAATTTTTAGTCAGATACTCAATCCTTTCCACTTCCATTTTACACGTTAAAATCTTTTATTACAATTAATTATTTCAGCTGAAAACAAATAACCAGAATAGAAATAAACCCTAACGGGCATATAACCAAATAAAAGACAAATGAGAAAAGCGAAGGGACTAGTCAGTATTGAAAAAAAGCTGATTTATTTTTTCAGAGCAAACATTATTGAGACCAGAAGCATCGTATCAGCATGCATGCGAAGCTGTGTACGGATGGTCGACATAGCCTGAACGATATGGTTCTTGACTGTGTTCGGAGAAATTTTAAGCAGGTTAGCAATTTCATCGTGTGTTCTTCCCTCTTCCCGGCTAAGGTGGTATACGATCTTTTGCTGCGCAGGAAGTTTTTCCAGAATTTCGTTCAACAGTTTTTCAACATCTTTCAATGCGATAATATCCTGTGTTTCATTATGAACATAAGAATTCCGTCCATACATTTCTGCCATGATCAATGTTTCCTGCGCCATTCGCTTGAAATAATTGATCGCATGATTTTTCGACATTCTAAAAAGATAGCTGCCGAAATTATCAATGGAGGACAAAGTCTGACGGTCGTTCCAGAGTTTCATAAATACATCCTGGACAATATCTTCCGATAACGTATCAGATTCTGTAAGGCGAAAAAGGTATGCGTAGAGTTTATTTTTATACAAATGAAAAAGCGTAGTGAATGCACCTTCGTCCGCTTGTGCAGCAAGTATAAGCAGCTCCTTTTCGTTTTTCAGATCGTGGGTTAACACACCTATTGCCAGTTAATTTTTACCGATAAAAGTAATTACAAACAATATATTATTCGGTATTTACTGCAAACATATTAATAATTTATTAAAAATTTAATACAAAGCAAAAGTTTTGTAAACAAAATATAACTATAACAATGATCACTAAAATATTACATGTCTGATATTCCAACCAATAACCATGCAATCAAAAGCTGTTAAACAAAAGACCGGAGGTTTGCTACAACCCCCGGTCTTTATCAAAAACTTAATCAAAAACGTGACTATTTTGTCGCGACAACCGCATCATTAACAAATCTCAAAGTATCGGCCGAAGCAACATTAACACCTGAAAAAGCAACCAGTGAAACCAGACCTTTACCGGCAGTTTTGGGAACCACAACAACAATTTCAGTGGCAGATTTACTTACGAATTCCGTCACAGGCGCCACTACCCCTTTGAATAATACACCCATGGCAAGATCCAAATCCGCACCTTTTATTACAAGATTCCTTTCTCGTTCCGCAGGGTTTGGAGTCATTGCTGTGATTGAAGGGAGCGCAACTACGAGCTCCGTTTCACTTTCAATCGACAATGGTTCTGTTCCACCCGTCGAAAGAAGAATTGGCCCGGTCTCAGCTCCCAACGGAACTGTCACAACCAGCTCATTCATGGTTTGGCTCACGAACTGTACCACAGCCGTGTCTCCGGCAAAACGGACTTCTCTCACCCAGTTCATGTACTCTCCCGTAATCGTAATATTATCTCCCGGCCTCGCTGTTGCCGTTACAGACTGAATGGTTACAGGTACTTCAAAACTCAATATTGTTTTGGAAACAATATCGCCAGCAGCAGTTTTTAATGTCACAAACCCTTCATCAGTTTCCTTCGGAACGGTTAACACAATTAGCTCGGCCGTATGGGTAACAAAATCTGAACTTGGAATACTGGCACCCGTCAGTTCAATCGCAGTCACTTTGTCGAGATTATTACCTATGAAACTGATATTCTCTCCCGGCTTCAGCCCCGAAGGCCCGAAACTTAAAAGCTGAACCTCTTCGGAAGTCGTCACGTCATCATCTTTACATGCAATCAGGATTCCGAAAAACAGGACCAGATATAGTGCGGTTATGAACCGCTTGTTAAAATCTATTTTCATCGTCAGATGTTTTATAAGCTATTTTTTAAGAACTTTTGGCACAACCCGGAAATTATCAAGTGCAATATCAGCATCAAGATCGCCACCTCCGTGAAAGAGTAAACGTGTGAAATAACCATTTGGATTAACAGCCATTTTGACGCCTGCGCTTGCATAGCTTCCTGCAACTTCTTCAAACGGAATCACGATGGTCACCCATTCTCCCTTGGTATCAATCGGGGGTGCCCATTGGCAAGCGTCAGTTACAAAATCGTTCAGGCCCACGTTGATTTTGAGCATATTATTATTGTAAGGCTTCTTGGTATTCACCTCAAATTTCAGGTTATAATCAGCAGGTTTTAAAATCGCATCATCCGGAACATTTTTGCTGATTGCCCCCATCGCATCCGGCGGTCCGCCGGCAACTTCTTTCCAGGCCCAGCCTCCAATGGCTTCTTTGACACGGATATAATTTCCGTTGATAGCAACCGGATCACCTTCAACCGGTTCTTTAACCACATATTTCTCGTTCCACCAGCCGGTAAACGGATCACTGCTCAGGAAAATATTACGGTTATCTCTGAACCAAAAGTCAGACTTCGTTCCGCCAAACTTAGTCGTTACAGTGATCTGACCAGGATTTACGCCTGCCGGAACACGAACCTGGATGGTTTGATCTTCTACCGAAACCAGTTCCCCTACGATTCCTCCCGGAAAAGTGACGGTCAGAGGTTCGTAAAAAAAGTCGCCCTTGATTGTTGCCACGGCACCATCAGGTACATACTCGCTGTTCATACTGGACAGCGTCGGTTCGCTGATCTGCACTTCGAAATCGTGTTCCAGCGTTTGTCCGCCTCCGAAAATAATCCTCAGTTTATTGGTAATGTCAGCCGGCACCAGACTTGGCACGCTGACAAGAATCGACTTACTGGTAACATAAGTTGGTGTCAAAGTCGCCTTTTGGTCATTGAACCAGATTTCCTGCGCCCCGGCCAGGTTTTCTCCAACGATTGCGATCAAACTCCCCTGGAACGCACCCGTCAGTAAAGAATCGGAGGATTCTGGTCTGGTAACCCGAACATACTTGATACTTGGCTGTCCGCCGCCAGGTTCATCATTTTCCGAACAGGAAAAATTTATACTGATCAATGCCGCCAGGACGGTCATAAACAGGATCTTGCTATATATTTTTTTCATTTGAATATCTGTTTTGAGCAACACAAAAATTTACTTCCCGTAATAATCCACCGGAGGTTTTTGCAAATTCGGCGCCTGACTTAACTCGGCTGATGGGATTGGTAAAAGAAAATTACCGCTATTGGCAACAATTGTTCTTTCCGTCGTAGCCCAGCTCGTTTTCGTAAAAGTCCACGAAGTTGGATTCGGGAATTGATCAGGCGCAGTAAAGAACAAACCGCGATCCTGGCTGTTCAGGATGGAATAAGCTTTTGCGGCATCGTAATAATGTAGACTTACCAGATCGTACCAGGCCATCCCTTCCATTGCAAATTCGCAAAGGCGTTCCCTGAAAATCACATCAAAAGTCAACGGATCTTCAAAAACCGGCAACCCGGCACGCATGTGCACAACATTGAAATAGGCCAGGGCTTTTGGATCGGTCGTGGATGCATTGTTTCCCAAAACTGCTTCGGCGTAAATGAGATACATTTCTGCCAGACGCATCATGTAGGTATCGTTTCCATAATTCTGCGATGCAGATTGTCCACCAACGTCTTTGGCTTTTCCGGTAATGTATTTTTTAATCGATACGAAATTATTATCCGATCCTGTGAAAGGGAATACGAGTTTTTGTTCACCGCCCGTTATGCTCTGTGTGATTTCCGGATAAGAAGCTCCTGGAAGCATAAAAGTTGCTTTTAACCTCTGGTCGAGCGTTCTTCCCTGCAAACCTGTTGCTGTCGCTTTGATTCCTTCATACTGCGAAATCATCCACCAGGTTGCACTTTTATCGCCTCCCCAGCCGTCGCCATTGGCAATATCAGCGCTATATGCCAGATAAGATGGCGAGGTGTTTTGCGTTCCGTATGCTCCCGGTGAGTAAACCCATTGCAGAGAAAAAAGCGATTCCGGATTGTTGTCATAAGGAAAAAGAAACAGGTCTGAGTAATTTCTAAGCAGGCTGCCTCCGCTGTTTGTAATAACTCTGTCTGCATAATATTTGGCACTGTCCAGAAAAACCTGGTTTCTCTGACCTGCTCCTTTAGCATCTAAACCCGACCGGTTCAAATAAAATCTCGCAAGCATTCCTTCCGCTGACCATCTTGTAAGTCTTCCTGTGCGTATTGGAGTTTCTGGAAGATCATTAACAACGGCGCGCATCTCATTCGTTATGAATTTCCAGACGCTCTCTGGTGTATTTCTTGAAACCGAAGTATCAGAAAGTATTTTGATATTATCTTCAATAATTGGAACTGCACCCCAGTTCATTACCAGGGAACGATAAGCAACGGCGCGCATAAATCGCGCTTCTGCAATGGCCATTCGCTTAATCGCAGGGGTAACTCCTTCGCCTGCATATTGATTGATGTTGCTGATTGCAAGATTTGACTGGCCGATCACTATAAAAAAGGATCGCCAGGCTGAGCCATTCTCAGGTGTGTTGCCCGTTGTGTTGAACAAAACGTTACCACGGTCATTATAAGCGGAAAATGCAGTTCCAGCCCTGAAATCACCTATATTGTAAGATGCTTTGTCATTGTAGTCAAACCAGACTCTGCTGTAAAGCAGTGCCGTTGAAGCCAAAACCTGGTCATCTGTCTTGTAAAAACTTGCATCAACAATGGAGTCTTTCGGGGGACGTTCCAAAAAATCTTCCGAGCAAGCAGACAACACCAACGCAGGAATCAGGACAACAATCCAGTGGTATATATATTTGAAATTTTTCATGTGAATCAGTTTTTAGAAGTCTAAACCCAAACTAAAAGTGTAAACGGGAGTCAGCGGATAACGACCATAGTCCAGACCAATCGCCTGGTTTCCAGGACTCGAATCTCTTGAAACATAAGCCCCAACTTCCGGATCGAAGCCGGTATACTTTGTGAAAGTCAAAACATTCTGCGCGCCAACCGTAAATCTTGCTCCTCTTACAATTTTCTGTTTTGACATAAATGCGGAAGGAACATTGTAAGTCAGCGAAACATTTTTAAGACGAATAAAAGAACCATCTTCAACCCATTTGTTGGTATGGCGGGTAAAGTTTCCGTTAGGTCCGTTCGAGATCCGCGCTACGTCAGTATTTGGATTTGATAATGTTACCTCACCGCTTTCGCTGATAACTGGTTTCGCATAATCCATTGCATGAACCAGCAGGTTACGGCTCAGATTAATATTACTCGCGTTGGTGTTCAGTTTGCCCAGATAATTATAGATATCATTTCCGTAAGTGCTTGTGAACAAAAGGCTCAAATCAAAACCTTTATAAGAAAACGTATTGGTCAGACCTGCAAACATTTTTGGCCATGGATTACCGATCACAGTTTGGTCCGCTTCGGTGATTTTCCCGTCGCCATTGATATCCTGGAACTTCACGTCTCCAACCCAGATATTGTCTATGTTTGTCGGCATCCTGTTTCCATTGTTATCAACCGGAACCGCACTTCCGTCAATTTCCGCCACATTTTGAAATATTCCTTCCTCCATGTAACCACGGAAAAGCCACGGAGCTTCTCCAACTTCTGAGCGCTGTGTCCAGTCCTGTAACCACCAGGATGTACGATCAACAAAAGCACTTTCAGAATAGAAGGATTTAATTTTGGTTTTAAAACTTGAAATATTGAAACTGGTTTCCCATTTAAAACCGCCACGATTCATATTCGTTGTATTGATCGTAAACCCAAAACCCTTGTTTTGAAGCGCCCCGATGTTAACCGTCGGTGAACCTACCGCACCGTTACCGTTTGTACCCATATACCACGGTAAGGGTTTTTCCATCAAAAGGTTATCTGTGTTTTTGATATAATAATCCAGCTCAAACTGAATTCTGTTATCCAGCAGGGCAATGTTGATACCAAAATTACTCGTTTTTGTTTCCTCCCATTTCAAACCAGGATTGCTATATTTTGTTGGAAGAAAACCGGTTGTTGTCGGCGTTGCACCAGTACCCATCGGCGAATAAATCCCACCGCTTCCCTGATTTCCGGTAACACCAGTCTCAAAGCGTAATTTCAGTTCATTAATAAAAGGTACATGGAAGAATGCTTCCTGAGAAACTCTCCATGCTGCTGATAAAGAAGGAAAAACACCCCACTTATTATCTTTACCAAAATTCGCCGAACCGTCTCTTCTTACGGTACCCATGACGATATAGCGGTCGCCGTAATTATAGTTTAATCTCCCAAGATACGATTCCATCGCCCAGTCGCCAGAACCGCCTGTATTGCTGGAAGTTAATGCATCGCCAGCGGCCAAATCCAGAATGTCATTGGTTAAAAAACCAGTTCTTGTCGCTCCCACATTTTTATAACTTGACTCCTGGGCTTCATGGCTGACCATGGCATTGATACTATGCTTTCCGAATGTTTTTGTATATTCCAAAAGCTGGTTCCAGTTCCAATAGGTATTCGTTCCAGTTCCGTTCGTAAGGGTAGCTGTGACATTCCTCGCCCATCCAATCGCATAAGTGGGGATGTAATAGGTTGAATTTGAAAACCCTAGATTGGTATTGAAGGAAGATCTAAAATTTAGGCCCTTAGCAATTTCAATACCCAGATTAAGCCCACCCAGAAATTGTCTTCTGACCAATTTATTCGTTGTCAGGTTTGCAATCGCGATCGGATTCACAGGCGCGAACTGGTTTGCTCCGTTGTTCTCGTCGCCCCCGCCCCATGAGCCATCGATGTTTCTCACAGGAACCTGAGGTGTCAATTGCAATGCGCTTGCAATAATGTTTTCCTGACTGGTTGTAAGATTATCATTCGTTTGGTTAAAACTTAAATTTGCTCCGATCGAAGCGCATTTTCGTGGTTTATTATCAAGATTTAACCGGAAACCGTAACGATCAAAACCAGAACCCTGCGCTACGCCATCCTGTTTCAGATATTCTCCCGACAAATAATAGGTCGTTTTATCCGTTCCGCCGCTCAGGCTAAGCTGATGTTTGTTCATCGGAGCACTTTTAAATAGTTCTTTTTGCCAATCAGTGCCAGGGCCAAGCAGCGACGGATCTAAAAACTCCTGTGGCGTTTCTCCGCCCGCAAGCAAATGATATTCACCAACCATCTGCGCATATTGCTGCAAATTCATCACTTTCAGCGGTGCCGGTGCGGTTTGCAAGCTGTACTGATAACCATAAGATATCTTCGTATCACCCGCTTTTCCACGTTTTGTGGTAACGATTAAAACGCCGTTAGTTGCCCGTGAGCCGTAAATAGCGGTGGCCGACGGACCTTGTAAAACCTCAATGGATTCGATGTCTGCCGGGTTTAAGCCAGCGAGTGGGTTGGAAGAACTTTGCGCGCCGTAAGATGCTGATTGTCCCGGAATCTGAACGCCATCAACGACATACAGTGGCTCGTTACTTCCGCTGATTGAATTTACCCCGCGGATATTAACTGAAATACCACCACCCGGCTGACCTGAATTTTGTGTGATGTAAACCCCGGCTGCTCTTCCCTGAATAGCCTGCTCAATTGTCGTATTCACAGTTCTGCCAATATCTTTCGCCGAAACCGAAGTCTGCGCCGTGGTAAGATCAGCTCTTTTCATCTCACCATACCCAACCACGACAACTTCCTCCAGCGCTTTTGTATCGACGAGAAGTGTTACATCGATCACACTCTTATTTCCTACTACAACTTCTTTCGGCACATAACCTACGAATGAAAATATCAATACCGAACTTGTGCCTGGAACCGCCAGGGAAAATTTCCCGTCCGCGCTGGTTGTTGTTCCCTGCGACAAACCTTTGATCACGATACTCACGCCCGGCAATGGCTCAGCCTTTTCGTCAATGACTTTTCCGGTAATATCTATAACGGCAGTCTGATAGGCTGAAATACGGTTAGTCAATGAGCCAGCGCCTTTAATATCCGTTTTTGCAATCTCCGGTGATGACATACTCTCCCGTGAGCTTTCCGGAAGTTTGATACTTTCTGCTGTCAATTTTCTTTTTTTGACAACAATCGTTTTATCAATAATCGAATAATTCAAAGGCTGATTTTCAAAGACCCGGTCAAGAACGGATTTCAGCTCTTCACCGGTTACTTTAATGTTAACAGGACGCGTATTTTTCAACAACTTATTGTTGTACAAGAAATTATACCCGGTCTGCTTTCTGATTTCGTTAAAAACCTTTTCAAGTCCGCTGTTATTTTCATTCAGCCTAACGGTTTGAGAATATACGCCAGCGCTGACTTGCATAAAAGCCACAAAAAAGAGAAAGGCTGTCAGCTTCATGATTCTAGCAAATTTTAGTTTTAGGCCTGCCGGCAGCAACCATTCCCATCTCTGTAAACCGAGTGGAATCAGGCGCGCATACCCGCGTTGATTAAGTAAAGCATATTTCATACTTTTACATTGTTTAGGTGATTGTACATGTTAATGGTTCGCAAAAAATCGTGGCTGTCTGTAACCTGAACATCTGCTATACTGATTCCGGCCAAAGAGTTCAGTGTAGATGATCACACTTCGGACGCCAATCCGGAGTGTTTTTTTTGGGTTATCCAGCAGTGAAGTAGGTCAACTGTCGTTTGTCATTTTCGTAGCGTAAAGGATTAATTGTTTTTTTTAAATGATTATTCAGCCGCCATCACTTCGACTTTTTTGTCTTTTACAGAAAACTTCACTCCACCTCCTTCTTCAAGGATTGCGAGAACATTGGAAACGGCTACCTTTTTTGATACATAACCTGTAAACTGCTCCTCAGGTAAAGGCCCGTTGTAGACCACATCGAGGTCATACCACCGCGAAAGTTGTCGCATAACCTCCTGAATATTCGTATCCTTAAATTTGAAAAAACCTTTTTGCCAGGCAATCGCACTTTCGGTGTCCACTTTTTCCACCGCAATTCCGGATGCGTTTGCTTTTGATTGTTTTACAATGGACTGTTCGCCCGGCTTCAATTTAACCGACTGACCAGCTTTCCCGGCCGAACCTTGCAGCGGATACACTTTCACACTTCCTTCAAGAAGCGTAGTTTTCACGACCGCTTCGTCGCGATAAGAATTTACGTTGAAATGAGTACCCAAAACTTCAATCACCTGATTATTACAAACAACTAAAAACGGAATTTTCCGATTATCCTGGCGATAGGAAGCAACTTCAAAATAAACCTCTCCGGTAATTTCTACTTTTCTCTCATCTCCATTAAAAACAGCAGGAAAACGGATAGAAGAAAGTGAATTGAGCCAGACCTTTGTTCCGTCGGAAAGGTCGATCTGGTATTGTCCTGCCTTGGGTGTGGTGATCTGATTGAAGATATTTGTTTTATTATCTGCCAAGCTATTGGCTCCCTGTTTTGCATAAACCAATTGCCCATCTGTAACCTTATTAATTTTAATGCCCGACTGGCTGGCGATCTGTCCGGCATCTGCCTCATTCAGATTTATTTTTGAGCCGTCAGATAAAGTCAGCATCGCTTTATTTCCACCCGGTGCCGCATCGTTCGTCTCGATTTTCTGGTTAGCTATTTCCGGTTTTCTCGTTTTGTTCAGAAAAATATAGTAACTACCAATACCAATAAGCACGATCACCGCCGCAGCAGAAAACCTTCGCAACAGACTCCACAAACCGAAAACACTGGCTTCGGTCTCATAAGCCGGATTTTCTATCTGATCGATGCGGTCTTCAATTTTTTTGATCAGGGAAGTATTTTCATCAACCTGGCTAAAATCAGGTTGGTGACCAGCAATTTGTGCATAGTAATTCATCACCTGCTGTGCCTGCTGCGAAGAAATGGAATTGAACCATTTCAAAAACAGCGCATGCTCCTCAGGCGTATGCTGGTTTTGGATATACCTTTCAAGAAATTCGGTGTAGTAATTTTCCTCCATATACTGAGAAGACGGATTGACCGTCGAAAAGAACCCCTCAGTATTAAAATTATTTTTACTTTTTTTTGAATTAATTAAATAGGGAGAAAGAAATACATGAATATTATCATATCTGCTGTTATTTCTCCATGTCTTTTCAGGTAATCTTTAACAAAACCAGTTGCCGCATAAAGTTGTTTTTTTACTACTGATTTAGAAATACCAAGTTGATCTGCAATCTCATCGAGCGATAATTCTTCTCTCGTTTTCATTTCAAAAACCTGCTTTCTTTTTTCAGGAAGCAGATTAATTGCGTCTTGTGCAAGCTGGTAATATTGTCCATAAATCAAATCGTCGTCTGCCTGTTTGTTACAAACTTCCGAAAACGGAGCTGTCAAAGAAAAAAAGCGAGATTGCGATTGTTCCTTCCGAATATGGTCGAGAAGATGATTTTTAGCAATTTTGAAAATGTAAGCCTGAAAATCCTGAACTACCAACAGTCCTTCTTTTTTCTCCCAGATTTTCACAAAAACATCCTGAACGATCTCTTCACTTAATTCTCTTGATTTTGTAAAGAGATAGATGTATTTCAAAAGGGCAGATAAATAACCACTATACAACCTGGCATATGCATCCCGGTCGCCGCCTGCGCAGCGATCCATCAACTCCCTCTCATCTGTCAGTCCGGCCATTATATCTGTTTATCAAAAACTTAAATTAAAATGGCGAAATTTTTAAATATTGAGAGAGGTAATCACTGATCACGAACGACAATATTATATTTATTCTCCATTTAATTCAAACCAAATTTAGGCAATATTTTAGTTGCCGTGCAAATCGCGGGCTGCAAAAAAATGACATGATCGGAGCTGGAAAGATTTTGTATTGGTTTATGATAAAATAATATCATAAAAATTTTGGGTGGATCAAAATATAAAAAGCCGGATGACTTATCGTCAACCGGCTCTTTATATTTTTATTTCTGATTTACTAAACTATTCCACCCATCAGCGGATCAGTTTTCGTAACAACGCCTGTCTCAACATGGCCGGCGAAACGTTCTTCAAAGTTTTCGTTTCCTTTTATTTTTACACTGAAATCATACCAGTTAAAGTTTTTAGCAAGATAAAGCGTCAGCGAAGTCTGTCCACCAGCTGCGACCACCTTATTTTGGACACCAGCTTTGTAACTATTGTCAAAGATGGATAATGTATGTGGTTTTGTATCATGATTTGTAATCGTAACCACAATATTTCCCGTTAACCGCGACGGATTCAGGCGCGCTGATTCATAGGTACATTTGATTTTAAGCAGCGGATTTTTAGCATCTCCGGTAAATTCCCGGAAATATCCGTTTGGCCCATAAACCCTGAAATGGTAATTACCGTTTTCAAAGTCCTCGATTTTATACTCGTCCTGCAAAATATCACCGGCCGCGACACTATAATCCCAGGATTTTAATGAATCGTTTTGGTATGGGTTCATCGCGTAAACACGGAACGGCGAACCGGCTGCTTTTTTGCCAAAAACCTTATTTCCAGCACTGAACGAAAGCTCAACATTGTTTTTTTCTTTGTTGAAAACACTGTGCACGTAAAGCTCATAAGGCAGCGGACAAGCCGAACGAACGCCTTTTTCCTGTTTTGGAAAGTAAGGTGACTCCGCATGGTTTGTATTGATCTGCTTAATTTCCTCAGCGGTCAATTGTTTATAATTCGCTGGTGCATCTTTAAATTGCGCCTGATGAATTCCTTCAATAAATGGTTTGCGAATCAAAAATTCAGGTTTGGTAATTTCTTCGCCATTGTAAGGGCGGAAAACAGAGGTCAGATCGCCGCAGATTGTCCTTCTCCACTGCGTGATATTTTCTTCCTTAACTTTCTTACTGAATTTCTTTTCCAGGAAATTTTCCAGAAACTGCAAACATGAAGTATGGTCAAAAACTTCTGAATTGACAAAACCTCCACGCGACCAGGGTGACGCTACAATCATCGGAACACGGTAACCTAGGCCAATTGCACCTTCCCGGATATTACTTTCAGACATAGACGGATTTGTCTGCTGGCTGCGTGTCACAAAATCCATTTTCGGATCAATACCTTTTGATACTTTTCCAGTATGTTCTTTGTAAGGATTCGGAACGACATACGGAGCCATGTGGTCAAAATATCCGTCGTTTTCGTCATAGGTGACAATGAATATCGTCTTTTTCCAGACTTCCGGATTTTGCAGCAAAATTTCCATCGCTTCACTCACATACCAAGGCCCAAACCAAGGCTGCCCCGGATGATCCGAAAAGTGAGCTGGCGGCATCAGCCAGGAAACAGTCGGCAAAGTTCCGTTTTTGACATCTTCCCGAAACTGATGAAACACATCTCCTTTTGGTACTTTCAGCTCTCTTTCATTCCCGCCGTCGTCATATTTTAATGCTTCCAGTTCGTGGTAATACTGGTCGTTGATATTGGTGATAAATGCTTTATTATGCAATTCTTTCGCCTGCTCGGAAAGATTATTGTAAGTATCAGTCGTAAATCTGGATTGCGCAGTTTCAATTAATCCCAGCAGTTTTTTTGCTGCCGCAAGCCGCTGACCTGATTTTTCGTCAGAAGGCTGTTTTTCCAGATCAGAAATCTGCTTTAAAATATTTTCCTTTTTAGTCTGCAAATTAGCGATTCCACCTTCGTGCAGACGCACGTTGTATTGCTTGTAATATTCCAGAACGTTCGTACCGAAATTACTCAGCCACGCGCTTTCCTCACCCTTCAAACCATATCCCATCGTCAGCTCGTTCTGATAAACTTTCCATGAAACACCGTTTTCCTGCAAGCGTTCCGGATACGTTTTCCAGCTCAATTCAGGATATTCAAAATTACTGTTGTTCCACAAATGCGCCACTGCCTCCACCTCGTTTTTCTCACGAACGGTACCAGTCATCCAGTAATGCCGATTAGGGTGCGTACCCGTTATACTCGAACAAAAATTGTGATCGCAAACCGTGAATGCATCTGCCAACGAATAGTAAAACGGAAAATCCTTACGATCGCAATAACCCATCGTCAATGGAATTTTTGCATAATCTTTGTTTCGTGCTTTCTTGACATCCAGCCACTTGTCATATTTTCCACCGTTCATGGCATCAGTCTGGTCTGTCCATCCATGCGGAATTGAACCCATCCAGGCCACTTTGGTATCTTTCACGTTCAACTGAAAAGGCCCGTAAGTTTCGCCTTCCTTGTTGGTTTGCAGCCAGACTTTATTTTTATCCGGCAGTGAAATCGCCCTCGGATCATTATATCCCCGAACACCTTGTAACGTGCCCAACTGGTGATCGAATGACCGGTTTTCCTGCATCAAAAACACGATGTGTTCCGCATCATAAAACGTGCTGCCCAATGCCGGATTGATCGCCAATGCCTTTTCAATCACAGCAGGCAACATATTTGCCATCGCGCCTGTACCGGACAGAAGCGCTGCCTTCTTTAAAAAATCTCGCCTTGAATTCATTTTGATATTTGTACTTTGCAGATGCCGGCTGAAAATGAGTAAATATTTCAACTGCATTTCGCCGGAATTGACAATTGATTAATGCTTGCCAAATATATCGCACGGAACCATCAGCGATATTAAGCCGCTGTTAACAGATTGTCACATTTACATTATTATTCACAGGCAAAACTGAGCGCAAAGCAAAAAAAGCAAAGCATAAAAAAGTATAAACGCTAGTTATCAACGAGTTCAAATACATTTCCCGTCTTCTCACTGCCGTTAGCGATCACAGACACCTTATGCTGCCCGATATAAAATTTGCGTGTAGTGATGAGACGAAAAGATTGTTTTCTGTGAATCTGCGTCGTCTCGCGTGGTTGAAATACTCTCTCACTGATTTTGAAAACTTTTTTTGATAATTGTCCATTCGACTTGAAGTAATAAACCGCATATTCCAACCGGATAGTCTGAGCCTCACCGGTATCATTTTTGACCAAAAACGAAAATTCCACACTATCGCCGATGTTCACTACTGGCGTCAGTATTTTGAATTCACTTATCAAAATATTTGTACTATCCAGACCAAAATGTTTCAGGATTTCTGAATGTCCCTGCTTCAATAAAGTGCGACTACCATGTTTGATAATCGCATCCGTTTCTTTACCCGTTCCTTTCCATTTTTCGGCAATCGTAAGTACGATCTGAGGATTATCTTTTGCGATATCATTCAGGCTATTGGCCACACTTCTTCTTACAGATTCGGAGGGATCATTTTTCAGATTTTCAAGAATCGGTAAAATAGCCTCCGGATTTTTCTTCAATGCCGGTATCGCCATCGCCCAGGGCAGTCTCGGACGACTTCCCTCACTCGCGAGGCGACGGACCTTCGGACTTTCATGTTGAGACCAGTCGTACATATAACGAATCATTTTATCATTATACTTCAAGATAAAAGGCCGCACGGCAAATTCGCAGCTGATGAATTGTGTTATAAATTCGAAAGCTTTGGCCGATGTTTTCAGATCATCAATTCCGTAAACTTCTATATAATCAGGAAAAAATATGAAAGCCAGATTGTCGTCGATAAATTTATTTTTCCTTAATCCTGATATAACTTTCTGAATTATTTTTACCGCTCCCTGAAAATTATCCGGCATAAATTCATGGAAAACCTTTGTGGTATGTTTCATACGCTGCTTCCACTCCATGGACTTAAAATGTTCATTAAAAATGAGTTGCAGGAATTTTACTTTATCGAACGAAGGTACAGTTTCCGTAAGAACGTCGGCAAATTTGTCGTAGAACGCGGGAGAATAAATGTCTTTGATCAGACTCATAATTTGTTAATTTATTGCGATTGGCGGGTGTGGCGTATTGGTTTGGTTTTTGAGGAACAAAAATAACCAGTAAAATCATTTTGCAGGTAGATGAAAAATTAATCCCTATGCAAGATCACATTGTAAACGAAATAACAGATATGAACACGACAAAAATAGGTTGGATAGGTTTAGGAAAAATGGGCGTTCCGATGTCAGCTAACCTGATCAAAGCGGGATATGCACTGACGGTTTATAACCGTAGCAAGGATAAAGAAGAAGAATTGACTACAAAAGGGGCGCGAACAGCTTCCTCGCCTGCTTCGCTGATTGAGCAGTCGGATGTTGTGATCGTGATGGTGTCGGATGATCGCGCTATTCATGATATTTTTCTTGGAGATGCCGGTTTGCTGAGTGCAAAAACAAGTGGAAAAATCATCATCAATATGAGCACCGTTTCCTCTGCCATCAGTAAGGAAATGTCTATTCTGTGCAGGAATCACGACAACCACTATCTTGATGCGCCCGTTTCAGGAAGTGTAAAACAGGCTGAGACTGCTCAATTGGTTATCATGGTAGGCGGCGAGGAAAATGTGTACGAAAAGGTAAAAGAGATATTGGAAAAACTAGGTAAACTTACCTTACTTGTCGGAGGCGTCGGTGCAGGAAATGCGGCTAAACTGGCAGTTAATTCAATGATCGGATTTTATACGCAGGGTCTGGCAGAGGCAGTCATTTTCGCAAAGAAAAACAATATCAAGGTTGAAGATTTTCTGACGATTATCAACAACGGAGCGCTGGCAAATCTCTATACCAAAACAAAAGGAGAAGCCATTCTGAATAATAACTTTGAGCCGGCATTTTATCTTAAACACATTCGCAAAGACCTTGGATTAGCACTGGATCAGGGACTGAACACTCCCCTTAGTGAAGCTGCGTATGAAACTTTCCGTCAGGCAGAGAAGAAACTTGGTGATCAGGATCTTATTGCAATCATAAAACACTTGGAGCAGGCGCGATAATTTTCACTTAACCAATTAATGAAACCCGCTTCAAAAGCCGAAGCGGTTTTCATTAATTGGTTATTTTATATTCTCAGCAAACCCCGAAATCCTCTCGCAGCATAGTAGGAATCTGCGCCGTTATGATAAATAAAAACTCTTCCGAATCGACGGTCGCCGAAAATTGCGCCGCCAAGTTTTCTGATTTCAGGTGGTGTTTTCAGCCAGCTTGAAGTTTTCAAATCAAAATTCCCAATCTGCTGTAATTGGTGATACTGTTCTTCTGATAAAAGTTCGATACCCATTTCAACTGCCATTTCTACGACACTATCTGCCGGTTTATTTGCCTTTCTTGATTCAAGAGCCACCAGATCATAACAAAAACTTCGGCGTCCACCAGGACTTTCTGTTGAACAATCACAAAAAATATATTCACCAGTTTGTTCATCAAAACCGATCACATCCGGCTCTCCACCGGTTTCTTCCATTTTATCCAGCGACCACAGTTTATCCGGATTCGCAGCGATCTTTTTGTGCACCTTAACCCATTCCAAGCCTTCATGGCGTTTTGCATTTTTTTCAAAACGGGTTTTCAGAATCTCTAACAATTGATCACAATGATCTGCTGATAAATCCTTTTTATTGTCTTTCATGATATTTGTGTTTTTGACCTTCCAACAATTTCATTGATCCATATCGGCGCAAAGGGCGAAGTGCAACCCTTTGATACAGGATAGTTTCGATAAATACCCAGCTTCTCTCCTATGGCAAGTGCACGGCTGCGATGTTCGGGAAAACGGATGCCAATATTCGCCAAAGTTGAATTCATCGTCCATTGAACTTCCGGCGCGGCATCAGCCATTTCTGATTCGATTCTGGCAAGAACCGCTGGCAAATCGAGCAAATCCGGATTTCTGGCCACGCAGCCACTTGTCAGACTCCATCCTGCCCTGGCAGCCATCACGTTTTCAGAATTCATCCAGTCCTTACGAAAGGACTCCGTATCAGGAAAATCTTTTACCACATACGAATACAACCAGTCCGCAACATGCGTGAACTTTTCCGATTTAACCATAGTCGCAAGCTCTTCCTTTGAAAGCTTTTTAGGATTTATAATCAGAATGGCTAAAAAGCGCGCATCAATATTTCCGGTATCCCAAAGTTCCAGAGCAAGCGTATGATTGGTCTTTATTTTTTTCGCCAACCCTCTGATATCGCCCATTTTCACCCCGAACTGATTATCGCCTACACCATGTTTTTTGTTAAATTCCCTCATCTTTTCGGTGCCGAGCGTTTCGAGCTGAGAAAGCGTTTCTTCAAGTGTCATAATTTTTACATCTAACATATTAGCAAAAATAATCTTTCTACCCAAAGTACTAAGCGATAATGCTGAAATACAATAAAAATTTCAAATTCTGACTCATGCAAATCTTGATCAAATAGAAAATATCTTCAATTATTTGGACTAGATATAAATAAGAAACTATATTTGTCAACCGTTAGTCTACAAAGGACTTTCCATACCTATGAGTAACATTTCGCCCGACAAAATCGCTTTCAGAATTGATGAAGATTCCTTTAAGGAAATCTACAATCTGTATTGGGAAAAAGTATTTAGCGTTTGTTATTCAAATCTGGGTGATTCCGAGGCTGCGAAAGGAATGGTTCAGGAAATTTTCAAGTCGCTTTGGGAGCGGAAGGAAGAACTTGAAATTAACCAGTCGGTGGAACGATATCTGGTCCGCTCTGCAAAATTCAAAGTTTTTGAGTTTATCCGTAACAAAAAAATCAGGGAACAGCATCTTGAACATATCATTGCAAGCCAGACTTCTTCGCTAAACTTCACGGAAAATGAAGTGATGGTACGTAGTCTTTCTGAACGGATCAGTTCACTTATTGAAAACCTCCCGTCCCAGTGTCGAAGGGTTTTCAAAATGAGCCGCGAGCAAGGCCTTTCTAATAAAGAAATCGCTTCGAACCTTTTAATCTCAGAAAGAGCCGTTGAATATCACATCTCAAAAGCCGTAACTTCTCTTAAATCCAACCTTCCGGAATATTCCTGTTGATTTTATCAATTGCCTGCTTCGTAAAACGCTCAGATATGCTACTTTTACTAAAAAGTACTTCTGCGCATTCACAAAAAGCAGCTTAAATGAGGGTTAGTAAGGAGCTTATTGAAAAATACCATTCGGGAAAAACTTCTCCGGAAGAATCTGCTATGGTTGAAAACTGGCTTCTGGATGACGATACAGATTTTGAAATTTCTCTGCCTGACGACCTCAATAAAAAAACTGTTAAAGCTGAAATGTGGGAAGATATATCTTCTGCATTACCTTCTGCTGATGCCAGGAGTCTCAAATTCCACAAGAGACCGCTATATATCTCTGCTGCTGCGAGTGCTGCAATATTACTTATCCTTTCCTTTTTTTTATTAAAACCTGAAACGCAGGAAACTGTGTTAAGGTCAGAAAATAAATCTGCGCCGGTAAATAAAGAAATTCACTCGGTAGATTATACAATTTCACTTGCTCCGGAAAGTAAAGCAAGTATCGATTCCGAAAGTGGTCTGATTGATTTTTGTGGGGCCATTTTAATCAGTCCAAAAAAAGATGTGCTGTTATGTTTCAACGACGTGTGCGGTGAAAATAAAAACAACACCGGGAAAATGAATTTTAAAAAAGGCGAAACTTACATTGCCCTAAACTACCGGAATAATCAAGATAATGCGTTGATTGTAATGGACGAAAAACTGCTGATGGGACTTCCGCCAATTGTAAAAAGGCAGATTATGGATCAGTTTAATATTTGAAATATTCTTCAAAATGAATCGTGCCCAAGGCAACCTGACTACGTTAAAAATCTTCGTTCTACTGACTTTTACCTCCCTTTTTGGTTGTTCTGAAAAACAGACATCTGAACTTCAGAAGTATAGTATTTATACGATGGCCGATGACTCCAAAGAATACATAAACCAGGTTGACGACCTTTCGTCGGGAGAACTTGATCCTGTTATAAACGGAGCACGCACTTACCCTAAACAAATCTGGTATGACCTCATTGTGAAAGACGGATTTTATTATCGTCTGGAAAGGAAAACTAACTTTTTTCTGAAATATGAGGTAATAAAAAATAAGTATACTCCAATTGATTCGGTTGCGTTGCCGGGAATGAGTTACTTTGATAATTACAACTGGGTTCATCCGGATACTGTTTTCCTTGCTTCTTATGATCGCAAATCTTCGAGGTTAAGTTATGCCCGTATTGATGTGCAAAACATGAAAGCAGAAACAGGAAATTTACCTGTTTCATTACCGAAATCACCATTCAACTCGATGTCGATCGGTTTTTCGATGTTAAAAAAAAACAAACTTTTTCTAGGTTATACGTACCATAAAATTTCTCAGACCCATTTCGAGACAGCTGATACGGTTTATGTCGATATACTGACATATCCCGGTTTGAAGCCAGTCAAAACCATCAAAGACAGTCGGTCTACCAATCCCGGTGGTGCTAATACCGCCCAACCTAACACCTTCACAGATCAAAAAGGTGATTTTTATTTCCTTGCCTGCCCCGGAATTGCCCTTGGAAACAACCCAGACCTGCCAACCTCTTTATATAGAATCAAAAAAAACGATGATGACCTGGACAGCACTTTTTACTGGAATATTTCCGAAGCCATAAAAAATCATGCGTATGGCCTTTGGGATATTGGCAATGGAAAAGCCATTATCCGAAGTGAAAGGAAGGATCTTTTTACGGGTGTCGAAGATCACTACAAAGTGCCCCATATAGAATTTTACTTATTGGACATCAATAAAAAAACGACTCAAAAGCTTGATCTTCCGTTAGACAAGGGGACTTCGCGCCAGTGTGTTTTGGTTGAAAACGGGTTGGTTTATTTGTCAATAAATTCTGATAGCGGCAATTACATCTGGATCTATAACCAAAAAAATGACACCCTTACCAAGGGACTGAAAGTCAAGGATGATATCGATTATATTCTACGGATTGAGAAGTTGTTTGAAGATCGACCGTAACTGTTAACATAAACGAAGACAAAACTGCCAGATCAGGAATTTAAAATTCCGGGTCTGGCAGTTTTTTGTTTTTATTGATACAAAACAGAAAATTCGAACGATTTCAGGTCTGCGAAAAAAATATTCGTTTCTCACCTTCGGGAAACATTTGCTTGTGCTACTTCTCAAAAGAAAAGGTCAGAATTAGTTCGCGACCGTTCCGGCATAACGCATATTCAGAACATTTATCCTAATGTATTCAGGCAGACTTCTACACTCCATTTTCTCACTAAGCCTGGTCTTTCTTGGCTCTATTACCAATGCGCAGACTTCGATAAGGATCTCAGGAACAGTACAATCAGAGGAAGGAAACGCAATTCCCGGCGTTAACCTAACGATTAAAGGAACCTCTTCCGGTACGATTACTGACGCCGAGGGCTTCTATAAAATTGATATCTCAAAACCAGGAAGTTATACGATCATCGCTTCGTCTGTCGGACAGATTACGCAGGCAAAAACGATCAATATAAAAAATGGCCACGGCCACACGGTCGATTTCTTGTTAAAAAACGATACACGGAACATGGACGAAGTGACGGTTCATGGTAAAAATGAAACGCAGGAAATAAAGGAGCAAGCTTTTACAGTCAACGCGATTGAGACAAAAAGATTTGCCAATACGACTGTGGATCTGAACCAGGTATTAAACAAAACAGCCGGTGTTCGGGTACGTGAAGAAGGTGGATTGGGATCAGATTTCAATTTTTCTATCAACGGTCTTTCAGGAAAAGCCGTGAAATTTTTTATCGACGGCGTGCCGCTTGAACTCATGGGAAGTACCATGTCGCTGAACAATATCCCTGTAAACCTTGCCGAACGTTTGGAAGTTTATAAGGGCGTCGTTCCGGTGAGTCTAGGTTCGGACGCGCTCGGAGGGGCTGTGAATATTGTGACCAACCAGCATGTCAATAATTATCTGGATGCCAGTTACAGTTTCGGATCTTTTAACACGCACAGACTTGCGCTGAACGGACAATACAGCACTGCCAAAGGTTTGATTATCAAAGCAAGTGCCTTCGGAAATTATTCTGATAACAACTACATCATGCGAGGTATGGAGATCTGGGATGAGGCGCAATACAAATATGTGAACAAAGATTTCAGGCGCTTTCATGACCAATATAAATCTGCCATGGGACAGGTTGAACTGGGCGTAATCAATAAAAAATGGGCGGATGTATTTTTCGTTGGCTTTTCCTACTCCGGCACTGCACAGGATATTCAAACCGGCACACGGCAGGATGTGGTGTATGGTGCCGTCACAAAAAACGGCTATGCCTACAATGCATCCGCGCGTTTCCGGAAAGATGATCTTTTTGTTAAAGGACTAAGCGCTAATGTTTTCGCTTCAATGTCGGTAGATAATTATGTAGTTACTGATACATCCAGTTACAAATATTATTGGGATGGATCGAGGGTTAAGACCAGCCTGGCTGAAATAAACGGCGCAAAAGCCATTACAAATATCAACCGTCCGAGAACTTTTGTTCGTGCCAATCTGGGTTACACTTTGTCAAAGGTTCACTCATTCAATCTGAACTACACATTTGACCATCTGAAAAACGAAAACTACAACGAGCTCATCAGCGACCGGGCAGATATTCCGGGTATTCTATCAAAAAATATTGTAGGCGTTGCTTATCAGCAAAATCTCTTAAACGACCGGCTGACCAATACGTTTTTTGGTAAGATCTATAACATCGGCGTTCAGCAATCGAGACTGGTTACTGCTTCCGGCGAATATGCACAGGCGAATGATTCCCAAACTTACACGGGTTACGGCGTAGCAAGCCGGTTCAGAATTTTGCCTGATCTCGGTATAAAAGCTTCTTTCGAAAAAGCATACCGTTTGCAGGAAGTTGGTGAAATGTTCGGAAACGGATATACCGTGATCGCCAATCTGGATTTGAAACCGGAATCCAGCCACAATTTGAATGTTGGTGCTTATTATGGTTTCGCGGTTAATAAACACAAAATATTCGTGGAAGGCTCCTGGTTCTACCGAAATGCCAATGACTTCATTTACGCAGTAGTTTACAAATCAAATTCAAGTGTCAGCCGTTATGAAAATACTTCAAAAGTAAAAGTTACCGGTTTGGAAGGCGATGTGAAATATAACTACGGCGACCTTTTATATTTCAATGCAAATGTCAGTTATCAAAATGCGATCAATAATACCAAATTTCCGGTTGGCGTGACCAGCGGAACGCCCGAAGCAACCTATCTTAATAAAATACCAAACCAGCCCTGGCTTTTTGCAAACGGAGATTTTAGTGTTGGCAAGAATAATATCCTCGGTAAAGCATCCCGGATGCAGCTTAACCTGAGTACGCAATATGTCCACTGGTTTTATCTGACCTGGGAGGCTTATGGCAACAAGGCGGGAAAAAGTACCATTCCCGACCAATACATTCATAATGCTTCGATCTCCAATTCATGGAACAATGGCAGATATAACCTGTCGCTTGAATGCAGAAATTTCACCAATAACCTGGCATTTGACAATTTCCGTTTACAGAAACCCGGTCGTGCCTTTTCTGTCAAACTACGCTATTTCATACGCTAAGTTCAATTTTTCATTTTTCTCAGAACCACATAAATATCCATAAAACTACCATGTATAAAAATTTCAGACGTTACACATTTCTGTTTGCTCTGGCACTTATTCCTGTGCTGAATTCCTGTTCAAGTGACGACGATGAAGAAACCGTTGATCCGGTTGAAGAAACGCAGGAGAAATATAATGTCTGGCTGCAAATTGGCAGCTGGCCAAATACGACGCAATATGTTTTGGGTACTAACTCTTTAACTGAGGGCACGATTGATCTGACCGGTCATGGCGCAGAAGTTACCGGAAAATCTGCCTACGGTATCATCACAAAAGGAGGATATTATTATTACTACAACACCACGAGCGGACGTTTTTCAAAGTTCAAATACGAAAAAGAACTTTATAATACCGTCCTTGAAGTGCCATATACCCACATGGCCGATGTTTCCGGATTTACTTGGATCAATGACAAAACGCTTTTTCTGATCGGAACAAACGGAGATCAGGATAAAGTACATTATTCAGTGGTAGATATTGAAACATTGAAAATGACAAACGGCGTTCTGGATGCACCGGCAGTTCCTGCGGGCTTTAATGACTTTAACCTTGGCAATATTGAGTTCACAAACGGAAAAGTATTTTTTCAGTTTGGATATACGGCCGAATGGCCTAATCCATGGCAGAAGAAAACCTACATCGGCGTTGTAGATTATGCAACATTGAAATACGAAAAGACGCTTGAAAGCACGACATCAGCTGGTCCGGGAACAAACAAATTATGGTTATCTTCTTCTTTTGTCGATAATAATGGCAATGCTTATTTTGCTACTAATGTGGAATGGAGCAGCATTTCCGGCAGGCAATCAGCAATCTACCGAATCAAAAAAGGCACAACTGAACTGGACGCAAGTTACACCGTGAACCAGTCAACTCTGGGTTATGAGGGTGTCGGACTTTGGTATATTGGCGGAACAAAAGCAATTTTAAAATACATTGATCCCGCCATTACAGGCACCACGCACATTTATGTATTCGCGGTAATGGATCTGGAAACCGGGAAAATCACAAAAAAACTGACAGAAATCCCTGCCGACGGCGACGCTTATATCCAGAATATTATTGTTGAAGATGGAAAAGTTTTCATGATCACAAACGCTGAAACCGGTAAGGATTTTGTCTATATCTACGACATTGCTGCGCAAACAGTGAAAACCGGACTGGAAATCGTTGGCGGTTACGACTGGGTTCTTCGCCTTGACAAAATGAGATAGCCTAAATATCGTATCATAAAACAACCTGGCCGGCCAACATCCGGACGGGTTGAAAATCTCCTGCTCCATGACAATTTTTAAAAAAATAAATGCCTGGCTTCATTTATGGCTGGGACTCGCTTCCGGTATCATCGTTTTTATTGTTGCAATTACCGGCTGCATATTGGTTTTTGAGCAGGAATTTGAATACTTTACCCAGCCCTGGATTCACGCAGAGCGACCTGATAATGCGCCTTATCTGCTTCCTTCGGAGATTAAGAAAAAAGTAACTCCCTCATTTCCGGGAAAAGAAATAACCGGTATATGGTACTACGGACACGGCAGAACGGCAAAACTGAGCATGAATTCTGATTCGGCTGTTTATGTTAATCCTTATAATGCGTCAATTGTTGGGATCGTTAGCGAGGAGAATTTCTTTCACTTTATTCTCGACGGGCATACCTCGCTTTGGGTTGAGGCCAAAAGAGGAGAATTGAATATCGGTGCTGAAATTGTTGAATATGCCACGCTCATATTTTTCATATTACTTATTTCTGGCTTGGTGTTATGGTGGCCAAAACGATGGAATAAAGCCAACCGCGACAAAAGTTTCAAAATCAAATGGAGCGCGAAATTTAAGAGGATCAACTACGATCTGCATAATGTGCTTGGCTTCTACTCCCTGATTGTCGCATTAGTGATCACGATTACAGGACTGAGTATGGGTTTTGCATGGGTTTCAAAAGGTATTTACTGGCTTAGTTCCGGCGGAAATTCGCAAGCTCCGTATGTAAATTCAACCTCGGATACAACCAATATGATACCCGATATCGGGATGAAAAATGTTGATCTGGCATTTAAAAAAGGCATAAGCCAGATTGGCACTTACAACAAGGATGCTATCATTGTTTCGTTTCCTGATGAGCCAACGGAGCCTATCGAACTCTGCACGGATATGCACAACGGATCCTGGCGTTATGTCTACCTTGACCAATTTACGCTGGCTGAGCTCCCGTCGTCTCAGGTTCATATTGATAAATTAAATCTGGCTGATTGGATCAGGCGCACAAATTATGCCACACACGTTGGCGCTATCGGCGGTATTACGACAAAAATTATCTACTTTATTGTAAGTCTTATCTGCGCGACCTTACCCTTGACCGGCGCATACGTTTGGTGGGGAAAAAGTAAATGGGGAAAAACTAAAAAGCAACAGAGACTTAAAACTTCTTATCAAACGCAAGTCTGAAAATCAGGTCTCTGTTCAGGTAAAAAATGATAACGAATTTTTATCAAATCAATTCAAAATACGATATCAATGAAAAAGGATCTGGTCCGAATGGCCAGATCCTTTTTCATTGTATTTATTCTTTAAATAGTCATCGGCAACTGTCAAATTTATTTTTCACTATTTAAAATTTTCATCGCCTCATCATCTTTGTACTGAACGATCAGGGTTTTCAGTTGGTTCTTTAGATCTTTCACAACCGCAGCAGTGGACTTTTCCGAATACACATTTTTGATTTCGCGTGGATCTTTTTCAAGATCGAACAACTCCCAGGTGTCAATTCCGCCATAAAATCTTACCAACTTATACCGTTTCGTTCTGACACCAAAATGCGGATAAACATGGTGAGGTTCAGGGAATTCGTAATAGTGGTAATAGGCTGCCTCACGCCATGGAATATTTGATTTTGCATTTTTATCCAACAACGGAAGAAACGATTTTCCTTGAATTGCTTCCGGGATTTTCGCGCCGGCGAGATCAAGGACCGTTGGCGCCCAATCAATATTGGAGACCAGCTGTTCAACCTTTGTTCCCGGTTTGATAACGCCCGGATAACGGATCACGAAAGGCGTTTTCAAAGATTCCTCATAAATAAAACGCTTATCAAACCAACCATGCTCGCCCATGTAAAAACCCTGATCAGAAGCATAGATAACGACCGTATTTTTAGACAAACCCGTCTTATCCAGATAATCCAGAATTTTCCCAATATTACGATCCAGACCATTGGCCGTTGCCAGATAATCTTTGATATAACGCTGGTATTTCCATTCTGTCAGTGCTTTTCCCGACAACTTTTTATCATCGAATTCTTTTGTGATCTTGTCGTAATAATCTCTTAAAACCTTCTTTTTTTCTTCCGGAAAAAATTTATAGCCAGGCACTTTTTCATAGTCCAGATGCACCTTTAAATCTTCTTTTAACCGCATTGTCGTTTCAATACTCATATCCTGATCTTTCGCTGCGGCTCTTCCGGCATAATCATCATAGAAAGTTTCCGGTAAAGGAAAATCGATATGATCATAGGCACCCAGATCCTGCAAGTCCGGATACCATTCCCGGTGCACTGATTTTTGCCCAACAACAAGGAAAAATGGTTTTTTCTCATCCCGTTTATTAATCCAGTCAAGCGAACTTTCTGTGATAAGATCCGCAACATATCCTTGTTTTCTGATGGTATCATTTGGGGCTGTAATAAATTGGGGATTGTAATAAATCCCCTGGCCTGGCAAGATATTCCAGTAGTCAAATCCGGTTGGCAGACTGTTCAAATGAAGTTTACCAACCCAGGCTGTCTGATAACCACTTTGTTGAAGCAGGTCGGGAAATAGTTGCTGCGTAATATCAAATTTGGTTCTGTCATTGTTTTTATAACCATTGATATGGCTGTATTTTCCGGTCAGCAGAGTCGCGCGGCTTGGTCCGCAAATGGAATTTGTGACCAGATTATTTTTAAGTAAAGCGCCTTCTCTGGCAATGCGATCAATGTTTGGCGTTTTCGCAATCTTATTTCCATAGGCGCCAATGGCCTGATAAGCGTGGTCGTCAGAGAATATAAAAATAATGTTCGGCCGCTCGCTTGTTTGGGCGAAAATAACAGACGGAAAACTTATTAAGTAAAAGATTATTGAAACTATTTTTTTCATGTTCAGGAATTAAAAAAAATCGAAAAGGTATTTTATAGGTAAAGATAAATTTGAAAACGATCTAATGCTTTTGAGCTGAGTTTAAACATTTCAGAATAATAAAATATAACGGTATACAGCAAAAACAGCTTCCCGAATCCGGAAAGCTGTTTTACAAAATAAAAAGGGTTGGTTATTTTAGAAGAACCATTTTATGGGTGGCAGCCGAACCATCTGTTTGTTGAATTCGGATAACATACATTCCAGGGTTCAAATGTTTCACATCTATAACATCCGACGGCTTTGCACCGGAAGTATAAACACTGGCTCCGTTAAGATCGAAAATAGTAATACTTTTTACCAGCGCCCAGTCCGTTGCTTTCAAGTGTAACTGATCACTTACCGGATTTGGATAAATTGAAGTTTCGAAACCAAATTCAAAATTGACACTGTTGATCCTGCTGTAAGCAAAAGTACCATCACGATCTACCATTTTCAGACGATAAAGATTCTCACCAGTTTTTGGTTGTTTGTCTGTGTAATGATAAGTATGGCTGATCTTACTTTCTCCCGCAGCCCAAACGTTGCCAATTCCAAACCATGATTTTCCATTCGTACTACGTTGAACCTCAAAATAATCACTGTTTGTTTCTTCGCTTGTAATCCAGTTAAGTACAGTAGCCTGTTCGATTTTCTGCGTTTCAAAAGAAATCATCGTAACCGGAAGCGGGGTATTTGTGGTTATACTATATGTTGCCGGTGCGCTTTTCACACCTGCTGCATCGGTCAGTGTATACGTAAATCCAAAAGGATTGCCATTCGTTCCTGAACCCGATTGCCCATAGATCATCAGTTTGGTAACATCAAAATCCGGAATCGTGGTACCCGCCGTAAGCTCAACCGGGCCAGATCCAAAATTGTAATATACCCTGGTATTTGCGTTGACCGTTTCAATCACGAAAGTTTTAGCATTGTTGCAGCTTCCAGCCTTTGCGCAATCCTCGGCATCACTTCCGGACAAAGAGCCCTTAGTCGGGTAACCGCCGTCCAATGCAGTTGCAACCACAGCCATAAAACCTGAGATCGCAGGATAACCAGTAGGACTAGAAGTAAATGAAGAACTTGGCGCTACATAGGTTTTTGGATCAGCAACCGGAGGCTGTTCAATCCCAAAATTGATATCTGTTGTATTACCAGTTACCGTGATCCGGATTTTACCATCCGTTACAGCATCAATCCCAGTACCCATAATTTTTCCAGCCTGTTCTCCTGTATTCACCCAACCCGTTGGCAGCTGCGCAGCTGGCGCATCCTGGCCGACTATACCGGGTGTGGTGCTTAAAATAACATCAAAAGTATAACCGATAATTTTTTCGAATGAGTATTTACCATCAGCGTCAACAGCAACGGAGGCTACAACCTTCCCGTCCATACCAACTAAAATGGCGTTTAATGCTCCTGAAACATTAGTCCCGGCTCCTGCTTCTGTGTGATTGACCAGATTGTTTTTCAAACCGTCGGCATCATGAAATACGTTACCGCTCAATGAAAAACATCCAAACGTAAGCGTCGTTGCCGAAGAGGACGATTGAAGCGCCCAGCCCCAGGAATTGATCACGCGAACATTGCCAAAGTCATCACACTGAAATCCATTGTCGTCATTATTGCTCACAGACGGAGCCGGTAAAGTCAGCTTTAAATTTCCGTCGCCATTCCAGGCATGTGTTGGCGAAAGTGAACCCAAAAGTGTACGGTTCAGGCCTGCGCCGGTGTAATTATTCTGCGCGTTATTTGTGTTGCAATTACCGGTTCCAACATTTTTCAAAGCACTGTCGTCCCAATAAAGCTTGTTGTTAGGAAGACTAATTGGTGCGATGGTTTCAATATTAAAACCGTTTGCATTTATTTCCGCATCATAGATCGGGATGTTGAAACGGCCACGCTGATAAACTGCGCTGATCGACATCGCAGTACCTGATTTTACAATATTTCCCAAGCCGTCTTTACCATCCCACGCAATGGTGTTATCTCCTGCCTTAGCATTGGGAACTTCAATAATCCTGTCCGTAGTACCTTCGTCGAAGCCTGCTTTTCCGTTAACGTCAAGCAATAAACGTGCATCGCCTGCTGCCGGCATGACAAAATGCAAGGCAAATCCACCACCGCAACCAGTCACCGGCACTGAGGCAAATTGGGCCGAAGATGTGATCGGCGTCACCGGATATAACGCGCGATCTGGACTGTTAAGAAAAAGTTTATAACCTCCTACCAGCGCAGGGGAATCGGCCGAATTAATTGATTTACGATCTTCAAGCCAGTTTCCTTTGTTTGAAACACCATAATCATTCAAAGCGATATCATAAGCAATCGGTTTGAAACCATCTTCAAAAGTCACTTTCAAAATTGTTTCATCTGTGGAGTAGGAATAAATTGACGGAGAAGCTGAGGCATTCGCGTCAGGGCCAAAACTTGAATTCACGGCCACAAAGCCCCATTTTTTACAGAAAACCCGACCCGGCTTCTTTTCTCCATTGGATTTGGCAACTGTAAAATCGAAATATGGAGACTTACTTCTGGAATCATTATTTTCCGCCGCCGCCACCTGCGTTTTTCCTTTATCAGCACTTCGGTAAATTTCAATGTAATGCTCTCCCGTAACCGTTGGAGTAAAAACTTTTGGATCATAACCATTCGTCATGTTACCCAGGTTTGGTCCGTTTACCGCCCGTGTATACGAAGAAATATAACCATCTCCGGAGTTGGGTAATTGAATCGGTCCGGCTGCCAGCGTACCATTTGGCGCGTAAATCCGGATGTAAATATCCGTCCCAACCGCGGTTGATGAACCATATTCCTGCCAGTTAAATCCATAGTAAAACTTCTCGTCAGTCGAAGCAATGTTGAATTTTATACGGTTGTCATCAGAAGCACCTTTGTAAGAACCTGTGTTTCTGTCCGGCATTAAAACCAGTGCAGAAATACTGCCTGATCGGGGTGAGATTTCTTTTGTTCCCTCAGCGTGAGTCCGGGATTCAGTTGTTGCCAGTAGTGTGAAAAGTAAACAAAGAACAATTGTTGTGGATAATTTATGCATAGAATAGTTTGTGTGAAAGACAGCTTTTAACACTGCCATTTTTTAATTCCACAAAGGTCAGGCTTCAACCCTTTATGACTGGTAGAATACTGATTTTGTTTGTTTAGTAATATTTATATAATGCTATAAATTAACTTATCGACAAACCAACTACCCTTGCTACCTTCTGTGTAGAAAAATTCACAAAAACTGCCTTAATACTACTTTTTAAGGGAAAAACATCTTGCTATAATCGAATCTCGCTTAAACCGATAAAAAATTTTAATATTAAAATATTTATATGTACTACCATCGTAAATAAACAAAATACGACTTCTTTCAGTGCATGCTCTTTCTATTTTGCCGAAAGAAGGGAAGATAATTTTACCCGAAATCGTTAAATTGGATGTACATATAGTTATATTTACATAGTCTGGATTTTTGTCCATCCGGGTCTGACGAATGAAAATACTCTCTCTCCTGTTTCTCTTGCTTACAGTCAGCACCAGAACTTCTGCACAGCTTGCAAGCAAGGTCATGAAGCTGAAAAACGGCTCTGACATTACCAAAAATGTTCCGGCCAGAGATCGTTATCTGTACGATAAATTTTACGAAGGGAAAGTGTATTTCAGAAATGGAACAATTTCCATCGCTTCTCTGAATTACAGCCTTTTTCACGGAGAAATTCAGTTTATCACACCCCAAAGAGATACTTTATTACTCCGGGACAATGACTTTGTGAAAAAGATCAGTATCAATTCGGATGTTTTCTACTTCGATCGCAGCCACGGGCATGTGCAGGCAATCAGAGATTTTGGAAAGCTAAAATTGGGAAAGCAACAAAAACTTCTTGTCATGGGCCATGAGAAATATGCCGGATACAGCGAATATTCAGAAACTTCGGCCATTTCAAGTTATTCCCATTTTTCAAACAGTAATGGAGAGATGCAGAAATTAGAGACAAATGACAAACTGCTGCTGCGAAAGAGGTCTGTTTATTTTTTGATTGATCAAAACCTCAGATTTTCATCTGCAAACCGGGTGAATTTTATGAAAGTTTTCCCAGACCATCGGACTCAAATATCATCTTTCATAAAAGACAACAACACGGATTTTTTGAAAGAAAATGACATCGTGAAGCTTTTGGAATATTGCCAATCCTTCTAACGACAAAATAAACACCTCCCTGAAATTGTTTTTATATCAAGTATTTATATCAAAAAATCGCTTTTGATTATGACTCTAAAATGATTTAAATAAATACCATGAAGAAACTCATACTTCTTTTTCTTAGCCTTTCCATTACCCTGGAATTATCTGCACAGGCACTTAAACAGCTGACTTTCAGAAAACAAATGATCGCATCGGAAAGCGCCGAGTCTGCGGGAGTTTTTGATGTGAATGGTGATAAAGTACCTGATATCGTTTCGGGAAGTTATTGGTATGAAGGCCCGTTATTTCAAAAAAGACATTTAATCGGCCAGACCAAACGCGTCAGCGAATATTTTGATGATTTTTCTACGGTTCCGTATGACGTGAACGGAGATGGAAAAATGGATTATATCACCGGAGGATGGTTTAATAAAAAGCTGCTCTGGCGGGAAAATCCAGGAACGAACGGCGAGTGGACAGAACATGAATTATTTGAAACCGGAAATATTGAAACGACCCGTGCCTGGGATATCGATGGCGACGGTTTTGAAGAAATTGTGCCCAATACACCAAAATTACCTTTGGTGTATTATACCATGGTCCGCGATCAAAACAAGAAGGCAACCGGGAAATTTACACCCACCAAAGTGGCGGATACGCACGGTCATGGCCTGGGTTTTGGTGATATCAATGGCGATGGCAGAGGCGATTTTATTACCGCTGACGGCTGGCTGGAAGCTCCCGAAGATCGTAAAACCAAGCCGTGGACACTTCACTCCGATTTCAAATTGGGTGACGCAAGTGTTCCCATTATTGTAACTGACGTCAATAAGGATGGTTTAAATGATATTATCGTCGGACAAGGACATACGTATGGGCTGGATTGGTATGAGCAAAAACGAAATGGAAAATCGATCAGTTTTGTCAAACATGCTATTGATCCTTTTCAGTCGCAATATCATACAATGGCCTGGGTTGATATTGATAATGACGGAGAAAATGAGTTGATAACAGGCAAGCGATTCAGGGCGCATAACGGGAATGATCCGGGAGAATTTGATCCGGTGGGACTTTATTATTTTAAATGGAACGGCGAATCTTTTACCAAAAACTTTATCAGTTATGGCCCTTATGGCGAGGGAAAGGGAGCGGGGATCTATTTCTCTGTCGCGGACCTTCGAAAAAACGGCAGGAAAGATATCGTCGTAGCCGGAAAAGACGGGCTTGCTATTTTCTTCAACGAGGGTAAATAACCTCTTTCAATACACCTTAAAGCTTCTGTGAACATGTTTCACAGAAGCTTTTCTTGTTTGTCAATAATAAAAAAATGAGTGTTTTTATCTGCTCAGTGCTCACAAATTCTGGCAATAATTTAAGATATTGTAATTACATTCCTTTTACGCCGCACTTTGAGGAATATGTCAATTTTTTGATTTCATAATACCATCACTCCTTAAACGTATCCTATGTTCAAAACTGCTACGAATGAAAAAGAGCGGAGAAATTTCTTAAAAAATCTGGGTGCAGGCTCGCTGGCAGCATTGACTTTCCCATCCTTCGCCCATACGAAACCAGATGAAATTGAGAAACTTACGTCTCATTCTGTACCTGACGAAAAGTATTGGGAGCAGGTTAAAAAGCAATTTGCCGTTCCATCTAACCTGATTATGCTTAATGCGGCGAATCTCTGTCCGGCTCCGGCACCTGTCAATATGAAGATATCTGAAAGTCTTACCGGATTGTCAAAAGATGTTTCTTTTCAATTCCGTAAACAATTTACTGAGGACAGAAAACAGGCGATATCAGCTTTGGCAAAGTTTACCGGAGTTAGTCCGAACGAAATTGGTATCACCCGAAATACATCTGAAAGCAACAACATTATTGTCAACGGCTTTGATTTAAAATCGGGAGACGAAATAATTCTCTGGGACCAAAACCATCCTTCCAATGGTTTGGCCTGGGAACAACGTGCAAAGCGATATGGGTTTTCGATAAAAAAAGTCAGTGTACCGGGAAATCCTGAATCAGTTGCTGATCTCGTAAAACCATTCATCGATGCGATCACGCCGAAGACAAAACTGATTGGATTTTCACATATCTCAAACACCAGCGGCATCGCCCTTCCGGCAAATCTGATCTGCGAAATGGCACGGAATAAGAATGTTCTTACCCTCGTAGACGGTGCTCAGTCCTTCGGGGCAATCGACCTTGACCTGAGAGCAATGGGCTGCGATTTTTATACTGGCAGCACGCATAAATGGTTTATGGGGCCGCTTGAAAACGGAATTTTATATGTCAAAAAAGAAAGTATGGCAAAATTGTGGCCTAACATAGTCAGCGTGGGCTGGAAGGATGATACCATGTCTGTTGATGAAAAATATTGTGCGTTAGGCCAGCGGAACGATGCAACACTCGCCGGAATTCCGGATACCGTACAATTTCATCAAACGATAGGTAAAAAGCATATCCAGGGAAGAATTTTCAGTTTGAATAACTACCTGAAAGAACAGATTAAATCTGAGATTACATCCATTACCTTCATAACACCGATATCCGGGGAGTTCAGTGCAGGTATTACAAACATCAATCTGCCAGGAAAAAAACCAGCCGAAGTCACGCAAAAATTATATGAGCTTCATGGCATCGCGACCGCCCCTACGGGAGGAATCCGCATTTCTCCCCATATTTATAACACACTGATTGATATGGACAAATTGGTGAAAGCCCTTAGAACTCTGTCGGCTTAAATGAATAATTAAAATAGCTTATCGGACACTCCAGGCATAGCATTTTTAAGGAAAGGCGGAATCATCAACAATTTAATCTAAATAAATTAAATATGGTAACGTCACAAAAATATGCTTTGATCACAGGAGCGACGAGCGGAATAGGACTTGAACTGGCAAAGTTGTTTGCGAAGGATCAGTATAATTTAGTCATTGTCGGCAGAAATGAAGCTGAGTTATCAGCGGCAGCAAAGCAGTTGCAAACGGATTCTATTGATGTGATCACGATTGTTCGTGACCTCTTTAACCGGGATGAAGCTTTTTCCTTGTATGATGAAGTGAAAAGACGGGATATTGATATTGAAGTGCTCGTAAACAATGCAGGACAGGGCGTTTATGGCGAATTTAAAGATACCGACATCAATCGTGAGCTGAATATAATTGATCTGAATATAGCGGCATTGACTATTCTGACAAAGTCATTTCTGCAAGATATGATGCTACGCAACTCCGGAAAAATCTTAAACCTGGCTTCGATTGCCAGCAAAGTTCCTGGCCCGTGGCAGGCTGTGTATCACGGAACAAAAGCGTATGTGCTTTCATTTTCCGAGGCTATAAGAGAAGAGCTCAAAGACTACGAAAACATTACGGTTACCGCATTGTTGCCAGGCGCGACAAACACCGACTTTTTTAACAAAGCAGACATGAATGCCAGTAAAGCTGTTCAGGATAAAAATGCATTATCCGATCCGGCTGATGTGGCAAGAGATGGTTATGACGCACTGATGGCGGGAAAAGATCAGGTAATTTCAGGATTTAAAAATAAGGTTCAGATGGCAATGACAGCGATCACTCCGGATGCTACGGTAGCCCATTTGATGAATGAACAACAAAAACCGGTAGGTCACGATTGAGAAAAAAGAAGTTTTTTAGACACTTAAACAAAAAATCTCCGCCATTCAGTGACGGAGATTTTTTCTGATATCAAAGTTCAGACCTCGTTGAATTTCACAGCGGCGTCATCCGTCAGTGAAGCAAGCCAGCTGCGAGATAATTTCGTTTCGCTTTCAAAACCTCTTTTAACCTCATGATCGTTTCCACTTTTTGGCAGAAAACGATTTGCTAGTTGCATAATGGAGGTCATGCCGCCTGGAATGATTCCTTGAAGCGCAACAACAACCTTAGCAGTTTGAGTAAGAATAACCTCATTTGCTCCATTCTCAAGAGCCTTAACAATTTCCTTCGCTGCATCATCTGCATTTTGAGAAAGTATAGGCAATGAATCCGCGAGCTTAAACCATTCATATTCTGCGCCATGATCACCTTTCACCCAAACGATTCGCGGACTTCCGGTGCGCATCAGATTTGGAATAACGGTAGTTACCTGAATATTATCTTTCTTCAATTCAGCTCCCAAGCCCTCCGAAAGTCCTACCATCGCAAATTTACTCACGCTATATGGGAGCATGTGCGGTACCGCTATTTTCCCTCCGATGGAGCAGATATTGACGATCCTTCCCCCTCCTTGTTGTAAAAACTGCGGCAAGGCGGCTTTGATTGTGTACAACGCTGACCAGAGATTGCTGTCCATTACCTTTTTATACTCTTCTACTTCCATTACATCTTCCGCACCGACCATCATGATTCCGGCATTGTTTATCACAACATCCAGCTGACCAAAACGATTGAGTATTCGTTGAATAACTCTAGTTACGTCGTCCTGAATCGTCACGTCCGCTTCCAGTGCGAGAACATCCGCTCCTCTTCTTAGCAAATCCTCCTTCGCGTCTTCCAGTTGATCTTCATTTCTTGCACAAATCACAATCTTTGCACCTTTCGCCGCTAGTTCCCGGGCCATTGCCAGTCCAAGGCCCCGGGATCCACCAGTAATCAAAACAACCTTTCCCCGCAGTTCATACTTCGTCATTTCCTTGTAAACAGTTTTCGCCAGAGCGAACAACCCTACCCCTAACGCGGCGAAAATTGCCGTTTTTTTGGATATTAATGGCATTGTATTTCCTGCATTTTCCATGATTTGTCTTTTTATGAAAATCTAGCTTTAATATAAACTGTTGACGGACTTGTATTTATAAATGCTTATTCGGCTTATCCTTTGAAACCCCATTTTTTGTTGTGTCAATATCGTGCAGCCTTCTGGTTGAATCACTGTTTAAATTGGACTGATTAGATGGATAACCCGAAACTTCTTTTTGATTGCCTTCATCTATACCAAGCGCAGCCTTGCTTTCCGCTCCGGAACTATCGTTGGGAGTTGTCTGTGAATCTGACCCACTGTCCGAATCCGAAGTTTTCTCCTGTGCGCAAGAGCCACATACCAACATTGTTGCAAATGCTAAAAGTCCTATGCTGTTTCTTATATTTTTCATATCGAATTAAAGTTTGTTTGCAGCGCCGTTAAAAGAATTGTTCCTGAAAATTTTTAACAAGAGGTTTTTTATTTAAAAAAGTTCCATAATTATTGATGGTACACTTTTGTTGTGTTAAGAAATTGGAATTACGAAACTATTTCAAGGCGAACTGCCAAATAAAAAAGATCACTTTTCACACGTGAAGGGCAGTCTGTTAGACTAATAGTTTAATGTTAATTGAAATTAAATCTTGCACCAATTAAATAGCTAAAAATGAATGAAATACCTCTAACCGTAAAACGCTCGATCGAATTACTTGGCCTTTTTCTGCTCGGAACTATCCTCGTGATCGGCAGCGACATTATCATGCCAGTGATTATGGCATTTTTTATTAGTCTGGTATTACTACCGGTTTTTCGTTTTTTGAAGAGGAATAAATTTCCTGAGGCGCTGGCGATTGTATTACCTATCTTAATGCTCGTTATTTTTCTGGCAGGGATCGTCTGGTTTTTTTCTGCCCAGGTCAGTAATCTGGTAGAAGATTTCCCCAGGATTAAAAATAATGTCAGTATTCATTTGAAATCACTTAGCGACTGGGTTTCAAACATCAGCCATTACTCGGCAAAAGAGCAGGTAGATTTTATTAACAAGAACACCAATGAGGTTGTCAGTTTTGCAGGTAAAAAAATGAGCGGTGTCGCTGTGACTTTGAGCTCGTTATTTGTCTTTGTTGGTCTGCTGCCTATTTATATCTACCTGATCCTTTTCTACAAAGACATCCTTCTACGGTTCATTTTTATGTGGTTCAGCGAAAGCAATCATCCAAAAGTGAAAGAGGCGATATATGAAACTGAGACTATTATCAAAAGTTACCTGATCGGTTTGCTGATCCAGGTGACTTACATGACCATTCTTTTAGGAGGCATTCTGATGGTTATCGGTATCAAACACGCGTTACTGATTGGCGTTATTTTCGCATTTTTAAATCTTATCCCGTATATCGGCGCGCTGATCGGTAATCTGATCGGTGTACTGCTTACCCTTACATCTTCAACAGAACTATGGCCGATTGTCACCGTTTTGTGTGTCATTGCCGGAGTCCAGTTCCTGGATAATAACATCCTTATGCCCCGCATTGTTGGTTCGAAAGTAAAAATCAATGCATTATTTTCAATTTTGGGCGTAGTTATTGGCGGAAGCATCGCAGGCGTTTCAGGAATGTTTTTGTCGATGCCCATCATCGCAGTACTCAAAGTAATTTTCGACCGGACGGAAATCTTTAAACAATGGGGCGTTTTACTTGGCGACGAAAGGCCAGCAAAAAACCCGATGATTTTTTCCGGTTTTCGCAGAAAAGCCGCGATACAAACGAAGCCAGGAGTGGAAGGAAAATGATAGAATTTACCGACGGGATTTTTCTTCAAAACAAAAATCCAGTTGACATTTACGCTAATTCGTAAAATGAACTGGTAATATCACTTCGCGTTTTGAGGCTTCAAGCGAATCATCAATGAAGTTTATTTCAAATATGCTTCAGCCAAAACCGATTTTGTTTGTTAAATTGATGAGATATACAAACAATCACTCCTATGAAAATCCTGTTTACGAAAGAAAATGACAAGTCCAGGCTTTTGTCAAGACGCACGTTTATGTCCGCTGCGGCGACTGGAACAGCTTTGACGGCATTATCAATTTTACCCTTAACCGGTATGGCAGAAACTGACACCTCTCAAAACAGTTCAACGGCAGACGATAAAAAAATGATTCTCGGCATGGTCGTTTTTGAAGGGTTTCAATTGCTCGATACGTTCGGGCCGCTGGAAATGTTTGGCGCCCTGAAAGACAAAGTGACGATATACATGATCGGCGAAAAAGCCGGGAATATAAAAAGCAGCGCAGGACCTGCCGTGGCGGTTGATTACACTTTTGACAATGCGCCGAAACTGGATATTGTGATGATCCCCGGAGGAATGGGTACGCGCCGGGAGGTTAACAATGCTCCATTTCTTGCCTCATTCAAATCAATGGCCGAGGCTACACCACATGTCGCCTCCATTTGCACCGGTTCCGCAGTACTTGCAAAAACAGGTTTGATCGATGGACTAAAAGCCACGACAAATAAAAGATCATATAAGTGGGCAACAAGTCAGGGAGAAAAAGTAAACTGGATTGCCCAGGCGCGCTGGGTTGAAGATGGAAAATATTTTACATCTTCCGGAATTTCTGCCGGAACAGATATGGCTCTCGCATTGATTGATAAATTATTCGGAAGAGAAACGGCCATGAAAGTGGCCAATGGTGCCGAATATGAATGGAATACTGATCCACACCATGATCCGTTCGCTAAGTTCAATGGGTTGGTAGATTAATTATAAGAAAGAAATTTGATAGTATTTATCGGCTTTTTGTTCTTCCCAAACACTCCGATGTCTATATCATTGAACTCATTTGTAAAATATCTATACCCTGAATATTTGACAAATGAGTTTAATGACATAGGAATATTAAAGTTGCAAATGAAACTAACCTATTCAGAACGAAGGCTTTTTACAGGATCCATCAAAGCGGCCTTTACCGACTGAAAAGAAACTGTAAACAGTGCAACGGCAATGGAGAGAATACCTGCAACGGAAAGCATCCACCACGAAATCTCGATCCGGTACTCAAACTCCTGCAACCATTTGTTCATACCATACCATGCAACCGGCATGGCCACAACGATAGCGATGCATACCAGTTTTATAAAATCTTTCGAAAGAAGCATTACAATACCAGAAACAGACGCGCCCAAAACTTTGCGTACGCCTATTTCTCTGGTGCGTTGTTCGGCCGTAAAAGTGGCCAGCCCGAATAATCCAAGGCAGGCAACAAAGATCGTCAACCCAGCAAATACGCCGAGAATTTGTCCGGTCTTTTGTTCGGCCTTGTAAGTGTTGTTAAACCTTTCATCAAGAAAAGTATATGCAAAAGGATTTTCTGGCTTGAAGCCGTCCCACGTTATTTTCATTTTCGAGAGCACCTCTTTCACATCCTTCGTTTTGAGTTTAACGATCATTGTTCCCGCTCCCCCGCTGAGTGTCATAACCAATGGCGTTATACGCTCGTGAAGCGACCGGAAATGAAAATCTTTCACGACTCCGATAACTCGAAAAGTTGAGATTGTCCCTTCGTTGTTAGCCCTGCTGATGGTATGGTCCAGTGCATTATTTTTCCAACCTAACATGTTGGCGGCAGTTTCATTGATAATCACACCCGAAGAATCATTCCCAAAATCTTTTGAGAAATTACGTCCATAGGCCATTTTCATATCCAGCGTTGGAATGTAATTGTAATCGACTTCATAACGCAGCGTTTTTACCAGCGTGGTATTGTTTCCGTCAGGAAAAACTATGTAGTTATTATTGTTAGACGGACCGGCAGGAAGAAAGCCAGACGAGCTCACACTCACTACATTTGGATCGCGTAAAAGTTCATGATGGAAAGCCTCCTGATTTTTCCCCAGAGACCAGGTATCTAAAACCAATACCTGATCTTTGTTGTAACCAAGTTTTTTATTCTGGATGTATTTGAGCTGCTGATATACGACTGTCGTGCCGATCATCAATGTGATAGAAATAAAAAACTGCACGACCACCAGGCCGCTTCGCAGGCTGATACTTTTCTTGTCAAAGTTGAATCTGCCTTTCAGAACAGAAATAGGTTTGAAGGACGAAAGAAAAAATGCCGGATAACTGCCTGCTAAAAGTCCGATGGCTAACCCAAAAAGCAAAAGGTAAGGAATAAGCTGCGGCACGGCTTTCAGCTGTAATGACAAATCTTTGCCTGATAAATCATTGAAAAGCGGCAATGCCAGTAAACCAAAAATAATTGCCAATACCAGAGAAATTGAAGTCAGTAAAACCGATTCAAGCAAAAACTGTAATACCAGTTCCTTTTTTTCTGAGCCCATCACTTTTCTTACACCCACTTCTCTTGCTCTTTTGGAAGAGCCGGCTGTCGACAAATTCATAAAATTGATGCAGGCAATAATGAGCATAATGACTGCAACTGCTCCAAAAATATAGACGTATTTGATATCACCGCTATTACTCAAATCATAAACCGCATCGCCATACAAATGGATATCCGTCAGAGGCTGAAGATAAAGCCCTATGTCATTACCCGACTTGCGAAAATCGGTCAGTGAAATTCCCATCGCTTTTTTTAGCTGTGGGCCCATGTATTTTTCGACGGTCTGCGGCAACTTAACTTCAAGATTTTTATAGTCATATCCCTTTTGCAAAAGAAGATAAGTAAAAAATTCTGATACCATCCACGAATCAGAACGAGATTCTTCCAATCCGCTAAGTGCACCAAACAGCTCATACCGGAAGTGCGAATTCACCGGAACGTCCTGAATTACACCTGTCACTTTGTAAGGAGTATCTGATCCTTTAAAGTTTAAAACCTTGCCAATCGGATCCTGGTTACCAAAATATTTAGCAGCCGTATTTTCTGTGATTACGATCGTGTTTGGTTCTGTTAATGCCGTTTTTTCGCTTCCTTTTGTAAAGGGTAAAGTAAAAACTTTGAAAAAATTAGCGTCTACAAAAGCCATATTTTCATCGGAATACTGCTTGTCTCCAATCAGCACTTTTGGGCGGCCAGCCTGCCGAAGACGCGTAGCTTCAATGACTTCCGGATAATCAGCTTTTAGAACTCCCGCCGTCGGTGGCATGACGTGCGACTCGTTTATCTTACCACCGTTCATTGTTCCCTTGAAAACAACACGGACAATCTGATCCGCTTTTTCATTAAAGCGGTCATAACTTAATTCATCGAGTACATATAAACTGATCAGCATACACGAAGCCAGCCCGATAGCCAGTCCGACAATATTAATGGCAGAAAAAATACGGTTACGTAAAAGATTTCGCCAGGCGATTTTAAGGTAATTCCTGATCATTGCAAATTAGTTTTAAAGCGACTAAAATTTTGTTTCATGGCTAACAGATTGTACGCAAAGTAACAATATAATTTCGGTACATTGCATAACATAGTTCCTTGTATAAAATATTCGTACCAGTATTTCAAATCTGTGCTGAAACGCCCTATTGAGGTTTTAATCAAAATGAAAATGTCCGAAAGTGAACAGTTTCATTCGAAAACGGTCAGTTACTTGCATAGAAGTCTTGTACGAATTTACAGTTCCGAACCTTCGCAAATCTGTATCAATAGCGGTAATCGTAATAAACCTGAAAACAACATCGAACCTCATTTTGAACACAAACAACTACACTTTAGACACAAACCAATTTTATTAACTGATCACCTTTGTACTTCACAATCAAACTAAATAATGAAGTACAAAATATTAGGAAATACAGGATTGAAAGTATCAACGCTGTGTTTGGGAACAATGAATTATGGCGGAAAAGGCTTTTTCGGTTATATGGGCAATCTGGATCAAAATGCAGTTGATGAACAAATTAAAACCGTAACAGAAGCTGGGGTAAATTTCATTGACACGGCAAACATTTATTCCGAAGGACTTTCAGAAATAATGATTGGACAAGCAATCAAAAATCTTGCTATCAACAGAGACGATTTAGTTTTGGCCACCAAAGTGAGAGGCACGATGGGTAAAGGACAAAATGATTTGGGACTTTCAAAAAAGCATATTATTCAACAAGTTGAAGGAAGTTTGAAGAGACTTGGTACCGATTACATTGACTTATATCAAATTCACACAGCCGACCCGTTAACGCCTATTGAAGAAACCATCAAAACATTGGACGATTTAGTAAGAAGCGGGAAAATCAGGTATTTTGGGGCAAGCAATATTTCTGCCTGGCAATTGATGAAAGGCTTGGCGTATTCACAATACAATCATTTAGATAGGTTTTCCTCTTTACAAGCCAATTACTCATTAGACGTGAGAGACGCAGAACGTGAAATTGTGCCAATGCTGCAAGACCAAAAAGTAGGAATGATGGTTTGGAGTCCGTTAAGTGGTGGTTTGCTTACAGGCAAGTATAAGAGAGATGGCCAAAAGGGCGAAGGCAGATTAAATGCTTTTCCGTTTCTGCCTTCTCACGAAGAAAGAGCTTATGATGTTTTAGATGTGCTTACACCAATGGCAGCGCAAAAGCAAGTTTCTATTTCTCAGTTAGCGTTAGCCTGGCTGTTACATCAGCCAGTGGTAAGCAGTATAATTATTGGTGCTACCAAAATACATCAGCTTCACGATAACTTAAAATCTGTTGATATTGCATTTACAACAGAGGAATTAAATCAGTTGAATGAAGTAAGCAAACTCCCGGTTGAATATCCAGGAAATGTTTTAGAAATAATGACAATGGACAGAAGTTCAGGAGTTGATTTTCAAAATGTTTAATTTCAAAAAAAATAAGCAGGCATTTAATCACAGCTGCCTGCTTATTTTCAGCTTATGAAAAACACGGATCAAAACATAAGAAAGATAGATTCCATAAAAGAGCTACATTCTTTTATGGGGTTACCAAGTCCATTAAACCCGATAATAACGATTATTGACCATTCCCAAATTCAGAATTATGGTCAACCCTCCCATCAAAAATTACTTTTAGATTTTTACAATATATCAATCAAAAGAAGTCTTAAAGGGAAATTAAAATATGGTAAAAACCATTATGATTTTGATGATGGTACAATGTCATTTATAGCCCCAAATCAAATAATTAGGGTCGATAGTGATGAAGATAGAAACAATGATGGTTGGTCTTTATTGTTCCACCCCGATTTAATCAGGCAATATCCATTAGCAAAAGCAATTAAAAACTATGGATATTTTTCTTACGAAGTAAACGAAGCATTACATCTTTCAGACGAAGAAGAAAAAACAGTTGAAGCAATTGTTCATAACATAGAAAAAGAAATAAACGCCAGATTAGATCATTTCAGTCAGGATGTAATCGTCTCCAACCTTGAATTGCTATTAAGTTATTGCAATCGTTTTTACAGCCGGCAATTCATTACCAGAAAAATGGCAACCAACGATTTGCTTACAAACTTTGAAAAAAAATTAGCCAGATATTTTACTGACGATTCAGATTTACCAGTACCCACAGTGGAAAAATTAGCGACTGAACTCCATGTTTCATCTGCGTATTTAAGCGATATGTTGCGTAGTTTGACCGGGCAAAATACCCAGCAACACATACATAATAAGTTGATTGAAAAGGCAAAAGAAATTTTAACGAATACTAATCTGACGGTAAGTGAAATCGCTTACCAGTTGGGTTTTGAGTACTCACAATCGTTTAGCAAACTATTCAAAAGTAAAACCAATCTGACACCGATTGAGTATAGGAATTCATTTAATTAAACTTTGGATATGATTAAATCAATAGTATTATCAGTTCTGATTTGCACATTTTTTCTATCGTATAGCAAATATGAAAGTTCAAACGCTAATGATGAGATAAAACAAATCATTATTAAAAAGTATGAAAAAATGCGTACAACGATAAAAAATGGCGATCCTGGTTTCGTGTTGGAAATGCACGCAAAAGATGCTGTCTTATTTCTGAAAAACGGAAAAGAAGTGGTTGGGATCAATGCACTGAAACCATTTTATGAAAAAGTTGCTTCAACGGGTGTTGACCTAAAAAGCACACCAACCACTATAGAGCTGTTATCTGAAAATGTTGCGCTGGAAGTAGGCGTTTTCACTTCGACATCAAAAACAGGCACTCACAACGCTGCGAAGTATATTAACATTTGGAAAAAAATAGACGGTGATTGGAAATTATACAAGGCAATAGACCAGGCAAAACTGTAGAAAGCAAAAACCACTATCGCTAGCAAGGTTGATGCACCTCAATTTTATATTTTAAAATGCACCAGAGTAAAAGTCAGATTGGTTTCATCTTTGTTGTCTAAACTTCAAACAAACTATTATGAAATTATCTGGGAATAAAATTTTAATAACCGGCGGTGCGAGCGGAATCGGTTTGGGACTTACGGAGCGGTTTATTCTTGAAAATAATACGGTGATTATTTGCGGGAGACGTGAGTCGGCCTTACAGGGAGTAGCTCAAAAATATCCATCCGTCATCACGAAAGTTTGCGACTTATCGGAAGAATCTGAACGGCAGGAATTGTTTGACTGGATCTCGGAAAATCATAGTGAAGTAAATGTGCTGATCAATAACGCGGGTATCCAGCAGTGGATGTCTGTTTCAGACCCAGACTTTTTTGAAAGGGCAAAAAGCGAGATTGATACCAACATTCAGGCGCCTTTACACCTGACTTCCTTATTTATCAAGCTTAAATCGCTGGATACGATTATCAACGTAACTTCCGGCCTTGCCTTTGTTCCACTGACAAAAGTGCCCGTTTATTCTGCTACGAAAGCCTTTTTCCATTCATTCACTTTATCACTCCGACAAGTTTTGAAGGAGAAAAATATTGAGGTGATCGAAATGATTCCACCTGCTTTAAATACGGATTTAGGAGGAAAGGGATTGCACGACACCGCGCCTCCGGTAAGTGATTTTATAAATGCCGTTTTCCGGCAATTGAAAGAAGGAAAAAATGAGCTGACCTTCGGATTCAGCGAACAAATGGCCAATGCCGGTTCGCAAGATTTAAAGAATGTATTTGCCAGAATGAATGCAAATTAATTCCTGCAACAAAAAAGAAATGCTTGCCTGGCTCTAAAAAGCCGTGACAAGCATTTCTTTTTTGTATATCAAA
>NZ_JBXHAS010000010.1:0-234770 GCF_056895235.1 Dyadobacter sp. HNCC25DJ186
CCTTCACTGGGTGCTTCGAAAACTGGGAGAAATTTGCGGTTTCCGCGTACAAGGCGAATTCATGGACGACCCAGCCGCCCAGCGCCTCCTACTCTACAATACATTTTCCCTGGATGGCGCGCCAGGAGTGCCAGCCACGGTGATGGATTACAGAAATCACATGCCGTCAGATCTTTCTGTCCGGATGTTGTTTCTTGCTTTAAAACTTCCTCCTTTTGGGGTGACCAGCTTTTTCGATGTGCAGCGCCGGGTGATCACCATGCATTACACTGAAAGCCGTCTGGCCATTCCGACCGCTATGGACGTCACAGAAAGGACAATCCCGCTAATCCTGCCAGGCAACATTTTAGACCGCCGTCTGGAATTGGACTGGGAGCTGGACACGGACGACGGATTAATGAAAACAGTACCGTCCGAATTTGAAAAGTATACCTCTGAGCTTTACAATGACGAAACCCTTTTCACGCTTAAAGGGAAGTTCTCAACCCTGAAAATGGATACAGCAACCGGTTTACCGATTACCGAACAAAACGGGATTACCAGCCTTACCGGACAGATGGAAAAGAAATTCAAGCCCCGTCTTTTGTACTGGCACGGCCTGATTGCGGGTGTCCCAACAGCCAAAAGCGAGTATGGCAGCACGCGTCTTTCTTTCCATGGATCCAACAATTTGCGAAACAAGTTCTGGAAGCGTTATGAAAATTTCAGGGGTAGCACTTTTCCAGCATCACCCAGTGTTCAGCTCAATTCTTCTGAGCTGGCCAGGTTAGATTTTCACCGGCAAGGCGCCAGCGAAATGGCGGTTCATATCCGCGGGGTGGACTACTTCGTACAGTCCATAAAGGCTAGTTTGCCCCTGTCCAATGTTTCAATACTGGAAGTATTTAAACGCTAAATACCGTCCTACTCTAAAACCCGCATAGCTAACAGATTTGATTTTCAAAACTGTAAATTAAATCTGTTAGTCATGAAAAAACATGTTTCTATCTGGCTGTTGGTCATGCTTACAAGCATGGCCAGCTTTGCCCAGAAAATCAATGTTGACGTCACACTCCCCGATAGTATCGCCGGGAAACAATGGGTGATCGATCAAATCCGGAAAGCGGTAGCAGGTGAGCAGCCGCCAGCGGTTAACCCTTGCAAAGCCGGTCCGGAATTAAAGGGCGTTTCCAACGTTTCAGCTACCGGTCTGAACGGCGAATTTCACGGTATCGACGTGGCCCGGATCAAGTGGGCTATCCTGGACGCGTCAGGAAAAGAGGTTCGTTACGGTGACGCAAAACCTGATGACAACAAACCACGGATCCTGTTTAACCCGTTGCCGCCTGGCAGCTACACCCTGACATTCCGCGGATCCTCTTGCAGCTCTGAAATTTTTACGTATCCCTTCACCATCCCGGGTGAAACCGGATCGGTTTTAAAAGACTGCGAAAAAAAACCGACCATTACCAGCATTGTGCCTGACCTTGAAGGCGCAACCGTCGTTTTTGATGCCAAAAATTTAACGGCCCTTACTTTAACATTGCTTTCTGATCCGTCTAATTCCATTAAATCGGCAAGCTATAATCCGCAAAGCAACACCCTTTATTTCAAATATGGTACCCAAAAACCTGGTGAATACCTGATCCGTCTTACGCCGGTCAGTTGTAAATGGGATCCGTTTGTCAAATCTTTTACGATCAAAGACAAGGGTACCGGTGTTATTGTCCCGCCCGTTGTGGTGGATCCACCGGCAACTGATCCGGGAAACTATAATTATAGTATTGTTACAAAAGGGCATGACGATCACTTAAAGCTGACCGTCACCAAATCGGGGAATGTCAATCTTTTGAATGACTTAGCCAGTCCGCCGCTTGCGGATGGGTATGAATATCGCTACATGATCAACGCGGATCTGATCAAACAATCCACGCCCCTGAAAGACTACGTTTTTGCTGGGCACAATCCCCTTCGAGTGATTAAATTCCAGACAAAGAAAGGCCTGGAAACATTGAATAAATGGTCTGATAAGCCAGAAGGAGGCGGATATTATGATCACCTGGCCGGACAATCCTTTTACCCAAACGTTACGGCCGGACTTCAAACCGGAGTGTTCCAGGGACCGCAGGAAAAGGCCGGTTTCTTAAACCATATTCCGCAAAATTACGACCCGAGTTTGCAGGCTCCCCAATGGGCGGACATCATGCCCGACCTGAAACTGAGTAAAGGGCGTGTTTTCTTTTTGAACCGCGGAGAATGGAGCATGGACCAGGTGATGAAAAAAGGAATCACCCACATAAGCCACCACCAGATCCCGCGGCCAGGCGGTGACGAATCCCTGGCCATGCAGTTGAAAGACCAGGGCATTACCTACAATGACGTGCCGACCATGGTTTCTATTTTTGAACTTGGTGACAATGGTGTTGACAAATGGGTAGACGGCTACAATACCCGCTACTGGCAAAAGGGAGTTCCTACCAAGGAATGGGCCATCCAACAGGCAAAACGCTATACTTGGATAGATAACCTTTGGATCGGTGAGACGATGGAAGGCAACGTCTTCATGCCGGCCGATAAACCTTTCTGGTTTGATTTCTATAAAACGATTGGCGAACTGCAATTTGCCAAGTTTGACAGCAAGGGTATAAAGTCCTACCGATGCCATAATTACTTTATGTTCTGGCCGTCTGCCTACCATTTAGGGCAAAGCGACCGGAAGGATCTTAAAGCACTTTTGCGCAAGACACCGGCAGAAATGCCGCGTACCAATTTCAGCCCTGGCGGGACGCTTTCGAGCACCAACCTGATTGTAGAAGCGGTTTATCTTAGCGCGCCCGACATCCAGAACGGATCTGTTTACGACGCCATTTTTAAGCTACATGTCTTTAAAGCATTAGGCTATGACGGCGGAATTTTTCCGGCCGGCGTTCACGAGTGGAAGCCGAACAATTATGTTGAATACCATTATCCGGACGGCAAATGGTACAACAACGAGAAAATCCCTATTGACCCGAATTCTCTGATTTCCTATGCCTTTTTAAGCCAGGTCTACGGAAAAGTATTTGTTGAGTGGGGCGGTGGTGCAAAGATTACGACAAGAGATTTTAGTCAGGAATGGGCGACAGGTGCCTGGTATCCCAACGGCTCAAATTCGCCGACAGACATACACGGTTTCCCGCACAAAACCGGAACCAACAATTATTATTTTGGCTACAATGCAAGTACCGACCTTTCACGTTTTGGCTTGCAGCTTTGGGCGGATAGTTGGGGCAAATGTGAAGATGGCGAAACCCAATATCTTGAATTCAGGATTGATGGTGGCGACTGGGTAAAACCTCAAAATGCCTACGCTGACGACATTGTAGACGCCTATTTTGAGCAGCGCGGTTTTGTGTATTCCATACGCAAAGACGGCAAAATAGCATGGTTTTATCTGAACACCTTTGCTGACAATCGCCTGCATACAATCGATGTCATTTTCCCGAACTGCAAAGCTGTCAGTCAGCAGGTAGCAGGCAATGGTATCCACGCCAAAATCCAGGATTTATGAAAAAGAACGTCGGCGCCGGCATCCTGATTCTGGCCTGCCTTGTTTTGGGGTACTTCATCACAAAAGGTTTGTCTCACCGTAAACTGAATGGCGACCAGGCCACCCTGATTCAGATAGAAATTGACCGCGAAATTATCAGGGATAGCATCTTTCAATACTCCGAACTGGAACAAAAACACCGCGATTCAGCCCAATTCTATCATGAGAAAGTCGGTATGTCTTTTCAAAAATATGCTGCCGCTATGGCTGATTCTGCTTTGTGGGACAGCCTACGCGCAAAGTACAGCCGAGATCTTACGGAAAAGATACGATCAGGCAATACTGGACAGCGCTATCCGCTACGAATACCTTAAACCACTGGCCTACAACCTCCAACTGGAAAACAAACATTTGATCCAGGAAAACCTTGCGCTCAGGATCCAAAACGATTTGAAAGACAAATACGCAGCACTGGCCGCGAGAGCTTTCAAAATTCAGATGGAAGCAATCAGGCAGAAAGGCAACCGCAAGTTTTGGACGGGCGCGGGCATGGGGGCGTTGGGCACTTTAATCATTCTTAAATTATGAAAACACTTAATTCGATGTTTGCAAACATCTCAGACAAGCACTTTTTAGCCGTATCGGCCGCCTTCGCAGGCATCAAAACAGTTTTCGACACCTACATTTTTTCAGACTGGCAGTTTGTCCTTTTTTTGATCGTCATCATTCTTGTCGATACAGTTTTGGGCACTTACAATGCGTGGAAAAAGAAAACTTTGGAATCCCGAGCCTATGCCAGGCTATTCGAAAAGATCCTGATTTACGGTGGGATCCTGATCACCTCACACGTTCTAATCAGCTTCACAATTTCCGGGACGGCAACCGGACTTTTTAATTGGGTAGATGACCTGATTTTCTGTACCATCATGGTCCGGGAAGCGATTTCGATCTGTGAAAATATCGGGGAAATTCGTCCGGACTTACTCAACAAAAAGCTCCTGGCCAGATTAAAAAAGTTTGACGAATCGGGCGAATTTAAAGACTTAATATAATGGAAATCATTGTAACAAGGCGCTGGCGTGGCGTGAATAGCACCCTTTCGTCTGTCGTTGTAGACGGCAAAGCGCATCATTTTATTTTAGAGGACCGCGACAGAGGCCTAAGATCTGATATGCATCCGGACCAAATTAAAAATGAAAAGATTTATGGCAGAACGGCCATCCCCACCGGCCGCTACCAGGTTGAGATCACCTATTCCAACAGATTTAAAAGGTTATTACCCATACTGGTAAACGTACCTGGCTTTGCAGGGATCCGGATACATCCAGGTAACAGGCATGTTGATACGGAAGGCTGTTTATTGCCTGGTAAAACGTACTGGAAAGAGGAGCAGGATTTTATGGTAGGTACCAGCCGCACAGCTTGCCAGTATCTGCAAACTAAAATTGCGGATGCGATTAAAAAAGGGGAAACGGTTTGGTGTGAGATTGTAAGGGCCTATTAAGACAAATATTTTATTTAACGAAACCCCTTTGAACCTTTGTTCGAAGGGGTTTTAATTTATACTTATATATTACATAGTGAGATTTCCTATTTATTAAAGGGCGGGCGAGAAGTGCAGACTTTTAGAGTGTAAAAATGATAGACTTTTGATTAAAATATTTAAAATCAGTTTGTTATGGTATCTCATTTTGAAATATAAGTGCAACTTTTTAAATTATCGGAAAATCAACCTCTAAACGACAAATTATGGATCCGTCATGGCCAGTTATTGCCGAGAAAGCATTAGATAAAATTCCGATAGATAAAGTTTATGAAGATTTATTGCAACCGAGTTTTCGAAAGGCCGGAGAAGCACTTGCAACAGTAATCGATTTTTCAAACACCATGCTATTTCCATTCTCTTGGATTAATGGTCGCAGGGCCCTATATCTCAAGGACAATCTTATTCGATACCAAAACAAATTAAATGCAGTACAAGACGCTGTTATTGAAGTTCCAGATATGGTAAGCATACCTATCATAGAAAAATTGGCCATTATTACACATAAGGAATTGTCGGAAGGATTTATAAACCTGCTTACAAAAGCATCTTTTGCAAAAACTTTGCCATTGGTGCACCCATCATTTTCTTATATATTAGAGAATCTATCTCCCGATGAGGCCAAAATTTTGTCTGAAATAAAGATATCATCCGCATATCCTGCCTTTTCTATAATGATGCCCTATACCAGAGATGGAAACTCTTTTACTGCCGTGAAGACATTAAGATGTGGACTTGAATTTTCAATAGAATTAGAAATTCCTGAAAACATTGATTTGTACATGGAAAACTTACTCAGGCTTAAAATATTTGAGTTTACAACGGACAAAACCATGGATGATGCAAATTTCGATGGATTACAACGTCAATATGATGTCGAAATTCCTAAGGCATATGAAGGCTGTATTTTAGAAGCGATAAGTTATGAGAGAGGAGTCATGTATCTTTCAGAATTTGGTGCCACCTTCGCACGAGCTTGTATGCGGGATATTGAATCTTAAATTTAGATAGCATTTGACTGACATCACTTATTCGTAATTCTATTAATATTTCACTAAAAACAACAAAGTGATTTTTAGTGAAATATTAATAGAATTAAACATCTTGTTTCTATATTCCATATACAGAATCCACCAAATCGTCATTTTCTGCTCTGCTTGCCGCACTGAAATAATCTTCTGTAACCGAAACAGAACTATGATCAAGCGCATCAGAAACGGCAAAAACATTTCCCGTTTTTCTCTTTGCAATATCTGCAAAGCTGTGCCTAGCAACATGCATACTAATATTACTGACACCTATTTTTTCAGCGATCGTTTTTAAATGGCCATTTATTAAAGCATTCGCAGAAGTTATAACACCAAGCCAACCATCTTCTGTAAATTGTTTTCTACTCTTTCCTTTTAGGAAAGGAAAAACATAGTCGGAAGGTCGCAATCCGTTGTATTGGTAATGAGCAACGATTTCCTTTGCCTTTGAAATCATTTTCTTTGACCTGTATTTTCCAGTTTTTCCGGCAATGTATTCTACCCTGTCTACTTTAATCTGCAACCATTGAAGTTGCAAGATATCGGCCGTTCTCATGCCTTGCAGGTAAAATGACAAGAGAAATATATTCCTACTATGCCATTCGTTGATCCCCGGCCTAATTTCGAGCTTTTCAATTAGCACAATTTGCGCCTCTGATAGCTTATGTCGTTTAGATTTTTCCTTTTTAGGCTTATAGACTTTCCAGGGAGAGCCATTTTCAGGAGTGAAGTAACCTGAATTTAAGGCCTCGTTATAGATGGCTTTGATATTCTTCATATTCGCATGAATCGTATTTACGCCATTTTTAAGCCTTCTCAGGTGTCGTTCGTAATTGATCAGGTATTCATAATTTATTTCCAAAAAGGTGAGGTCACGCGCGCCCTGGTATTCTCTCAATTTCTTTATCACGGATGTTTGAGCCTTTCGCGTCGAAGGTGAAACCATTTTTTTAATCCTTTCGTCAGCAAAATCCAGAAAGCTATCCCCTGTTATTTCCCTTTTCAATTTGGCCGTCAACGTATCAACCGTCACGGTTTTGTTCATGATTTCAGAATCAAGGTATGACCGCTCCAACTCCAATATTTTGGATCTGATTATTGAGTTGATCTGCCGGTATTTGGGATTGGATTTGCGAACTTCTCCTTTTTCAGGATTCCAATGTTCGGGGAGAATTGATACGCCAATTGTTATGCGTTTTGCTTTCCTATGCTGGGTAACTCGAATCTGGATGTTAGAAGTACCATCTTTTTTTTTATAGTTATCCAGCTCTGTGTGAAATGTTATGTTACTCATGTGTGTCCCTGAAACAATCCCTGAAACTTTTGCCGATACTGCACGATTTCGTACGACGGCAAGAAACAAAAAAAGCGCCTTAATATAAAATTAAGGCGCTTTTTTCAATTTCACAAAGGTGCCGGGGCACGCATTTGTGACCCATAGGGGAATCGAACCCCTGTTTCAACCGTGAAAGGGTCGTGTCCTAACCGCTAGACGAATGGGCCGACTGGTCTCCTACTTCGCTTAAATTAAAGCACTTTTCTTTCTTTTTCCGACTCCGTTTCCGTTATCGTGGTGCAAATATGCACGGTTGATTTTTCAATTCCAAATCTCAGATAAAAATAATTTTAAAATAATTTTTAGTTCCTTTATTATCAGTGATTTAAAATGAAAACTTTTTTTTCATTATTATTACCTGATGTTAAATTCACTTAACTTTTTAAATTTGGACAGGCAAAATTCCATTCTCCTATTCAGCACATTTATGATCCGATATATATACGGCCTGGTACTCACATTTGTCATTCTTAACGTCAATGCCCAAAACAAAACGCCCGAGCAATTTCTGGGTTATCCGCTGGGCAATAAATTTACTTTCCACCACCAGATTCTGGATTATTATAAAACAATTGCCGCCCAGAATCCGGATCGCGTAAAACTTATTCAGTACGGGAGCACCTATGAAGGCAGGCCGTTGATGGTCGCGATTGTGGCATCCCCTGAAAATCTTGCCCGTCTGGATGACATACGCAGCAATCATTTAAAAAGCATAAAGTTGGCTAGCGGCAATGCTTATGGAATAACGCCCGCGATCGCCTGGCTTGGTTATAACATTCACGGCAACGAGGCAGTTTCTTCGGAGACGGCTATGAAAGTGATTTATGAATTATTGAACAAAAACAATAGCGCAACACAGGACGTTTTAAAAAATACAATTGTCATGCTCGATCCTTGCAGCAACCCCGATGGCCGTGAGCGCTACGTTTCCTGGTATAATCGCGTTCAGAATGCTGTGCCCGACGTGACGCCTTTTGCCTTGGAACATGACGAACCCTGGCCGGGAGGACGTTTTAATCATTATCTATTCGATCTGAACAGGGACTGGGCGTGGCAAACGCAGAAAGAAACACAGGAACGTGTTGCTTTTTACAACCAATGGATGCCGCATTTACACGCAGATTTTCACGAAATGGGCTCTGCGCGAAGTTATTACTTCCCGCCGGCTGCAAAGCCTTATCACCAGGATATCACCAAATGGCAAAGAGAATTTAATGAAATTCTGGGTGCTAATTGCAGAAAATACTTTGACCAGAGAAACTGGACGTACTTCTCCAAAAAAGACTACGACCTTTTTTATCCAAGTTATGGCGATACCTGGCCAACTTATAACGGTGCAATCGGGATTACCTATGAGCAAGGCGGAGGCAGTCGCGCAGGTCTGGCACTTTCTCGTCCTGACCAAAACGATACCTTGACGCTAAAAAGCCGGATCGAACATCATTACATCACCAGCCTTGCTACGTTGGAAACCATTTCTTCACAGAAAGAAAAAATCGTCAGCGAGTTCATCAGCTTTTATGACAATGCGACACAAAAACCAATTGGCAGTTATAAAACATACCTGATCAAATCCCAGGGGAATGAGGAACGCGTGAGGGCGTTCAGTGCATGGCTGACCAAACAGGGTTTTGAATTTGGAATTGCAGGAAAAAATATGACGCTGAAAGGCACCGAACTGACAAACCAGTCCGAACAAAATATCAAAGCGGAAACAAATGATCTAATGATCAGTGCTTATCAGCCAAAATCGAATTTACTTAAAATACTTTTTGAAGCGCAACCGGTTCTGGAAGACTCGATTACTTATGATATCACCAGCTGGGGACTCTCCTATTTGTACGGTTTGAAAGCGTATGGTTTAAAGGAAAAACTGACGCTTTCTGCCTATCAGCCTGAAAAAATTGAAAACAATCTCTCTGCTGTAAAACCTTACGCCTATCTGGCACGATGGAACAGCGTGGCTGACGCTGTTTTTCTTTCTGAATTATTGAAAAATAAAATTCTGGTCCGTACTTCCAATGTTGCGTTTGAAGCAAACAAAAATTCCTTTGAAGCTGGCACTCTGATCATTACGCAAAAAGGAAATAATCTGTCCAATTTTGACAGTCTCGTTACGGCGCTTGCTACCAAAAATCACGTGAAATTATTTCCAACATCGACAGGTTCAGTAACCTCCGGCGTCGACTATGGCTCTGATGAAGTGGTTTCCATAACACCGCCGAAAATCGTGACGCTTTATGGCGAAGGAATTTCGACAACTTCCATGGGAGCCGTCTGGCATTTTTTCGAACAGCAGATTAAGTATCCGCTGACTTTGGTTTCTCCCGGAAAACTCGCACAACTCCCCTGGGATCAGGTTGATGTGCTGATTTTACCCGATGGAAATTATTCCGGAATTCTGAACGACAAATTGCTTACCAATTTGCAGGACTGGATTAAAAAAGGCGGAAGACTGATTGTTATGGAAAATGCAAACGAGGCGTTTTTGAACAAACCGGGTTTTGATATTTCCAGAAAAATTTCCGGCACGAAGAAGAATACAGATTTATTCAGAAAGTTCGGGAATAAGGAACGTGATGAAAGCAGTTATGCGTCGCCGGGAAGCATGTATCAGGTTACGATGGATACCTCCCACCCGCTCGCTTTTGGTTGCGGCAAGGAATATTTCAGTATAGTCAGAAATGCTTACGGTATAGATTATCTGACAGAAGGATGGAACGTCGGTTACCTTTCAGAAACCGGTTATAGGGCTGGGTTTGTCGGAAACAAGGCGACTGAAAAGCTAAAAAACACGCTGATTATGGGCGTCCAGCAAATGGGCCAGGGCGAGGTCACCTACCTGATGGACGACCCGCTTTTCCGCGGAATGTTGTACAATGGCAAAATACTTTTCAGCAATGCCGTTTTCCGATAATTTTACAGGAAATACCTAACTGCCATTTCATACCCTTTTAATCCCAAACCGCAGATCATTCCTTTGCAGCGGTCTGTCAGAAAACTGTGGTGACGGAATTTTTCCCGGGCATGAATGTTGGAAATATGCACCTCCACAGCCGGGGTAGTCACAGCGGATAATGCGTCGGCCAGGGCAACCGATGTATGAGAATATCCACCTGCATTCACAATAATTCCATCGAAAGAAAAACCTACTTCATGGATCTTGTCAATTAAATCGCCTTCGTGGTTGGACTGGTAATAATGCAGCTGCACTTTGGGGAAATCGTTTTTTAACGTCTTAAAATAGTCTTCAAAAGTCTGTTTTCCATAAACAGTTGGTTCCCGCGTACCCAAAAGATTAAGATTCGGACCGTTAAGAATTAATATTTTTTTCATACAACAGGATTCGGGCCTTACATTTACAGATTAAACAATTTGTGAACTAAAACATTCACTCACCAGGGAATTATTCACGACAATTATGTGGCAAAGCTACATCAAACATTTTAAAAATTACCTGCGGCTGGAAAGGTCATTTTCAGACAATTCAGTGCAGGCCTACATTCGCGACACAGAAAAACTTGCTGAATATCTTGAATTAGCGGCAATAAACCTATCGCCGGTTGATATCAAAGAAGAACATTTACTGGCGTTTTTGAAATATTTATCTGAACTGGGGCTGTCGGCGCATACCCAGGCCAGGATGCTTTCGGGTATCAAAGCGTTTTATAAATATCTGATACTGGAAAATGAAATCACAGAAGATCCGACAGAATTAATCGAAGCGCCACGCCTTCCGCGGAAACTCCCAGATGTACTTTCGTATGAAGAAATAGAGCTAATTTTACAATCTATCGACCATTCTACGCCGGAAGGCACCCGAAACCGAGCCATTATTGAGGTATTATACAGTTCCGGTTTGCGGGTTTCTGAGCTCGTTGGCTTGCAATTAACCTTATGTCATTTCGACATCGGCTTCATTCAAATTTTAGGAAAAGGAGACAAAGTCAGGCTGGTTCCGATCGGGAAAGAAGCGATCAAATATACACAGCTCTATATGGAACATGTACGTAGCGAAGTTGTAATAAAAAAAGAAAGTGAAGACATCGTTTTTCTAAATCGTCGCGGCGGACAGCTTTCCCGGGTTATGGTTTTTCTGATTATAAAAGATGCAGCAGAAAAAGCCGGAATCGCCAAAAACGTTAGTCCGCACACCTTCCGGCATTCATTCGCGACCCACCTCATTGAGGGAGGCGCTAGTTTGCGTGCTGTTCAGGAAATGCTCGGACATGAGTCGATTACTACCACTGAAATATATACGCACCTTGACCGTGACTATCTGAGACAAATAATCACAGAATTCCACCCAAGAAAATAATAAACTTTCGGTTACTTAACTTCCCTCAGCAACGAATCCAGGCCAAGTGTATCAGTCTCGGGCGCATTGATAGGCAAAGCCCGTTCCAATTGTTTTGGTTTATTCCAGGGTGCCGTTGTCCTGCTCGCCATATCGTAACTGATATAAACGAAGATCGAAACAAAAAGTATGAATACAATGATAAAAATCCGGCGGTTCCTGTTTGGTTTTTCTTCCATCACTAATTTAAATCCCGTAATTCTTTCGGTGTTTGATATAAAATAAATTTGCCGGTTTTGGCAGAAACCTCAGCCCATTCCTGGTTTTCAAATTCGACGATTACAAGGCTGCATTTTGACATAGAATCCAGATCTTTTCCTGACAGATATTCGCTGAAATAGGTAATATCCGGATTGTGACCAAAAAGCGCAACCACATTACTTGATTCTGGCAATGCGTTCACGGCTCCAAGATATCCCCGCGGCCCGCCGTCATACAAAACGTCAACTTTAACAATATCTGCTGCCTGAAAATGTAACTGATCGCCTATGATTACCGCAGTCTGATACGCGCGCGCAGCCGGGCTGGACACAAAATAATCAGGACTGATACCTTTTCCTGCTAACCATCTGCCCATCGCCGACGCATCCGTTTTACCTTTTCCCAACAACTCTCTTTCAAAATCCCGAACCATTAATTTCTGGTCTTCGGCTGCGGCATGGCGCACGAGTATCAATGTTTTTTTCATTGTAATATTTTCTCCAAAATTAAAAAATCTGATAAAGGGAATGTAGGGATAGCCAGTAAATAAATAGAAAAAATAGTTGACATAGAAATTTCACCACTCATTTAACTAAAATTACCTTCGAACATTATTTCATACCATATCTGGCACAATAAATACTTAATTTTGTTGGAATAATATCTGTGAACAAAAATAATTGCTATATATCGGTATGTTACAGTTTTTTAAATATGTCCTCGCTACGCTTGTTGGCATTTTTGCCTTCTTCGTTTTATCAATATTCATACTGGTCGGCATCGGATCGAAGCTTTCCTCGGAAGAGAAAGTAGTAGTTGAAGATAAATCGGTTCTCAAACTCGATCTCAATAAACCGATACAGGAGATTGGCGTTGAAAATCCATTGGCAGATATCGGCGGTCCATTTGCCGGAAATGAAAACGTAACCGGTTTGAAAGATATTATTGACGCTTTGAAAAGCGCTCAGAAGGATAGCAAAATAAAAGGAATTTATCTCAAAGCAGAAGGACCAGCAGCTGGCTGGGCTACGCTGGAAGAAATCAGAAACCAGCTTTTAGAATTCAAAAAATCTAAAAAGTTTGTTGTTGCTTACGGCGAATCCTACTCTGAAAAAGGATACTATCTGGCTTCTGTTGCGGATAAAATTTACCTGAATCCAGCTGGCGGAATGGAATGGAACGGCATGTCAGCTGAGTATAGTTTTTACAAAGGAACATTTGATAAACTGGAAATCAAGCCGGAAGTTTTCCGTGTAGGTTCGTTCAAAAGCGCTATTGAAATGTTCTCCCGGGAAAACATGAGCGATTCCAGCAAAAAACAGTCTGCCGAGTTGATTGGAGCGATTTATGGTAATTTTTTGAAAAACGTTTCAGCATCCCGCGGTGTGTCAGTTGACAGATTGAAAAATTTTGCGGATTCACTTACCATCGAAAATCCGGAAGCTGCTCTGAAAAATAAACTGGTTACAAATCTTGGATACTGGGATGAATTTGAAACAGTTATCAAAAAAGATCTGAGTATCGATGCCGATAAAAATATCTCTTATGTAGGGGTTGAGAAATATATAAAATCTGATGCGGCGCCGGAAGAAGGTGATTTTAATAACCGTGTGGCTGTTTTGGTTGCAGAAGGGGAAATTAATTCAGGCGAAGGAAGCAGCGAATCGATCGGTTCGGACGATTTTGTGAAAGAACTGAAAAAAATACGTGATAATGATAAGATCAAGGCGATTGTAATCCGTATCAATTCTCCCGGCGGAAGCGCACTGGCATCTGACGTGATGTGGAGAGAAATTCAACTTACGGCTAAGAAAAAACCTGTTATTGCTTCCATGTCGGACGTTGCTGCTTCGGGCGGATATTACATGGCGATGGGTTGTGATAAAATTATCGCACAGCCAAATACCATCACAGGTTCAATCGGAATTTTCGGACTGATCTTCAATGTAAAAGATTTTATGAATAATAAGCTGGGCGTAACTTTCGATGCAGTGAAAACGAGCGAACATGCAGATTGGCCGACCGCAACACGTGACATGACTGAATTTGAGAAATCGATGATTCAGAAAAGTGTTAATGAAGGTTACGAAAAATTCACAGCGAAAGCTGCTGCCGGCAGAAAAATGCCTGTGGAAAAACTGAGAAGTCTTGCGCAGGGCCGTGTCTGGTCAGGCGTTGAGGCGAAAGCAAACGGATTGGTTGACGAACTTGGAGGCGTTGATGATGCCATTAAAATAGCGGCAAAAGCTGCGAAATTAAAAGACGGCGATTACCGTGTTCGTTATTATCCTGAAAAGAAAAAGCCTTTCGAAGAATTACTTGCAAAAATGATGGATGATTCGGAGGAAAAAGTGATGGATAAAAATCTTGGCGATCTCTCTTCTTACGTTAAAATGTACAAAAAACTAATGAACATGGGCGGTACGCAAACAAGAATGCCTTTTGAATTGGTTATCAGATAGTATGGAAATATTTAAGTAAAAAATCCCTGATTGCTATTGCGGTCAGGGATTTTTTGTTGCAAATTGATTTCCAGCACTTGTCAGTTGAGGTTCTCTACTTATTGTATAGCAATACCCAGCAACTCATATAGTTCCTGACGTCCTTTGGAAGTAATAATCAACGCACGCGAAAAATCAACTTTCTTAAACCAATTTCTCTGAATTGCTTTATCAAAAAAAACTGCCCCTAGCTGTCCAGCCAGATGCGGTCTTCGTTCCGACCAGTCAAGACACTGACGGGTCAGCGGGCGACGATTATTTTTAAACTCGTTTTCTACAATTCCAATCTGGCTAAACAGCCTCCACCCCTTTTCTGTGATCAGATATTCCTTTTCAAACTTTATCAAGCAGCCTTTCGCCTCCATTGCTTCTACAATAGATACGCCTACATATCCAGCCAAATGGTCGTAGCAGCTTCTACAATAGCTAACTTTATTCGTTACAGTCTGCTTGCTTCGCTTTTTGGACATCGTATCACTTGCCAAATTAGCCAATGCCTCAATGACATATGCGACGTCTGGACTCGAGAATGAAAAATACCTGTGCCTTCCCTGGACTTCAACCTTGACGAGGTTCGCTTCAAGTAATTTTGACAAATGATTACTTGCCGAAGTTGCAGATACGCCAGCAGCTATTGCTAGCTCGCTTGGAGTATATGCCCTTCCATCAAGTAAATTCCACAACATTTTTGCTCTAACTGGCTCACATATCAAAGCAGAAATTCCCACAAATGTTTCTTCAACCTCCATAGTTCATTTTAAAATGAAATATAAAATTAAGCATTGTATTAAATTTGACCAATCATAAAAAACAAGAAATACACATGAATTCAATTGAAATAATTTTACTGAACTTCTCCGAAATTAGGAGGCGCAGCATTAAGTTATGGAACGGCATTCCTGATAAATACCTAGACTGGAAACCGGATCAACCAGCATTCACGGTAATTGAAATGATAAGACACGTTTTGGAAGGGGAACATCTTTATCATCGAATTATCGAACAACAAGGGGATTTAGGGGATTATCAATCACCCTGGAACGGACTAAAATACTCAAATCTAGAATACGAATTACAATTTTCAGAAAAATACAGGATGGAATTTCTGGCTATGATTAATGGATTAAATGAATCAGATTTAGAATATATACGTATTGAGAGGAAAGAAGTAGGACAAAGCAAAACACTTGGAGACTACCTCAACCGAATCGCTTATCACGAATCTGTTCACACGGGACAAATGTTAAGTTATCTTCGAACAATTGGAATTAAGCCACCTAAATTATGGGATTAAAAGAAAAATGGGATTATTTAAGAATTTAGTACAACTGATAAATTGGCACATTTCTCAACCGATGTAAGAGTTTCTAGAATCAAAAAAATGTTTTCCGGTGAACAAACGTAATATAAAACCTAAACAACTTTGCCGGTTTCCTGATCAATTTCTTTTCTCACGATCAGTACAGCATGTTGATTTGGAGCAATTTCCACGCCATCCAATTTGGCATAAACCTTCGTGAATTCAGCGCCAAAATAGAGTATGATTGAAGAGTAATAAACCCAGGTCAACAATATCACAATGGACGCCGAAGTCCCATACGTCGCACCAAGGTCCGCTTTTCCGATGTAAAATGTGATCACAAATTTACCAATCAGAAATAAAGTTGCTGTGAAACCGGCACCCACCAGACATTCCTTCCAGCGTAAATATCCATCAGGAAGTACTTTGAAAATGACGGTAAAAAGCGCTGTTATGATGGCCAGAACAATCGCCAGGTTGACGATATAAAAAAGGATCACAGAAGCTTCGGAGAAATATTGTGCAAGCTGTGCACTCAATAAATCCACCATTGCATTGACACCCAGAGAAACAAGTAACAGAAAACCCAGCGTCAGGATAATGGAAAAAGACAGCAATCTGTTTTTCAAATATTGAAGCCAGCCCTTTTTAGGCTTTGCTTTTATGGACCAGATATAATTTATCGAATCCTGAATTTCAGCAAAAACCCCGGTTGCACCAATAAGTAACGTTGCAATACCGATGCCTGCCGCAACGCCGGATTTATTAGAAACTTCTGCATTTTTTAGGATTTCCTGTAATTGTGTGGCGGCATTATCGCCCACCAAGCCGCGTATCTGTCCGAACAATTCACCCTGAATTGCATCCCTTCCAAAAAATAAACTAAAAATTGAAATGATTACCAGCAACATCGGCGCCAGTGAGAAAACCGTATAATAAGACAACGCTGCACTTAATTTCATCCCATTGTCATTCATGAATTCGCTAAAACTCTCTGACAATAAATGGAAGGCAAATTTGATTTGTTTCATCACATGTGTGTTAAAGGAGAATTTAATTTGGCTCTAAGAAACCAAAAAGATTCATGCCAGCCAACCCTGAAGGCAAAGAAGTCAACTTTTTGAGAGTTGACTTCCTTTAAATATAAGGCAGGATTCTCAAATTTATCAAAGTAACAATCCAGCCAAAGTAGCCGACATATAACTCGCCAAAGTTCCGCAAATCAAAGCTTTAAAACCCAGACGCGCCAAATCAGCCCGTCGTGTTGGAGCCAACTCCCCTATGCCACCTACCTGAATTGCGATCGAACTGAAATTGGCAAAACCACAAAGGGCAAAACTTGTGATTACAATGGTTTTCTGATCCAGAGTATCTTTCATTTTTACCAAATCAAGGTATGCAACGAATTCATTGATTACCATTTTGGTACCCATTAATGAGCCCGCAGCCTCAATATCTTTCCCTGGAACACCCATGGCCCAGGCGAAAACAGAAAATATTTTCCCCAAAACAAAGTTGAAACTCAGTTGAGGAAAGGCAAAAATACCTCCGATTAAGCCCAGTAAATAATCCAGCAGTGCAACGAGCGCAATAAACCCGATCAACATCGCGATAACATTGAACCCAACTTTCAACCCTTCGCCAGCTCCGGCAGCAATGGCATCCAATAAATTCGCGTGTGATTTTTGAATTTCAAGTTTTACAGCACCTTTGGTATTGGAAGTTTCCGTTTCCGGGAAAACAATTTTTGAGATAACAAGCGCGCCAGGAGCCGCCATCAAACTTGCCGCAATTAAGTATGGCGCAGGAACACCAAGCGAAATATATACCGCCATAACGCCCCCTGCAATACAGGCAAAACTTCCTGTCATCGAAGCAAGAAGTTCTGAGTTAGTCATATTTTTCAAATAAGGCTTAATCATAATCTGCGCCTCAACCTGGCCTACGAACGTACTCGCAACATTAGAAACAGCTTCCGCGCCGCTCACACCCATCAACCAATATACGCCTCTGGCCATAATGGAAACGACACGTTGCATAATACCTAAATGGTAAAGCATGTTCACCAGAACGGCCACGAAAATTATGGTTGGAATAACCTTAAAAAAGAAAACAAAATCATTCCCGGGCCCAAAGGCTTTTGCCATCAGTTCCGGACGAACAAGCGTACCGAACACAAAATCAGCACCCTTATCGGAAAAAGAAAGTAACTTTTGAACTTTTGCACCCAGCCATTGAAAAATAGCCTGCCCTGTGTCTGTCCGAAGAATGAATACTGCCAGCCCAAACTGAATTCCCAACCCGACTCCAACCGTACGATAATTAATTGCTTTACGATTGTTTGACATTGCGTAGGCAATACCCAAAATCAATACAATTCCAAACAGACCAGTAAATCTTTCCATGAAAATAATTTGTTACCATCAAACCAAGGTGCAAAATAACAAACAAATCTATTGGAAGTTACCGGAATCACAAAATAAGATATTGATCCATTGCCGGATCATTGTTAAACAATAAATTTTTCGCCTAATATCTAATAGTTAAAAGGGCGGTTGTTGATGAAGTGTAAAATTGATCAGGGTTATAGTTGTGAACTGGCTTGATTAATAATGGCTGTCTGACGTGCAGTCAATTTCCAGCCATTTGCACCTCTCAGCCACATATCGGTAAATCTGCTATTGGAAGTACCCTTCGTTTCCTGTGTAATTTCCCTGATTTCATGCCCCATGACCACAGCGACATTTTCATTGATGGATATTCTCTCAATAACCCGTTCTCCCTGGATTTCCTTAACCTGGGAATTACTTATTTTAGTTTTTAAATCAGCTAACGTCTGAATTTTGTTTTCACAAGTATTTACAACCAGATCAGGAGACCACAAGGCATATAACGTTGTCGTGTCAAGATTCTTTAAAGCCTCATTTTCCTTCATTTCCAGACTTCTGATTTGCTCTTCCAGATTTTCTACCGGAATTTTGTTATCCGTTTGGTTATCAGATACATTTTCAATAAAAACCCGCGAATCAGGATTGAGAATTCCTGATGGCGTTTTAGATCTTAACTTGAATGACGTTGCAATTAAGATTAAGAAAATAAAAATAATTATATTCCTTTTCATGGCTGTGTGCTGGTTAAGCTGCTGGTTCTTTATATTTTGCAAAAATCTTGTGCCAGTACCCCGGCATTTCGATTTAGGTTACAAATATTTAAATAAAATATTCTTTATAATAGAGTATAATTACCTGATTTATATATACGTACGAATATCTACGAAGTAACGATTAATTAAATAAAAAAAGAGAGCCGGTTTCCCGACTCTCCCCAATGATGAACCTTATACTTATTTAATACCCAAGAACGGGTGCCAGCCATTTCTCAATTTCTTCAAGCGGCATATCTTTTCTTCTCGCATAATCCTCGACCTGATCTTTGAATATTTTCCCGACTGGGAAATATCGGCTTTCCGGATGCGAAAAGTACCAGCCACTCACACTGCTCGCAGGGTACATTGCGTAACTTTCGGTCAGTGTAATCCCAAGTTGCTCTGCATTCAACAGATCAAATAATTTACGCTTTTCTGTATGATCCGGACAAGCAGGATAACCCGGTGCCGGACGAATTCCGCTATATGATTCTTTGATTAACTCTTCATTGGTAAAATTCTCGTCAGGTGTTTGTCCCCAGATTTCTTTGCGGACGCGCTCGTGCATCAGTTCAGTAAGTGCTTCAACCAGGCGGTCACCCAATGCCTTCACCATGATGCTGTTATAATCGTCATGATCCGCTTCAAATTTTTCGATTAATGGCTCAATCCCGATACCGGCAGTCACGGCAAAACCTCCAATATAGTCCAGATGCCCGCTTTCCAAAGGTGCTACAAAATCTGACAAACAATAATTAGCCAAACCTTTCGCTTTTTCACTTTGCTGACGCAGGTGATGCAAAACAGTCATGGTATCATTTACCAGTTCTCCACCATTAATTTGCGCCGCTGTTTGCTGGCTAATTTTGTACTCGATATGCTCATGTGAACCATGACGCTCACCTGAATTTTCTGTCACTACTTCTTCAAAGTGATGCAAAACAATATCATCTTCAATCGAATTAGCCGGCCAGAAACCTATAACTGCCTTTGCCTTTAAACTTTTATCACGGATGATCTGACCCAGAAGAACAGCGGCATCTTCATACAACCGCATCGCCTCTGCGCCGACCACCTTATCTTCAAATATTTTAGGGTATTTTCCATGCAGCTGCCAGGTCTGGAAAAAGGGCGTCCAGTCAATGTATTTGGCTATATCCGCCAGGTCATAGTCGTCATATACCCGTGTTCCTAAAAACTGAGGCTTCTTCGCCTTGAAGTTCGTCCAGTCTATTTTTGCTTTGTTCTCACGCGCTTTATTAATTTCAACGTGCGCCTTTTCACCGCTCCGCTTCGCATGGTCTTCCCGCAATTTTGCATACTCACCTTTGATGTCAGCCAAAACCTGCGCCTGGCTCAACTCACTCTGGATTAATTTCCCGGCAACAGGAACCGATCTCGATGCATCGAGCACGTGAATCACAGCACCTGAATAATTCGGATCGATTTTGACGGCTGTGTGAATACGAGACGTGGTAGCTCCGCCTATTAACAAAGGCATTTTAAAATGACGGCGCTCCATTTCTTTTGCAACACCAACCATTTCATCCAGTGAAGGCGTGATCAATCCTGAAAGACCGATGATATCAACATTATGCTCAATCGCAGCTGCAAGAATTTTATCCGTTGGCACCATTACGCCAAGATCTATGATCTCGTAATTGTTACAACCCAAAACGACACCCACGATATTTTTCCCAATATCATGAACGTCACCCTTCACCGTGGCAAGCAAAATCTTACCTGCAAACGAAGAACCTTCCTGTTTTTCTGCTTCTATATAAGGTTGTAAAAATGCCACTGCTTTTTTCATCACTCGTGCAGATTTTACCACCTGTGGAAGGAACATTTTGCCTTCCCCAAACAAATCGCCGACAATGCTCATCCCATCCATCAACGGTCCTTCGATAATTTCGAGCGGCCGGGCGAACATTGGCAGACATTCTTCAACATCCTCTTCAATGAAATCTGCGTTTCCTTTTACCAAAGCATGACTGATTCTTTCACGAACCGGCAGCGTGCGCCAGGTAAGGTCCGGGCCACTTGCTACTTTCCCTTTATCTTTTACAGTTTCAGCGAACGCCACCAGTTTTTCCGTCGCCTCTTCATTACGGTTCAGAAGTACGTCTTCCACCATAATCAAAAGATCCTTAGGAATTTCGTCATAAATGCCGATCTGTCCGGCGTTTACAATACCCATATCCATACCGGCTTTGATCGCATGGTACAAAAATGCGGTATGGATTGCTTCACGTACCAACTCATTTCCGCGGAAACTGAACGAAACATTTGAAACTCCCCCTGAAACTTTCGCCAGCGGCAGATTCGCTTTGATCCATTTTATTGATTCAATAAAATCTACAGCATAGTTATTATGCTCTTCCATACCCGTTGCGACGGTCAGGATGTTCGGATCAAAAATGATATCCTGAGCCGGGAAACCAACTTCGTCAACCAGAATTCGATAGGCGCGGCTACAAATTTCTTTTCTTCTTTCAAGATTATCAGCCTGACCGGTTTCGTCAAATGCCATTACGACAGCAGCAGCCCCATAACGCAAAACTGCTCTTGCAGATTCTTTAAATTTCTCTTCCCCTTCTTTCAGAGAAATCGAGTTTACAATGGCTTTTCCTTGTACACATTTCAACCCGGCTTCGATCACTTCCCATTTAGAGGAGTCAATCATCAAAGGCACACGCGAAATATCAGGTTCAGCGGCGATCAGGTTTACGAAAGTTTTCATAGCTTCCGCCCCATCAATCATCCCTTCGTCCATATTGATATCGATCACCTGCGCACCGTTTTCAACCTGGTCGCGGGCAACAGATAATGCTTCATCGAATTTCCCAGTACGGATCAGACGCGCAAACATTTTTGAGCCAGATACGTTGCAACGCTCACCAATATTGACAAAATTGGTAAGCTTTGTAATATCCATCGGCTCCAGACCTGAAAGTTTTAATATCTTTTCAGATTCAGGAATGACGCGTGGTTTATACTTTCCGGCAAGGTCAGCGATTACGCGGATGTGCCCCGGCGTTGTTCCGCAGCAGCCACCGATGATATTGATCAGACTGTCCCGTAAAAATCCATCAATGACTTCGCCCATTTGTTCCGGCGATTCATCATATTCTCCCATCTCGTTTGGCAAACCCGCGTTCGGGTGCGCAGAAGTGTAAAAAGGCGAATTATTTGCCAGAATCTGCACGTAAGGACGCATCAGATCTGCTCCCAAAGCACAGTTCAAACCAACTGACAACAGTGGCAAATGTGAAATAGAAGTTAAAAATGCTTCGGTTGTTTGACCAGAAAGGGTACGACCGGATGCGTCAGTGATCGTTCCGGATACCATAATCGGCAGGAATCCGTCTGCTCCGGTTTTCCAGCTTGACAAAACTTCTACCAAACCATTTTTCGCATCCGTAAAAAATTTATCTATGGCGAAAAGCGCTGCTTTCGCATTCAATGTATCAAAAACAGTTTCAACCAAAAGCAGATCACAACCTCCGTCCGTCAAGCCTTTTATTTGTTCATAATAAGCTTCGACAAGCTGGTCAAAAGTGATTGCGCGGTATCCGGGATTATTTACGTCAGGAGACAACGAAGCAGTACGGTTTGTCGGCCCCATTGAACCTGCGACAAAACGAGGCTTTTCAGGCTCGCGTTCTGTAAATTCATCGGCAACTTCACGTGCCAGTCTTGCAGATTCAAAGTTTAATTCATAAACCAACTCCTCCATACCGTAATCTGCCATGGCGATTGTGGTTCCGGAAAATGTATTTGTTTCAGCAATATCAGCACCCGCTTCGAAGTAGGCGGCGTGGATTTCTTTAATTACATCAGGACGGGTTAGCGAAAGGAGATCGTTATTGCCTTTTACATCATGAGGCCAATCCTTGAATCTTTCTCCGCTGTAATCATAATCTTCTAATTTATAGCGCTGTATCATCGTACCCATCGCTCCGTCCAGAACCAGAATACGTTCTTTTAATATCTCCCGAATGTCAAACTTTTGTGCTGTAATCATTATGTGTCTTTTCTGTTACGAAAATATATCCCGCCATTTTAAATTTACAATAATCCTATGCAGATTAAAACCGCACACTTATTGACAATACAAATTTACATTACCAGATGTTTTATTCAATAATTTGAAAAAAAATAGACGCTTAGTCTGGTTTTTGATCAATCTGTAAATTATTTATCTACTTTTGAACATTATAAGTTAATTGTAAAGATAATCTATCTATGTATAATCTGGACGACACAGACTGCAAAATACTGCACTACCTGCAACAGGATGCCACGTTGAAAACACGGGAATTGTCGGAAAAACTAAATCTGTCGTATACGCCCGTCTATGAACGTATCCGTAGATTGGAAAAAGAAGGGATAATAAAAAAATACGTTGCGCTGGTTGACAGGGAGAAAGTTGGAAAAAAACTGATGGTTTTCTGCAACATCGCCTTAAAAGAACATTCCCTGACGATGGGAGAAAAGTTTGTGAAGGCGGTCCTGGCAATGCCTGAGGTTATGGAGTGTTTTAACATATCCGGCGACTACGATTTTCTGCTAAAAATTGTGGTGAATGATATGTCGCAGTACCAGCATTTTCTCATGCAAAAACTTGGAGCGCTTGAAAATATTGGGAGTTCTCACAGTCTGTTTGTCATGGGCGAAATCAAAAATACCTCGGAGATAGAAATGCTGGATTCGAAAACCAAGTGAGCCCCCCATTTTGTTCAGTATCAAAAATAAATACGGAGCCGGAAAATCCTGCCCCGTATTCCAACTCACCCCTAACAAAAATTTTTAATTTCTTTTCCTGCCTTTTCCATTTGCCGGTTTTTCCAATTCCTTATTAAAGGTCCCGTCGGCGTTGAACAGGAGTATTTTGATTTTGCTATCAACCACTATGCCCACAAAATATTGCCCCTCTGCATTGGTGCCAGCTTTCTTAATTTCAGCACCCGCATAATTGGTTGTAACATAACTTGTTACCGCCGCAGGAAGATTAGCAACTTCCACCTCCGTCAGTTTAGCTTTTTTCGCATGACCTTTTAATTCAGCACTGAAACTTCCGTCGGCATTAAATATTAATCCTTTTGGCGTCCCGTCTGAAAGCAGGATCGAAACCACCATTTTACCACTTTCATCTTTGGCTGCAAATTTTAATGTTGAAGATGGGTACGTTGTCGAAATATAACTCGTGATCACTGCCGATAAATCGGCAAGTGCTACTTCTGTCAGCTTGCCTTTGCAAGTACGCGTAGTAACAGAATCTCCCTCCAAAGAAAAACGTGCGGCAGTAGTCGCAACAGTTTCCAAACTTACGTTATCAGTATCAGTCACGGGACTCACATCTGAACTTTCCTTTTCACAGGAAACAAAGCAAAAACCTACCAAGGCGACCAGCAATAAAAGCATCTTTTTCATAATACAATTCTTTTTAAAGTGTGTAGCGGGTAAAAAGCACCGTTGCTTTAAACGCCATTACGTACCTGTAAAGAAGGTTGTTGCAAATCGATAGATTTTATTTTCAAATTTTTTAAAAAAAGTTTATCCAAATGATCAGTTCAATAGCTCTTTGATTTATTATATTCCCATTACGATTAAAAATAACACCTGCGACCACTTATTCACCCTGACTATCAGCTTGATAAATAAAAAAATATCCAATTCACATCAATGAATTAAATCACAAAAGAATTAACTTTAAAAAAAGATTTCTGTGGGAATAAATTCTTTTGCAACAAATAAACAGACTTAGGCGTAAGTCTTAATACAAGATTCATATCCTAACAATTTGACACCCTAACTTTGCTATTTGGTAAGAAATCTTCCTTTAATGAAAACGATTTCGGAACAGTCGTTTCTGCATGCATAGCTGGTAACCACCAGGCTCAAAGGTATCTGTATAAGCATTTTTTTGGATATTCGAAGAGCATTTGCCTGCGTTATACCTCAACCACGGAAGAGGCAGAGGAAGTATTGAATGAAGGTTTCCTAAAAGTGTTTAACAACATGGAAAAATACGATTCGGCGCACCCTTTCAAGGCCTGGCTTCGTACGATCATGGTGAATACGGCGATCAGTTATTACCGTAAACATAAAAAACATCACGAGGATATGATCTCGCTCGAAGATGCACCTTGTCCGCATTTTGATGAAGATGTAGTGAGCCAGATAACAGCGGATGAAATTTTACAGCTAGTGCAGGGGATAAAGCCGATCTACAAAAATGTATTTCTTTTATACGTCGTGGACGGCTACAATCACCGTGAAATAGCGGATCTATTGCAAATAAATGAGGCTACTGTGCGCTCACATTATGTGCGGGCAAGAGCCCGGTTGCAGCATTTGATAAAACAGCATTACCCACATCTCTTTCCCAGTGATTGGGGCATAAAGTCATTCAAGAGCAATGAAAACTGACAAATTTGAAAAAACTATACGCCGAAAGCTAGAAAGCATTACGCCCGAATTTCATGAAGATGACTGGACGAAAATGCAGAACTACATGCATGCCCATACGCCTCCAACGTTCTGGCAGCAATATAGTTCGTGGCTCGGTTATGCCGCGGCGGCAGCTGTGACTTCCGTCATGGCCTTTTTGTATGTCAACCAGCTTTCGCAAAATAATGTTTTGCTGACTGACGTAAAAACATTGAAAAAACAGATCGAAGTAATTAAAAATACGCCGACGGTTATTCAGAAAACGGATACGGTGTATCTCGTTCAGCAGCAGGCGGCCGATCAAAAGGAAAATGGTCTGCCTTATCGCGATGCGCAGAGATTTGTTCCAATTCAGGAAACTGGTCAGGAATCACTTGCGGATGTCGAATCGTCAGAAAACAGCATGGGCGAAAATGTAACAACATTAGTTCCAAAACCTGATAACAATTCAACGGTCGTAGAAAATGGATCTGATCAGCCTTTGATAAGAAACCGTGATATTATTGCGAGCAACAACAAACCGGTCAATGATCGGTCTGCCGTAGAAGCCATTAAATCATCCGACATAAAATCTAGCGACGATATCAAAAAAGATTTTACTGATAAGAATAACGAACGTGGTTCTCTGGCTGTAAATAGTAAAAATAACGGTAGAACCAACCAGGATAATTCTGGCATTGGAAATATCGGTAACACAGGAGCTGGAAATGTAACTTCGGGAACTGGCAGCGGTTCTAAATATAATGGTACTGGTAATAACGTTGCATTGTTTAAAACGCTTGATGAAAAATTTGATGCTATTGATGTTCAATCACCAGTACAGGAAAATAATGTCCAGGCCCTGTCACGCAGGATGAATTATTCCCTGGCCCGACGAATTTCTCCAAGCCGTGTGAAAAGTGTCTTGCTCGCTTCAAATGAAAACAGCGCGAAACTGCCTGTCTCTGGAAAAAGTGCAGCTTCTACGAAAAAAGCAGAAAGAACAATTCCAAGGCTGAATCTTAAAGTGCCTTACCGCTTCGGTTTTGCCCAGCAATGGGAAGGAAAAAATCAAGTAAGAACAGCCGTTGCGGAAGTAATCGTTGCCAAACATTTTTCCATTTCCACGGGTTTCAGTTGGCTGAAAATTAGATCAAAAGATTTTCACTCAGAAAAGTCATATCGCGAAAACACAAAAAAGGATTTCAGAAACGATTACAAACCTCAGTTGATGCCTTTTGAAGAAATAGCGAACATTAATATCAAGCCTTCTGTCGCACAAATTCCGCTTACAGTTGCCTATCGGAACGACTTAAAAAAGGACTTTGCATTCTTTGTTGGTGCCGGAACAAACTTTACAGTTAGCCAGAAACAGGATATTACTTTCGATTGTTACAGAGATTTCAAAAATCCATGGAATCCGAAACCAATTGTGATCAGAGAAATTCGCCGTGATCAGGTGACAGAGAAAATGAACCTGAATCTGGTGAATTCGTTGAACTTTTCTGCCGGGATTGAGAAAAGCTGGCATCCCGTTGTATTGCAGGCTGAGGCTTATCTGTATACTTATTTCTCACCACTTTCTCCTCAGGCGTCAAAGAGTGGTCCGGGACTGAAAATTAAAGTTTTATACCAGATTGGGAAAAAGATGTAATCACCATTTAGTACGATTCTGAGCATAATAATTGAAAGATGTTCGTGAAAAGCTCTAATTTTGGTTTTTATTAAATCATTATGACACTTCGCTTTTGAAATTTGCTGCAATAGATATTGGATCCAACGGCGCCCGTATGCAAATCTCCTCGGTTTTGCATGACGAAGGGATAACCCGTCTAAAAAAAGTTGAGTATGTGCGTTTTCCTCTTCGTCTTGGACATGACGTTTTTACAGAGGGCAGGATTTCTCCGATGAGTGAAGACCGGATGATCAAACTCATGCTTTCTTATCAGCTGCTAATGGAACTTCATGAAGTTGAAGATTACATGGCCTGCGCCACTTCCGCAATGCGTGAAGCGGAAAACGGTTACGAAGTTCGCGCTCATATTGAACAAAGAACCGGAATTCATATACAAATTATCGATGGTCAGCGTGAGGCTGAACTTGTTAATAATGTGGTTGTAAAATCACTGAGTGACGGACAATATCTGCATATAGACGTAGGTGGCGGCAGCACGGAATTGAATCTTTATCAAGACCGTACGAAGATCGTCGCAAAATCCTTCAAACTTGGTTCCGTAAGGTTGTTGGAAGGCAAAGAATCCAAAACAGCATTTCAGAAAATGCAGGAATGGATACTGAAATATGTAGATCATTCTCAGCCGGTAGAAGCAGTTGGTACGGGAGGTAACATCAACAAATTGTTTGATCTTTCTTCAAAACTAACCGAAAGCTCAACAAGTCTGGATGAAATATTAAGGATGCGAGATTACATTTCGCAGTTCACGCTGGCTGAAAGGATTAATAAACTGCAATTGAATCCTGACCGTGCTGATGTAATCGTGCCGGCGGGAGATATTTATACTTCTGCTATGAAATGGGCAGGAGCCACGGTTATTCACGTACCCGATGTGGGTTTGAAAGACGGTATGCTGCAACTTCTTTATGACAGAGCATGCAGAAAAAAAAGAGCTTAAATTAAGCTCTTTTTTTTCAAAAATATTTTCATAAAAATTACCAGACTTGTTCAAGGTCCTTCGGAGTGTATTTGTGATTTCGGTCAACAAATACACTTTTTTTGCTTTCACGTTTCAGCGACAATGGATTCTTTTTGCCAATTTTCGACATAATCGCTACGGGTACAAGGACGATAAAAAACACAATCGATAACAATATCCTTCCGTTAATCGCACCCATTATCTCTGCCAGTTTATACCAGCCTTTCACAATCAGATCACCTGCAACAGGAATGGCAATACTGATTACACCAACCGCAGCTGCCGCAATCAATAAATAAGGGTAACGGGATTTAAAAATAAAGTATAATACGAGCAGACCGGTTACGATAACCAGCTGTGCTTTGGCTTTTTCTGACTCACTCATTTCTTTTAGATATAGGATATACAAACCCAGACTTCCAGGGTAAAGGCAACCGGAAGCCTGATTAGCAATTGTTACAAAAAACCGTCAGCAGGCAAGCGGCTGACGGTTTTTATTTAGAATAAAGTATAAATGAACGGTGCAACTGCTGAACCACCGCCGATCACGATCAATACACCGATTAATAACAATACGATAATGACAGGAGCAAGCCACCATTTCTTGCGTTCCTTCATAAAGGCGAATAAGTCTGTAAGAAAATCCATTTGTTGATATGTTTTAAATTCAAAGGTATCAATTTTTTTTCATCGCCTCAAAGAGCCGGTCAGCGATAAGTCCGTTAAGCACAGCACTTCCATGCCCGTCGTTCTTTCCAACAACGCGGTCTTTTTCAGGAATTTTAGCGATTCCGTCGTTTAAAGTAACAACAGTTACACCATGTGCGCGAAGGTAATCTTCAACAGGTTTGGTATAACCTGCGCTTTTATCCAGCTGAAACAAAAACGGAATGAACACGGCATACATTTTCGCCCCTGTGCTATCCTTGTAAGCAACCATTTTAGAAAGGTCGCGAAGGTGAGCATTCAGTATGGTTGTATCGGTATAGGCAGTTTGTACAAATTTTTCAAATGTGCTGAAACCTGTATGAGGAAGCTGCCAATAGATAAAATTCGGCAGGTAAAAACGTTTCACCAACGTTGCCATCGGACCTTTCAGATCTCCGTAAGGTGCCGCTCCTGAAAGCGAAAGGCCTTTTTCTCTCCCTACTTTTTCAATGTCATTTGGGAAATATTGAAGAACAATTACATCAGGTTTAACAGGGAATTCTTCCAGACGTTTTGCTTCGTCTCTTGTATCTGCTCCGGAAACTCCAAGATTATAAACCGAATATTGTGACTTACCAAGTTTCTCTTCAAGCTGATCAGAAAAACGTTCGGTCACACTTTTCAGACCATGACCTGCCGCAAATGAATCGCCTATTACAAGTACCTGCTTTTTGCCCACCTGCGCCGTCACTTCTTTATCATGATAACCAAGCTGATTCACTGGATTCCAGTATTTTTCCCACCAGATCTGCGAAGCTTTTGACAAAACACCTTCGTGACTTTGCGGAATATACATGAAAATAATTTCGAGGAATATCAGTGTGATAATCAACGGCGTCGCGATCGTAACAATATTTGCAATAACCCCTTTTGCCTTACTTTTTACAACACCGTAATAAAAAATCCGTAGTATTTCAATGACCAATAAAAGCCAGAAAAATGATTTTGTAACACGAAGATGCCAGTTATCGCTTTGTGGCGCGCCTGGGTAAGCAAAAGTGATATTAAAGCGATCCGGATAAAAAAGGAAGATAAACAACACTCCCAAAAAGAGGATCCTGATGATACTGGTAACAATTTTTGACGTCATGTGAATGCAGCGTGCGGTAATTTAAAAGATAAAATAATTGGTCTAATCTAAAACGAATTCTTCCTGCCAGTTATCCTTCTCCATCCATTCCGGCTGTTTCTTCTTGTCAAAAATATAATTGCCTACGACAAGATAATCCATTTCAGTTCTCATGAAACAACGATAAGCGTCGTTCGGCGTGTTGACGATAGGTTCCCCGCGAACGTTGAAACTCGTATTCACAACCACCGCATATCCAGTCAGATCCTTAAAGGAATTGATCAGTTCATAATACCTCGGATTGGTTTCCTTATGAACAGTCTGGATCCTTGCCGAATAGTCAATATGTGTTATTGAAGGCAAATCCGAACGTTCAAAATATAATTTTTCACGAAGGTCCATCGCGCTGTAATTCGCAGGAACAGGCTTTCTTCTGCTTTCCGCAACCGGATGAACCAGCAGCATGTAGGGAGAAGTACCATCGTAGTCGAAATAATCCGCACAATCCTCTGCCAAAACAGAAGGCGCAAAAGGGCGGAAAGATTCGCGGTATTTAATTTTCAAATTCAGTTTTTTCTGCATTTCGGCATTTCTCGGATCACCAAGAATACTTCTTCCGCCCAATGCGCGCGGACCGAATTCCATACGTCCCTGAACCCAACCTACAACATTACCTTCTGAAAGTAATTTTGCGGCGTCATCGGCCAGCTCTTTAAAGTTTTCGTAATAGGTAGAAACCGCTTTATATTTTTTCGCAGCAAGCTCCACTTCAAGATCAGAGAAAGTTGGACCAAGATAAGAACCGCGCATCGCATCTGCTTTCCAGGTAACCTTGCGTTCCTGACCAAAGAAAATGTGATAAGCAGCCTGCGCAGCACCCAAAGCTCCGCCTGCATCACCCGCAGCCGGCTGGATAAATATTTCTTTAAATATATTGGCCTTCTGTAATTTCCCGTTGGAAACACAGTTCAAAGCCACACCACCTGCCATACATAAATAATCTGCACCTGTAAGGCGTTTGGCTTCTTTGGCCATGCGGATCACAGCTTCCTCAGTAATATTCTGAATGGCCAATCCTAAATTACAGTGAACCGATTCAAGTGCATCCTCAGGTTTTCTGGTTTTAAAACCAAAAAGGGCTTCCCACTTATGCTCGTTCACCATTTTTAATCCGGTTGCATAATCAAAGAATTCCTGATCAAGCCATACCGAACCGTCTTCCTTTAGTTCAATTAATTCTTCAAGAATAATTTTCTCATATTTGGCAATATCAGGAGAAGTCGGATCGCCATAAGGTGCCAATCCCATCAGCTTATATTCACCCGAATTAACCCTGAAACCAAGGAAATAGGTAAATGCAGAATATAATAACCCCAGCGAGTGCGGGAACCTTAGTTCTTTCAGGTTGGTAATATCTTTCCCTTCTCCAAGACAGATGGAAGCAGTTGCCCACTCACCTACGCCATCGATCGTCAGAATAGCGGATTTTTCAAAAGGTGATGGATAATACGCACTTGCCGCGTGTGATAAATGATGTTCAGGAAAGAGCATCTTCACAGGCTTCTTTTTATCGTAACCCAGCTTTTCAAGCTCCTCATTGATAAGCCTTTTAAGAAACATTTTTTCTTTTATCCAAACAGGCATAGCCGTAAGGAACGACTTAATACCTTTTGGGGCAAAAGCGTAATATGTTTCTAATAATCTTTCGAATTTTAAAAGAGGCTTGTCGTAAAACACGATGGCGTCCAGATCGTTCAATGAAACTCCTCCGTATTCCATGCAAAAACTTACTGCATTTGAAGGGAAACCTGGATCGTGCTTTTTGCGCGTAAAACGTTCTTCCTGAGCTGCTGCAACTATTTCACCATTATCAATAAGCGCTGCGGCTGAATCATGGTAAAAAGCTGAAATTCCTAAAATTTTCATTTAGAATTAATTAATGAACTAAATTCCTTAGTGTGAACGTGATTGTCAATAAAATGCCAAATATAGGTAAATCTGCCTTATGCACATAAATTAATTCCTTTGTGTACGATGACAGCTATCTAACGGTCACAAGAAGTTGGCGATATTTTTTTAATCCTAAATCTGTTTAAATCTGGAACAGGCATATTAAGGCATGTTTCCGCCATGAAATAGACCAGTGAACTATACCTACGCCACTTGATATTTTTTGGATTAAAGGAAAAATTAAATTTTTGTTAAACGCTTTCTTTGCTTAGAACTTTGGTCGGCTTGTTGTTTTCGTCCAGGGCGACAAACGTGAACAAGCCGGAAACCGCCTTTTCTCTTCCTTGTTCGTACATCTGCTCCACAAAAATATCTACCCGTACTTTCATACTCGTATTTCCAATCTCAGCCACAGTCCCAACAAGCTCAATAATAGTCCCGGCCGGAATCGGGTGGGTAAAATCGATCCTGTCGGAAGAAACCGTTACACACCGCAAACGCGTAAAACGGGTCGCTGCGATAAAGGCAACCTCGTCCATCATCGACAAAGCTGTACCACCGAAAAGCGTGTCGTAATGATTTGTGTTATTTGGAAAAACAGTTTTAAAAACACGAGTTTCTGATAGCCTGATTCTTTCTTGTAAATCCATAATTTTTGAAAAAACAAATCTCCCGGAATCGAAGATAACCGGGAGATTCTATATAATATTGATATAGTTTTATTACTGCATTATTGTTACCGATTCGCGCAGCAAGTTAGCCGCAGTAATCATATTTCGCAAGGCAGCTTCCGTTTCCGGCCATTTTCTGGTCTTTAAACCGCAGTCCGGATTTACCCAGAGATTACGTGCAGGAATTACATTTAATGCCTTTTCAAGCAATACCGTAATTTCCTCAACAGTCGGTACCCGCGGCGAGTGAATATCATAAACGCCAGGTCCGATTTCATTTGGATAATTAAAGTCAGCAAAAGCATCCAGCAATTCCATTTGCGAGCGGGACGTTTCAATCGTGATCACATCGGCGTCCATCGCAGCAATCGAATCGATGATATCGTTAAATTCCGAGTAACACATATGCGTATGAATCTGCGTTTGATCCGCTACGCCAGCAGCACTTAAACGAAATGCATCCACCGCCCATTTTAAATAGGCTTTCCAATCGGATTTCCTCAGCGGCAAACCTTCACGGATCGCAGGTTCATCGATCTGAATTACTTTAATTCCTGCTTTTTCAAGATCAATGACTTCGTCACGGATCGCCAGTCCGATCTGAAAAGTGGTATCTTTTCTTGGCTGATCGTCGCGTACAAATGACCATTGTAAAATCGTTACCGGACCGGTCAACATTCCCTTGACCAGTTTTTCAGAATTCGCCTGAGCAAAAGCGGACCAGCGTATTGTCATCGGTGCCGGACGTTCTACATCGCCGAAAATAATCGGCGGTTTCACGCAGCGGCTACCATAACTCTGAACCCAACCATTTTCAGTAAATACTAATCCGGAAAGCCTTTCTCCGAAATATTCCACCATATCATTGCGCTCGAATTCTCCGTGCACGAGTACATCAATTCCTAATGCTTCCTGCCAGCGGATCGAGCTGATTACCTCTTCTTCAATCCTGCTCTCATATTCTTCAAAAGACAAAGTTCCTTTTTTCATTCGCGCACGTAATTGACGGACTTCATCTGTCTGCGGAAAAGAACCGATGGTTGTCGATGGAAAAAGCGGGAGTTCCAGTTTTTCCAGCTGAATGTTTTGACGCAAAGAAAATGGACTTAAACGTTCAAAATCAATTTCTTTAATCTCCGCAACCCGCTTTTTAACGTCACTTTTATGAATCAATGTTGAAGTACGGCGACTTTCAATTGCGATTTGATTTTTAACAAAAACTTCGCTGGATTTGTAATCGGTATCGGCCAGTTTAGCCAAAACAGAAACTTCATGTAATTTCTGTTTTGCAAAAGCCATCCAGTTTTTAATTTCCGGAGTCAGAACGGTTTCGTTATGTTCAAGTTCCAGATCATGCGGACTATGAAATAAGGAAGACGACGGTGCTACTAAAATCCGGTCAGCGCCTAAAAAATTTGTTGCCTGCTGAATAAGATCAAGCGACTTCTGGTAATCATTTTTCCAGATATTTCTTCCATCGACTATACCAATGGAAAGTAGTTTGCACGATTTAACAAATTCATGGTTTTGCAGAACTTGGTCCAAACTTGATGCACCACGTGTTACATCAATATGCAATGCAGCAACGGGAAGATTTACCGTGAGTGAAAGATTCTCATCCAATGCGCCGAAATAAGTTGCCAGTAAAATTTTTAAATTCGGAACAGCTTGTTGAATCTTTTCATAAGCAAATCTCAGAGCTTCCTGCTCTTTTTTTCCAAGATTCAAAACCAGGCAAGGCTCATCCAATTGAACCCATTCGGCACCACGCGAGGCAAGTTCCTGCAAAATTTCTATATAAACCGGAAGTAGTTTTTCCAACAAAGAAATCCTGTTAAAACCATCTTCCTTTTCTTTTCCCAATACTAAAAAAGTAACCGGGCCGACTAGTACCGGTTTTGTTAAAATTCCTTTTTGCTTCGCATCTTCAAATTCAAGAATGACCTTATCGGAATAGCGGTTAAATTCCTGATTTTTCACAAATTCAGGTACGATGTAATGATAGTTGGTATCGAACCATTTTGTCATTTCCATTGCCTTTATATCCAGTCCGTCGCGCTGAACGCCACGTGCCATGGCAAAATAAAGATCTAGTTCGCGGTTTGATTTTCCGTCAATCAGTTGCAGATAACGTTCCGGAATCGCTCCCACCATCAGGGAAGTATCCAAAACCTGATCATATAACGAAAAATCGTTTGAAGGGATCAGATCAATCCCGGCTTCTTTTTGAAGCTGCCAGTTTCGGTGACGGATTTCCCGTCCCGTTTTCTGCAATTCATCTTTGGTGATTTTTCCAGCCCAGAATTGTTCGCTGGCTTTTTTGAGTTCTCTTTGGCTTCCGACGCGTGGATAGCCCAAATTGTGTGACAACATAAAACATGTGTTAAAGAGTTAATAAAAACCCTTTGGAATGCCCTACCCGTCCTGTAAATCATAAGTGATGGTTCGGTTCAAAATTATTTCCGGTCGTTTTTCACTTACCTCACAACCGAAAACACGAACATTCTTCTTACTAAAACAGTACGTTTCGCAGTCAGATCGAATCAAAATTGTCAAATACAATATTGACCAAACATATCTCCGAAAATAAATTTTGAAGATAATAACCTGACAGCAATACATTTGTAAAATCAATGCGTGACAAAACCCCAGACGTGAGGGAGTGGCCATTGAGGGTGAAGGCAAGTCTCCTGGCTTGTACCATTTTTACCGCCCTTCTCATCATAAAATATGACAATGGGTCGCGAGGGTAAAAACTTTCCTGATCTGTTCAGGATGATACTTACAGTAGCACGACTGCCCGTGAATTTCACACGGTTCCTTTTTAATTTCTGCTTCATTGGCTGAGGGCACCAAAAGCGAAAACCATTACCCCGATTGACGGGCGTTCACAAAGAACCGTGCAAAGTTATAGAAAAAAGAAGCCTTAGAAATTTAGGCAAGGAATTTAAGTGAAGCGGTTACTTATTGAAAATGTGTGGTAGATAAAATATCTTTTTAGTTATATGAAATGACGTTTGGAAAGTGAATTTTTGACTATAATTTATGAACATCAATAACAGACAAACCTGGAATGTTCTCAAAATCCTTAGTATTTCGGGTAATTAAAACAAGATTGTGTACAAGGGCGGTCGCGGCAATTATAGCGTCTCCTAATTTAATCCTTTTGTAATTGCGACGAAGATTAATTGTCTCATCAATTACAAGATTGTCTAGAGGTAAAAGAGTGGACAGACTAACAAAGTCCCGCATCTTCGTCATTATTTCCGGAAAATTTCCATTGAATCCTAATACTTCAATTTTAACAACCGTGGGTATAAGAAACTCATTATCAATTATATTTAGCACATACAAAAAACCTTTTTCAGGAATAGTTTGCGCTACAAAATCTATCAACACATTACTATCCATCAAATATCTCTGTCCCATTCTCCTCTGGTTTTTTTTAGATAGTTATGCATCTCTTGCGCTTGTTCTTTTGTAATTATTCCAGCAAAATCAGATGGTTTCTTTTTAGGAGGATTTTCTCTATCAGGTTTAGTTTCCTTCGAGAGCTCCTTTAAATCTTCATGCCGGGCGGTCAGATTATTCCATTCCTGAATTGGAATAATAACGGCAGTTGTTTCGCCATGTTCGTTTGAGATATATTGTAAATCCATTTTTTAATTGCCGATGAAAATTTAGTCCTTAAACAAATGACTATATATGTTTGTCTCTAGTAAATACGCTATTATAATTGCACGTCACGGGAGGAATCATTCCTTGCGTTATGAATTCGGGCAGCTAATTCATCCCCGGTTTCATCCCCAACCCAACTTCCTACCAAATTTTTAAAGGCAGCTTTTTGTTTTTCCAATAGGTCTTGTTCATGCTCTTCCTTCACGGAAAGGCCAAGTCTGTCTGCCAAGCCCTTAATTAGCTCAAAATCCTTTTCATCTTTCGTTTTTATAATGATCGTACGTGTCATAGCTACTTGCTCTGGTATTTCGAAAATTTGAAATCTAGTGTACTAATTTAAACTGTTTTCACTGATAAAGCAACTTAATCAATTCTATATCATCGAGTCTGTATTATTTCCTGACCAAAACATTTATCCACAAAAAAATACTAAAAACTCCCCGTCCAACCCTAACTTTACCGTTCAAATCTGATTCATTCATTTTACATAATTATTACCGTCATAAAATGGAATACCGTATAGAAAAAGATACCATGGGCGAAGTGCAGGTACCTGCTCATGTATATTGGGGCGCGCAAACGCAACGCTCTATCCAGAATTTCCCGATTGCGCAGGATATCAATAAGATGCCGAAGGAAATTATCCGGGCATTTGCCTATTTGAAAAAAGCTGCGGCGATTACAAATTCCGAAGCTGGTGTTCTTCCAAAGGAAAAAAGTGATCTGATCGGAAAAGTTTGCGACGAAATTCTGACAGGCGGATTGGAAGATCAATTTCCTTTGGTTGTATGGCAAACAGGTTCTGGTACGCAATCCAACATGAATTGCAATGAAGTGATCGCTTACCGCGGACACGTTTTGCAAGGTGGTGACCTGGCTGACAAAACTAAATTTTTGCATCCAAACGATGATGTGAACAAATCACAATCGTCAAACGATACATTCCCGACTGCAATGCACATTGCGGCTTACAAAATTCTGATTGACGTCACGATCCCGGGTATTACCAAATTACGTGATACTTTGAAAGCAAAAGCAGAAGCTTTCAAGCATGTGGTAAAAATCGGCCGTACCCACTTTATGGATGCTACGCCGTTGACACTTGGACAGGAATTTGGTGGATATGCGTCTCAACTGGATCACGGCTTACGAGCGATCTATCATACACTTGCCCACCTTTCTGAGCTTGCTTTGGGTGGAACTGCGGTTGGAACTGGTATCAATACGCCGGAAGGTTATTCAGAAAATGTGGCAAAACATATTGCACTTTTGACTGGTCTACCTTTCATTACTGCTGAAAATAAGTTTGAAGCTTTGGCCGCCCACGATGCGATTGTTGAAGCGCACGGCGCTTTGAAAACGGTGGCGGTTAGTCTGATGAAAATCGGGAATGACATCCGAATGTTGTCTTCCGGGCCACGTTCGGGTATTGGAGAAATTCATATTCCGGACAATGAGCCGGGAAGTTCGATCATGCCTGGAAAAGTGAATCCAACGCAATGTGAAGCCATGACGATGGTGGCAGCACAGGTGATGGGAAATGATGTTGCGATCAGTATCGGAGGCTCAAACGGACATTTCGAACTGAATGTTTTCAAACCTTTGATGGCTTACAATTTCCTTCATTCGGCACGTTTGATCGGTGACGTTTGCGTTTCCTTTAATGATAATTGTGCCGTTGGAATTGAACCATTGCATGAAAACATCAAAAAACATGTGAATAATTCATTGATGCTGGTAACTTCTTTGAATACAAAAATAGGTTATTATAAAGCCGCTGAAATCGCACAGACAGCTCATAAAAATGGCACAACGTTGAAAGAAACGGCTGTTGCTTTGGGTTACGTTACGCCCGAGGAATTTGACGCCTGGGTTAAACCGGAAGAAATGGTTGGCGAGATCAAATAGTCCGAATTATCCTGAATAATATCGTGGCCCTGCGCATTTGCGTGGGGCTTTTTATTTACTTTGTGCTACAAATTCCTAAAATCCTTACTTATGTTGTCCCGCAATTCAAGATTTCTATTCCTCTGCATTTTTGTTTTCAAAATTTCGCTTGATGCTTATTCTCAAAAAATTGATCAAAATAAAACCGATTTAAAACTTTGGTATGAAAAACCTGCAACCGACTGGATGACACAGGCTTTGCCCATTGGAAACGGATATCTCGGCGTTATGTTTTTCGGTGATCCGGAAGAAGAGCGTTTACAATTTTCAGAAGGAAGTTTGTGGGCAGGCGGAAAAGGCGCGAATGAAGAATATAATTTTGGATTGAGAAAAGATGCTTACAAAACATTGCCAAAAGTAAGGGCATTGCTTGCGCAAGGAAAGCTGGCAGAAGCCGATAAACTGGCTAGTGCCGAAATGACCGGTATTGTGCATGAGAAAAAAGAAAATATTCCTTCCAGTGACTTTGGAGCCCAGCAAACCATGGGCGATTTATATGTAAGCGTTTCGCATACCGGCGCAGTCCAAAATTACCGCCGTCAACTGGATATTTCAACGGCAACAGGCAAGGTTACGTACGAGGTTGGTAAAGAAAAATTTGAGAGAACCTATTTCGGAAATTATCCTTCCCGGGTAATGGTTTACAATTTTAAATCGACTTCTGATGAGACTTACTCCATCCGTTTTTCAACGCCACATAAAAAGGAATACGAGAAATTTGAAAAGAATCAATACGTTTTTGGTGGTAGTCTGAAAGATAACAAACAGGAATTTGAAACTACTTACCGGATTGATACGGATGGAAAAGTAAGTTATAACAGCGGCATTGTCACTGTAAAAAACGCCAGAAAAATTACATTAATTCATACCGCATCGACAGACTATACCTATCAGTTTCCGACCTACAAAGGAAACGACTATAAGAGAATAAATCAGCAGGTAATGGCTTCGGTTGCCAGTAAAAATGAAACAGCACTCCAAGCTGAGCAGCAAAAAGACTATAAAAATCTTTTCGACCGGGTTTCTTTAAAACTTGGTGCTGATCATATCAGTTCTGTCCCGACAGACAAAAGACAAGTTGCATATTTTAAAGGGACACCTGATCCGGGTTTTGAAGTCTTGTATTTCCAATACGGACGTTACCTGATGATTTCATCCACGCGTCCCGGAACTATGCCCATGAGTTTGCAGGGAAAATGGAATGACAGTACAAATCCGCCCTGGGCCAATGATTATCATACCAATATAAACATCCAAATGTTATACTGGCCGGCGGAGGTTACCAACCTTTCAGAGTGTTATCTACCGCTTTCTGATTTCACCAAATCTATCGTCGAACCGGGCAAGCTGGCTTCGAAAGAATTTTTCGGGACCCGCGGCTGGACAGTTAATACGATGCTGAATGCTTATGGTTATACTTCTCCGGGATGGAGTTTTCCCTGGGGATTTTTCCCAGGCGGCGCGGGTTGGCTAAGTCAGCATTTGTGGGAACATTATGCTTTCACAAACGATACAGAATATTTAAAAAATACCGCATATCCAGTTATGAAGGAAGCTTCATTATTCTGGATTGATTATCTGACCAAAGGAAAAAGTGGATTTCTGGTTTCCTCACCCTCCTATTCGCCGGAACACGGCGGGATTTCCACCGGCGCCTCGATGGATCATCAGATCGCATGGGACGTACTTTCCAATACGATTCTTGCCAGCAAAGTTTTAAAAACCGATACTGATTTTGCTAATGAAGCACAAAAAGTGAAAGATCAGATCCAGCCACCGCAAATTGGCCGCTGGGGACAATTGCAGGAATGGAATGAAGATGTGGATGATTCTACAAATAAACATCGGCACGTTTCTCATCTTTTTGCCTTACATCCGGGACGCCAGATTTCTCCGACTGCCACACCAGAATTTGCCAAAGCGGCCAAAGTAACTTTGGATGCACGGGGTGATGAAGGAACGGGTTGGTCGCTGGCATGGAAAGTTAATTTCTGGGCCAGGTTGCAGGACGGAAACAGGGCTTATTCTCTATTTAAAAGAATCCTTCGTCCGGTTGGTGATAAAACAGAAAACATGGTAAATGGTGGCGGTTCCTATTCCAATTTGCTTTGCGCACATCCGCCATTTCAACTGGATGGAAACATGGGCTCAACAGCAGGAATTGCAGAAATGCTTTTGCAGTCGCAGGCTGGTGTGATTGAATTGTTGCCTGCCTTACCGGATTCATGGCCGACCGGCGAAATAAAAGGTTTGAAAGCGCGTGGGAATGTTACGGTCGATGAGTTATGGAAAGATGGGAAATTGGTATCAGCAACATTGGTTTCTGGAAATTCAGTAAAGCAAAAGGTGAAGTTAGGTTTGAAAACGTTAGAAGTTGATTTGGTTAAGGATCAAAAGAAAGTTGTTTTGGCGGGTTTGTTTCAATAGGCGTTTGTAGCGTTGGTTATGTTTTTTTTGGTTTAAATTTAAAGGTATGATTATGATAAAAAATCAATTTTTCACCTAGGTTATGTCACCCTTTCAGGGTTATGCCCTAAACGTCAAGCGGCTTTGCTATAATAATGTCATCCCTTCGGGATTGTGAATAACCGTAACCCCGACCTGAAGGATCAAATTATTATAGAATGAAATTGGAATATTGGGTCCCATACCACGCGATGGGCTGACATAAAACATTCAAAAATATATCCTTCTCTTTGGGATTTCGAGTAACCACAATACCGAAGGAATGTCGTTGGTGTAGAAAACGATTGGAACACAGGTTTCTTAACCCTGACGAGGTGACATAACACGAATCATAAATATAATGTCCCTTCGGGATTTCGACCGACCACAATCCCGAAGGGATGACATAATTATAGAATGAGATTAGAATATTGGTTTCCTAACCCCACGATGGGCTGACATAACACATTCCATAGTATATCCTTCTCTACGGGATTTTTTCATTCTGCAACAATCCCGAAGGGATGACATTATTGTAGAGAGAGATTGAAATACTGGTTCCCAAACCCCGACGGGGTGACATAACCTTATCGACCAATTGTTTTATATCATCATTGAACCGAATAATCAAATTCTGGTTAACAAAAATAAAACCCCATGAACATCCGGGAAGAACTTTTAAGACAACAAATCCACTTCAAAAAACACTCAATTGCAATCACAGAATTTGCGGCTTCTTCTGATAAAAACTTCAAAGATCTTATTGACTGCTTTTTATCAAAGGACATACGTATGGCTCAAAGGGCTGCCTGGAGCGTCAGTTGGGCAGCTGAGAAATATCCCGAAATGGTTCAGCCTTATATTGGTGTTTTAGTGGATCAGTTAAAACGGAAGGATGTTCACAATGCAGTAATCCGAAACAGCTTGCGTATTTTGGAAGATGTAATCATCCCGGAAAAATTTCATGGAGAAGTCATGGATGCCTGTTTTCAGTTTCTTCAAAATCGTGAGACAGCCATTGCGATCAAAGCTTTTGCGCTGACTGTACTTTTTAATCTTTCAAAAATTTATCCTGATATAAAAAATGAGCTTCGTATAATTATTGAGGAGAATATGGAATATGAAACAGCAGCTTATCGATCAAGAGGAAAGAAAATTCTTACACAGTTGTGAAATTTCCTGTCAATGACACAGTGTGCTGTTTGAGGCTTGTATTTCTTAGTGTAGCTTTAAAGGATAATATAGAAACCATTCGATGCTATTATAATAATTGGAATGATTATTTGAAAAGCACAGGTAAAAAACGCAAATTTTGGCTCTTAAAATAAAAACAATGAATATATACTGTCACGCAAAATTCGATCAGACACTTCGGAATCGGTTAACCGAAGTTCTTTCGCCAAAATATACGATTCATTTTCAATCTGATACACAGTCCAAAACAGAAGCGCAAAATTTGTTTTATGAAGCTGATTACGTGTTAGGAAATCCTCCTTTGGATTGGTTTTCAAAGCCTTTAAATAATTTAAAATTCTGGCAACTGGATTCTGCCGGTTTTGATCAATATGCCTCAGTAAGATTAAATGGCGAAACAAAAGTGGCCAATATGGGCGACTGGTTTGCACGTCCGTGTGCTGAGTCAATTGTTGGCGGTATCCTTGCACTTTATCGCGGCATTGATAAACTAACATTATTAAAAGAAAAATCAGAATGGGTTGGAGCGCCGTTAAGAGCTGAATTGCGTCTACTCTCCGGGCAGGAAGTTGTAATTCTGGGTGCTGGAACAATCGGCAGCACCGTAAAACTTCTTTTGCAGGGATTTGGCTGCACCATACACTTAATGGCCAGAACTTCTCCCGATGCTGATATTCATTCAAAGGAAGAATTAATGGACATTTTACCAAATACTGATCTTATCATCAATACACTCCCTGGATCAGCGGCTAAATTTGCAGATCAGGTAATGTTCGAGGCGATGAAAAAAGGCAGCGTTTATGCAAGTGTGGGCCGTGGAAGTACAACCGACGAGAAAGCACTTATTGAGGCACTTAATTCGAAACATCTGGATGGAGCCGTCTTGGATGTGACCGAAGTAGAACCAATTCCAGATGACAACCCGTTGTGGAATATGAAAAACGTTATTCTCAGTCAGCATACCGGTGGCGGACATGCGGATGAACATATAGGTAAAGTAGATTTATTTCTAAATAATTTGATGACCATTGAAGGCGGCGATCCTCCCATCAATGAAATAAATCTTGCGAAAGGATATTAATAAAGCATTGAAAAAGGCCAACATTTTAGATTAAAATCCACAACCTGAATTATAAATGACAAGTACGAAATTGAGCACGGCAGATCGGATTCGTGAGAAATATATAGCCCATTTTGGAGATAACACCAACTTTAATGATCTCAGACTTTTCCGCTCGCCGGGAAGAATAAATCTGATTGGAGAACATACCGACTATAACAATGGATTTGTTTTACCAGCGAGCGTAGACAAGGCTGTCTATTTTGCAATTTCTCCCCGTACAGACAATCAGGTTATATTGTATGCGGTGGATTTAAATGAAACATATACTTTCCAGGTTGATGATATTTCAAAACCCGATCAGAAATGGGCTTATTTTCAATTGGGCATTATTGAGCAGATTTATAAAAATGGATTGAACATTGGTGGATTTCAGGCCGCTTTTGGCGGTGATGTTCCTCAGGGAGCGGGTATGTCGTCTTCTGCTGCTTTGGAATGTTGCTTGCTGTTTGCTTTAAATGAGGTTTTCAACCTGGGACTTGATCGATTTTCTATTGTAAAAATGTCTCAGAAAGCCGAAAACGAATACGTTGGTGTGCAATGTGGCATTATGGATCAGTTCGCTTCCGCCTTTGGAAAAAAAGAAGCAGTGATCCGGCTTGATTGCCGCTCTCTGGAATATGAGTATTTTCCATTCCCAATGGATGAGTATATACTCGTGCTGTGTAATACGCTTGTTGAACATTCGCTTGCAAGTTCGGAATACAATACCCGGCGGTTGGAATGTGAAAAGGGTGTATCGATTCTTCAAAAGAATCACCCTGAGATTAAAAGTTTACGCGATGCTACACCTGCCCTGATTGAAACCTACAAAGATGAAATGGGTGATGTCGTTTACAGGCGTTGTAAATATATGACGGAGGAAATTGAGCGTGTTCAAGTTGCCTGTGACTTTCTGACGGCTGGTGACCTGATCAGTTTTGGAAAAAAAATGTACGAAACGCACCAGGGATTGCAGCATGAATATGAAGTAAGCTGCGATGAACTTGATTTTCTGGTAGATCAGACATTTGACGATCTTTCAGTAATTGGCGCAAGGATGATGGGCGGAGGTTTTGGCGGCTGCACAATCAACCTTATAAAAAAGGAGGGTGTGGAGGATTTTGAAGAGAAAATGAAAAAAGCTTATTACGATAAATTTCAAATAGAACTGCCCTGCTATCGCGTGCAGATAACGGATGGGACAGAGGAAATTGTACAAAATGCTTAAACCTTAATATTTCCGGAAATACCTTTATGAAAAAACGTTCATTAATATTCGCTGCACTGATTGGCATTGGCCTGATGAGTTGCTCAAAAACAAAAAACGAAAACGAAAGTAAAACAATGACCAGTACGATTTCGAAAGAAGTATTCGGAGACCTGCCGGATGGCACAAAAGCGGATCTTTACACCCTTAAAAATGCAAACGGAATGACGGTAAAAATCACCAATTATGGTGGTATTGTTACTGAATTAACAGCAGAAGACAAAAGTGGAAAATGGGAGGATGTAGTATTGGGTTTTGACTCTCTTGCTCCTTACATCGCCGAGAATCCATTTTTTGGAGCGCTCGTTGGCCGCTTTGGAAACCGCATCGCCAATGGAAAATTCACGCTTGACGGCAAAACTTATTCCTTACCCATTAACAACGGACCAAATTCTTTGCACGGTGGTATCAATGGCTTTAACAAAAAGCTCTGGAACGCGACTGAAATCAAAAAGGATTCTGTCGTGGGTCTCGAATTGACTTATGTTAGTAAGGATGGCGAAGAAGGTTATCCGGGAACTTTAAATGTTAAGGTGACTTATACGCTGTCAAACGAAAACGGTCTTCGTATTGATTATGAAGCGACTACCGATAAAAACACCGTTATTAATTTGACAAATCACTCGTATTTCAATTTGACTGGATTCAAACGTGATATTTTGAATCATGAAGTTTATATCAAATCGGATAGTATGGTTCCTGTAAATGCAACTTTGATTCCAACCGGAAAATTAAGAGCTGTAAAAGGAACTCCGTTTGATTTTAACGAGCCTACACTTGTCGGAAAAAGAATCAATGATGTTGCTGATGAACAGATCAAAAATGGCGGTGGTTATGATCATTGCTGGGTAATAAGCGGCGCGGATAAAAGCTTATCACTTTTTGCTACGGTTAAAGATCCTGAAAGTGGTCGTTTTATGGAAGTTTATACGACAGAACCTGCGGTTCAGTTTTACTCCGGAAATTTCCTGGATGGAACGCTGACTGGAAAGGGGGCCACATATGGCAAGCGTTTTGGACTTTGCCTGGAAACGGAACATTATCCGGATTCACCGAATCAGCCGCAATTTCCTTCCACAGAGCTAAAACCCGGAGAAACTTACAAGACTTCTACGGAGTATAAGTTTTCAGTGAAGTAGTTGTTGAAAATAATTGGGGAGCTGCCGGAGATAAAAATTTCCTGGCAGCTTTCTTGTTTTACACCTTTGAGATATGTGGCTATGGCTGAAGCCGAAAAGATTTTGGCTCGCTCCTACCCAAGGCTGAAGCCTTGGGTTAATTTCTTACGCCAAAATAATTCCGGCAATATCACTAACCCAAGGTTTCAACCTTGGGTGCCCAGGACTAAGCGTGAGCCAGGCTTTAGCCGTCGATATTTTCACCCAAACTTCAAAAAGTAATTTATTAACAAGATAATCGTGCTGAAGAATTATCTTTGCAGGAAAGTTTCTTTTGAATAAATATCATCAACATGCTTACCAGAACCGTAAAAATCAGCAATGTTACCAACCTGTCCGACGCCCGTTATTGCGCTGGTATGGGTGTTGAAATGCTGGGATTTTCTATAGACCAAGATTCCCCGAATTATATATCACCGAAAAAGTTTGAAGAAATTTGCTCATGGCTTGCCGGCGTTCAGCTCGTCGCCGAGTCGAGCCAGAGCGACCCTGAACAACTTTTAAAATCACTTGCCGAATATCCTGTTCATTACATACAGGTAGAAACTCCAGGCCTGCTTACTTATCTGCAAAGCGAATTAAGTTTGCCGCTGATACTGCGCGTAAGCGTCGACACCTATGACGCAAATGATATCTATTCCATTCTGAGCCGTTATGGAGACGAGGTCGCCTATTTCCTTCTCGAAAGTGATGCAAATTTGAAACTAACCGAAGACTGGCTGGATGTTTTAACAAAACTTGCCAAAGAATATCCTATCCTGATCGGTTTTGGACTGGATGACGAAGTTGCCGTAAATAAATTGACCGACACATTTCCGGAGATCGGCATAGCATTACGGGGAAGTGAAGAGATTCGCCCTGGTTACAAAGATTTTGGAAGTATGATGGATATTCTGGAAGCGTTGGAAGAAGAATAAATTTATCAACGCTTGACCTTGAAGTATTTGCTTTGTAGAATCCATTTCAGCTAAAATTCCTGCCAAATTCGCTATTATTAGTTAGTTAAAATAAGTTTAAAAATCGGAAATCATTCCAGATGACCTTTTAACACGTTTACTAACCGATAATAAACTTCCAGCTTGCAGTATCTTGTATCACCCACTACCTTTGATTACAACATAAACGTAAACAACGAAATGGAAAAGAAATTGCACCGCATACCCGATCAGGCCGTATTTGGAGGAGTTGCTTCCGGTATTGCCCAATATTTACAGATAGATGTCGTAATCGTTCGTGTTTTATTCGTCGTCATGTTATTCCTTCCAATACCGCCAAGTTTTGGCTGGACAGGAATTCTGTACATCATTTTATGGGCAGTACTGCCAACCGGATCGGCAGACGTCCATAATTTCGATACTGTCGCTTCCAAACCACACGATCCGGAAGCAGAGAAAAAACGTAACGATCAGACTATAAAAATCCTGGGTGGTGCGTTGGTATTGTTTGGTATTTTTATGCTGATTGATGACTTTCCACTCTGGTATGAGATCAAACCATACTTCTGGCCAATTGCACTAATCACGATTGGCGCATTTTTAATTCTTCGCCAGCGGGATAAGGAGCAGGAAGGAAATACAACAGTGTATCCAACAACGCCTCCGCCAACAGACCCGGTGGAACCATATACACCAACGCCGGATCCACAGCCTTATACACCTTTCGGAACGACGGAATCCACACCGCCAAATACTTTTCCGGAAGATCCGAATGGAAAAAAAGCCGATGATGACGATGAAATTATCAAAGTGAATTAACAAAAACAGCCATGAATTTTAAAAGTATTTTCTGGGGACTTCTGCTCATCATCGCAGGTTCCCTCTTCCTGATCGAGGAATTTACAGGTTTTGATTTCAGAGGCTTTTTCTGGCCTGTCATGCTGATCATCGCCGGTGCGTTACTTCTGCTCAAAAACTACATCAACTCCGATTCTTCCAACCACTCTAATATTTAATCGTTATGAAAAATTCAAAAGGCGTTTTCTGGGGTGGAATTCTTATTGTGATTGGTATTGTTGCACTTCTTCGCAAACTGGATTTATTTTATTTTAACTGGGATTCGATTCTGCCTTTCTGGCCAGTGCTGCTTATCCTCGCGGGATTACTGATTCTGGTTACCGACAGACATGCGCCGGCAAGAGCATTTGTTGGGATACTTATCGCATTTGCTGTTTTTGGCGGATTAGCGCACCGGACGGATCGCGCTTTCGATCGTCATAACGATAAATGGAATTTTAACTGGAATGATGGTGATAATGACGATCAGGATGAAGATCAGGATAATGAAGAGGAAGATGAGGATAAAGACGAAGATTATGAACGCGAACACAGCGAGAGACAGGACGATGGCAGGCTGAAAAATAATTCCTATGAATATGCGATGGAAGATTTTATCCAGAAAGCTAATTTCAACCTGGAAGGCGGAGCGGGTTCATTTACCCTTAAAGGAAGTACAGAAAAGCTTTTTCAGGCAGATACGCATTCATCCATTCTTGGTTTTCTATCAAATACGACGATCAATAAATTGGCCAATACAGCAACGGTCAACTTAAAAATGGAGGACGGTAATGTAAAACTGAATAAGGGCGAACTGAGTAATAAGGCGGAGATCGAGCTAAACGAAAAACCAATCTGGAACATTGATCTTGGATTAGGAGCCGGAAAAGGTGATTTTGATCTAAGTAATTATAAGGTTGAATCTTTGAAAGTTAGTACCGGCGTAGCAGATATGAATATCCGTCTGGGTGATAAACTCGAACGCGCTGATGTGAAAATTGAGGCCGGCGTGGCTTCAATTGATCTCGAAATACCAAAGTCAGCAGGGTGCGAAATTGTTCTCGAAGGGGCACTCAACTTAACCTCATTTGACGATCTGGAAAAAATCAATGACAATCTTTATCGTTCGCCGGGATTTGAAAAAGCTACCAGAAAAATTAATATTAATTTCGAAGGTGGCCTGTCAAAAGTGAAGATCAAAAGATACTAATAGCTTATTCTCCTCCTTTTCGGCGTTCGGGAAGGAGGTTTTTTTTATTTTTAAAGTATGCGTTTTATAAAATTGTTTTGCCTGCTGATCTTCTGTTTATTTATTTCACAACAGATAAGCGCACAAGGCAAAAAGAATGTTTCAGCTACCGAAAAGAAAATATTGGATCAGGGACTAGTTGATATACAAAGCGTTAATCCTGAAATTCTGGTAGAATTAAAGTATGCAACGCCTGATAATTTTATGAAAAAAAATGTCTACGGAGATCTGACACACGCATATCTTCAGCCTGAAATTGCCAGAAGACTTTCCAAAGCCAGCAACCTGCTTAAAAAAGAAAAACCTGGCTACAAACTTTTGGTTTATGACGCCGCCCGTCCTAATACTGCGCAGTATAAATTGTGGGATGCGCTTGACGATTTGAAGATTCCGGCTCGCCAGAAAACCCAGTATGTCGCTGATCCTAAAATTGGATCAAACCATAATTTTGGCTGCGCGATCGACTTGACGGTGGTGGATGAAAAAGGTAATCCATTAGATATGGGGACCAAATATGACTTCTTCGGTCCCCTCGCCTATCCCCGTTCCGAGCAGGAAATGCTTCGGCAGGGTAAACTCACTACGAAACAAATTGCTAACCGGAATATTTTGCGCACGGCCATGGTTCGATCTGGTTTTACCGTAAACACAACTGAATGGTGGCATTTTGACGGCATGTCAAAAAAGCTGGCAAGGGCAAAATATGGTATGATCAAATAGTTACGCTTTTTTTACTGAACTTCCGCCAGATACCTTTTTGTTAACATCCGGATTACCTTTATACCGCAAACTGCTGGCACCGCTTACGTCAACTTTCAGATAACGTGTTACTGAAAGTTTCCCTTGACTTGCTCCCGATAACTTAATATCCGACTCTTCCGACTGATAATCAAATCCATTAATTTCCGACGCTCCGGACAATTCTCCATCGATAAACTGACCGCTGCCAATAAGGTGCAAATGAGAAGCACCGGACAAATCCAGCTCAATTGTTTTTACAGACCCGGCAAAATCACATTTTGAAGCTCCGGAAAGTTCGAAATCAATTTCTCTTGCATTTTCAAAACCGGAAATGTTTGCCTGAACGGCTCCCGAAAAGTCAACGCCTGATAACGAGGGCATTGTGATGTCAATCGTCATTTTGCGACGACGATTTCTCCAGGGCTCTTTATACCGCACGATCAACTCCTTGTCCTCTACAAAAATTTCAAGATCATCCAGATCATTTAGTTCGCCCGTAGCAGAGATTAAGAAAAAATTACCGGCTTTGACATTTACCTGAAAAGCATTTCCCATTTCGAGATGATCGAAATTGTCCATGTCAAAAACGTGTGTGCCGATTCCTCGTGGCTCCAAATCTTCATCGATCGAATCGCAGGATTGCAGGCTGAATAATGTGAATGCGTAGACAAACAAAGGAAGAAATAATTTTTTCATGGCTAATATTATTTTGGCTAACATCGGGAACGTCCCGTCTTCCTTTTCAGGACAATTCAATTTTATTTTCCCCCTATCAACAATAAATTTTTTTTGCGTAGGGGGAAAGTCCATTCCGCTTGTCATAATAAAAATGAACTTGAACTGTGGCAGCAACCGCTCTTAGTAATCGGAATTTTATAATCGGCGGAGATTATATACTTTTGGCGGAAAACCAAAAACGAAAATCCGTGCAGGCCACCGATCCGGAAATTGTACAAGCGATAAGACGAGGAGACGAAGCTGCTTACGAGCGGACTTTTCGTTTTTATTATCAGCGGCTGTGCAACTACGCCAGTTCGTTGTTGAAGGATGAGGAGGATGCAGAAGAAATTGTCCAGACGGTATTTATTACAATTTGGGAAAAGAGAGAAGATCTGGAAATTACACTTTCTTTAAAATCATATCTTTACAGGGCCGTTCATAACCATTGTCTGAACCGCTTCAAACACGCTTCCGTGAAAGAAGCTTACCGTGAATATGCTGTAAATTATATACCGCAGTCTTATGAGTCTGTTACAGAAAGTATTCATGCGGACGAGCTTGCCGAAAGAATAGAGAAGGCAGTTCGCCTTCTGCCTGAACAATGTCAGAAAGCGTTTCGGATGAGCCGTTTTGAGGAACTGAAATACCAGGAAATAGCCGATCGACTTAACATTTCAATCAAAACGGTTGAGAATCAAATCGGTAAGGCGCTTAAAATTTTACGCAATGAACTGGCGGATTACCTGCCATCACTGCTAATACTTTTTTATTTTTTACACCAACAGTTTTTCCAGTCGTAACCATGAACAATTCTCATGAAAACATATCGGATGAGCTGTTAGCGAGATATCTGGCCGACACTGCCACTGCGGAAGAAATATCCGAAGTGCAAAACTGGCTTAATTTTTCGCTCGAAAATGAGCAGGAGTTAGCGGCTTTTGAAGTGCTTTGGGAAAAATCCGCGCTTCTGAAAAACAAGAGCTCAGAAGTAGACACGGATGCAGCCTGGGAAAAAGTGAGGCTAAAAATGAGCATTCAGAAGCCTGGCGAAAAAACTCCGTTATTTGCAAATGACAACGCAGAAAATGAAGTTGGCATTAAGAAATTACCCTTAGAAAAACGAAAACCGTATACCTTATGGATTGCAGCGGCTGTATCGTTGACCCTGATGGCATTTGGTTTCTATATTTTCAGGACGCAATTTAGTGAAGTTGAATTACTGGAAGTTGCCACCACGAACAATACGACCGAAGCCATACTGCCTGACGGAACGAAAGTTTTTCTGAATTATAATTCAAAAATAAGTTATCCTGAAAATTTCCATGGAGATCTTCGCACTGTTTCCTTAAATGGTGAAGGATTTTTTGATGTAAAACCTGACGCTGCACATCCCTTTGTGATTGACGCAAACGGAACGGACGTGCGGGTTTTAGGTACTTCATTTAACGTTAAGGCATATAAAAAAGAACTTGTCCGGGTTGATGTAAAAACCGGAAAAGTACGGGTGAGCAAAGCCGATCAAAAAATTGAGCTGGTAAAAGGAGAAAGTGCAGAAGTTGCGGACGATACGTTGAGAAGTTTGCGTGCTGACATAAATGTTATGGGATATCGCACGCATGTGTTTGATTTCAATGGAGCGAAACTGGGTGAAATTATTAATTCCCTGAACGAAGGTTATCACGCGGATATCCGGCTGGCCAATACGGATCTTTCGAAATGCCGCCTGACCATAGGTTTCCAGAAAGAACCTTTGGACACAACGCTTGCTGTAATCGCGGAAACGCTGGATTTAAAACTGAGAAAAGAAGGCAAAACCTATTGGCTCGACGGCAACAGTTGTCAATAATCAAAAATTTGCCCTTCCCAAGAATTAATCAACCCGATTCTCTTGAAAAAACTTTATCCGCTCTCCCTTTCGTTTCTATTTATTTTTCTCATTTCTGTACCTTCCTTCGCACAGGAATTGTTGGAAAGAAAAATCTCCATACGGGTTACCAATCAGCCTGTCGACGAAGTTTTGCAGCAAATCGAGAATCTTGCTGGGTTTAGTTTCTCTTACAGTCCGGATGTAATCGAGATCAAAGCCCGTGTTTCTCTTAATATTTCTAACAAAACTGTACGGGAAATATTAAATGAGCTGTTTAAGGGAAAAGTAGTTTTTAAACAACGGCACCGGTACATCATCCTTCAAAAAAACCAAAAAGTCGAAAATGATGTACCTTCGGAATTTAATCTGAATGGTTATATTATTGATAAAAACACAGGAGACAAATTGGCAAATGCCAGTATTTATGAACCCGTTACCCTTGCCTCAACAATCAGCAATCAGTTTGGTTATTACAAAATACGGCTGCCGACTGCGCCAACTTCCGTACGGCTTGAAATAAGAAAAGAGCAATATGTTGGTAAAACGATTATTATCGCTAATCGAAAAAACACCTATTTGCCGATAACGCTGAACCCCGATACACTCAAAGTTTTGTCGACAAGAAAACCAAATATTCCCAGCCGTACAGAATCGGCTTTCAATCCAAAAATAGAAATTCCTCAGATTGAGTATACCACCACGACGTATGTCTTGCCAGATACTATTATTGAAAAAGATACACTGCTGATTGTGAGCAAATTAAGAGGAACTTATCAGCGTGTAAGAAAAGATTTTAGTCTGGCCTTTGCCTCTGCAAAACAGGCAATCAATACGCGCAATATCACCGATACTTTGTACCGCCCGGTGCAAACGTCGATTCTGCCTTTCATGAGTACCAACCGTGAACTAAGCGGTAACGTTGTGAACGATTATTCTTTCAATGTGTTTGCCGGATATTCTTTGGGAACAAACATATTGGAAATTGGGGGATTCTTTAATGCTGATCGCGGGCATGTAAAAGGCGTGCAACTTGCGGGAATTGCTAATGTTGTGGGTCATAATGTCACTGGTTTTCAGTATGCTACGGCACTTAATGTCGTTATGGGCAATGTCAAAGGATTCCAGTATTCTACTTTACTAAATTTCACTGCCGGAAATTTTAAAGGCGTACAGCTTGCCGGTGTTGGAAATGTTTTATTGGGAGACCTGAATGGCTGGCAAATTTCAGGTGCCTATAACTTTGCTAAAACAGTAAAAAAAGGACATCAGTTAAGCGTCTTTAATTACGCAGATTCCTCCTCCACCGCGCCCATCGGCTTTTTAAGTTATGTCAGGAAAAACGGATATCGCCGCTATGAAATTTCGACTGATGAGTTTAATTATTTTAACACATCTTTTAAAACGGGTGTAAATGCATTTTACAATATTTTCACGGTAGGCTTTAATGGCATGGTTAATAACAAACCGCTTGGGAGCATTGGCTATGGATTTGGAACAGCAGCCAGACTTGGCCGTGGATGGATGTGGAATGCCGATATCACTCTAAACGTGGTTGCCATGAATAAGGATTTCAACAGCAATTCTGCGGCCGGATTATTCAAACTGAATACTTCCATTGAAAGGAATCTTGGTAACAGATTATCAATCGCTTTTGGCCCTTCAATGAACCTTCTGGCTGGGAATAATGAAGGAACAGCCAAAGACAACCGGACTTTTCTGTCAACAATCTGGCTTTGCGGGGAGCCGGATAAAACTCAGAAAGATTATGCCTGGGTAGGTTTTCAGGTAGCGATAAGACTTCGAGATAAGTTATAAATTTCGATTTCACGGAGAGCAGAAAAGCGGACGCCGGTTAAAAACGCAGAGATCGCAAAGATTATACTTAGCGATCTCTGCGTCTATCTTCCCTTCTTCGCGTGGAAAAACAAACTAAAAACCAATTCTCCCCCTGCTATTTCTTCCTATTCGTCCTCCGGCGTAGTCTCTCAATTCTTCCAGCTCCTTCTCAAATCCACCGGAGAGAATCGGGAAACGGCACCATGAACGTGGGTCAAGATTTAGGTCATCCAGATGGAAAGATGGCGCGTAACGCTCTCTTTTCCACTGATTACGGCTCCAAAGTTTGAAAAACCTTTCTGTCCAGCCAAGAATCTGCTCGTCTGAATAAACTTCTTTATAACGCACGATCATATTTTTGAAACATTCAACAGGCGATTTCTTATCACGGATCGCTACCTTTTCCAATGCATCGAGGAAATCATAAGGCATCAGATCAGCTTCGTCTGTCTGGTTTAATGCCAGTGGACGAAGTTCAGCGGTGGGCTGCAACGAGTTTACTTTTTTCAACCCTTCTATACGAATATGTTTTCCTTTAACCTCACACCCAATCGTTTCCAGCCAGCGAAGCCATTGACGCAGATAATGTTTGTCGATTCCCGCCAACGGGCTGATACTGCCGGAAGTATCACCATCCATAGTCGCATAACCAACCGCAACCTCCGAACGGTTAGAAGTTGCAAGAAGCAAATGATTGGAAAGATTTGTCAAAAGCCAGACACCCGGGGCACGAACCCTCGCCTGAATATTCTGTAGAGCAATATCATCCGTATCCCAGGATAATTTTCTGCCAATCTGATCTTCAATCAGGCCTTTGTAAGTTTCAACAAGACCGTTAATGTTGATGTTATAAAATGTAGAACCGATTGATAACGCCAGTGAACGAGCGGATTCCAGCGTATCCTCAGAGCTGTTATCGGTTCCCTGATAAATATTATGGATCAGGGCCAAAGCAATATCTTCCTCTGTTTCAGCCGATTGAATACCTTTAATAAAAGAAAGTTTTTCTTTAAAACGTGGCATACCAATACTCTCATCAGCCAACCGTATCATTAATCCGCAAAGTGCAGTGCAGGCACAGGAATCTGCTCCGCCCGACAAAGAAATGGTAAATCCATTGGAACGGCTTTTCCTCAAATAATCAAAAAGTCCAAGTGAAACAGCCCTGGCAAATTCCTCTTCTTTCAGCGCTCCGCCTTTTTCAAAAGCTTCCAGTTCTGCAATTTGCTGCGGCACAGGACTGATATCCGGAAAATCAAAACGAGCCGCGATCCGCCAGGTTTTGTCTTTGTTACCAGAAGAAATTTTATTTTGTAATTGATTCAAACGGGTATTATCTGTATCAATAACCGCGGTGATAATCAGATAATCTTCATAACTGAAACGATCGCTGGTCACCAGCATTTCGCCGTTGGAAGCAATCATCGCATCACCGTCATAAATGGCTCTCCCAGCCTCATTTCCTAATAAGTTGGTATAAATATAGCTGCATCCAAACGATCTTGAACCATCCAGAACCAGCCTTTCCCTGGTCAGGAATTTATGAAAAGCAAAGTGACTTGCACTTGGATTCAAAATGACATCCACTCCACGCTCATAATGTCTCCGGCCTGGGCGGTTAGAAACCCAGGCATCTTCGCAGATCTCAAAACCGATTCTTATACCTGATAAATCAAAAATAATATCCCCGATCGGATACAACATCTGATCGATTTCTATGCTCTCGACCAAACCAATGGGCCAGGGACGAAACCACCTGGCTTCGTAATGAATTCCGTTGTTTGCAAGATTTTGTTTACAGTAAAATCCAATAATCTGTTTGTTTGCGATCAGGCAGGCAGCGTTGTACAAACTGTTATTATGACGAACCGGCAAGCCAACGGCGACAACAATTCCGGCAGTGGCCTGAACAATTTCATGAAGACATTTCAGAGCCTGATCAACGAGATCATGCGCAAAAAAATAATCCTCACAGCCATATCCGGAAACACAGAGTTCCGGCAGACAAAGCACACTGACATCCTGCTTTTTTGACTCCTCAATCGCCAGCAAAATATGATTGGTATTAGAATCCCACGCCATAGGCGTTTGATTAACTACCCCAGAAGCTACTTTTATAAATGACATAATTTAAAAATCCGGTTTTTAGTAGACATAGATAGTCAACTCTTAATCACAAACTACCTGGCAACTTAACAAAAAAATGAGGAGAAGAATTGAATTTTATAATTTTTCATTTCAATGATATAGGTTTAAAATCATCCGACTTGGAAAGTCGCTTTCATCACGGATAAGTTTTTCGCTACTTTTGTCAAATTAATAGTAAAATCTAACCAGTCAATTTCTTTGCGTTTTCCCTCATTTGTCGCCAAACGTATCCGGAATAACGAAGCCGGCTCTTTTTCAGCAACGGTTTCACGTATTGGCGTAGCCAGTATTGCTATTGGCGTGGCGGTTGGAATCGTGTCATTTGCCGTGCTGATCGGATTTAAAGAAACGATCCAGAAAAAAGTTTTTCTCTTCGGGGCGCATATCAACATTACAGCATTTGCGCTGGGAAATACCTACGAAGAAGGTGCAATGAACGTCAAAAATCCTGTTGCCGACGAATTAAAGAACATGCCTGAAATAAGTCACTGGCAGGCTGTGGCTCATAAATCCGGAATTTTAAAGACACCTGATGAAATAAAAGGTGTTTTGCTGAAAGGCGTTGGCAAAGATTACGACTGGAATTTGTTTAAAAACACACTTGTTGAAGGCCGGTTAATAGGCAAGACGGATTCGTCTTCATTGAAATATGGTTACTCTTCCGAAATTCTGATCAGCCGCAAAATTGCATCGCAGCTAAAATTAAAGACTGGTGATGACGTAATTATGTACTCTTTGCAGGATCCGCCAAGGCCAAGAAAACTGACAATTTCCGGAATTTATGATACCCAAATGGAGGAGTTTGATGACCGTCTTATCATCGGAGATCTTGCTCTTGTACAGCGGCTCAATGGCTGGGGACCGGATTCGATCGGAACTTATGAAGTTTATCTGAAAGATTTTCAGCAGCTTGATAATGTTTCTTTACATTTGAAAAAATTATTACCTCCCGCTGTTTACCTTCAAAAAGTTACGGATGTCTTCCGTCAGCTATTCGACTGGCTGATTCTTCTGGACAGAAATACGGCTGTTTTCTTGACGCTGATTCTCTTCGTCGCATGCTTCAATATGATCTCCATTTTGTTGGTCATGATCATGGAGAGGACTCCGCTGATCGGCTTGTTGAAGACATTGGGAAGTCCAAATAAACAGATCCGAATGGTATTTTTCCGGGTTGGCCTGCACATGGTTCGCAAGGGTTTATTGATTGGAAATATTACAGGCCTGGCATTCTGCTGGATACAGCATGAGTTCAAAGTGATTCCATTAGATCCCGTCAACTACAATATGGATACGGTGCCGATCATGTTCGACTGGGCGACATTTTTGCTGATAAACATCATCACGGTCATTGTTTCTGCCTTGATCCTGATGATCCCAACCCTGATCATCACCCGAATCCAGCCGATAAAGGCACTGTTATTTAAGAAGTAATTTTTATAATAGTTGCACAGACCATTGATAGTAAAAAAACAGGTACACAGAGAATAATTAAACGCTGCGCAAGACCGCTGTGTAACCTACCAAATCACCAGATAACCTTATTCAAAAGCTCCCCAGCCCTCAATAACGTATCATTATTTTTTGCAAAGCAAAAACGCAAAACCCTGAAATCCGTTGGTTGGTCGTAGAAAGAAGAAATAGGAATTGACGCCACACCTGCTTCTATGGTAAGCCTTTCAGCCAATGCCAGATCATGTTCATCAGATAAATTTTCATACGAAACGTTCTGAAAAAAACTTCCTTCCGAAGGTTTTAGTTTTAATCCGGTATCCTTAATTGCGTTATTAAAAATATTCCTCTTTGTTTCGTAAAAAGACGAAAGACTGAGATAATGCTCAGGCTCTTTCAGAAATTCTGCGATGGCGAACTGGAATGGCGTGATCACACTGAAAACCATATACTGATGAATTTTCCGGAACTCAGCTGTAAACTCTTTCGGGGCCAGACAATAACCTACTTTCCAGCCCGTGGTGTGAAAAGTTTTACCAAAAGAACCGCAAAGAAACGTCCTGGCAGCCAATGACGGAATTGATACTGCTGAGATATGCTGCAATCCGTCGAAAATAATGTGTTCATAAACTTCATCACTGATCACAAAAAGATCGTGTTGCTCCGCCAGTAGATCCAGTTTTTCCAGGTCAGTTGAAGTCCATACTTTTCCGGTAGGATTATGCGGCGTATTGATAATAATCGCCTTCGTTTTTTCTGTAATTTTCGAACTTACAACTTCCCAATCAATGTATTCATACTGCGGATCCAGCGTCACAAAAACCGGAACTCCGCCATTCATTTCGATCGCAGGAACATAACTGTCATAAGCAGGCTCAAAAACGATAACCTCGTCACCCGGATTTACAACCGTTGAAATGGCTACATAAAGTGCTTCTGTGGCCCCGCTGGTGATGGTAATTTCATTAACCGGATGATATTCTGTGGAAGTTGCTTCGAATATTTTTCTAGAGATCGCCTCCCTTAATGACAATATACCCGCCATCGGCGCGTACTGATTTTTACCTTGTCTTATATATTTATCAACCAGCTTCTGCAAGTCTGGCGAACAGTCAAATTCCGGAAATCCCTGTGCCAGATTTATTGCTTTGTAATCCTCGGCAAGTTTAGACATGTGGGTAAAAATGGTGGTACCAACTTTGGGTAATTTCGACTGAATCGCAGATGTTGCGGAAGGCATATTATAGCGGAAAGGAGTGATAATTAAATATAAAAATGAACCGGCAGCATGGCTTGTTCAAATATAATTGAAACAGCCATACTGCCGGTGTGGCATGCTATAAATTTTGTTTAATTTCACTTTTTAACTTTCCAGTCAAAAATAGATTTCAGTAATTCTTTACGATCCGGCGTTCCATCGAAGTTCTCATCAACGAAAGTGTAAGCAATTTTCCGGTCGTTACCAATCACAAAAAGTGAGGGTGTAAAAACTTCCTCAGAGATTCCGGCGATACGGTCCCAGATCGGTGAAGTTTCTGAATACACGCCGTAAGAACGCGCGACATTGAAATCCTTGTCATGAATAATCGTGAAATCTAGTTCCAGTTTCTTAGTTATACGCTCGATCTGCTTTGAAGATTCATTTGTCAATACCAAAAGTTGCCCACCAAAAGCTTCGATTTTCGGCGCTAATTCCTGCAACGCAGCCAAATGTTTTGATGCGTAACTTCCCCAGCATGGACAGTAGAAACTCAAAACGAGGGGTTTGTAAGACAATAAGTCAATTAATGACCTGGAATCGCTGGCGACAGAAAAGCCTGATACAGAGGTTGTCTGCACGCCATCTTCTGAGCGCAGGTAAAACATAGGTGCCAAATTGCCAACAGATAGTTCTTCCGCAAGCTCATCTTGTTCCCGCTCTTTTAGCTGAATGGTTGAAATATTTCCTAATTCATCTTCGAATTCGTAATACATAATCTCCAGGGTTGTGTTGTTTATTCGAGTTTCCGGAACAAAGATATGATTAATCTATTTAATCTACAAATTTTATAGAGTAATAATTTTGCAGTAAAAAATCGTAGTGAAAATCCAGTTTGGTTTTATGAATTATGTTATCAAAAGTTTTTTGCTTCGAAATATTTCTTACTCGGTAACAGGAAACTCCTACGGAGTTAAAATTAATATCCAATCGTTTTTTCTATAAACAGGATGCTCCGATGGAGCTGGTTGGTCAGGTCAAACAATTCATAAGAATTTCAAAGAAGGTCGTGTTCCAGAAAATTGCTGTATCAAATAAAGTTCGTTAGAGCTCCCTGTTTATAGAAATCGAATGAGCCAATAAATAAGAGACTCCTTACCAGCGCCTTGGATATGTATTGCAAATTAATTAGCACCAACAGGAAACTCCTACGGAGATAAAATTAATATCCAATCGTTTTTTCTATAAACAGGATGCTCCGAAGGAGCCGGTTGGTCAGGTCAAACAATTCATAAGAATTTCAAAGAAGGTCGTGTTCCAGAAAAATTGCTATATCAAATAAAGCTCGATAGAGCTCCCTGTTTATAGAAATAGAATGAGCTAATAAATAAGAGCCTCCTTAGGAGCGCCTTGGATATGTATTGCAAATTAATTAGCGCCAACAGGAAACTCCTACGGAGTTAAAATTAATATCCAATTGTTTTTTCTATAAACAGGATACTCCGATGGAGCTGGTTGGTCAGGTCAAACAATTCATAAGAATTTCAAAGAAGGTCGTGTTCCAGAAAATTGCTATATCAAATAAAGTTCGTTAGAGCTCCCTGTTTATATAAATCGAATGAGCCAATAAATAAGAGACTCCTTACCAGCGCCTTGGATATGTATTGCAAATTAATTAGCACCAACAGGAAACTCCCACGGAGATAAAATTAATATCCAATCGTTTTTATACCAAATAAAGCTCGATAGAGCTCCCTGTTTATAGAAATCGAATGAGCCAATAAACATGAGGCTCCTTAGGAGCCGCCTATATTGGTCATTTTTACCTGACTATCATTCAGGTTTTTGAAATCAAGCGTGATATGTTGTATTGAAGAAGAATTTAGAAGTAAATCCGTGGTAATAAATTCAGGGTAAATACTTCCTGAATCCATTTTTTCAATATTTTCCCAATGAAATAATAATTCATTATCATCTTCCTGCACCACAAAATCGCGCTGGTTTTCCGTATCCGGAATTTCCATTTGGTAGTAAAAACCGATCTCGTGATGTTTAATTTCGTTGTATTCGAAGAAATTTTCAACAACCCAAAGCAGTTTTCCGACAATCACTTTCTGCCCTATTTCTTCCAGCATTTCTCTGAGAAGCGTCTCTTTCGAAAACTCGAACATATCGACCCGACCGCCAGGCAAGCTCCAGAAATTATCGGTCGGTGTCCGGTGAAGTAATAATTTTCCATTTTGGACAGCAACACCTGCAACACGGAAATTGAACAATGCGCCTTCGACCGGAAGACAAATAGAAGAAACGCTGTTCATAATTTAAATAATGCTGACATCAGGCATTGACAATTTTTTCAACAGTAGAATCTCTGATAATCAGAGAGGTTTGTAAAGATCTCGTTTCAAAAATCGTCGGTTTCTTAGGGTGTTCAATGAGACGGATCAATAATTCAGTCGCCTGGTGCCCCATATCAATAGCAGGCTGGACAACCGTCGTCAATGGCGGGTTGAATAATTCAGCAACGCTGGTATTTGTAAAACCAACTAACGCCATTTCCTCCGGAATTTTCATATTTTTCTGAATCAAAACAGACATGCAGCTGGTGGTCAGCCGGTCGCTTGCCGTAAAAATAGCATCCGGAGGCTCAGGTAAATTCAACAGTTCCTGAACAGCAGTTTCATTTTCCGCCAGCATCATACCACCGTGATGGCAATATTTCACATAAGATTCATCAAATAATATCCCATTATCTTCAAGCGCCTGGCGGTATCCGGCAAGTCTTTCTGTAGTGATGGACAGATACAACGGACTCGTTAAATGTGCAATTCTTCTTCGACCGGTTTTGATCAGATGTTCCGTCGCCTGGTAGCTTCCAAAAAAGTTATCAACGACAATTTTATGCGTATCTATATTTTTAGGAACACGGTCAATAAAAACAATTGGCATCCCTTTATCAAGCAGTTCTTCAAAATGCGTCAAATCCCTTGTTAGGCTTGACAAAGAAACCAAAAGCCCATCCACTTTTCGGGATACAAGGTAATTGGTATTTGCAACCTCCCTTTCATAAGACTCGTGACTTTGAAAAATCACCACATGATAGCCCATGTTATAGGCGATCGATTCAATTCCGTTGATGAGCTGGGAGAAAAAGTTATTGGCAATTTCGGGAATAATTACACCAATAGATTTGCTTTTACTATCTCGTAAACTTAAAGCAATCGGATTGGGCCGGTAATTCATCCTCTCGGCATATTCCAATACGAGCTTCTTTGTTTCATTGTTAATTTCGTAGCTGTTTCTCAACGCACGGGAAACCGTGGATGTCGACAAATTCAGTGCGCGGGCAATATCTTTTATTGTAATTGTTTCCAAAGAATATATTCGTTTATTACAACTTATTCCTAGATAAAAAATACTTATCTAAACACTCAGTGAATATACTAAATTACCTTTCAATTCTACAATTTTAACGGTTCAAGTTCGCTATGGAAGTTTCTGGTAACGTTCCCGATAACGATTGCACAAAAAAAGACAATCTAATATTTGATAATTCTAATTAATACATCTAAACTCGTTCATTCTTATCCATCTTTTGCAAAATCTGGCTAAATTCATACCATTCGCGAAAGAAATCAACAGAAATATTTAAATGAATAGTACAAATTTATTCAACCTTACCGGCAAAACTGCGTTGGTAACAGGTTGTAACCGCGGAATTGGCAAAGCAATGGCCGAAGCATTAGCCGAAGCAGGTGCTGACATCATCGGAATTTCTTCTTCCCTGCCGACAACCGAGAGCGAAATTGAAAAATCGATCACAACGATTGGCCGGAAATTTTACCCATATCAGGTTGATCTGGGTAATCGTGAGAGCCTTTATGCTTTTATTAAATTGGTCAAAGAAGAGCATAAGGTCATTGACATTTTGGTGAATAATGCAGGGATAATTCTGCGTCAGCCCGCGGCTGAACATTCAGATGCATATTGGGATCAGGTGTTGAACATCAATCTGGACGCGCCGTTTATACTTTCCCGTGAAATCGGAAAAGAAATGGTAACCAGAGGATATGGCAAAATTATTTTCACTGCTTCACTTTTAACCTTTCAGGGCGGCATCAATGTTCCGGGTTATACGGCATCAAAAAGTGCCATCGGCGGCTTGGTAAAAGCTTTGGCAAATGAGTGGGCTGGTAAAGGTGTGAATGTCAACGCCATTGCGCCGGGTTATATCAACACGGACAACACAGAAGCTTTGCGGAATGATCCTGTCCGCAGCAAATCAATTCTGGATCGCATTCCTGCCGGGCGCTGGGGTTTGCCGGAAGATTTTAAAGGACCGACATTATTCCTGGCTTCCGACGCCTCCAATTATGTCAACGGAACGACGCTTACAGTTGACGGCGGCTGGATGGGGAGATAGTGTTGAATGATGGAATGAGTGAATGATAGAATGAGTGAATGGGATTACTCCCAGTCTGTTACTGATATTAGAATTACAAAAAGTGCTGTATGGGCGAATGCTAATTGCTTACAGCCAAAAGCTACTAAACTATGGAAATCAGATTTGCAAGCAGTCGTAAAGAGGTTTCTCAGATGAATACTGAGACTTTGCGTGAGAATTTTTTAATTGAAAATATATTTGAATCCGGTAAAATCAACTGGGTTTATTCGCATTACGACCGCGTCATGATCGGCGGTGCCATTCCTGTTTCCACGCCTTTGGTATTAGATACTTTTGATTCTTTGAAAGCCAATTATTTCCTGGAAAGACGTGAGATTGGTATCATCAATATTGGCGGTGACGGTATAGTAAATGTTGACGGAGAAGAAATTGCGATCAGTAAACTGGGCTGCATTTATGTTGGTAAAGGGACACAGAAAGTGATTTTCACCAGCATCGACGCAGAAAATCCGGCTGCATTTTACCTGCTTTCTTCACCAGCACATCAAACCTGCCCGACACGTTTGTTTACAAAGGAAGATGCTACGCCGGTGACCATAGGAAGTATGGAAACTTCAAATCACCGGACGATCTATAAATACATTCACATGGATGGAATTCAAAGCTGCCAGCTTGTGATGGGCCTTACGGTTTTGAAAACGGGCAGTGTCTGGAATACGATGCCGTCGCACGTGCATGATCGCCGGATGGAGGCATATTGCTATTTTGACGTACCGCAAAATCAGCGAGTTCTGCATTTGATGGGTGAACCATCAGAAACGCGCCACTTATGGGTGGCCGACCGTCAGGCGATTATTTCTCCGCCATGGTCAATTCATTCCGGCTGCGGGACTTCCAATTACTCATTTATCTGGGGAATGGCAGGCGAAAATAAAGATTATACTGATATGGACGCCGTTGCGATCGGTGATTTAAGATAATCATTCATTCAATTTATTGGGAGTTTGGCAAAGCGGAATACTTTACCAAGCTCCTTTTTTTATTGATATAATACCAAATTTATTCTGTGAATAGATCTATATATCTATTCCCGAAATTGACCAAAAACAAACATTCTTACACCGTTTCAAACTTGTGGTAATAAAATTCTATCATTGGCAACGTTCCCGATAACGATTGCACAACAAAAGACAATTTATTATTTGATAATTATAATTATAAGCTCTAAACTCGTCTTATTCCTATAAGAGGCTTATCAGTAACATACCGTTTGAATTATTGAAAAAAGTCAATTCTATATCTGGATTTTCAGAAAATCAGCACGTTAATAAATTAGAATGAAAAAACTCTTATTCCTCTCTTTTCTGATCATCACAGGTTTTAAACCTGATCAGGATAAAATTCAGGTTTTCCTGATCGGCGACTCAACACTTGCGAATAAAGCACCCGGACAAGCACCGGAAACTGGTTGGGGAATGGTTTTTCAGGATTTTTTTACTGATAAAATTAAAGTTGAAAATCACGCGCAGAACGGGAGAAGTACAAAAAGTTTTATCAACGAAGGCCGCTGGGCTACTGTTACTAAAAATCTGAAAGCTGGTGACTGGGTTTTTATTCAGTTTGGACACAATGATTCAAAAGATAAGGATACTAGCCGGTACGCTGCTGCAAATACGGATTACAAAAAAAATCTGGTACGCTTCATCAACGAAACGAAGGCAAAAGGTGGAAATCCGGTTTTGATCACGCCGGTGATGCGCCGCCGTTTTGATGAAAAAGGTATATTTTTCGATACACACGGAGATTACCCGGCCGCGGTAAAAGCTGTTGCAAAAGAGCAAAAAGTTCCGATGATTGATCTGCATACATTAAGCCAGGAGGTCATTGTACAACATGGCGTGGAAGGTTCAAAAGCACTTTTTATGCATGTCGAAGCAGGGCATTACCCCAAATTCCCGAAGGGACTGGTCGACGATACGCATTTTACAGTTTATGGAGCACAAATCATGGCGGGCCTTGTTGCAAAATCGGTGCATAAGCTGGACCTGGATTTAAAAAAATATCTTAAACATTTTGGCGATACAGACAAGTTTGTCTATGACTTGCCGGTTGTTCAGCAGCCGTCTTTCCGAAAAGATACCTTTAATATTATTTCTTACGGTGCGAAGAATGATGTGCTGGTGTTAAATTCAGCTGCCATCAATAAAGCCATTGAAGCATGTGCTGAAAAAGGTGGCGGCACAGTGCTTATACCTGAGGGTTTCTGGCTTTCAGGGCCAATTACTTTGAAAAGCAATATTAATCTTCATTTGGCAAAAGGTGCGTTGTTGCAGTTCAGCGACAATTACAAAGATTATCCGCTTGTTAAAACAACCTGGGAAGGACTGGACGCGATCCGTTGTCAATCGCCTGTGAGCGCGACGGATGCGGTAAATATTGCAATCACCGGCGGCGGAATTATAGACGGAGCCGGACAAGCCTGGCGCTCTGTCAAGAAAGAAAAACTGACAGATTCTCAATGGCAAAAACTGGTTGCTTCAGGTGGCGTTTTGGATCAGGCGCAAAAAATCTGGTATCCAAGTGAAGGTTCAAAGTTAGGAAATACCACGCCTGGCGCAGGGAATATTGCCGCAGGTTATACCATGGAAACCGTCACGAAATTTCAGGAATATCTTCGTCCGAATATGATCCGTTTTACCAATTGTAAAAGAATTCTTCTTGAAGGCGTTACTTTCCAAAACTCCCCTGCCTGGAACCTGCATCCGATGCTTTGCGACCATATCACGTTAAAAAACCTGACGGTTAGAAATCCTTGGTACGCGCAGAACGGTGATGGTGTGGATCTTGAATCCTGCCGTTTTGCCATGATAGACAATTGTACTTTTGACGTCGGTGATGATGGAATCTGTATTAAATCCGGTCGCGATGAAGAAGGCCGCAAACGTGGCGTCCCAACTGAAAATGTAATTGTTCAGAATTCGACTGTCTTTCATGGTCACGGAGGTTTCGTGATTGGAAGTGAGATGTCGGGAGGTGTTAAAAACCTCTTCATTAATAATTGTAATTTCCTGGGAACTGATGTGGGCCTTCGTTTCAAAACAGCACGCGGACGCGGTGGCGTTGTAGAGAATATTTTTATTTCCAACATTAATATGACGAACATTCCTGGTGAAGCGATTCTTTTTGACATGTACTATATGTCAAAAGATCCGGTCCCGAAAGCAGGTGAGAAAAATGAATTACCTGTGATGAAAGCGGAACCTGTAAACGCAGGAACGCCACAATTTCAGAATTTCAATATCCGGAATATCGTATGCAAGGGCGCGGAAACAGCGATAATGGTTCGCGGGTTGCCGGAAATGAGTATCAAAAATATTACAATCGAAAATGCCATCCTGCAAAGTAATAAGGGTTTTGTCTGTATCGAAGGCGAGAATATCAACTTGAAAAATGTTTCCTTTTTCACGAAAGATAAAACCGTTATGCAAGTTCAAAACAGCACGAATGTAACGATGGACAAAATCACCTATGCCGATGGCAGAGACTTGCTTCTGAAAGTGACAGGCGACCGCTCAAAAGGAATACGTTTACTGAACACCGACGATAAAAAGGCAAAGAAGAATATTGAATTCAGCGGCAATGCTTCATCCAAAGCATTAACCAGAAACTAAAAATCCAAAAACAAAATCGTACAAAATAGCATGAGTGATATAAGAGCGAATGAATTTATTGTTGATTCAGAAATTTCATGGGAAGACCTCGGAGGTGGACTGAGGAGAAAAGTGCTATCATACGACGACAACCTGATGATGGTAAAAGTAGCATTCGAAAAAGGCGGGATTGGTGTTTTACACAGCCATTTTCATACTCAAATGAGTTATATCGCCAGCGGCGTTTTTGAAATTGTTATCGGCGACCAGACCCAGATTTTGAGAAAAGGCGACGGTTACTATATTCCACCAGATGTGATCCACGGTGCGACTTGTCTGGAAGAAGGAGTGCTGATTGATATTTTCACCCCCTTGCGTGAAGATTTTATTTAACTTAAAACAAACTCAAACAGCTCGTTTTAGAGGCATTTATCCGTATGAATTTCAATTTGATCAAACCAGTTTTAGTCGCGGTTTTTCTTTTCGCGATAACGCCATTGTTCGCACAAAATGAACAGGCAAAGGCTGCAAATGGAAAACAGTTTATTGTAGACTCCGAAATTCCCTGGCAGGATCTTGGCGGAGGTCTCAAAAGAAAGATCATGTCCTACGACCCTACCATGATGATGGTTAAAATTGATTTTCAGAAAGGCGGGATCGGCGCGCCGCACAAACATGTACCCACGCAAATGAGCTATGTCGAAAGCGGTGTTTTTGAGGTAACGATTGGGGATAAAAAACAGACGTTGAAAAAAGGCGACGGTTATTATATTCCGTCGAATGTCATGCACGGCGCGGTTTGCCTGGAGGCAGGTGTACTGATTGATATGTTCACGCCGATGCGCGAGGATTTTGTAAAATAATTTACCAAAAATAATGCTCACCAAGATTATTGAAACGCATGAGATATTTAGCTAACCGTACTATAAAACTTACCTTTTTTTCACTTTTCAGTCTGATGGCGACAGTCGGATCTGCCCAGCAAAAACCATGGTCGACACAAATGGCAGATTCTTTTATTTCCTGGAATAAAGACTCCATTCTCGTTGGAGAAGCCAAACGTTCTAATTGGAATTATGAGCAGGGACTGATGCTCAAAGCATTGGAAAGAGTGTTTTACCGTACGGGTGAAGGAAAATATTTTGAGTATATCAGAAAAGATGCAGACCGTTTTGTAAAGGCAGACGGCACGATTCTCACCTACGATTACAGTTCTTTCAACCTGGATAATATTCCTTCGGGACGACCATTACTGACACTTTATCAGCAATCTCTGCCTGATAAGGAAAAATATAAAAAGGCAGCAGATCTGTTGTGGAAACAACTTGCAGAGCAGCCGCGTATCAAAGAGGGAGGATATTGGCATAAAAAACGGTATCCTGAACAAATGTGGCTGGACGGCGTTTTCATGGCCGAACCATTCTCTGCTGAATACAGTCTGCTTTTTAATCATCCTGAACATTTTGACGATATCGCAAAACAATTCGAGCTCATCGAAAAGTACGCGACAGATGAAAAAACAGGCCTGATTTACCATGCCTATGACGATGCAAAAGCACAGAAATGGGCAGATAAAAAAACAGGCAGATCTCCACATTTTTGGGGACGGGCAATTGGCTGGTATGCTATGGCGCTGGTGGACGTGCTGGATTATTTCCCGAAAGATCACCCAAAGACACCTGAGCTGATCAAATATCTGCAAAGACTTGCCCCGGTTCTGGCGAAATATCAGGATAAAAATTCAGGAGTTTGGTACCAGATCATGGACCAGGGAACGCGTGAAGGAAATTATCTGGAAGCGTCCGCGTCATGCATGTTTGTGTATGCTTTGGCAAAAGGGTCGCGTTTAGGTTACATTCCTTCAAATTATTCGGCAGTTGCGAAAAAAGGTTATGAAGGAATTTTGAAAACGTTCATCGAAAAAGAGAAGGACGGAACGATCAGCCTCAACAAAACGGTCAGTGTCGGCGGACTTGGCGGGACGCCATACCGAGACGGAAGTTATGAATATTACCTCAGCGAGCCGATCCGGAAAAACGATTATAAAGGCGTAGGCCCGTTCATTATGGCTAGCGTCGAGATGGAAATTGCTTCTGAAAATACGGTTGGAAAAGGAAAAAAAGTAGCGCTGGATTGTTATTTCAACAAAGAAGTTCGGAAAAACGCAGCGGGGCAGCAAGAGCCGTTCCATTATACCTGGGAAGACCGCCAGCATTCTGGATTCTGGTTATGGGGTAATATGTATCGTGAACTCGGCGCACAAACAGTTTCTATTCCCTCAGCACCAACGGCTGAAAATCTAAAAGGAATTGATGTGTACATCATCGTAGATCCTGATACCAAAAAGGAATCACCTAATCCCAATTTTGTGCAATCAAAAGACATCGCAGAAATTGAAAAATGGGTTAAGGCCGGTGGAGTGCTTGTACTGATGGCAAATGATACCGCAAATTGCGAAATCCCTCATTTCAATGAACTTGCAAAAGTTTTCGGTATCCGGTTTACCAATAAAAACAGGAATATGGTACAAGGTCTGCAATTTGAACAAGGCCGTATCGATGTTCCTGCAAACGACAAAACTATTTTCAAAAACGCCAGTAAATTATACATCAAAGAACTATCCCCTATCGCTGTTACCGCTCCCGCTAAGTCGATATTGACTGATCATGGTGACATTATTATGGCGGTTTCGAAATATGGCAAGGGAACGGTTTATGCGCTGGGTGATCCCTGGATTTACAACGAATATCTGGATGGAAGACGAATTGATAACTCCTTCGAAAACTTCGCGGCTGCCAAAGATCTTTCCATTTGGTTATTGCAGCAGACGGCAAAAAAATAGATTCTGACTTTTAAATTTTTAGACTTAAAGCGTATGAATCACCTATATCGCGAGCATTTGCGCCGTCTGCGGAATAATCCGAACGTTACTGTACCACATGATGCTGTGTTTGAATTGCCTGAAAAAGTGATCCAGTTTGGTACCGGAGCATTCCTTCGCGGCCTTGCAGATTATTTTGTAGACAAGGCAAACCGGGAAGGGGTCTTTAACGGCCGCATCGTGGTGGTAAAATCGACGGATGAAGGTGACTTAAAAGCATTTGATCGTCAGGACAATTTATATACGCTCGCCATGAAAGGCGTGCATAACGGCCAGCTGGTTGAAGAAACCATTATTTCTTCGTCCATCAGCCGGGTATTATCTGCTAAAACACAATGGTCGCTGGTATTGGATTGTGCGAGAAATCCTGCCATTAAAGTTGTGTTTTCAAATACCACGGAGCTTGGCATTCAGCTTGTCCAGGATGATATTTATCAATGGCCGCCCGTTTCGTTTCCTGGAAAGCTGCTGGCGTTTTTATATGCCCGGTTCAGAGCTTTCGCAGGTGACCCACGTTTTGGGCTGGTGGTCGTTCCAACAGAATTAATTGCAGATAATGGGAAAAAGCTGGAATCTATCGTACTGGAACTGGCACATCGGAACGGGCTTGAACCTGGCTTCATCGATTGGCTTGAACAATGCAATTCGTTCTGTAATTCTCTCGTAGATCGTATTGTGCCCGGAAGGCCTGATATTGAAATTAAAAAGCAGATTGAAAGCGAGCTGGGGTATATTGATGATTTGATGATCATGTCGGAATATTACCGGCTCTGGGCTATTGAAGGTGATGAAAAGGTGAAAGAAGTTTTGTCATTTTCACAGGTCGATTCAGGGGTTATTATTGAGCCCGACATTCAGTTATACCGAGAGTTGAAACTTCGATTATTGAATGGCGCGCATACACTGGGATGCGGACTGGCCTTTTTAGCCGGCTTCCCAACAGTAAGAGAGTCGATGCAAAATCCATTTTTTGAAGCCTATTTATCAAATCTGATACAAAATGAAATTGCCGTTTCAATCCCATATCCGGTGAGTGAAGCGCGTGCCTTGCAATTTAGTCAGACGGTTTTGGATCGTTTCAGAAATCCTTATATCGAGCATAAATGGATCAATATCGCCCATAATTATTCCGCAAAAATAAATTCAAGGGTCATCCCCGTTCTCGTGCAATTTTATAAAGTATTTAATACTGCGCCCGAATACATAACTTTTGGGTTCGCTGTATATATCTATTTCATGAAGGCCGTCCGAAAAGACGGGGAAAATTATTATGGCTTTTCCAATAATACCAATTACCTCATACAGGACCAAAAAGCAGCCTACTTTTATCAAAAATGGCAAAATTATGATCTTCGTGAAATGGTTCGCCTGATCCTGAAAGACTCATTTATTTGGGGATCTGACCTTACAAAAATGGGGGTATCTGAGGATAATGTCGTCCAATATCTTGAATCGTTTGCGAGTTCCGGTGTTGCTCAAACGCTGAACAATTTTCTTGCAAAAGTCGAATACGTCAAAATTTAATTTCCTATTCCAGAACAATAATCTGTTGTTATTATGCTAACTACCGAAGCCCCAAAATTGGAAAGTCACATGACCAAATACCGCTGGCGCGTTGTGGCTCTGCTCTTTTTTGCGACCACAATCAATTATCTAGACAGACAAGTTCTGGGGTTATTAAAACCAGCTTTGGAGTCAGATTTTGCCTGGACAGAAAAAGATTTCAGTCATATTGTTATGGCATTTCAGGCGGCTTATGCGATTTCCCTGATCGGCTTTGGTGCTATAATTGATAAAATCGGAACAAAATTAGGGTATATCATTTCAGTTGTCGTTTGGAGTATCGCAGCTATTTTACACGCCGCAGCCACAGGAACTTTAAGTTTTGGTTTAATGCGCGCCTTGCTGGGACTAGGAGAAGCAGGAAATTTTCCGGTCGCAATTAAAGCAACGGCAGAATGGTTCCCGAAAAAAGAACGTGCGCTGGCAACCGGTATTTTTAACTCCGGCGCTAATATTGGCGCAGTCGTTGCTCCCATCATGGTGCCCTGGCTTTTAGGTGCATACGGATGGCAGGAAGCATTTTTGATCACGGGCGCACTAGGTTTTGTGTGGTTATTTTTCTGGTGGAGATATTATGAAGTACCAGCCAAACAAGAACGGATCAACCAGGCTGAATTTGATTATATCCACAGCGACAACGAGCCTGATACCAGCAAAGAAGCGCCGGTAAAATGGCTTGATCTTTTCAAAGTGCGCCAAACCTGGGCATTCGTTTTCGGGAAAATGCTGACAGATCCGATCTGGTGGTTTTTCCTGTACTGGCTCCCATCCTACTTCGCAGAAGCTTTCAAATTAGATCTTTCCAAACCAAGTCTTGAACTGGTTATTGTTTATACTGCGACTACGATCGGCAGTATCGGAGGCGGTTATCTTTCAGGTTATTTTATTAACAAAGGCTGGCCGATTTTCCGTGCACGAAAAACTTCCATGTTTATTTTCGCAGTATTGGTAACGCCAATTATGCTGGCGCAATATACCACCAACATCTGGCAGGCTGTTTGCTTAATAAGTTTGGCGGCGGCGGCTCACCAGGCATGGAGTGCGAATATCTTCACAACAGCATCGGATATGTTCCCTAAAAAAGCGGTCAGCTCTGTTGTAGGTATCGGTGGAATGGCAGGATCAGTAGGAGGAATACTTTTTCCACTTATGGTAGGTATTATTCTTGATAATTATAAAACAGCCGGCAATATCGGAGGCGGCTACAATGTAATTTTCATCATTTGCGGATTTGCTTATTTGCTCGCATGGACAGTTATGCACTTCTTTGCACCTAAAATGGAACAAGTGAAAATTTAAAGCGGCTTTCAGCATTCGGCTGTCGGCTATCGAATTCAAAAAAAATCCTTAATTGTTATGAAAAAAACATTTTTAGTTGCTGCGTTATTTATGTTTGTCAGCCTTTCTTCATTTGCGCAAACGGCTGATGAAAAAGCAGTCGGTGAAGCGGTTGAAAAATTGAAAAATGCTATCGTTTCCGCTGATGCGGCAGTTCTGGGAAAATTAACATCCCCATTATTATCCTACGGTCATTCGAGTGGTTTGCTGGAAGATCAAAAAGAATTTATCCGCGCCTTGACAAGCGGTGAATCGCATTTCACACGTATTGATATTGCAGATCAAAAGATCACAGTTTCCGGTGACGTTGCCATGGTTCGTCACACTTTGTCGGGCGATACACATAACAAAGGAAAAGATCCTGCTCCGGTGAAATTAGGCGTGTTCTATGTTTGGCAAAAAATAAAAGGAAGCTGGATATTAGTTGGTCGTCAGGCATTCAAAATGCCGATGTAATTTAAAACCGGATTATTGAAAAATCAGAAAGACAGTCAGACCGTACATCCGGAATGACTGTCTTTTTATTTTGCGTCATAGAACTTCAACGCCCCGTGGTAAAATCCGGATATCTTCTTCCCGTCAGAACCTTCAACACAGTCAAAAGAGATATCATAAATATCTCCTGCTTTTTTAACCGTAACCTTACCTGCGATGATTTCGTGGACTTCGCCGCCGGAAGTAATGTAGTCAGCATTTAGAACGACATAAGAAAAGCCGCCAAATGTTTTAGAGAGAAAAGTGGAGGAATTGTCAAAAGCATACGCACCATCGCCCAATACATTTGAAACGGGACTATAAATATCGAAGTAAACGACATGCCCTTTCCCTGAGGTTGAGTCGATCTCACCTTCGGCTCCATGAATGGTGATACCGGAGGAATATAGAAACAGCACCTGCTGGTTACCCTCTGATTTGGAATATTGACCATAATCAATCAACAGGCCATTCGCCAGCTCATACGTGGCACCATCGAAGGTAATTTCACTTTGAGGAACAATTTCTTCGTTATCATTTTTACAACCTGAAAAAATAAAAAGTGTGAATAAAGCGAAAAACAGAGATTTGGAAAAGTTGGACATAAGCATATTTTTAGAAGTGAAATTGTTATTCAAAACAGAAAACCTATGAATTTTCGAAATGGAGAATCAGCTTCTAAATCCTGCCCGGATATGCATTATACTCAACCTAATAAAAAAATAGCATTCCGGTTGTACACTGATTACTGACAACTGGAATGCTATTAACTATAAGTTGCTAAATGAAACGGGAATAAATCTAATGGGTGGGACGATCTGGAGCCGGAGCAGAAGCGTGATAATCTTCCTGGATAATCTCAGCATATTTGTCTAACAACTCCATCACTCTGTCCCTCGATTTTGACCGCACGACAAGCCCGATATGATATTCCTCATCCATTCTCCAAACGATTTCAGGATCATTAAAAACTGAATTATCCGGCCATTGCTGCCTGGTCAGCGAAATAATTATACCGGCATATTCCTTACGGCTCGGCGGTAATTTAAAAATTTCACCCTTGGCTTCCGCAGTCTCCATTTTCGCCCATTCTTTCCAAAGATTGATACCGGAAGAGGCCTCTACCAATTCAGAAAGGTGAGCACCGCCAACCCGCGACGATGTTTCCAAAAAGTAATACTTTCCGTCGTCTTTCGAGCGGATCACTTCTGTATGCGAAGCGCTGTGACGCAGGCCAAAGGCTTTCAAGACATCAATCGAAAGAGTTTCCAGCGCATGTGCTTCGGAGGAATCAAACGGGACCGTTACTGATCTGAAAATGCCACCACCATGTGCGACATCAAACGGAGGAGCAAGATATTTACTGTTCCAGGTAAAAATCACCCGGCCGTTCATCGACAAAGAATCTACGTGATAAACGTCCCCCGGTTTGAACTGCTCAACCAGATAGGCGTGTCGTTTATCCCCCAGCTCATGAATGGTCTCCCATAATTCTTCCCTGGTATGCAGCTTTTTTATACCCGTTGCCGACGCTTCTGAACGCGGTTTGATCATCCACGGGCCTGCGTGATCATCTATAAATTCATTAATTACTTCATCATTGAACAATCCACAAAACCCGGGCACCAGAATTCCTGATTCAGAAGCTTTGGTGCGCATGGCGAGTTTGTCACGAAAATATTTCCCGGTTGTCTGCCCCATACCCGGAATACGGAAATATTCCCTGATCAGTGCTGCTTTTTCAACATCAAAATCATCCAGCGCGACAACCCGATCGATCATCCGGCTGCGCATGATGTAGGCAAGGCCGGTCACAACCTCGTCCATGTTGTATGTTTTGTCTTCTCCTTCTTCTATGTAAAAAAACTCGTCTACGGATTCTCTTGCCCAAGGTTTCTGATCCAGCTTTTTGGCTGTTAGTAAATAGACAATATTGCCGGCATTTTTGCAGGCTCTCAGGAAATCATTTCCCTTGAAATAGGTTGAAATACATAAAAAAGTTAAAGGACGCGCCATAAAATGTAGTTTGAGTGATACTATGCTGATCGAATCCTGATTATCCGACAAGAAAATTTCAGAAAACTTCCTTTTCCAAATCTAACAAAAACAAGCTATTTATCAAGTAATGCCACAGTTAAATTTCTGTGATGTGGAAATTTAAATCTCGTGTACCTTTTAATTTAAAATTAAACATAGAATTTCATTAAACGAAAAAAAACTCGGCTACAAATCTGATAAATAATCTCTTAGCAATCGAATACCATATCCGGTTCCAGCCCGGCCTGGAGCAAATTCATTGTCTCCAAACGCCATTCCGGCAATATCCAGATGCGCCCATTCCGGATGTTCATCTGTAAACACTTCCAGGAATTTTGCAGCAACAATAGCACCGGCAAGCGGTTTGCCGTGAAAGTTTTTCAAGTCAGCGATATCCGAAGAAATCTCTTCTTTATATTCATCCCAAACCGGCAAACGCCATAAACGTTCACCCGTTTTTTCCCCTGCTTTTGTCAGATCCGCTGCAAGGTTATCACTTACAGAAAACAATCCGGCAGCCTCATAACCAAGTGTTTGAATAACACTTCCCGTTAAAGTCGCCAGGTCAATCACAACATCAGGTTTAAATTCTCTGACGGCATAACTCAATCCGTCAGCCAGGATCAGTCTGCCCTCTGCGTCTGTGTCGATGACTTCGATCGTTTTTCCTGCATAAGATTGGATGACATCACCCGGTTTCATGGATAAGCCGTCGATGGAATTTTCTGTTGAAGGTACTACCCCAATAATCCTGACCGGTAGTTTGAGCTGTGCGGCCAGTTCAACGGTTCCAAGCACTGCCGCTGCGCCGCCCATATCACTTTTCATCAGGTGCATACTCGCTGAAGGTTTGATCGAAATTCCGCCGGTATCAAACGTTACGCCTTTACCAACAAGCGCAATCGTTTTCTCATATTTTTCGGGAACGTATTCGGTCACGATCATAACAGGTGGCGCATCACTTCCTTTGCTGACAGCCAGCAATGCATACATGTGAAGTTCGTCGAGCTTGTTTTTACCCAGGATCGTGACTTTATAATTGTTCTTTTGGCCGGATTCCACCGCCCACTCAGCTAACTTTTCAGGAGATTTATAATTGGAAGGCGCGTTCATCAAATCCATAACACGCATCTGAACTGCCGCAGTTTTGGAAGCAGTATTGATTGCTTCCTCGCTTTCACCCGAAATTTTATCGATCAGGATAAACAACTTACCGTTCTCTCCGAAAAATGAACTGAACAACTTCGGCTCGGTCTTGTACAGCTGTAAATTATAACCGCCTAAAATGATGCCATTCACCGCATTTTCAATCCATTCCGAAGATTTGCCAATCGCGTCCAGTGTGATATTTTCAGGCCAGCGATCTTTGCGTTTAAAAAAAGCCGAACGGAAAGTTTTTAGTACAACAGGAAGTTTAGGTGTTTTTCCTAATCCCATCCAAATTTCGTTTTCCGTAGGCCACCAGATCTCACCTTTGTCCGCCTTAAATAATTCCTGATTTTCAGGTTCCGTACCTGCCTCAAACGTACGAAGTAGAAGTGTCTTTTCCGGTGCTTCTATGGTCTGGATGAAATGCATAATCTTTAATTACGAGTTGATATCATTCAAAGCTAAGCATTGTAAGCACTTATTTTTAAATTTTTACAAACAATATTCTTTGATTAAGCAGGTGAGTTCGGGAATGTCACACTACTTAAAATTATCATATTTGTCTACCATCTTAATACAATTTATAACCAGCAATTTCAGGCGACACATGAAGGTAAAATATCTATCTAAGCAATTCATATTCCAGGGCGTAATACTTTCCGGATTTATTTTGGGCCAGTCGCAGCACGTTTCTGCGCAGCGTAATGAGACAAAAGCGAACGATTCCAACACGCCTTTGCACTTGTTACAGCCTGACTATCCGGTGCCGTACGGTCTGGTAAAAAAGGAAAATATTGTCAAAGATCTGAACCGCATTTATACTTATCTGAACAATGTTACGCCTACTGCGTTTATAGATAGTAAAACCGGGAAACCAATAACAGATCTTACCAAAATTGATCAAAATACAGCATTGCAGAAAGGTGACTACCGGATTGTCAGTTATGAATGGGGCGTTACTTATTCATCCATGCTTCTGGCAAGTCAGGTTACAGGCGATCCGAAGTTTAAAGAATATGCAGATAAACGGCTCCAATTTATCGCTGAATCTGTTCCGTATTTCAAAAAGACTAACGCAGAACATGCCGACTGGGGAACAGCTGGCCCCTTGCGCGGACTTGTGGATCCGCACGCGCTGGACGATTGTGGAGCCATGTGCGCCGCGATGATCAAAGCAACCAGAGCTGGCACCGCAGGTAATTTCAGGCCGCTGATCGACAGCCACATCGACTATATTTTAAACAAAGAACATAAGTTAAAAGACGGATCACTGGCCAGAAACAGGCCTCAGCCAAATACGATCTGGCTCGACGATTTATTTATGGCTGTTCCCGCTTTGGCACAAATGGGAAAACTTACCGGTGAAAAAAAATACTACGATGAAGCTGTAAAACAGGTATTGCAGATTTCCGGGCGCATGTTCAATAAAGACAAGGGCGTATATATGCATGGCTGGGTAGAAGGCATGACCGAACATCCGGAATTCCACTGGGCACGCGCGAACGGCTGGGCTATTTTAACAAAAGTTGAGTTACTGGATGTACTGCCGGCCAATCATCCGGGAAGGACTAAAATTTTGGAATTATTAAAAGCGCATGTCCGCGGTTTGGCTTCTTATCAGTCCGGCTCAGGATTCTGGCATCAGATTTTAGATCGTAATGATTCTTACCTGGAAACTTCCGCGACCGCGATTTATGCTTATTCGATTGCAAAAGCGATTAATAATGGCTGGGTCGACGGATTGACTTACGCACCCATGACGCTGCTTGCCTGGAATGCAGTTTCAACAAAAATCAATAAGGAAGGGCAAGTTGAAGGGACTTGCGTTGGTACCGGAATGGGTTTTGATCCGGCGTTTTACTACCACAGACCGATCAGTCCGTTTGCTGCACATGGTTATGGGCCGGTTATCATGGCTGGATCTGAGGTTATTAATTTATTGGCAAACAAGTCTTTCGAAATCAATGACAGTTCCGTCCAGCTTCTCCAAAAAAAGTAAATACTGTTAATTATTTAAAAAATCACTAAAAAGGGCGCCAGGAAAATCCCTGACGCCCTTTTTTTGATATTAAAATAAAAATTTAAATTTTACCCAACCAATTTCATTAACCCTTAATCATTAACAAATAAAAATTAACCATTAAATCAATCCATCCCACCCTTGCGCGTAGGACTTCTCAGAGCTGGCCAGACGCCAGGTTCTCCTTTGGCATTTGCTGGAAGAACGCTTTTTTCGCGTGATGTTTTAACTGGATCTTCACTGGCCTGATAAGCCATGATCGCAGCTAAAATCGCGTTGTTTCGAACATCGTCAAAAACAATTTTATCGTACGTATCACGGTTGGTATGCCAGGTATAAGTTCCATAAGACCAGTTAAGCGAGCTTAAAGAAAATGCAGGAGCACCTGCCGCAACGAATGAAGCAAAGTCAGAACCGCCTGCTCCCGGCGCACCCGGAAATCTGGTTTCGATCTGATCCTTGATATTTGAAGGAACTTTTGACAACCAACGTCCCAGATATTCATAAGAATTCAAGAAGCCCTGCCCGGCAAGATTTACAACACGGCCGGTACCATTATCCTGATTAAAAACGGCCTGAATATTTTTTACAATTTCAGGATGATCCTCAACAAAGGCACGGGAGCCATTCAACCCCTGCTCCTCACTTCCCCAGTGACCGACCAGAATCGTTCTTTTTGGATTTGGATAAATTTTCTTCAAAATCCGCATCGCCTCCATCATCGTCAGCGTTCCCGTTCCATTGTCTGTCGCTCCTGTACCGCCATCCCATGAATCAAAATGTGCTGAAAGAATTACATATTCTTCTGGTTTTTCTGTTCCTTTTATTTCCGCAATCGTGTTAAAAGTTGGTACCACACCATTTTCTTTTGAATCAGCTCTTACGCTGATTTTCGGCGCATGTCCCGATTCTGCCAAACGGTATAAAAGACCATAATCTTCCAAAGCAATATCAACTGTTGGTACTTTTTTAGTTGTTGCACCAAAAATCTTATTCGCGCCAAATCCTTTTGACCAATAAGAAGCGACAACGCCAACTGCACCTGCTTTTTCCAGCGCGGCGGGAAGTGTACGCAAGGAATATCCTGTTTTTGAAATACGTTTAGCCCAGGCTTCGGTCTGGATATCACGCTCCTTTTTCATTTTTTCAAATGATTCTTTAGTTGCAAATTCCTGCCAGTTATAGTCCGGGCGACCGGTTGGCTGCAACATGCTGATCATAACAAATTTGCCTTTAACCGTTGGAAGCCATTTTGCAAAAGCCAGTGAATCCGCAAGGTCCGGAATAATGATAACATCAGCCGTGACCGTTTTGCCGCCCGTCGAGGGGCTCCATGCGAGCTGCATACCTTCCAGAGATTTTACACGCGGCGAGACCATATCAATATGCGACGCACCTCGTTCCCAACCGCGCCATTCGCCCCACTTTTCATTTTTTGCCGTGATATTCCAATCCTTATATTTTGCAACCGCCCATTCGTTTGCCTGTTGCATTTGAGGGGAGCCCACAAGACGCGGCCCAATCACATCCATTAATTCATGTCCAAGCTTTTCGAGCTGGGAATTTTCATTGGCTTCCTTTACGATGCCTTCAATAATCGGATCTTTTGTTTGTGCCTGGGTTAAAATTGAAGTTGCCAGAAGCAACCCAAGCGAGAGCCCGGATAGTTTTTTCATAGGTTGTCTAACTGTATTTTGGTTTCGGATTTCCTAATTTAGGAATATTGATTTAACCATTTGTCTAATCATGAAATATTACTGATTAGTCCTTGAATTACCTTATTAACACTGTTTCAAAGAGTTAATCTAGAATATCGCTCCTAAAAACGGAGGACACTTTGAGGGAAGATTATCTTCGTCCAACATATCTTTAAGATCGATCTCAATATTTCGGACAATGGCTCTTACCGGAACATCATTCAGCAAGCCTTCAAATGGATTTTCGCTGACATCCCCGGTGTATTCCATTAACATAAAAACCCAGGAGACGATCATATTGAATGGAATGAGCAGCCACATATACTTATCGCCGAGTTTCAAAAATTCCGTCAGCAAGCCGAAAGGCAAAAGCGTCATAAAAATAAAAATGAAGACAATTGAAGTCGTCGCATACTGCCGTGGGAAAGGCGTGTTTTTGATTCTTTCACTTTTTCCCTGTTCATCATATAACGAAGCAATCAGTCTTTGCAACTCGATATGCTGATAGGTATCGATCAGCTCTCTCTTTCTTAATTGACTGATATGTTGAGATTGCCTGTCGAGCAATTGCGTCGCCATATTTTTCTTTGTTTTCATCCAGGCAACTTCCTCTGACGACAGATAACGTACGATTTCTTTATCAAAAGTTTCAAGTTCCGTACCCAATGCTTTTCGTTGGCGCTCACTTGCTCTGTCTTTGTGTTCCCAGCTTGTTCGTTGCGCCATGGCATTTTTCAGTGCATATAACCAACCGATATGCCGGTAGATGATTATACGGATTTCTTCGTCAACGGCCGGGCCTTTATCATTACCAACAAAAGCCCGCAGCGCCGCACTTAACGAACGACTATTGTTGGTGATGGCGCCCCAGACCGTTCTCGCCTCCCAGCTTCTGTCGTAGGATTGGTTGTTTTTAAAACCAACAAAAAAAGCCGTTGCCGTACCAATTAGTGATACCGGCAGCCATGGAATTGCCACCCATTCCCAACCCAGATATTCATATGATAAGATGGCGACGGATCCCGTAAAAAGCGAAAGCAGAATCATCCGCCAGGAATAATAGTAAAGAACCAGAGGATGCAGGTAGCGATTGATGTACATAATAAAGAGTTTGAGTATTAAGTATTTATCTTGATTATAATGGAAATTTGCCAATCCATTTTATTTTGTTTCCAAAAATCATAATCGATTTCAGGAGGCTCCGAAGGAGCCAAGGTCGAAGCTAATTTACAAATACTATAAACAGGAAGCTCATAAAGAGCTGTTCGTTGTAATATTTGTAAGCCTGAAACTGTGTAAAAATTTTACAATTCCTTTTTGATTCTTTATTTCAAATACCGCCTCTTAAATTCCGACGGATTTTCACCTTCTATTTTCCTGAACAATTTGTTAAAATAAGACAAACTTTCAAAACCAACAGCGAAGCAGGTTTCAGAAATAGTCTTGTCCTGTAATAAGTAATTTTTCGCCTGGTTGATACGGTACTGATTCACAAAATCTGTGAATGTCATCTTCGTATTTTTCTTGAAAAACCTGCAAAAAGCGGCGGTTGTAAGATTGACTTGTTCCGCTATAAAATTGACATCAGGCCGCTGATCAAAATGCGTTTCTACATATTTATAAATTGAATCCATGCGTATTTGCTCCTTTTGCAGCGATTTGTTACCGGCTGGTAAACTATTTAAAACGGTTATATCGTCTGAGGAAGCAAGTAATTTTAAAATTTGAAGCAACGACATAAGCTGATCGAAATGGTCAAGTTTTGGCAATGCTTTCAATTTTTCTCCTGCTATTTGTTTTGTTAATCCGGAAAAAGAAAGCCCGTAATGTGATTTTTGAAACAGCGACTTTATTGATTTCAACTCCGGAATATCCAGGAAGTCTTTCCCGAGAAAATTTTCTTTCATTTGAATAATCACCTGCTCGCATTCCGTTCTAACGCCATAATCAAAGTTTAGATGTGGAATGTTAGGGCCAATAAAAACCAGATCGCTGCCCTCATAAACAGAAGTGTGGTCTCCCACATGTCGTGTCCCGCTCGTTCCTTCGACAAAAACAATTTCATACTCCGGGTGAAAATGCCAGAGAAAGGTATCATTCAATCCCGGCGTAAGCAGGACCTTGAAAGAACTTCCCTCGTCTGGTGCGATATCCTCACGGATTATTTTCATGTTTAGCGGTTAGCAATTAGCGCTGGCTTGAATTATCTGATAAAGTTATTGTATTCGATTTGGCAGTGTTATACTGCCTTTTGCTCATTCGTGAATTTAATTTACCAAAAATATCAATACAGAGCAAATATCAGATATTGGAGCGGTGGAAATGACAATCGAGTATATGGTAACTTTATCCTATTAAATCAAGATAAAATATCATATCAAATGGAACATCAAACTATGGCTCCAACGATGGCGCCTTCCAACGCACATAAAGATATTCCCGGAAATCCTTCCACTGCCAAGTCCAGCAGCGTGAAATTGAATGACAGAAGTAACGGCAAACCTTTGCGGCTGCTGAGCGAGGAAGACTGGCAATTCTGGATTACCAACGGATACATCGTTGTCAAAGATGCAGTCCCAAAAGATCAGGTGAAAAAACTGGCAGATTTTCTCTGGGAATTTGAAGAAAAAGACCCGAATAATTCTGAAACCTGGTATACGCCGCCACGCGCCGAAATGAAAATGAAAGAGCTTACCAATACCGGCATGGTGGAAGTGTATAATCATCAATACATGTGGGATAACCGTCAGTTCCCGAAAGTTCATGATGCGTTCACTGATATCTGGGGAACGGAAAAATTATGGGTCACCATCGACCGCGCCAATCTGAATTTGCCATTGCGACCCGGTTTTGATTATAAAGGTTTTATTCACTGGGATTATGATCCTGAAACAAAACCACAGAATGTGCAGGGCGTTTTGGCTTTGGCAGATCAGGACGACGAAAATATGGGTGGATTCCAGTGTATCCCTGAATTATTCAGAACGTATGATACCTGGAAATTAACCCAACCCGAAGATCGTAACCATTTCCAACCGGATATTACAGGTTTTGAACTCGTAAAGGTAAAAATGAATACAGGTGATCTGTTGATTTTCAATAGCTCTCAGCCACACGGTATCAGACCAAACAGAAGTGGAAACAAGGTCCGTTTAGCGCAATATATCGCTATGATGCCGGCTCAGGAGGATAACGAAGAACTGCGCCAGTGGAGAATAAATTCATGGAAAGAAAGACAAGCACCGGAAGGCTATGCTTTCCCGGGCGATCCAAGGAATTGGGAAAAAACAAAATATGAAACGGCTGAATTGTCGGATTTGGGGAGGAAATTGTTGGGGTTGGATAAGTGGTAATCCGAATTCAGTAATTAAAATTCCTCTGTCGATAGGACGGAGGAATTTTTTACATTGTTAAAACTTACTTTACCAGTCGCTTTATTACCGCTTTAATTATCTTCATTACAAACTACCTAACTTGATTAAAATCGTTTATCGAACTACTATATTTTCAAAATACGAATGAAAGTTAAATACGATAAAGAAACTGATATTCTTTATATCAGACTTAGCGATCTGGCAATCGCAGAATCTGACGAGGAAAAAAGGGCGTTATACTGGATTAAACTTCCATTCAACCCTCGAAAGTGGAATATGAATCTGTATGAGCCGTCATTTCTCATAGCCGTAATTTCAAATATTTATAATGTAAAAAGAACCGCCGCCTGCTAACTTTTAAGTGTCTCATTAACACAAATTTTCTTCTCCCCTGCGATCTTTTCGCCATACTCAGCGTTCTTTTTATATAGATCAATAAAAATATTAAAATGTCAGATATTAAGCTGGTGGCAACCGACATGGACGGTACGCTTCTCAATTCAAAACATGAGTTAAACGATTCATTTTTGCCTGTTTTCAGAAAGTTGAAAGAGCAGGGTATTATTTTTGTTGCAGCCAGCGGAAGGCAGTATTACAATCTTTTAAAAACGCTGGATGAGGTTAAGGACGAGGTAATTTTCGCTGCGGAAAACGGGAGTTACGTCGTTTACCAGGATGAAGAAATTCATGTTCAGGATATGGATCAGCAAATTGTGCGGGACCTGATTGTTAAAGCCAGAGAAATCGGCGGCACTTATGCGGTTATCTGTGGAAAGAAAAGGGCTTATGTCGAAAGTTCAGAACCTGAATTTCTTGACCACCTGAAATTATATTTCGAGCGTTATGAGATTGTTGAAGATCTGCTTAAAGTGGAAGACGACCAGTTTTTAAAGTTCACGCTTTGCGATCTGGCTGGTTCAGAAGCTAACAGTTATCCGCATTTCAAACACCTTCAGGAAACTTTGCAGGTGAAGGTATCGGGCCCGATCTGGCTGGACATTTCTCACAAGCAGGCAAATAAAGGAAAAGCAATGGAGGTATTGCAGGAAAAATTCGGGGTGACTTTTGAAGAAACCATGGTTTTTGGCGATTATTTCAATGATGTTGAAATGTTGCAAAAGGCATATCATTCTTATGCAATGGCTAACGCGCATGAAGATGTAAAAAGTATAGCAAGATTTATGGCAAAAAGTAATGATGACAATGGCGTCGTAGAAATTTTATCGACATTGGTTGAACAAACAATCACGACGGACAATTAATATAAATGAGACAAAAAAGGCCTGATCCATTCGGATCAGGCCATCTATTTTATTCCTCAAAGCTAATTTCTTATTTCGCGCTTACACGCCATATCGTTTTTCCTTCGTCGTCGTTTACCAACATTGAACCATCGTTCAACACCGTAACACCAACCGGACGTCCGAAGACTTTTTCTTCACTTTCAACAAAACCAGTTAAAAAATCTTCTGGTTTTCCTGATGGTTTGCCATTTTTAAACGGAACAAAAACTACTTTGTAACCAGATATTTTCGAGCGGTTCCATGATCCGTGTTGTCCAATAAAAGCGCCTTTTTGATATTTGGCAGGAAACTTGTCTTTGTCATAAAACGCCAAGCCCAAAGAAGCCGTGTGCGATCCAAGCGCGACATCAGGAACAATTGCCTTGGCAACCAGCTCTTTTCCTTCACCTTTCATACGTGGATCAGGATGGCCACCAAAGTAGGAATACGGCCAGCCATAAAATCCTCGTTCTTTCACGCTTGTTAAATAATCCGGCACCAGCTCATCACCCAATTCATCTCTTTCGTTTACCGCAGTATACAAAGTATTCGTACCCGGCGCCCAATCCATTCCAACCGGATTTCTCAGGCCGCTTGCAAATACCTTCTCTCCTGTTCCGTCAGGATTAATCTGCAGGATATTCGCACGTCTTACCTCCTCGTCCATACCGTGTTCTGCAACATTACTTGCAGATCCAACAGAAACATAAATCTTAGATCCGTCGGCATTCGGAAGCAGATTCCTTGTCCAGTGGTTGTTATATCCGCCGGCAGGAAGTTCGAGAATCTTCTCACCTTTGCCCGTAATTTTCGTATCACCCGCTTTGTACGGGTAACGCGTAATCCCATCAGTATTAGCTACATAAAAATAATTTTTTAGTACCAGCATTCCAAATGGCTGCTTCAATTTTTCAATGAATATTTCCCGCATCTCCGGAATTCCATCTTTATTTGCATCGCGTAGCAGTGTAATCCTGTCCGCACTTTTTTTGGTTGCAGATTCCGCTACGAAAACATCTCCGTTTGGAGCCTGATAAGTCCAGCGTGGATTGTCAAGCTTGTCCGCATATTTTGTAACGACAAAACCCTCTGGAGCTTTCGGCATCTCGCTATCCTTCCAGCCCTCAACATCGGGTCTTTTCTCTGTTGATTTAGTGGCGAATGGTGCCGGCAGGGTTACACTGTCAACAGCCGTTTGTTCTTCGGTCTGTACGGTATCTGCCCCACTTTCTGCCGTTTGTTTTTCTTCCTTGTTTCCACAACTAAATAAGGTTGCGCCGGCAAGCGTGCAAGCAATAATCAGGTTTATTTTTTTCATAGTCAGGTATATTATCATCAAAAAAAAGCATCAGTCACATTGACTGATGCTCTCGTCTTTAAATAATAATGCCAGATTAATTTCAGAGTAACTTTTTATTTAGTTAGCTGCAAATTCCCCCTTCAAAACCGGGCGGGCGTCTTTTGTATTTCCCAAAATAGCTAGACTTCTTAAAAACTCTGTTTCCAGATTACCCTTATCAAACCTGCACTTGACTATTTCATAATGCGCTGTTTCAATAAACCGCCACGTCATTTCGAAAGTATTTTCATCAGTCCATGCACCGCTTGCCGCGATCTTCGTTTTCGTCTCGCCAGGAATAATCGTCTGGGTAAGTTTTAATGGCAAAGTGCTGATATCCGTGACGCCATGTTTCCACTTGCCAATTCCACAGCTTACCAAATGCTCGCCTTTATCATCTTTCATTTTAAAATCACATCCACCTTCTTTGAACGTGAGCGAGATACTGCTGACCGACAATTTATTTTCAGCAATCGCATAATTTTTCCCACTTACCGCCCCAACAACTTCCGAGACATGTTTCCCCTGCGCCACAGGAAGAGCCAGCTTGGCTAGTTTTTGTTTCAACTGCACTTGTCCGGATTTATCAGTAGCGAGTGGCTTTGTTTTTAGTGCTGGTAAAATATGGTCCCAAACCTGATCAAGAATAGCCTGCATATCGGCTGTTTCACTGGTAATGGCCACGACCAGATCTTCCTTGGGCAGCACAATGCAATATTGACCATAGGCGCCGTCCCCTCTGAAGGCATCATGGCGACAACGCCAGAATTGATATCCATATCCTTGCAGCCAATCATTTTCCTCTTTTTCCCGCGACCCGCCTTTGGACTGCACCTGAAAACTCGTGGCATCTTCTATCCAGTTTTCAGCCATCAATCTTTTGCCATTCCACATGCCTTTCCGGATCAGCAGCTGGCCAAATTTGGCTATGTCTTCGGTTTTTATACGCAATCCCCACCCGCCGGTATTGATTCCGTTCGGATCAACTTCCCAATCTGCGCCTACAATATTTAATGGTTTAAAAAGTCGTGGCGTGAGATAAGTCAGCACATTTTCTCCTGTCAATTTTTGAATAATGGCAGAAAGCATATACGTTGCGCCGCTGTTATAGACAAAAAACGTCCCCGGTTCGTGCTCCACCGGGAACGCCAGAAAACTTTTTACCCAGTTGGTTTCAGAAGAATTTCGCAGCGCAGGCGTACTGTCCGTATCATGCCCGGTTGACATCGTCAGCAGATCTTTTACCCGCATCGCAGCCAGGTTAGGACTCACCGATGCAGGAAGATCCTTCGGAAAAAAGGACACGACTTTATCTTCCACCGTCAACTTACCTTCTGCGACGGCCATTCCGATTGCTGTAGATGTGAAACTTTTGCTCAGCGAATAAAGTGTATGTTTAAGATCAGGGGCATAAGGTCCCCACCAGCCTTCGGCGACGATATTTCCATGACGGACAACCATCAGGCTATGCAGGTTGAGATTTTTTGTTTCAACCGCATTTACAAATTCCAGAATACCTTTCGAACTCACGCCTTGTGCTTCCGGCAGACTTCTTGGCAAACCTGAATTCGCAGCAGACGAAGCCCAGGATGATGAAGGGAGCTGACTGATCAATCCAATTTGAAGGGCACTTACCCCTACTTTCCCTAAAAATTCTCGTCGATTTAGTGTCATTTTAAAAAGGAATAATAGCTGTCTGACTTTAAAATTACTGTATTTGAAATCGTTATTTTGTTATAAATTCTTCACTGACTTTTTGTTTGGAAAGCTGATTTTCCCGTTACTGAAAAAGGATAGCCGGCTTATTGGTATATTTGCAGAGAGCAAGTGAAAATTGTTCGACTTATCATTTTCCACAACAGTCCAGAAATTTATGTCTTTTCAAAAACTCGGCTTATCCGAACCCTTATTAAAAACCATAGCAGAACAGAATTATACTCAACCATATCCGATTCAGCAGGAAGCAATTCCGGCAATTTTGGAAGGGAAAGATATTTTGGGAATTGCTAAAACCGGTTCGGGAAAAACAGCCAGTTTTGTATTGCCGATTCTGGAAATGTTTCAAACGAAAAGTGCTCCTAAAAACAGATACATCACTGCCCTCGTTTTGGTACCAACCCGGGAACTTGCCGTTCAGATCGGTGTTGTTTTTCAAACTTTTGGAGAAAAACTCCCAAGAAAGGTAAAAACGCTGGCGGTGTATGGCGGTGTTTCCATCAATCCGCAGATGATATCGATGCAAGGCGTAGAAATCCTTATTGCTACGCCCGGGCGATTAATTGATTTATTATCACATAAAGCGCTTAATATTTCTGAAACCGAGATACTTGTTTTGGATGAAGCAGATAAAATGCTGAATCTAGGTTTTGCGGAGGAAATGAAGGATATTTTTTTCCTGCTTCCTAAAAAGCGTCAAAGCATATTATTTTCCGCAACACTGGGTGACGAAGTTGATAAAATAAATAAAAGCATTCTTAAAAATCCGCTGACCATAGAGATTGCCGAGGAAGAGCAAAACCTGGATCTGATCAAACAGAGCGGATATTTTGTTGATCCGGAAAGAAAAGGGCCATTACTTCGCTACCTGATCAAACAGGGAGAAATGAAGCAAGTACTGGTTTTTGTTTCTTCGACCCGAACGGCGGATAATCTGGTTGTAAAACTTGAAAAGAACGGAATTCAGGCAGCAGCTATGCATAGCAAAAAAAGCCAGGGAGCGAGGACAGAAGTTTTGAACAAATTCAAATCCGGGAAACTGACCGTCATGGTAGCGACCGATCTTGTTTCCAGAGGTATTGATATCCAATTTTTACCGCATGTGATCAATTTTGAATTGCCACGCTCACCCAAAGATTATATTCACCGTATCGGCCGGACAGGTCGCGCCGAAGCCACAGGTGAAGCCATTTCTCTGATCACACCGGAAGAAGCTCATCACTGGAAAATTATCCAGAAAAAGATGGGAAAACGCGTTGAAATGACAGAAACTTTTGATCTGGATTTGATGGGGTATTGACCTACTCACAATACACACACTTGATTCATACCTAATTCCGGCCCCACTTGCCGGACAAATAATTTCCGGGCCAAAAAAATTTCATCTAGCTACGAGAAATCCCTTCAACAGCTCTGATTACGAAATGGTGATATACAAGATAAAATAATAATATACAGGTGACAACAGGAAGGCCACTTGGCGCAGGTTATTAATTTTACATTCCATTAAGGAATAATATAGATTTAAAAATAAAAAACTGTTCAGCGTTTCCGTTACTATCCTGACCATTGCGCACTGCATATTATCTTTTCTGACACATGATAAAAGTTAAATTCCTAATCATTATTGCTTTGGTAGCCTCACTTGCTGCCATCAAACCAGATGCTAGACCAACATTATACCTTATCGGAGATTCAACGGTAAAAAACGGATCGGGAAAGGGCGAAGACAGTCTTTGGGGCTGGGGGACTGTTTTACCTCAGTTTTTTGATACAACTAAAATAACGATTGAAAATCATGCGATCGGAGGCAGAAGCAGCAGGACTTTTATAACAGAGGGTCGTTGGGACAAAGTGTTATCGAAATTGAAAAAAGGTGACTATGTCATCATGCAGTTTGGGCATAATGATAGCGGTGCAGTCAATGACACTTTACGCGCCAGAGGTAGTTTAAAAGGTGTTGGAACTGAGACAGAAGCAATTGATAATCTGATCACTAAAAAACACGAAATCGTTTATACTTACGGCTGGTATATGCGCAAATACATCAACGAAGCCAAAGCAAAGGGTGCGATTCCAATTGTTTGTTCACCAGTGCCACGTAATATTTTTAAAGATGGAAAAATAGAAATTCCGGAAACCGGCTATAATGTCTGGGCGGAGCAGGTTGCGCTTTCTAATGGTGCCTATTTTATTGATCTGTACAAAATTGTCGCACGTAACTACGATGCCATTGGGCAGGAAAGAGTGAAAAATGATTTTTTCACGCAGAAAGATCATACGCATACCACCAAGGCGGGTGCAGAAGTCAATGCAAAGTCGGTAACGGATGGCATTCGCCTTTTGAAAAAATCCGATCTTAAAAATTATCTGCTTCAATAAAACCTCCTCATTTTTTATCTAGAAATCATGCAAAGACGAGAAGTTTTAGGCATTATCCTGGCAGGAAGCGCATTGACGAAAGTGTGGGCTTTTAATAGCAATACGGATTCAGACAAAAAAGAACTACTTAGAGACCTGCGTCTTGCAAACGAGTATTTCGTAAAAAAATGGCCTGATACGGGAAAGTCAATTATCACCAATCGCGAACGGCCAAGTAATATCTGGACACGTGGTGTGTACTATGAAGGACTTATGGCGCTTCATAAAATTGATGATCAGAAAAGTTACTACGAGTATGCCGTATCCTGGGGCGAAAATCATAAGTGGGGCTTGCGTAATGGAATTCAGACCAGAAATGCGGATGACCAATGCTGTGGACAGACATACATTGATCTGTATTTAATTGATAAAAAAGAAGAGCGTATTAAAGATATCAAGGCATCAATTGACTTGATGGTTGAATCCGACAAAGTTAGCGACTGGACCTGGATTGATGCTTTACAAATGGCGATGCCGGTGTTTGCAAAATTGGGTGTGATCTATCAAGACAACCGCTATTTTGAAAAAATGCATGCGTTATACACACATTCAAAAACAAGGGAAGGCGGTTCGGGATTATATAATCCGGAGGAAAAACTATGGTGGCGTGATAAAGATTTTCTTCCGCCCTACAAAACACCAGCAGGAAAAAATTGCTACTGGTCGCGTGGGAATGGATGGATTGTGGCCGCCTTGGTCAGAGTTTTGGATATTATGCCAATGAACGCGCCGTATCGGGGTGAGTATGAAAAAATGCTGCTGGATATGTTATCTGCGCTGCTTCCATTGCAACGTGAAGACGGTTTCTGGAATGTCAGCCTTACTGACGAAACCGATTTTGGCGGAAAAGAATTGACTGGGACAGCTCTTTTTATTTATGGTATGGCCTGGGCAATCAATACCGGTCTGGTTAAAAACAAGACCTACCATACTTCCATTTTCAAAGCCTGGAAGGCAATGAAAAATGAGTGTCTGCATAAGGACGGTTTTTTAGGATTTGTTCAGGGAACAGGCAAAGAGCCGAAAGACGGACAGCCTGTGACCTATACAAGTAGACCGGATTTTGAAGATTATGGCCTGGGCTGTTTTCTTCTGGCAGGAACCGAGATTTATAAAATGAAGTAAAAAGGATTCGCCGGAGGGTTATAAAGATCCCCTGCGAATCATATAAAATGGATTTTTGACCTTAATTTGCTGTTTATTTAAAATCAAAGATGCAGCGGAACGGCCCATCGTTTCAAAATCCGTCGTAATGACCGTGATGTCCAAAAGCTCCTTCAAGGTGGTTTCATTAAAAGAAATAACCCCAATTTCTCTTCCCATCGTATAGGCCGACTGACGCGTTTTTTTTACAAGTTCTGCAAGATCATTTTCTTCAACAACAACGTATGCAGTACCAGGACGAATGATTTCATCGTTGATACTTTCCTTTACGTCAAATTGTTTATTGTAATTGATGCAATAATTTTTGAACCCTCTTATGATTTCTCTTGGGTAATTTCCGTCAAATGGAAAAATCAGAACGAGCCTTTTGTAGTTATCAAGCAGGTCATTCGCACTTTCCAGAGAACCAAAAATATCCTTATCAAAACTTTGGTGAATACTCAAAGTCGGCTGAATTAATTCAGGAATATCTCTGTCGAGCAAAACCAGTTGTGAAGAGGGAATACTACGAATCGTAGTCATATAATCCTCTTCCTCAGCCGGATTGAAGTGCGGCATAATGACATAGTGATTATAATTGCCCAAGTTTTTCTCTATAATTTCTTTAAACCGTTTGGCACTGTAATGATGGATTTCCAGATCTACAACAGCCTGATCGCCAAGCGCCTTGATGAAGGAATAATAAATGATCTTTTTATAAGAACTTAACTTATTGAAAACCAATAAAATCTTATCCTTTTTATCACCGCCCGACTGCACATAATAACCTTTTCCCTGTACCGAAGTGATATAACCCAGATTACGCAACTCCCGGTATGCCTTTTCAACAGTATCGCGAGCCAGCAAATAATCAACGCTCAGTTCACTTATAGAAGGTAATTGTGTTCCTTTTTTCAAAACCCCTCTGTCAATATCGGTTCTGATCGACTGCACGATTTGCTTGTACTTTGGCATTTTATCTTCCGGATCAAACTGCATCTTGAAAGCAGCATCAGTATCCTGAAAATACACATCCTTAAAGACAAAATTTTTAGTGCCAAGATTAGCTCGGGCAGTGGAATATCCGGTCATACTTCCAATAATTTAATTGAACATTTCTAATACAATCCGATTCTGTCATGGGTGCCCAAATGCAAATCGGTAATGTATAATAGCCAATAAATAATCTGGAAAGTCCAATTGGTCAGACTATTTTAATGCAATCGTTATCGGGAACGTTGCCAAAATATATAACATTGAAGATAATATTGTATAAAACATCGGCAATATCTGATAATACCGAGAATTATACGACAGGCAGATAGAATTGATCTTAGACTATTATCATTTATTAGTGACGGCGGGAAGCATTGAACGTAAACCTTACCCCTAAATTCAGGTTAATAATTTCCCGGGGGATATCACTTTCAAAGATGCTGATAGAAGGGGTATAACTCACAAAACCCTTGACTGTTTCCGATCCTGCACTAAACCGGAAAGATGGTTCCCAATAAACGACAAGGGAGCGATCAATGATCCGTTTCACACGTTCGAAATCATACGTAGCAAGTAATGTGGTACTTTTCAAATTATAATCTACCCCGGAAAATCTGGAACCGATGCCAAATTCCAAGTTTTTTCTGGGATGTGTGTAACTTAACGAGGGTTGAATAAAAAATTTGTTCATATTTAGCTGAACACGTTCTTCCCGATCATAGCGTACTTTATAATCACCTTTACCTCCGCCGCCAAATATTTCCAAAGCCCAGTTCTGATTTTCTTCCAGTTTTGTGAAATATCCGAGGCCGGCTTCTAGGTACCGGCTTGTTGTATATTCCCGTTCGCTGTAATTCGTGGATGATTCACGACTGCCAGTCAATGCACCATTCGCCATGATACCAACATGAGATGTGATAGCATAAGCCGCCTGTAAGTCAGCACCTTTCATAATCCATCCGCCGCCAAAACCTGCATCAACGCGCATATCATTCCGCTCCCTGAGATTCGGGATATTTACTTTATTAGGTGAATAATAATAAGGTGAACAGCCACAAAGTAAGGCCGCTGTGCAGAGGATTAATGTTGAAGATATTTTCATGGCTGTCTATATTTGGTCACGAATACACGTTATAGTAACCGAATATAAACAAAATTTCAGACTAAAATTATATTGATTAATGAGATCCTAATCAGTTTTTCTTAATCAAATGTTTTATATCATCTTTTGTGCCAAGCCAGAAGGCAATTTTCTGGCGATTCCAGGTATAGGTAACTGCAACGGAATCCCCCCAGCTGATGATAGCCGGATAAGAAAATTCGTCCGTCTTTTTCCCGGTTTCAATATCAATTTTATCTTTCCAGGTTTTTCCGTTATCAAACGATAAACCAATGGATAACGGCGACCGGGAGCCCCAGTTTTTTGCATCAGGATTGTAGGCGAGCGCGAGCGTGCCGTCGGGGAATTGAGTAAGATCTATCCCGCTGTTTGGATTTGGGAGTTTGGTATCATAAATCGGAGTCCAGGTTTTCCCAAAATCCTCAGAGTCACTTCTTCCGATTATTCCGCTTGTCGTTCTCACCAGCATATGCACTTTTCCGGGTTCAGTTTCCCATAAAGTTGGTTGAATTGCCCCTTTGCCTTTGATCTCGCTCGTGTCTATTTTGAAATAAGAAGATGCTTTCCAAGTCTTGCCCTTATCCTCACTCCTATCCACAAACACCTCCCAGCGTTTGATCTCATTGGATGCACCGGCAAGCCAGGTACCGTCAGAAAGTACGAGCAGTTTATTTTTCACAGGTCCTCGCCCGCCCTTGTCGCCTTTGACAAGCTCATAGGCATCTGACCAGGTTTCTCCGTTATCACTCGACTTTTTCACCCATGTTTCCCAAGATGGAATTTCTTTTCCCACTTTAAAATAAAGATAAATGGTACCATCTTCTGCAAGCTGTAATACAGGATTCCAGTGCGCGTCTTCCCTGATTTTTGCGACTTCTTTCGGCTCGCTCCAATTTCCAGGTCTGCCTTTTGAAAGCCAAATTCCTACGTCAGGATCTTTTTCTTCGGTACCTCCAAACCACGCAACCAGAAACTGACCATCCTTCAAACGGACTAGCGTCGAGGCGTGACATTGTGCAAAGGCACGTTTATCACCAAAAACAAAGTCCTTCGAGATTGCAGCATTTGTTGAATCCCCTGTTCCGGACGATTCAGATTGTTTGGAGTTACACGCAGCAAGCAGCGATAAAATGGAGAATGACGCAAAAACAAGGCGGCTATACAAGTTCATATTGTTGTTTCATAAAGCAAGATCTGGATATTACTAGTACGCCGGATAACGGAAAAAGGCTATTTATCTTAGCACCTTTTTTAACTCCTCGATCACCATGGAGGGGGATTCTTCCTGATACAAAATCCTGTATACAGCGGTCGTTATCGGCAAGTTCACGTGTAATGTTTTGTTTAATTCGAAGATACTTTTCGTCGCATAATATCCCTCGGCAATCATTTTCATTTCCAACTGCGCGGCTTTTACGCTATATCCGCGGCCGATCATATTACCAAATAATCGGTTTCTACTGAACTGAGAATAGGCAGTAACCAGCAAATCGCCAAGGTAAGCAGAAGTACTTAACTCACGTTCCCGAGGATCCAGACCGGTTACAAAATGACGAATTTCCTGCATGGCGTTGGAAACCATCACGGCCTGAAAATTATCGCCATTGCCCAAACCATGGGTAATACCACAAGCCAGAGCAATAATATTTTTCATAACCGCTGCATATTCCACACCATATAAATCGGCGAGCGGATGCGCGGTAACAAACCGGCAAGTCATTAATTTAGAGAAATCCTCCGCACAAACGGCATCGGTTGAAGCAATGGTCAGGTATGACTGTTTTTCCAGTGCAACTTCTTCGGCATGGCACGGACCGGCAATGACGGCTATATCTTTCAGCGGGACTTTGTATTTTTCAGAAACCCAATCCGTCACGAGAATATTTTCCTCAGGAATCATTCCCTTAATGGCAGAAACGACTCGTTTCCCCTTCAAATGAGATTCATTCAAATCCTGTAAAGATTCCTGAACAAAGGCGGCGGGAATAGCCAAGATTACGTAGTCAGCTCCTTTTACCGCTTCACGTGTTTTTTCAAATACTTTAACCTTTTTAGGTGAAAGATAAACATCGCTGAGATAACTCGGATTGTGGTGAAATTTTCGGATATGCTCAATATCCTTTCCATTCCTAAGCCACCAGCGGACCTGAATATGCTGCTGTTCACATAAAATCTTGATGATCGCGGTGGCCCAGCTGCCTCCGCCTATTACTGCTACTTTTGTATTACTCAAAAAACTCATGCTGTCACCGAATACAATGAATCAGAGTTAAAATCTGATATCCTGTTAAAGAAAATAACGCCAAAAGTAAGGTTTTCTTCCCACTCGTAGCCCATTCTACTGTACTGCCAGCTTCACTATCTTTCCTGCGCGGTAATTCGCGAAGTAAACTTCACCCTTTGAATCCTGACCAAAAGTTGATATCGACCCTCCGTATTTCATCAGTAGTGCATTGCTTTTTACCTGATTTCCATCCACCTCCAGCGCCCATATCCGGCCACTGACGTAATCTCCATAAATATACTTCCCAACCAAACCTTTGATCGTTTCACCTCTGTAAACATATCCGCCTGTGATCGATACGTCGCCATTTGAGCGGCCATAATCAAGAACTGGCTCAATAAGTCCTGTTGCGTCGCAGTTGGAAGAAGGGCTGTAACAATCTTTTCCTTCTTTAATTTTCCAACCGAAATTTCCACCTTTGGTAATCAGATTGATCTCTTCTTTTACATTCTGACCAACGTCAGCGACGAAGAATCGGTCAGAACCCGTATCGAAACTCATTTTCCAGGGATTTCTTAATCCATAAGCATAAATTTCTTCAAGGGACCCATTGGCATTTCCAGCAAAAGGGTTGTCGGCTGGAATCCCATAATTTCCTTTTGTTGTAGTGTTAACGTCAATTTTTAAAATCTTTCCCAGATAGGATTTCATATTCTGAGAATTGTTCTGCGGATCACCACTTCCTCCTCCATCACCGGAAGCAATGTATAAATAACCATCTTTTCCAAATTCCATAGAACCTCCGTTGTGGTTTGGAAATGGTTGATTATAAGTCAATAAGATAGTTTCGCTGGAAATATCTGTTGTGTTTGCCGTAGGCGTTGTTGCTTTATATCTTGCGATAACTGTTTGCAGTGGGTTCGCACGGGTATAGTTAACGTAGAAAAATCCGTTCGTCGCGAAATCCGGATGGAAGGCAAAACCTAACAAACCTAATTCGCCGCTGGAAGTAACCTTACTTCTGATATCCAGAAAGTTAGAACTCGCAGATGTTCCGGCTGCATTATCGAATACTTTAATAACGCCCTGTTGTTCCGCAACAAAAAATCTGTTTGATGCGTCAGGGGATTGCCTGATATCTACGGGTGATGTGAAAGTAAGCGAAGGAAAGGCTTCAACTGCCTGGATTGTTTCAACTGTGCCTGCCTCACCTTCATCGTTGTCCTCATCTGAGGATGAGCACGCCGATGTTAATCCAATCAGGATCAGGGAAAACAGAAATGGTATGTGTATATTTTTCATATCGCTGGTTTTTTATTAATGAACGTTGCGGTATTTGATTTGTTTTCCTGGCGAAGTATAAAATACTATGCCAACTGGATACATCAGTCGGGCAATAGAGAAGCCTTTGCTGTGCGTGTTTGTCTGGAGGCTTGAATTTTTCTTTTGAGGCGGGAGACAAAAATTTAGGCCTTTGTAAACAAAGGCACGCCGGTCATGGTTACGCGTTGCAAACGCTTAACCATGACCGCACCGATTACAAATCGGTGCGAGCGGCATACTAAAGCAGGTGCTGCCAGATTACATCGTACACATCAACCGCTTGTATTTCCTTATTTACTGCCTGGTCCGTAACTAGGATTGGAAAATATTCTCTCGGGACATTTACGCTTCCGTGAGAACCTTTTACCAAAGTCGCATCTAACGGAATAACATCCATCAAGTATCTAAACCCTAAAAGTTTTCTGCCGAGCTTGTAACCTGCACGAAGTTTGATAAATGGATTTTTGGGATCCATGAACATTTCGACAGGGTCATATCCAGGTTTCTTGAAAATCTCAACCAGATGTGCAAAATCCGGTGCTTTGGCATCGTCCAGCCAATAGTAATAAGTAAACCAGCTATCGGGTTTTGCAACCAGGACCAGATCGCCTGATCGATCGTGATTTAAGTGATATTCCTTTTGCTGCTCTTTATCTAAAACCAGATCAATTCCGGGTGTTGCCTTTAAAACTCTGACAACCTGCTCTTTAACTGAGGGATCATTCAGATATACATGAGCGATCTGATGATCGGAGGCGGCGAAGGCCTTGGATGCGCCAGCGTCCAGCAGTTCATACCAACGTTCAGTTCTTACAGAAATAAGGCCTTCTTTTCGAAGAATCCGGTTTATATCAATATGATTATTAACCGGATTGATACCATATTCCGAAAGCAAAATAACCTTCGCGTTTTTCGCTTCGTAAAAAGTAACCAAGTCTTCAACAACCTTATCAATTTCACCAAGTTCCTTACTGATTTTGGAAAAATCCGGGCCGAACTTTTGAAGACAATAATCCAGATGAGGAAGATAGATCAGTGTTAATGTCGGGTTATGTTTTTCGTCGACATACATGGAAGCGTCTGCAATCCAGCGTGTTGATTTTATATTAGCATTTGGCCCCCAAAAACTAAAAAGAGGAAACTGACCTAATTTTTCCTGTAATTCATCTCTGAGTTTCGGCGGATAAGCATAACAGTCGGGCGCTTTCACACCGTCGGCATGATATTGCGGGCGCGGTGTTACTGAGAAATCAGCGGTTGAATACATGTTATACCACCAAAACATTTTTGAACATGTAAAGGTTGGATCCACTTTTTTAGCTGCATCCCAGATTTTATCCGCCTGAACCAGTTTGTTAGATTGTTTCCAGAATTTTATTTCCGAGTCGTCCTTATCATACCAGCCATTGCCTACAATTCCATGATCTACAGGCCATTTTCCTGTAATATAGGTACTTTGCGAAGTAGTAGTAACAGCAGGAAGAACCGGTTTTATGGAAGTTAAATGGCGTTTTTCAATATATTTTTTTAAAAACGGAGTATGCTCACCAATTAAATTAGCACTTAATCCTACGATATCAATGACAACAGTTTTTTTCATTTTGGTCTTAATTTTGAAGCTAATTCAGTAGTGAATTATTCAAGATAATTATCCAATAAGAGGAGGCTCCTACGGAGCCGTGGATTACTGAATGATGGACTGTTCTATAAACAGGTGGCTCCAAAGGAGCCGAAAATTTCTAAACATCAAATCTTTTCCATAAACACATGGCCCAAAATAATTCATGAGATTTAATGGCCATCAATTAATTCTTTAAACACAACGCCTAAAATAATTCATGAGATTTATTGGCCATCAAGAAGGGCTAAAATAATGTATCAATTCATTGGCAACCAGTCCATACTTAACAAACGGAGGCCTTAAAAAGCAATCCTGAGATCTCCGCAGCCAATAAATTTTATAAATAGAAAGCCTAAAAGGAATCTTGAAATTTCTTGGTAACCAATCCATTCTAAAAATAAGAGCACCCAAAGGAGCCAGAAAATAGCTAAAAAATATAGAGGCCCTAAATAGTGATTCAGAAGTTTAAAATATTAACGACATTTCAACTCTCCACCATTAACAATTAACCCTTAACAATTACCCATTAAAAAAGCACTTCTTTCACCCATTCCATTTCCCGGACAATTGATTCACCAATCGGTTTTTGTATATCTTCCGGAAGCACACCCCAGGTATAGGTTTCTACTTCTAAACAGGGGGCAAATGGTTTCTCTTTATGAATTGCCAGCGTTTTAATAATCGCATTTTGCGTGGAATCGAGCGCGCCGTAGGATTCTATGAACAACGGAACATGGAAATGAACCCGCCATTCTTTCTGTTCGCTTTCCTTATAATCTGCTATTGCTTCGGGGAGATCAGGATAATATTTTTTCCCATTGTCATAAGTTTGCGCTACCACCTGATGCAAATAAACGGGCTCATCGAAGGCTTTGATCGCGTTGAATTTTGTTTGAGCATCTGAAGAAAAATCAACTTTTAACGCTGAACTTACCTGTATCCGCCCAACCTTTATTCCAACTTCGTCCAGTCTTGCCAAGATATCTTCAGGCTCTTCATAAGCCACTGCGGCGTGGCAGATATCGTAACAAAGACGGATATAATGTAAAATAGTCTCCTTGCTTTTTCCTTCCGAAAAACTGTATTTCTCTTTTAGGTAAGTAATGCCGATCGGTAAAAGATCATGCCTATACCAATTTACAAAATCCACCGTATTATCTAAAATCCCGTCAGGTTCAGGCTCTATATGCAGGTGTAATATTTTCCCTGATTCTTTTTCAATCATTATTAAATGATCAACAACTGTCAGGATATTTCTAGTGGCAATCTCAATGGTGTTTTTTTTCTCTTCTTCTGTTTTCCACCACAAGCGATAGGATAAAGGAGGCGTTGAAACGCCACCCTCAGTATTTTCCGGAATGATTTGTGAAAGAATTGTAAAAAGACGTTTGGTATATTCCACCCGGTCAGAAGTTGTCCAATCGGGCGTATGCACATCATCTTTGACGCGTGTCGCATGAAAACCGCCGTAGGGAAAGCCATTGATTACAGTAACGTAAACGTTCTGCGCTGTCAGCCATTTTTTAAATTCTGAAAGGCGGTCAGGTTTGCTCAGCTCGATTGATGCTTCATTTGCGATTCGCAATCCCAGCGCAAATGGTTTGCCGGGAGCTAGCTGCTGTCTTATGTATGGAATATTTTCTTGTAATGCCTTAAAATGATCGTCCCATTGTTCGCCGGGATGAATATTGCTGCAATAGGTTAGGTGTCCGTATGGGGTAATCATGATAGCAGGTTTAGGGAAAATTATTTTAACGCGAACGAAAGTTTTTGACAGGCAGATCAACCTTCTGCCATTACCTTTTTTTCAGCATGAAATTTTTCCAGAACATCAACAGATTCTGCAATGATATCGGCGTCCATTTCATGCACTTCCACACCCTTCCCTATTTTTTCCAGAAGCATAATCGTGAGCCTTCCGCCCAGGTGTTCACGGAATTCATGTAAGCCGTTACGCAGATTTATCTTATCATTTTCAGCAAGTTTGACATGATACAGATCAAAACCCAGCTTTACCAGCACATTGTAAATCCTGTCTAGATCGGCATCCGAAAGCATACCGATCTTGTTGGCATATACACAATCGAGGGCAATGCCAATCGCCACAGCTTCACCGTGACGCACTTCAAAATCGGTCAGATATTCAAGTTTGTGAGCTGCCCAGTGGCCAAAATCCAATGGACGGGAAGAACCAAATTCAAATGGATCGCCGCTTCCAATATGCTCGGTATGCATTTCTGCACAACGATGGATCAGATAAGACATCGTAGCTTCATCACGCTGGGCGAGCGAAACGACATGTTCTTCAATCCACTCAAAAAATGATTTGTCTTTAATCAAAGCCACTTTTATAGCTTCTGAAATGCCGGAACGCCAGTCACGATCGTCCAGTGTTTTTAAATACGTAAGATCATTGAAGACAGCTACGGGAGGGGCAAAGGTTCCCAGGAAATTTTTCTTGCCGTGAAAATTGATACTGTTCTTCACGCCAACACCTGAATCGTTTTGGGATAAAACAGTAGTCGGAATCCGGATCAGTTTAATTCCTCTGTGTGAAACCGCAGCCGCGTAACCAACAAGATCAAGCACCGCGCCTCCGCCGATACCCACTACGAAAGAGTGGCGGTCAATACCATATATATCAATAGCTTGCGCCAGCTTTTCGAATAAATCCGGGTCATTTTTTGATGCTTCACCACCAGGAACCACAATAACATCTTTGGCAAGCTGGATATGTTTCACCTGTGTTGCAAAATAATTTTTGATAGCATCCGACAATTCAGGGTGGTGCGAAAGAAACCCACCATCGATCACAACCAAAACTTTACGCTGAAATCCCTGTTCTTCATAAGTGCTAAAAAAGTCACTTAATTGATTATTAACGGTGTCAAAAAGATTATTGGTAAAAAAAATAGAATAATTGTATTCTACTTTAAAGCTCTGTTTTATGGTTTGCATTTTAAAAAACAATAATGAATGACCGAATGTCGGGTTGACTTATTTCAAGCCTTTTTCCCTGTATTCTATTTTATGTTACCGCGAAAACGCGGGCTAAAAGAATCGATAATGGCAACAAAACAAGAACCGCCAATGCAACAGGCCAAAGCCCAAAAGCCATACACCAGGATGCATTCATGACGATCAGAGAAAGCACACCAGCCTTCACAGCTTTCCCAATCAAAGGCCCGACAGGATTCTGGATCGCATTATATAACGGACGACCGATAAGCCAGGCATGAAGAATAACGAAAGGAAGTGCAAAAAGAATATTCCCTTGCGTTTGAGCAATATATAATTGTGCCAACAAAACGACAAGATATAGAAAGACAGCAATGTAAAGCGTTCTCCTCTTGCCGCCATGCACCTCATCCTGACTGATCAAGGTAATTGCCGCAATGTATGCAATAGGTAAAATGGCTATCAAACCCCACTGCTGAAACGATTCAGGCAAAACGCTCATCCCCAGAAGCAGGTTTCCACCGCGACACATGCCCATTGTCAAGGGCCCAAAAAAGACGTGATGTTTTGCAAAACGATTATATAAAACCGTCAAAGCCGCAACGACTACCGCAATCATTCCGCTTTGAAAACTAAATAAAGCAGCCGCCAAAACGCCTCCGAAAAGCAGGGTCATTCCGAGCATCGTCGCAGCCGGAAGCGATACTTTCCCGCTTGGGATCGGACGTTCAGGCCTTTCAATGGCGTCAAGTTTTGCGTCAAAAACATCGTTCATCACCACACCTCCGCCATACAGACCGAGCGTTGATATAACCAGTAAAACCGGATTAAAACTTGAAAAAGTAAATTGTGCTATCGCCATTCCAGCCAGAATATCAGCTACGGCGGTTACCAGATTGGCTGGTCGTGTTAATTGCAAATAAGGTTTTAAATCAGCCACTTTTATTGGATTACGAGGGAATCTTTGGAAACGTCAGGTTGCTGACCTCCGCGTAAAATTGAATTACCATGAAACTTTTCCGTTTTTTCAACTGACAGTCCGCTTTCAAAATCAGAAACATCGATCTGGCCGCTTTTTCCAAATGCATCGATCGCATTCTGGTAAGTTACCAAACGAATGGTTTCGTCTGATATTCCCCTCATTTTCATAAGTGCAGCTGTTTTTGGAAGCGCCAGCGGATCAGAAATCCCCCAGTCGGCGGCAGAATTTACCATAATACGCTCAGGTCCATACTGTTCAACTACTTTTACCATCCTTTCATTACCCATTTTTGTAAAAGGATAAATCGTAAAGGCAGCATAAAAACCCTGATCCAGCACACTTTTTACTGTTTCTTCATTATTATGGTCAATTGTTACCCAGGAAGGATCCAGTCCATGTTCCAGCGCAATTGCCATACTTCGCTCCGTTCCACGTTTTTTGTCGCGGTGCGGCGTATGGACCTGAACTGGTAGTTTTGCCTCTTTTGCCAGTTCAAGCTGCAAACGATAATATTTTTCTTCGGCTGCTGTCTGATCGTCGAAACCAATTTCTCCAATACCTACAACGCCTTCTTTGTAAATATACAAAGGCAGGATTTCCATCACCTGTTCAGCCAGTGCCTCATTATTTGCCTCACGGGAATTCAGTCCCATGGTGCAGTAATGTTTGATACCAAACTGGGAAGAACGGAAACGCTCCCATCCAACCAGGCTGCTGTAATAATCTTTAAAACTTGAAAGTCCTGTACGCGGCTGTCCGACCCAAAATGAAGGTTCGATCAAAGCGACGATACCCGCTTTTCGCATCGCCTGATAATCGTCAGTCGTACGCGAAACCATGTGGATATGCGGGTCAAAAAAACGCATCCCCTGGATCAGTTCATTATATTCGCTCCAAGCCATTTCTTTATGAGCAGGAGCATTTGCCAGTCCGTCGCCTTCCTCAAAATGTGACGGATTGGGCGCGCTACTATCTTTGCAATGTTGGCACATAAGTATTTAAATCTATAAATTCGAGATTGGACCAGGTCAGAGCACATTCGTCAATTGATTTTTCAAATTCCGGATACGTTGACAATAAAGCTTTCGCAGGGGCATATTCGGAATTAGCACAAGCCAATGCTGCCGCTTCCCGGTTTACCAGCTGATCTGAAGCAAATAAATACTTCATGTCAGATAAAAGTGTCTCGTCCATAAATTTACTTACCAGACGCCACACATTAGGTGCCACGGAACGACCGGCAGCCCACCGCTCATGGGCGAAATCAGAAAGAATCAGTGCAAGATTTTTATTTTCTCTTTCCTCCAATCCAGTGATATAGTGTATCGGTTTGTCATTAAAAATAGTTTTCATAACCAATTGGTTCCAGGCCAGTTCGCTGAAATAATTAGAGGGATAAGGATTGTGCAAAGCAATTGCATCAAAGACAAAACCCATATTGGAACGAACTGCATCGGTGGCGCGGAAAAGCCATTGCTCGGGATAAGACAAAACCGGCAACGCAGAATAAAGCGCAACCAGCTCATTCATTTCCGCCGTATCAAAAAGCGTATCTATATTTTTAATAAAAACGTCCTTATCAGTATCATCAAGTTGTGCCAAAAGCCAGACCCTCGCGGTGCGAACAAGGCTCCATCCGGTTATTGAGAATCCAGGAATTGCATCTTTCAACTTCACTTCCAGCTCCTTATCAACATTTACGATTTTTTTTGTTAAAAATCGGGGTGAGGCAACAAAGGCAGTCATCAGCTCAATGGCAGGTGCCTTACCCTTTTCTATCAGCCAACCGGATTCTGTCTCCGAAGTATTCTGGCTGATAACTTCCCAGAGCGTTGTCTTAATAATGTGAGACATATAAAATAAATTTCATTCAGGACATCACTGCCCTAAATTTTTAAGAAAATGGGTTACGGTTCAGTCGTTACTAAAACACTAAATTACGAACACTGGTTTACTGTTAACATTATTTATTTCCTGATTTGTGTCAGTTTAAGCACTGACGCGAGAAATAAAAGGAAAATATAATTTACAATTTGTATCCAAAAGTTACTAGAAATCGAACTCGATAATTTCCTTATCATCCAAAAGATATGCTGTCAGCTCTTCGTGGGTTTGAAGTGAGCCCTGCAAAAGCCAGCTCCCGGTTATATAATTACCCGACCGGTTTTGCTCCGCCCCAAGGATAGTCATCCCAAAACGTTTAAAAACAGCTTCATAATCTTTCAGCGTCTTTTTCTGGTAAACACACATCAACCGATAACTTTTGATCTGATTTTTGTTCCTGATCCACTTTTGAAAAGGTGTTAAAATTACCAAAGACATCCCCGCAACCAAAAAAGCATACAGCGCGATAACATAATAACCGGCACCGATCGCCATACCCAACGCAGCGGTTACCCAAACGATGGCTGCGGTCGTGATACCGACCACACGATTATTTTCCCGAAAAATAATTCCTGCACCGATAAAACCGATACCCGTTACAATATTCGCAGCAATCCGTCCTGCATCCCCACTAATCCTGATGGATATTAGTGTAAAAACGGTGGAGCCAACGGCAATTAAAATCATGGTCCTCAACCCGGCCGACTTACTTCTATATTCTCTTTCAGCACCAATAACGGCGCCTAGCAGAAATGAAAAAAGTAATTTGTAAAGGTCCTCGGTAAAAAAATCCATTTGATTTAAGTCATCCATTTATATGATCGAAAGCCGGAAGCTTTTTAGATCTTCCGGCTTTCGGGGTACCAAATATAACTATTCTTATGAATTCATTAATTCTTCAATTTCCGACGCCTCGATCGGAATATGAGCCATCAGGTCTACATTACCGTCCGCGGTGATGAGAATATTATTTTCCAATCGTATCCCCAGACCTTCTTCTTTAATGTAAATACCTGGTTCACAGGTAAATACCATTCCAGGTTCAAACCGACGGTATTTATTTCCTACATCATGAATATCAAGTCCCAGAAAGTGGGAATTGCCATGTGGAAAATATTTTTTATAAGCCGGCCATTCCGGATCTTGTTTTTCAATATCGTGTTTTGTGATCAATCCTAAACCAAGCAGCTCACTTTCCATGATTTTCCCAACTTCCACATGGTATTCATCCCAAAGTCCGCCTGTTACGAGCATGGCTTTTGACGCTTTGAAAACTCGTAAAACAGCATCATAAACATCACGCTGACGTTTTGTAAACCGACCATTCACAGGAATACTTCTCGACAGGTCGGAACCATAATTGGCATATTCGGCAGCGACGTCTAAAAGTATCACATCGCCGTCTTTGCAAGGTTTGTCATTTTGGACATAATGCAAAACACAGGCATTTGCACCGGATGCAATAATCGGCTGATAGGCAAAACCTTTTGAACGGTTCCTTATAAATTCGTGCAGCAATTCCGCCTCAATCTCAAATTCTTCTACGCCTGGTTTCACAAATTTCAAAAGTCTTTCAAAACCCAATTTTGTGATATCACAAGCCTTCTGCATCAAAGCGATTTCCTGCGGCTGTTTGATCGCACGCAAGTGATGCATTAAAGGCGCAAGCCGAACCAGCTGATGCAGCGGATATTTTTCTCTAAACTCATGTACAAAACGTCCGTCACGGGTTACTACCGGTGAGTCGTTGCGGGTGTGCTCGTTAGCGTTCAGGTATACATTTTCAGCTTCGTAAACGATGTTCCTGAAAACGGTTTCATATTGATGTGTCCAGAAAATCGTTTTAATCCCCGATACGTCACGGGCTTGCTCTTTGGTTAATTTTTCGCCTTCCCAAACCGCAATCAGTTCATTGGTTTCGCGGACAAACAAAACTTCCCTGAATTTTTCATCGGGATGTTCCGGAAAAACAAGCAGGATTGTCTCTTCCTGATCGACTCCCGTAAGATAAAAAAGATCCGTATTCTGACGAAAACCCATCGAACCATCCGCATTTGTTGGCATGATATCATTTGAATTCAAAATGGCCAGCGATTTTGGTTTCAGCAAACCGGACAGCCTGCGACGGTTTTCTATGAAAAGGTTTTTATCTATGGACGAATAACGCATAAACTCTATTTTTTTGTAACTGGTAATTTAATTTGTAAAATTACGTTTTACTTCTTAATTTAAATAGAAGAAAAGTAAAGTGACGCTGCTCTGGTCGGGATTAACACGTTTGACAAAATCCAGAAGGGATGGCATTATTTTAGAAAAGATAAATTATTGCAAGATTTAAACCTGAAAGGGTGGTATATCCAGATCTTTACTGAATGTGGCTTCAATATTCGGTTTGCATATATTGTCAAAGAACAACAACCTAACAACTTAAATAGTAGATGAAGAGATTATTTTTACTGGCGTTATTATGTATTCCCGGACTGCTTTCTGCACAGCCAAAATACTGGATCTATTTAAAAGACAAAGACTTATCTAACAAACCAGCAGTTTCTCAGACAACGCTCGAAAACCGTCAGAAATTTGGCAATCCCTTATCTGATGAGACTGACCTTCCTGTGCGTGACACCTATCAAAAAATATTGAAGGAAAATGCTGTCCATATTGCCAACCGTTCAAAATGGCTAAATGCAGTTTCGGCGGTTTTGACTTACGATCAGGCCGAAAAGGTTCGCCAACTGGGATTTGTAAAAGAAGTTATTCCGATGACTTCCGGTTTCTACATTGCACAAACGCAGCCCGTTGAAAAAGCGCAAATGGCTCAGGTAATGTCGCAGGTGCAGGCCACTGCTTTCCAAAAAGCAGGAATAAACGGAAAAGATGTTACGATTGGCGTGATCGATGCCGGTTTTTACGGCGCCGATTCCTCCCTTGCCTTGCAGCATATTTTTAAGAACAAAAGAATCTTGGGCATCCACGATTATGTTAAACCGGGAAGATCCGGGGAATTGCTTTTTAGTACCGCTGAGTCATTTTCCGATATGCACGGCACGGAGGTGTTAGCTGCCATTTCCGGAATTGACAATCAGGAACAGATGCAATACGGACTTGCGCTAAATGCTAAATTCTATCTGGCGCGTACCGATTATTCGCTGCGTGAGTGGCGCGGCGAGGAAGATAACTGGATTGCTGCGATAGAATGGATGGACAGCCTTGGCGTTCGGCTAATCAATACTTCTTTGGGTTATGCCAAAGGATTTTCTGATCCGAAAGAAAACTATAAACCATCCCAGATGGATGGAAAAACGAGCGCGATCACACGTGCCGCGCAGATCGCTTCTGACAAAAAAGGAATGATGATCGTGGTTTCAGCCGGAAACGAAGGCGAGGACAAAAGCTGGGAAATTATCTCAGCGCCTGCGGATGCGAGAGGCGTATTATCAATTGGCGCAACCAATGCAAAACTTTGGAACCGGATTGGTTACAGTAGCGTAGGCCCCGAATTTTTAGAATACGTAAAACCAAATGTTTCCTGTTACTCGCTATACGGAACTTCGCTTTCCGCACCCGTTATCACCGGTTTTGCAGCCTGTCTGATGCAGGCAAACCCGAAATTAACCAACAGGGAACTGATTGATCTTATCGAAAAATCAGCTCACTTATATCCTTATGGAAATAATTTCGTGGGTTATGGCGTACCACTGGCTTCCCGCGCGCTGGCGCTCGCAAAAGCCCCTTATTTGCCTAATCATTCAAAAATTGTTGCAGCAAAAGGACGGACTTGTGAAGTGGACGTGACTACAGACGAAAACCTTGTTGCTATTTACCGCAAGAAAAATAATAAGGACGTTATGTCGCAGCAGACAGCGAAAGTTCAAAATGGCAAAATTTCACTGAAACGCCAGAATGGTGAGCATTTCACGACGATTGACCTGAAAGATTACGCGGTGGAAGTGCAGTGGAATTAGCTGTTAGCTTTTAGGTGTTAGGCATTAGTCCGCTGAGACATTCGACAAAATTAAGAACTCGTTCGACTGTTCGAACGAGTTCTTTTATTTCTCAGGGTGAATCACGCAGTCGGGCTTCCTCAAAATCCAGCTCTCGCTCTCGGGCTTTTAAAATTTCGTCGGAATAAATTCTTTCTCTTCTCAACTTCTGAAGCTCTTCTCTTTTAATCGCTACAATTTCAACCAGCATTGTTCTGTATTTTGGCAAAAAATCTGCTGTTGCGCTTTTGTTCTCCTTTTCCACCAAACGATTATTGGCATTTTCAATCATACGTTCATACCGTTCTTTCAGACGGCTGAATGCCTCAATCATCTGAACGTCCTCCCCATAAGACGACTGCATATGGCTCAAACTGGCTGTCGCAAGGCGCAAACGCACCGCAATTTCCTGTTCTTCTTCGTTGCCCCGGTCATCCGAAATATTCAGCCATTTGATCAGATATGGAAGACTTAATCCCTGCAAAACCAACGTAACAAGAATAACAATAAATGTGATGAACAGAATTAAATTACGCTGAGGGAACGCCTCGTTACCATTGGCCAGCGTCAACGGGACAGCCAATCCGGAAGCTAGCGAAACTACCCCACGCATACCGCTCCACGCAACAATAAATACAGGCTGCCAGGACGGCCTGTCCTCTTTTTCACGGATGCTTGCACTTAACATCCTTGGCAGATAAGTACTTGGGAAAACCCATATAATTCGGATCAATATGGTTACGATACTGATGACCACAGCATAAAATACAGCTTCCCCAATTGAATTATTCCCCAGCCCGTCCATAATATCAGGAAGCTGCAACCCGATCATAATAAAAACAATACCATTCAACAAAAACACGACTGTTTCCCATACATATTGCGATTGCATCCGGGAGTTATATGAGAATATTTCATTCGATCTGTAACTAAGAAATAACCCGCCGCTAACAGTCGCAAGGACGCCCGAAAAGTGAAAATGTTCCGCGCTGATATACATCAGGTAAGGAGCAATTAATGTCAATGCGGTGTCGATACTGGATGTTGTCGGAAAAGATTTATGTACCAGATAAAGTATATAACCGATCGATACGCCAATGACAACGCCCATGATGGCAACTACAAAAAAATCCACACCTGCCTTCCAGAAAACAAACTGGCCAGTCATTACGGTGGCTAACGCTACACGAAAAACAATCAAAGACGATGCGTCATTGACAAGACTTTCCCCTTCCAGAATCGTAACTACACGTTTTGGAATTTTCAATCCCTGAAGAACAGAGGTTGCAGCCACGGCATCCGGAGGCGAAATAATTCCACCCAGAACAAAACCCATCGCCAGCGTAAAATCCGGGATCATGGCATTGGACAGATATGCTACGGCAGTCGCAGTAAATACAACCAGGCCGATCGCCAAAAGCCCGATTGGTCTTTTAAAATACCAAAAATCCTTCCAGGAGGTATTCCAGGCAGCAAAATATAGGAGCGGCGGTAAAAACAACAGAAAAACCCAGTCGGGTTCGAGCGATATATGGGGTATTCCCGGAATGAAACTGATTAATAAACCAGCAATTACCAGAAATATCGGGTAGGAAATCCGTAGTTTTTCACTCAACATGGTGAGCATTGAAACCCCGAACAAAAGTGAAATAACGATTAAAAGATTATCTTGTACCGTATCCTGAGCCATAAGCCAAAGGGACATTTTAACTAAATTTTTGGAATGAAATATAATAAGGAGTCTGTAATATTACGGAATTTAGATCGTTTTCAAGTGATTTTAAATCATGTAAAATTTTGACGTCAACCACAACTTAGAATGATTTTTCAAATTAATTAGCAAAACAATTGATAGATTTATTTAACTTTAAAACTTTGCATAGAATATAAAAAGCAGCGCGGCTGCTCAAAAATTTTATGTAATGAAATTATCAAACCTAATCCCTTATAGAATATGAATGCTTCTCGTAGAGATGTTTTAAAAATGGCTGGCGTTGCCTTAGCAGGTAGTGCTTTGCCTACAATTACAATCCTAAATCCAAACAAAGCTTTCGCTGGCGATATCAATGCAGATACGTTAAAAATAGGCTTGATCGGTTGTGGAGGACGCGGATCCGGAGCTGCTAACCAGGCTTTAAAAGCGGACCCAAATGTTGTTTTGCATGCAATGGGAGATATTTTTCCTGATAAATTGCAGTCTTCACTGGAAAACCTGACGAAAGTACATGGTGCAAAAGTGAAAGTGGACGATGGTCATAAATTTGTAGGATTTGACGCTTACAAAAAAGTTTTGGAATCGGGTGTTGATGTAGTAATTCTTGCTACGCCTCCACATTTCCGTCCTGAACATTTAACAGCTGCGATCACGGCCGGGAAACATGTTTTCTGTGAAAAACCCGTTGCTGTTGATGCGCCGGGCGTGCGTAAAGTTTTAGACGCAGCGAAATTGGCAAAACAGAAAAATCTGTCATTGATGTCCGGTTTCTGCTGGAGATACCATGAACCAAAACGCGCTAGTTTTGGAAAAATCCTTGATGGAGCCGTTGGTGATATTTCTGCAATTTATAATACTTATGATACCGGCACTTTGTGGTCTTTCCCGCGCGTACAGGGCTGGACGGATGCGCAGTATGTATTACGTAACTGGACTTATTACACCTGGCTTGCTGGTGACCATATCGTGGAACAGGCTGTGCATAGTATTGACATGATGTCTTGGGCGATGGGTGGAAAATTACCGGTTTCAGCAACAGGAACAGGTGGACGCCAGGTCAGAACGGAAGAACTTTTTGGTAATATCTTCGACCACTTCGCGGTGACTTATGAATATGAAAACGGCGTAAAGGGCTTCCATCATTCAAGACAGCAGGCAAATTGTGAAAACAGTTATCTTGTTGAAACGATCGGAACAAAAGGAAGAGCAATGGTAAACTGCGCACGTAACGTTCACGAAATTTACGGCCAGAATCCATGGAAATATGAAGGAAAACAGAATGACATGTACCAAACGGAACATGACGAATTATTTGCTTCAATCCGCAAAGGAACTCCCTTGAATGACGGCGAGTTTATGGCGCAAAGTACGCTTTTGGCCATCATGGGAAGAATGGCTGCATATACCGGAAAGCGCGTAACCTGGGAAGAAGCGATGAATTCTACGGAAAAACTGGGACCTCAGAGCTCAGCAGATTTCAGCTTTGATATGAAGCCTCCGATTGTTGAAGTTGCCAGACCTGGTATCACGTCATTCTCGTAATTTGACTATGCAGAGAAGAGAATTTCTTAAAAATACTGCATTTGCGACGGTTGCAACTACTGGTGCCGTTATGGGAATGGACTCTTTAACTGAGGCCATTGCCACACCGGCTGCAAACCTGGCCAAACCTATGATCAAGAAAAGCTTGAAGTGGGGAATGGTGAAAGAAAATTTGTCTGTTATGGACAAATTTAAAATGTTGAAAGATATAGGTTATGACGGCGTTGAACTGGATTCGCCGGATAGTCTTGATATGAAAGAAGTGCTCGCAGCAAGGGACAAGACAGGACTGGAACTTCCGGGAACTGTCAATTCTATGCATTGGAAACTTCCATTGTCAGACCCGGATCCAAAGAAACGGGAAGAATGTGTAAAATCCATCGAAAAAGCACTTTGGGATACGAAACAGTATGGTGGAACTACGGTTTTAGTAGTCCCGGGTGTTGTCAACGCGACCGTCACTTATGCCGAAGCTTATGAAAGGTCTCGTGCTGAACTCGCGAAACTGTTGCCGATTGCCGAAAAGACCGGTGTAAAAATCGCTCTGGAAAATGTCTGGAACCAGTTTTTGATCAGTCCTATCGAAGCGGCTAAATATGTTGACGATTTTAAAAATCCAATGATAGGTTGGTATTTTGATGTGGGCAATGTACTTCGTTATGGCTGGCCGGTATCGTGGATTGAAGTGCTGGACAAGCGGATCCTGAAATTAGACCTTAAAGAATTCAGTTTTAAAAAACAGAATGACCTTGGACTTTGGAAAGGATTTGACGTAGAATTTTTTGAAGGCGATTGTAATTGGCCGGAGGTAAATAAAGCACTGCAGAAAATCGGTTATTCAGGCTGGGCATCTGCCGAAGTTTCCGGCGGTGACCGTAAAAGATTACAAACCATTAAAGATTTTATGGATAAGATTTTCGCCGCATAATTTTTTATTAAGAATATTAAAACGAAACCCCCGGAATTAGTTTCCGGGGGTTTCGTTTTTCAATTTTACAGAAAAATTTTACTTATGATTGTCACTTAATGGATGGTTTTTGTAGATATATTTCGATCGATTTGGTGTTCATAAATAATTAGATTTGTAAATAATAAGCACACACTCTTTCATGAATATACTGATTATTGAGGACCATCCCTTAATAAGGCTGGGACTTAGACAACTGATTGCCGAGTCTGACCCAAAAGCAACTATTTCACAAGCGGATAACTTTCCGACAGGGCTTTCCTTATTGGATAGCGAAAAATTTGAGCTGTTAATTCTTGACATTGATGTTCCGGGTGGAGAAAATATCCGGATGATGGAAATTGTCAGGAAACGACAACCTGAAATATTAATTCTCATTCATTCCGGATACGATGAAGATGTTTACGCGCTACCGTATATGCAGGCAGGTGCCGATGGTTTTCTATCCAAATCGTCGTCTCACGAAGAGTTTCAATCCGCTTATAAAGCACTGATCAACCGCGGAAAATATGTGAGTTACCACATACAGCAAACCCTTCTTAACAATCTCGGTGATGCTACTTCGAAAAAACTGCAAAATCCTATAATGACTTTGTCACCTCGGGAAATGCTCGTGATGCAGCTTTTGACAGAAGGAAAGTGGACCAAAGAAATTGCCTTGATTTTAAAAGTGAAGGAGAATACCATCAGTACCTACAAACGTAGAATTTTTGACAAACTTGACGTCGCTGATGAGATTGAATTATCAAAAAAGGTCTCTCTTTTGAAAAATTTCTAGCAGTCGGCAATTAAGATTTTTAAGTTTTGACGTTGATATATCTCGATAGGCAGGCGCCATAGCTAATAGAGATATATCTACATAAACGTCTCGGAATCTCGACAAATGCTTCCAAAAATGTCCGTTAAATTTGATAGAAAATTTAATATTACAAACACTAACAGGACACACTTATGGATGAAACCCCACTAAAATCACCTCGGTGTGATTAAGCCGAATTAGATTTAATTTCTCAGCGCTCCATTTAACTCTCCTTCCCTGCTATACCAAAAATTCGAAAAGAAACTCAGATTTTGGGCCGGATATTTTGATTACTCAATGAATTTCGTAAACCGGGAAACTTTCCGGCATTACCGAAAAACTTCGCTTAAAAAAGGCTTTTATTTTTAACGTCATTGGGTTTGTCTCGTAAGATTTAAGCCCTGTGCTATAATGTATTTACCAGCAACTTTAAATCGAAAATCATGACAAGGATATTGCTTTTCATCAAAAACGACATTTTCCGTCTTGGCATCACTGCCTCAATTCAGGAAAATGTCAGCGACGCATCCATTGAACAAACCGATAATTGGGAAAACGCTCAGGCTGCGCTCAAAAAATCTTATTTCGACATTCTGATCATGGACATTCGTTTATCTAACTTGTCCAATCTGCATAGTTTTGACAGTATCAGACGTATACAGCCCAACATTAAAATCGTGGTGATGGGCGAAGAGAATGAGAAGGTCTGGGCAATTCCGTATTTGAAGAAAGGTGTTGATGGAATTTGCCTCAAAACAATGAGCAAATTTGAATTCCAATCTGCTCTCAACACGGTTATCAGAGGAAAAAAATACATTTTTGACGGCATTGCAGATTTTTTACTGGAAGGATTGATGGATCGAAATCTAATGACGTTGCTTTCAACAAGAGAATCTGAAATCCTTCAGTTTCTTTTAAAGGGATCTCGTACTGCTGAAATCGCAAAAGAGCTCAAACTGGCCCCATCAACCATCAGTACGATGAAATTTAAGATCTATCGGAAAATGCAGGTTAAAAATGTTGTCGATTTGGTTAACAAAGTAGAATCTTATCAATCCGGAGTGTAAGTCTATTTTGTTTCTTCGCTACCTTCCAAGTTCAACGGCTAATATGAAGTTGCCTCAAAAAGTTGAGACAACTTCATATTACAATAAAGACTTCTCGCTAGTGAATAAAAAACGTGACGATGCCGACCAGGATTAATATTATACCTGTGATACGTTTTTCATTATGTTCAATAAAATCTGTATCCACCAGATGTATCCCCTTAAAAGCCAACATAACCAAACTGACAATTCCGACGATACTTGTCATCGCATAAACCAGGGCCAGAAGTAATACATTTTTCACGCCAAATGCTCCGGCAGAAAGAAATAAACTTTCTACTTCCAGACAGGGCGATAAAAACATCATCATGACGAAAATAAAGATCCACCGCGATTTTGATTTTTTATAATTGTTTACGTCTTCCTGAGCTCCATGATGATGGTGTGGGAGGTTGACGGAAAAATAAATTAATCCAAAAATAATCAGAAGTACCGGGGCAATGATATCAACAAAACCGCTGTACTGGCTGGCAATTCTGGTTCCGATTATTCCCAGGATTATGCCAAGAGCCACCGTCCCCGCAACGTGCGCCATTGCGATAATAAATCCAACACTCAACAAATCAGTCTTTTCCCATTTTTCAGCTTTCGCCACAGCCACCAGAGGCAGCCAGTGGTTAGGAATCAACGCGTGCACCAATCCCAACAATATCGTAGCAGTGATTATACTATACATTTTTTTCTATCTCAAATAAGTACTCTTGTAATTTTCTTAATGTTCATGCCCGCCTCCGCCTTCACTTTTTAGTAAATGGCTTTGAATATAATATGAGCCATCCAGAACAATTTTAGCATTTTTATCTAACGTTTGAAGCGGCGTCACCTGAATATATCCTAATTGTGAGGTACCCGATTTCACTTCGATGCGCTGAAAATGATACAACTTTTTCGTGTCTTTCGACTCTTCATTTTCAGCATTTTCGTTACTCACGTTGTGAATTTCTTCCAAAACAAATATAAATTCTCTGCCGTCTGCTCTCACAACAGCATCGACAGGTAAAGCGTTTACTTCATTTTTCCCAATGTCGATCAGCGCGTTCACATACATCCCCGGAATCAGGATTTGTTTGTCATTCAGAATGTCTGCATGGACGGCAACCGATTTTGTTTCATTTTCAAAAGCTTTTCCAACGCTGAAAATTTTTCCCTGAATCTCGGAATTATCCTGATTGGTTAATACAAACCGAACAGTCTGGTTAGGTTTCACTTTTTGCAGATCCTTTTCATAAACCAACAGGTCGACGTGCATTTTACTGTTATCTACAATACTGAACAGCGGATTGCCAGGCTGAACGTTGCTACCGATTTTTATATTCACTTCCGTGATATAACCGGAAATTGGGGCTGTAACGGCCACTGTTGATGAAATATTTCCAACGCCACCGCTTGCCAGATGCAGCATATTCAACTGTTTTTTCAGAGAATTGTATCTCACTTTTTCAGTCTCATAATCCGCTTTCGTTTTTTGAAAAGCTTTTTTGGCATTCACGTTTTCTTCCGACAATGTTTTTTGTCGCTCAAACTCAGCTGCTAAATATTCAAGATTACTTTCTGAGGTCAGATAAGCTTCCTGAAGTTTTGGAAATTCCGGACTTTCAAGCGTCGCAATCGTTTCGCCAATCCTAACGTGCTGCCCTTCAATCACTTTAATCGATTTGATTATTCCAGGCATAAAAACGGAAACGTCTGCCTGATTCTGTGGCGGAAGTTTGGTATAACCATTCGCATTAATCACCTCACTCAGATTTTTCTTTTCAAAAGTTCCAAGAACAATAGCTGATGCATTGTACTGCGCTTCGTTCAGCTCCACTTCCTTATTTTCCGGCTCCTGATGCGTGTCCTTATTTTCGGCATGCGCCTGTGGATCGTTATGGTCTTTGCCTTCATCAGAAGTTTTTTTGCAGGAATAAATACTGATTAAAAATAGCAGCATTAGCGATCCATATATCTTTGATCTTATTTTCATTTCTTCCCATTAAAGGTTTAATAAGTACTGTAACCCGACGTAAATCTGATTGAAATCAGCAATTGCCCGCAGATAATTCATTTCAATATCCAAAGCCGTTTGGTTTGCCTGAAGATATTCAACATAGGAGATTTCTCCACTTTGATATCCCTTTTCCGCATTGACTGAAATTGTTCGTGCGTTCGGAAATGCTGATGTTTTGTAATAATCAATCAAAGACTGATAGGTATATAGCTGGGTCAATTGCTGCTGATATTGACTTTGCAGCTGAGTGTGCATATAGTCAACATTTTTCTGCTGCAACTGAATATTCGTTTCCGCAGCCTGAATTCTGGATTTATGACTTTTAGCAAAAACAGGAATAGAAATCCCTGCCTTGAATCCCTGAAAACGAGGCATTCCATTATAGCTGATATTCTGCCCGCTAATATCCTGATTTCCCGTCAGCGACTGAATAAAATATCCGGCGGTAAAATCAGGCAGCAGCATCGCTTTTTCCAGATTTTTGCTTGATATCGCAATTTTAACTTGTTGCGCAGCATACAAAAAAGCAGGATTTTGCCTCATTGAGGTGTTATCCAGCAGCTGGTTTATTGACTGAGAAATGAAAGTGGTATCACTTACAGAAAAGTCTGAATTCAAATTTAGCAGTACCCGGATTTTAGATTTTTCAACGTTGATCAAACTTGCGTTTTGCTTGATCCGCTGTTGAATTTCCTGTTCTCTGGTTATGGCTGTTGTTTTCTCTAAAAGATTTGTCTCACCTGTCTGGAATCTCAAAGAAGCTGCTTTAACAAATTGTGTAAGGAGTTGGCCTTGCTTTTCAAGTGATTGATTTAATTTATTGAGATAAATAACCGTATTCCAGTTTTGACGGATCATATAAATAATCTCTCGTTTGGTCTGTTCCAATTTCAGCTGGCTTCCTTTCAGATTATTCTGTAAAACATCCTTCCTGGCTCCATATACGAACGGACTGAATGTTTGCGAAATGTCATAATTCTGATCAAAAGCCTTGGTATTATACTGGCCAAACATTCCCTCAACATTGGTTTTAGGAATATCGAAAGCAGTTCCGGTTAGCTGAGACTGCATTTTTATTTCCAGCTCACCAGCCGATAATTGCTGATTGTTTTTAATTGCCAAATCAATTGCTTCCTGTAAATTCAATTTAGTATCAGGTTGCGCGTTAGCAAAAAACGTAATCAGTAAAAAAATGGCAGTCGCGATACCTGGCTTGTTCAATTTTGCGCTTTTTTCAAAATACCAATATAAAATCGGCAGGACGATAAGCGTCAGAAGCGTTGCACTGACAAGGCCGCCGATCACAACCGTTGCAAGTGGTTTTTGAACTTCCGCGCCTGCACTTGTGCTCAAAGCCATGGGTAAAAAACCAAGCGATGCCACTGCCGCAGTCATAATTACCGGGCGAAGACGAACACGGGTACCGAGCAAGATTCGGCCCATTAAATCAGTTTCACCTTCGGTTTTTAATTGATTGAAATAACCGATAAGAACAATTCCATTCAGAACTGCGACACCAAATAAGGCAATGAAGCCAACGCCAGCCGAAATACTGAATGGCATATCCCGTATCCAAAGCGCAAAAACACCCCCAATTGCTGAAAACGGAATCGCCGAAAAAATAAGCAGCGATTGTTTGACTGACCGGAATGTAAAATATAACAGAACAAAAATCAGCAGCAGAGCCACTGGCACAGCAACGGCCAATCTTTGATTTGACTTGACAAGATTTTCAAACTGGCCTCCATACGTCACGTAATAACCAGGCGGAAGTTTCAGTTTTGCGTCCAGCTTCTTTTCAATATCATCAATGACCGTTTTTACATCTCTGTTCCTTACATTAAAGCCAACCACAATCCTGCGCTTTCCATCTTCCCGACTGATCTGCATCGGACCGGGTTCATAGTTGATATCCGCAACCTGTTCCAGCGGAATCTGACTTCCGGATGGCAAGGAAACAAAAAGTGTTTTAAGATTGGAAATATCCTGGCGACGGTCGAGCGCGAGGCGAACAACCATATCAAAACGTTTTTCACCTTCGTACACAACACCTGCCTTTTCACCAGCAAAACCTGTTCTGATCACTTTATTCAGGTCACCAACGTTTAACCCATATAACGCCAGCTTGTCTTTGTTATACCGGACTGTGATCTGCGGTAATCCTGAAACACGTTCGGCCTTGGCAGCCGTAACTCCGTCGATTCCTTGAATTAATTGCAGGACATCGTCACCCGCGCTGACAAGCCTGTCGATATCTTCACCAAAAATCTTGATCGCTACATCACTCCGAACGCCGGTCATCAATTCATTAAAACGCATCTGGATTGGCTGGGAAAATTCTGTTGTAGCTCCGGGAATAGTTTCCAGCGCTTCCTCCATTTTCTCCATCAATTCTTCCTTGGTTTTGGCGGAAGTCCATTCACTTTTTTCTTTTAGAATGATAATCATATCGCTCGCTTCCATTGGCATCGGATCTGTCGGAATCTCCGCGCTGCCGATTTTTGTTACGATCATTTTAACCTCCGGAAACTTGGCTTTAAGAATTTGCTCCGCTTTCGTAGTTGCCTCAATTTCCTGTGAAAGTGAGCTTCCCGAAGCGATAATTAAATGCGTTGCGATATCACCTTCGTCCAGGGTTGGAATAAATTCGCCGCCTAAAGAATTGAAAATAAACACAGCGACAATCAATAAAACGACAGCGATTGAAACTATAATTCCTTTCATTTTCAAGGAGCGTATCAAAACCGGCTGATATAAATTTTGCAACGCATTCATGATTTTATCGCTGATATTGATTTTGTGACCGGTCTGTTTTTTTAAAACCAGCGCGCTCATCATCGGAATATAGGTAAGTGATAAAATGAAAGCACCCAGAATGGCAAAAGAAACTGTTTGTGCCATGGGGCCGAACATTTTTCCTTCAATACCAACCAGCGCAAGGATAGGCAGATAAACAATCAGTATTATAATTTCTCCGAAAGCGGCACTGCTTCGGATTTTTGAAGATGCTTCGTATACTTCTTCATTCATCTGTGCAGTCGTGAGTTTGCCTCGGGTACTTGTCTGCAAACGGTGAATAATCGATTCAACAATGATCACAGCGCCGTCGACAATTAACCCGAAATCGATTGCTCCCAGTGACATCAGGTTACCTGAGACACCAAATAAATGCATCATACTCACAGCGAATAATAAGGACAATAGAATGACGGACGCGACGACCAATCCGGCACGAAGATTTCCGATAAGCAAAATCAGCACAAAAATTACGATCAGTGCACCTTCCAGTAGGTTGCGTTCAACGGTTCCAATTGCCCGGTTTACCAATTTCGTACGATCAACAAAAGCCTCTATGGATACACCCCTGGGCAAAGATTTTTTAATTTGCTCCATTTTGGCTTTCACCCTTGAAACAACTTCGGCACTATTTTCACCTTTCAGCATCATCACCATTCCGCTGACCTCCTCCCCTTTTCCATCTTTGGTCACGGCACCGTAGCGAATACTACTGCCAATCTGAACAGTCGCGACGTCGCGGATCAGAATGGGAATTTCATTTTTTGTTTTGACAACAATCTTGTTAATCGCATCGATACCGTTGACCATACCAATTCCACGAATGAAATAGGCATAAGGTTTTTTGTCAATGTAAGCACCGCCCGTATTTTCATTGTTAAGTTCCAAAGCATCCAGAATCTCGGCAATGGTGGTATTCATCGCTTTCAGCTTGTCAGGTTCGATCGCGATTTCATACTGTTTGAGGCTACCACCAAGCGTATTTACTTCTGCAATGCCCGGCGTACCGATCAACTGCGGACGAATAATCCAGTCCTGAATTGTTCTTAAATCCGTGGCGGAAAACTCTTTTTCGTAACCTTTTTGAGGAAAAACAACATACTGGTAGATTTCGCCAAGCCCGGTACTGATGGGTGCCAGCTCAGGATTTCCCAGACCTTTTGGAATCGCATTTTCAGCTTCTTTCAGTCTTTCTGAAATTTGGGCGCGTGCCCAATAAATATCTGCATTTTCTTCAAAAACGACGGTAACAACGCTTAAACCAAACCGGCTTATGGAGCGTAATTCAACGATTTTCGGAATCGATTTTACTGCCAGTTCAATGGGATAAGTAATAAATTGCTCGACTTCCTGCGTCGCCAATGTGGGCGATGTGGTAATAATCTGCACCTGATTATTGGTAATATCAGGCAGCGCATCAATAGGCAGCTGGCTGAGCGAATAACTGCCAACGCCTATCAGTGCCAACATAAACAAGCCAATGATGAACTTGTTATGTATACTGAAATGAATAATTTTATCTAACATGGAAATTTAATTGCCAAATAACAAATAGGGCAAAGTTTAGATAATGAGCCACAAATGGCTTAATACCTCAAAACTTCAACCAAAAAATAAGATGTTATTAAGCAATTTTTGGCGGCTGCCAAATCGAGAAAGAGATTTCTGAAAGATCCAAAGTTTTGTAACCCGGAAACTTTAAGGAAGCAAAAATTATTTTAGGCGTATCAATCGCGGTGGCCGTATATTGAAAAACGGTCGACGCCGAGCAGCAGTTGCATGTGCAAAAAGGTGTGCAGGCTTCGGTGGTATGCGTGTGATCCTTGTGCTCCGAAGTTGTGGAAATTTCAGGCTCCGTTCCATCATTACATTCCCGAACGTCGCCACACGGAAAGCATGACAATGTCAGTATGTAAAAACATAATATGAGCTTGAATATTTTCATTGGGGGCAAAGATAAAGAATGAAGCCAGAAATTGGTTCTTGCATAGCACAAATTATCTTTTTGGTTTCAATCAATAACCATAGTCGTCACAGACCTTGCCGGCAGCATAATCGTGTCCGTTATTCTTTGTTCAGGATAAGGTTTTAAATTGTCGTTTTCAGCGGCACTGGTGATATATCTTTTGATTTTATTCACTTTTCCTGAGTTTTTCAAATCAAGCTTCACGGGCTTTTCAGCACCCGTATAATTTATTGCGACTACAACTACTTTACCTTTATCATCCGTATAAGCAGAAAACATTACATCCTGAGCAGCTTGTAAATCTGTCAGTTTATCGCTTCGTTCGGTATGGATACGTTGCATTCCGGGACGGATAAAACGGCTGAAATTCCCGAAAGACCACAAACCTTTTGTTTGAAAATATTCACCATCGGTATGTTTTTCATTTGGTTTTAAAGCAACCAAAAAATAACGTGTGTCGAAATCCGGACTGCCAGGTTCATAGGAATTCCATAATTGCCACGCCGAAGCATTACCAACTACCAGATCATTGTGAATCACTTTGGCTAAAAATAATGCACAATCTATTGCCGAACGTTTCCCTTTCGTACCTTCCCGAAAACCATCTGCCAGCATTGAGTACTCCGTTTGCCAGAATTTGATTTTATATTTCTGTGCCGTATCAGCAACACTTTTCCGAATCTGCACCAGACTGCTATCACCATTTTCTGTAAAATAACTGTGTCCTCCGATGAAGTCAGACATATTTTTTAACTTCCTGACTTCAAGTTTACTGTCTGCCCCAAAAAAGTTTTGAATCTGACGATTTGCCATTCCTGAGCCTCCATAAAGATAATTGAGCATACCAGCCTCAACCAGCATAATCTTTGATGTCAGTTTCTGGGAAGTCAACGCACTGTCCAGCGCAGTGGTGACCTTATAAATTTCCTCATTTCTCCAGGGAGTTCCTTCCTGGCTTGCCTGACCAGGTTTATTAGACCAGTCCCACTGCGGCTCATTCACGGGACTTATATAATTTAAATGTAAATTTTCGGCATCGAAATGTTTGATCACATCTGCAAGGAATCCGGCATACGCGCCGTATTTATCTGCTTTCAGATTTGATTTATAATCTTTCTCCGTTTTAAAACCGTAACCGTTCTGCGTGAAATGAACAGGCGGAGTATTTGAGAATGCAATCAGATTTTCAACGCCATACGATTTGGCTTTTTTGACAAACCAGACATAACCGGCCTGTTTGTTCCAGTCGTATGTTCCATCCGGATTTTGAAAACTTTCAACCCGTTTTCGGAAGTCTTTGATACCACTGCTGTCGCCTTGTTCAGCAGTTCCGCCACCAATATTAAAACGCCAGGCCGACAAACCAATCCCTTTCGGATTTCCATTTTTGTCAAAAGATTTACTAAAAAGCCATTCTGCGATTTGTTCCTTTTTATGTTCCGGCCAATATTTCCCAATGCCCTCTGAAAACCAGCATCCAGCCGCTCCAAAATTTTCAATTATCTGTGCTTTATTTTGACTATCGATGATGAAAACAACTGGTTTTTCCTGCTTCTGCTGGGCAACAGATTTTTGAAATATTCCGAAAGAACAAAAAATGAGCGCAATAGCTTTTATAGAAATCTGCATAAACGTTAAGTCAAAATCAAATTATTCAACAATATGCCCAACGAACTGGGCGGTGTTGTCCAGGATCTTTCCGCCTCGGCGAAAACCTAATCCACATGGTTCTCCCGCAAAAAAAACACCAGCCTGATATGAAAACCCTTCCGCATCCGTAGGGAATTCTACATATTCCTGATATATCTTTTTCTGTTCTTCATACTCTCCATCTACTTTTTCCAGTACTTCGCCGCCCTTTTCCAAAATAGAAACATTGGCGCCTTCTCTTCCAAACAATACTTTACTTACCGACTTTTTATGCGTGATCGGATGGCGTTCTGTTTGAAGCAGTAGCGGATGGTATGGATACAAATCCCACAAAACTTTCAGGATATATTTTGATTGAAAAAGTAAAGTATAAGCCGGATTTAAAACCACAGCTTTCCGATTCTTTACGATATCCGTCAAAGTCGCCGCAAGCTCCGGTTCTTCGCCACCGATATATTCCCATGGAACCAGTTTAAACCAAAAATCAAATCGCGTAAACTCGCCGTTACCGGATGGATCTTGTTTAAAAACCCCTTCATGAGAAAATTCTACTTCATCAACATAAGCAAAATCTGCATCGAAACCTGCTTCCTTCGCTGCTTCCGAAAGTATGTTCACATTGGTATCATCTTCCGGAAAACCACGCATCGTCGAAAACAGAATTGAAGCAGTCAGATCGTTATTGACGAGCTTGATATACTGGAATTGTTTTACAAGTGTTTCGTAAAGTGTATTAAATTGCTGCGAATCGTCTTCGTTATTTGTTTTCAAGTGTGCCCACTGCACCACAGCAGTTTCCGGCAGACATGTAGCAGTATCCGCATTGAATTCAATCAATTTAACAGGCTGACCATCGAACCCGCCCGCCAGATCGAAACGTCCGTAAAGGTGAACATTCTTGTCCTCCTCCCAGGATAATTTTACAAGTTCAATCAGGTTTTCAGAAATCCCCATTTCCGAAAACAACTGATTATCAATCGCATACTGACCCGCTTCAACAAACATATCATACAGGGTCGCAGCCGCTTCGTAAAAAGCCGTGGCAGTTTCGTCATCTACGACAACAATATCTTTGACCAGATAAGGCGTGGTATCCGTTCCCAACATCCAGTTCCAGCCAAGTTTTTGCAGACCGCTTTCCGGGGTTTGCGGCAGGGATTTTAATTTTATCATAAGTATTTAAAAATTGAGATTAATCAGAAATTCAGCAGATTTCTGAAATCAACCTCCACTTCTACCCGATGACCTACCGAAAAACCCGCTTCTTCCGCCTGCGGGCCGGGATGATACTGTCCGTGTCGTACGGGAGGAATTTACATCCTGAACTGCACTTTGCGACTTACTGAAGGTGCTCGGACTGCTGTAAACATTTCCTCTGTTAGGATTCTGATCGCGGTAATTATTGATATACCCGAAACCTGAATTCCGGCCAAGCATATAACCCATTCCACCATACAAAAGCATACTCGAAAGTCCGCTGTGATGACCAACATACGACTGATTGTTCTGGATATCCTTGTCGATCAGTGCTTTGGCGGCCGTTGTGCTTAATGAATCCGTGTGCCCGTCCAGATACGTAACAATTGCCAGAGACTTATCGGCGGCAACACTTTCTTCATCTGTAATTTTAAACTCACCAGGTTTGACTTCCTTAATATGCGACCGGATTCCTTTGGAATAAGTTGTTTCCTCATAGCTGTAATCCGACTCGTCCTCATTCGAAGAACATCCGGTCATCATCGAAGTTCCGGACAATATCGCCAGGGTCAATGCGCTGCTTAATGTAATATCTTTGGCTCGTTTTATAAATGAACCCTTCCGTTGTTGTGTCATAATGTATCTCAATTGTTCCTATTAAAGAATATACCAAATGTAACAGTTTGCCTTGCAGTACTAAAACCAATTTTGTCAAACGGTTGTGAAGGTTTATTTTTAAATCGTTTAAAGCTGAATATAATGGATAAGTGGTTAGTCCTGATTCTTTATAACAAAAAAATACAGCAAAAGCACCAAAGTACCATGCTGTATTTCGCTTTTACTTTAATATTAAATTCAGGCCTTCTTCGATATTTTCTGCAAAGCGTCCACTAACTTATCTAAATCGCTGATTTTGGTATAAACGTGGGGCGTAACCCGCACACAATGCACACCTTCATAACTTATTGGTGTGGTATGGATTTTAAATTCAATAAACAATCTACTCTCAAGTTCCCCCGGCTTTACCCCCTCGACACTGACGCCTGCGATCGCACAGGAATACTCGGGTTTCAGCGAAGTATGGATTTTCACTCCCGGAATTTGCTGCGCTTTTTCTGCCCAGTATTTTTTTAGAAAATGAATCCGTTCCTGCTTACGTTTTGTACCAATTCCTTCCTGAAAATTAATTGCTTCACCGATCGCCTGTTCAATACAGAAACTTCGCGTTCCCAGGGTTTCAAACTTACGAATGTCAGCACTGGTAGGCTCATGATTACAAACCAGCGGCCAGATTTTCGCAATTTTATCTTTCTTGATCCACATCATACCACTTCCAACCGGAGCGCTCAGAAACTTATGTAGACTTGTGCCAAAATAATCACATTCAAGATCAGATATTTTAAAATCAAGTAATCCAAAAGAATGCGCGCCGTCCACAATAACTTCAACGCCTTTCTTATGGGCCATCTGGCTGATTTTTTTAACCGGCATAATTTGCCCAACCCAATTGACAACATGCGTTACATGGATAATTTTCGTCTGAGGTGTTATCGCATCCGCATAAGCCTTAACGATCTGGTCGTCGTTTTCTATGGGAAAATCAAAAGACAACTGCTTATAAACAATCCCATCCCGAAGTTGACGCTGTCGCCAGGCGTTCATCATATTCGGATAGTCAAATTTCATTCCGATCACCTCATCGCCTTTCTGCAATGGAAGTCCAAAAATGACTGTATTTAAAGCTTCGGTAGCATTTCGATTAATGGCTATTTCCTCAGGATCGCAGCCGCCCAAAGTTGCAAGACGTTTCCGCAAAGGCTCGCGCCCTTTATCCATAATCCGCCACATATAGTAAGACGGTCCCTGTGCTGCCTGACGGTTATATTTTTCCAATGCTTCCTGAACAACGAGCGGAGAAGGAGAAACGCCGCCATTATTTAAAATAATGACATCGCTTTTGCTGGCAGTATATGCCTCCTGGATTGTCGCCCAATAATCGTCATTGGTTTCACTGGCAGGATCCCAGAATTTTTCAGCATTCTGAAAATCAGCTGCATGCAGTTCGTTAAAAAGACTGTTGATGCCAAATGCGCCCATACCAAGGGCGGCACTTTTTTTCATGAAAGACCGGCGGTTGTTCATAATTTCAGAGATTAGGAAGTAGTAAAAATGGAGTGAAAATGAATATTATTAAATCGTATTCATGCTAATTCTTTGTTTAGCCATCTTTTCCCCAATCTCTGCGCCCGGCTATTGTTTTACTATGGAATTCATCAACCAGTCGTACGTATCGCCTGGCTCTGGCAAAGCATCCTGGTTCAATTTCAAAAACATTAAATGCAGATGAGTCGGCGAACGCTTTTTGAATGCATTATATCCACTGCGACCCATCTCGGAAATTTTGTCTCCTGCATTCACCCATTGGCCCGGTTCAACTAATACCACATTATTGTGGGCATAATAAAACAGCCCGTCGAGACAAGGATCATAAATCCATATCCAGTTCCCGCCTCTTAAATCACTGTCATATTTCCAATCCTTTTCCGCCGCCACGACAATACCCGAGGTAAAAGCCAGCACCTCAATGGGTTTCCAGGTTCTGTCGTCAATGGCATCCTGATTTCTATCATAAACAAAAAGATCCTGCGCCGGGTGACTACCTCTGACGTCCATGTCGAAAAGATCGAAACCCTCGGCTCTGTAACCCATCCCACGTCCTCCGATCGAGTTCCTGGGCGTATAACCTTTTATCGGGAAAACGAAATAAGTTGAATCTGCCATCCGGCAAGTATCACCACTGTGAAAAGTTGCCCTTATATTTCTCATATTCTCTTGCCAGGCCCTTGCCGCCGAATCAGGGGTGATCACACAATCCCGGATATCCTCCTGAATTTGCCGGAATGTACCGGAATAATTCAGCATACTATTTTCCGGAATGGTCTGCGTATTCCATCCTGCCATCCCCACAATCAGCAATAAGCCAATTACTCTTTTCATTGTACCCACAAACAATTTTCTACTGCTAAACGACATTTTATTACTAACAAGCCCTGGCATCTTCATAAATATAATAAATTGCGGCAAATGTATTTCAATAGCATTAAAAATGTGCTATAAATTCCTTTAAAGTAAAACAACTAAACATAAATAAGATGCAATATCGCCGTTTTGGACGTAGTGGCTGGCAGATCAGCGAGATAGGTTACGGCATGTGGGGACTGGCCGGCTGGACAGGTTCTGACCGAAAAGAAATTGAGGATTCCCTTGACCTTGCCGTAGCATCCGGATGTAATTTTTTTGACACCGCATGGGCTTATGCCGATGGTGTCAGTGAAACCATTCTGGGAGATCTCATTCGCCGGAATCCGGATAAGAAGTTATATGCCGCGACGAAAATCCCGCCAAAAAATCGTCAATGGCCTTCCAAACCAACGTCGTCACTGAAAGAAGTTTTCCCTGCTGATTATATTATTGAATACGCAGAGAAAAGTTTGAAAAACCTGGGTGTTGAACAGATTGATCTGCTTCAATTCCATGTTTGGGAAGATGCCTGGGCGCATGAAGACGAGTGGAAAGAAGCGATTCAGAAGTTGACAAAAGACGGGAAAGTAGAGCGCTGGGGATTAAGTATCAATCGTTGGGAGCCGAACAATGCATTGAAAACATTGGAAACCGGCTTGATTGACGCAGTTCAGGTGATCTACAATATTTTCGATCAGGCTCCGGAAGACCAGTTATTTCCTTTGTGTCAGAAAATGGATATAGGCGTAATTTCCCGCGTGCCTTTGGACGAAGGAACATTATCAGGAAATCTTACCAAAGAAACCACTTTCCCGGCAGACGACTGGCGCTCGACTTATTTCGTTCCTGAAAACCTCAACGCAAGTGTTGACCATGCAGAAGCACTTCGCCCGTTTGTTCCTGAAAACATGACCATGCCAGAACTGGCTTTGCGTTTTATTCTGGAAAATCCGGATGTCCATACCACCATTCCCGGTATGCGCAAACTTGCTCACGTAAAATCCAACATTGCTACAAGCGACGGTGTGAGACTTGCCGATTCTCTAAGAGAAACGCTAAAACAACACCGCTGGGATCGCGAACCGACGGAATGGTCGCAGTAGGTTTTTTAGAATGATATGATTTGTTTAAATCCCTTGCAGCTTTGTGGTTGTGAGGGATTTTCATGGTATTCCTACAAAGAAGGAGTTTTCGACGATTATTATTTTTGAGCTGACACCTTCATTTTGTCAATATGGTGTCTATCAACAATTTTATATTTCTAATCACTGCACGTGGATCATCACGATGCACAAAATGGCCACTCTGAGAGAGATAAATTAAAGAGCCTCCTTTATTTGATGTGTAAATAAACTTCCTCCATCTTTCCATATTCACACGGGTTCTTTCCATAAAAAATGCTTCCTGATCGAAATCTTTGCTTCTTCTATCCAGGGGCACTTCAAACTTACCGCCCATAAAAAAGCACATAGGTACTTGTGGTATAGGAAGTGAATTTATCTCCAAAAAATCAGTACGTCTCAGCTCACCAAGTATCTGACTTTCACTCCAACTGCCGTAATACAGAGAATCAATTTTTGAAGTGCTGTAAAGCCGATTATATAACATTTCTTCAATCCTCTTTTCCGAAACTCCGATCTTTTGAAAGATCTGATTCCAATTTCTTTTTGTTTCTGTGAAATCAGCAGGATCAATAAATACTAGTCCAGCAATATCGTCGGGATAAAATCCTGAATATGCTCTGATGTACAACCCACCCATTGAATGACCAATAAGTATATAAGGAGGTTGAATGTTTAATGTCGTAAGAATACTTTTCAAGTTTTCGGAGACCTTTCTTATTGTTGGCAACTTAAAATCCTTACCTGACTTTTCAACGTTGGCTCTGTCATAAGCTAAAACAGGAGCGTCTTTTGATAATTCATCGATCACGGTATCCCAGGTGCCAAGCCCAACTCCCATACCATTCTCAAAGATTAGTACAGGAACATCAGCTTTCCTATTCTCAAAACCTTTTATGTAAACATTAAAATTTGTGCCATTTACTTTGACAAGTTTTTCTTGTGAAAATGTTTTTATGGAAAGGAACGAGCATAAAAAGAAAACTAACGGCTTCATTTGATTTTCAATAGCTTAGGTTATTAAAGATTATACTGCGTCACCTAAATATACATTTGGCGCAACACCTTTCTTGTCTTTGCGTCTCCAAATACTTTTTGGCAATATTGAAAATTAAAACGCATGAAACGTCTTTCTATACCCTAAGTTATCAAGAGACATTCTTTTAATAAGTACAAAAAAACCCAATTATATTCCAAACCCATTCCAACCAATATAGGACTTTTCTCATCTATACAATTAGCAGCAGATCGTACATTTTTTTGTTTTGACTTTTTATAAAATGCTTCAAAAAATTGCACCAGAAGCCATTTTTTGAATATATTCATATAACTATTCAAAGACAAACGAAATTTATTCTGCTGATATTCATCAATTTGTACAATTATTGATTGTATATTTGTCCCATCAACTAAAAAAACACTACATAATATGGCAATCACAAAACAGTATTTGAAAAGCAAGCCCGTTGTAAAAGTGACGTTTACCTTGCCTGCTGAAGCCGTTGAAAAAACAGAAAAAGTTTCACTTGTCGGTGAATTTAACGGATGGAACCCGGAAGAAGCAGTTGCTTTGAAAAAACAAAAAGACGGTTCATTTAAAGGAAGTCTTGACCTGATTCCTGGTAAAGAATATCAATTCCGTTACCTTTTGGATAACGAGAAATGGGAAAATGACTGGGAAGCTGATAAGTATGTATCTGCTGGTGTAGATGCAGAAGAAAATTCAGTAGTTGTTCTTTAATGGCGGTTAGCTGTTAGTAAAAAAATGGCCAGTGGAGTTTTCTACTGGCCATTTTTTGTTTTTTCAGCTAAAAGCTAATTTCCTAACTGCTAACAGATTCCTAGAAATTATCGCTGTCTACGTATGCTTTGATCAGAGCATCTTCACCTTCTTTTCCTTTTTGGGAATTTCCGTGTTCCATGCCCATAATGAAACTTTTGTTTTCCTTTTTGCTACGATCGTGGATGTATTTGAATACATTTTTATAATTGATCTCACCAGTCGTCGGCTCATTTCTTCCCGGCTCGTCTCCTATCTGGAAATAATCGATTTCACTCCAAGTTGCGTCAATATTATAAATAATGCGTCCTTCATTTTTCTGCATGTGGTAAATGTCGTACAGAATTTTGCAGGATTTGCTGTTCACGCCGCGACAAATTTCATAAGTCTGATCGGAAGTGCGCAGGAATAAATTAGGCGTGTCACTTAAAGGCTCTAAAACCATCACAAGCCCGTGTGGTTCCAATATTTCTGCACCTCTGCGAAGTGCATCGATCACGTGACCTGTCTGGACGCCGATTGGCAATTTACGTTCAAAATCACCCGGCACAACGGTCATCCATTTCGCATTAACCCGCTTCGCAGTTTCCACGGCTTTTTTACATCCATTCAGGAAAATGTCGATATATTCTTTTTTTCCGGCTGCCAGCGTATTAGCTCCGTTACCTCCTTTATCTACAACGAAAACACCCATTTCCATACCCAGGCGGGTCATTTCTTTGGCGATTTTCTCTTGCTCTTCCACAGGACGGCCCATCATTCCATTATCTTCCAATGCCATAAAGCCCTGGTCGGCCATAAATTTCAGCTGATCAATCACATCTTTTCCGGCACTGTTCTGAAACATTCCGAAATGGGAAGCGTATTGAAGTTTGAATTTATTCTTTGCCATAGATGAAGTTGAAGAAGCACAGGCCTCTCCTGCCACAAGTGCGGCGCCAGCTAATCCAAGTGACGATTTAACAAAGTTTCTGCGGAGCATGATTTAATTTTAGTGTTATGGTTTCAGGGAATAAAGAAAACTGTGTCTGTTTTATACCGATTGAAATTTCAATTATAAGAAGGTTGCACGCAAAGAAGTAAAGAAAAAGGCAAAGAACGCAAAGTTTAATTCTCTGCGACCTTTGCCCTTTCTTATTTGCTTTGCGTGAAATTTTCAATCCCTTCTCCGTCTTTTTTTCTCTTTCTTACCTTTTCCTTTCGGAAGAACTTCATCTGCAACGGTCACTGTTTCGACAGGTTTAGGGAAATATGGGGCTAAATCGGCTTTGACATTTTCCCGGAAAGCATTTTTCACTCCTTGCAAAGCAGCTTCTTTAATAGCTCCGTCAATCTGGTTTTGCTTTAATAATTTCACTACTGCATCTTCACCCGGCCAGCTTCCACCCAGATATTTCGCCGCATCCGCGCGCACTGATTCTTTCTCATTTACATCTAAAACCGTGTTCCGCAAGATATAAACTGATTCAGAACTTCCAGCCGTTTGTAATGAAGCAAGTAAAGCCGATTTTTTAGTATCGTTCAAACTATTCAGCTTTTCTGATATAAACGAAACGCCGGCAATATCCAGCAATAAGGCACCAGCATCACGTCCAAGTACATCACCCGACTTGTTGATCGCCATCTGGAAAAGTCTGTTATTCTCTGACTCTGGCGCATATCGGGTTACTAACTCAATGTAGTCTTCCGTTCCGTAGGTTTCGTCGAGCAGTTTGTTCAGCGCCGATAGTCCCTGCTGTGAATTGGCTACAAACGATTTATCCAAATGCAGCAGAGCCAGTTTGCTCACCTCAATCCGATCCGAAGATCTTACATCCATCACATGCATCAAGGCCTGTGTTTTTTCATAACCGGCATGAAAAAAATCGAAAGCGCGGAAATAACGTAACCTGCTTTTAAAGGAGACACTTGTATCAGCTGCGAGATCAGTCAGGTATGGGATTGCCTGCCTGGTTCTGGCAAGCCAGATAATGTCCTTTCCTGCATCCGTAGCACCGGGATTTTTGCCTGCTTTGGCAAGCCAGGCCGGAAAAATGCGCTCCCACTGACCTATCGCGCCAATGCTCAAAGCCTCAACCGACCATCTGTCATTACCGGGATATTGCTGAGCCAATTGTAGCCAAACATCCAATGCTTCATAGGTATGGTTATGATTAATGGCCAGAGCGCACTCGCGACGAACCTGAGGATTTGGATCTGATGTTAATCTTTTGATATACTCTGTCGGATCACTGTTACGCTGACGAACTGCTCTCAAAGTTGTGATACGCAAATTTGGATTCAGTTCACGAAAACCTACGTCCAGACTTCTGTGGTTAAACCCTTCGATGCGGTTTAGTACCCAAAGAGCCCTAGCTCTTAATTTGGGATTTGCGTTGTATTGTCTGAACAAATTTTCGAGCTCCGGCTCCGCTGCCCAGCCCAGTTTTACGCAGGCATTCCAGGCAAGGTAACGCTGGGATAAATTCGGACTTTGTAATGCCTTTACAGCCTCAACCGGATTGGTAAGATCATAAACGGGAATTTTATAGGGCGTTTCAGGAGGTGCAATACGGAAAATTCTTCCGCGGCTTCTATCTTTCATTTTATGAGAACCCGCAACCGGGTCATACCAGTCAGAAACGATCAGCGATCCGTCAGGCGCAACACAAACGTCTGTTGGACGAAACCATTTGTCTCTTTTTCCTTCAACAACAGGATTAATTCCAACAGATTTAAAACCAGCTCCGTCAGGCACAACAGAATAAGAAGTCACCGAATTCTGTCCGGCATCGGCAACAATAACCTGATCCCAGAACTTTCTCGGCAGTAATTCCCCTTCATAAACCACCATACCCATAGGAAGTCCGGATCCGGTTTCCAATAGATTCGGGACAACGCCTGGATCATTCTGATGCCAGTGGCGACGCGGAATTTCATCTTCCAGGTTTGTATGGTTAATCCGCCAGCTCGCTCCGTTCATCTCGTCGATATAACCGAAATTCCCGTTTTCCATAACATAACTCACACGGTCAGCTCCGTTGCCCGGCTCTTCCTGATCCGACTGCCACATCGTGCCGTAACTATCGACAGCAACCTCGAAACCATTATGGAAATTTTCTGCCAGAATTTCAACGTTTCTAAATTCCTGATCCACTCTGAAAACTACGCCCTGACGGTATTGACGAAAATCTATCGGTCGTTCATATTTATCCAGCAAAGGCCTATCCTGACCATCAACAAGCTGTTTCCCGGCATTTCCATAATTAAAATAAAACTTTCCATCGGGCCCGAACACAAAGGAGTGAACACCCGCATCTTGCTGCGTTCCGCCAATGCCTTTGAAAAGAATTTCCTTTTTGTCAGCTTTGTCGTCGCCATCCGTATCCGTGAAAAGCCAGACGTAAGGACTTTGCGAAACGATTGCTTTATTTCCCATCACCCAGATTCCAAGCGGAGAGTTCAGCTCAGAGCCCTGATAAAAAACTTTGGTAACATCCGCTTTCCCATCGCCTGTGGTATCCTCCAATATCACGATTCTGTCACCGATACTAAGCTCCGATTTTCCGTTAACAGCTGGCCGGTAATTATAAGATTCATTGACCCAGACCCGGCCACGATGGTCAACGTCAATATTGATTGGATTAGTAATTAATGGCTCAGAAGCAAAAAGTGTTGTTTCCAGACCGTCATCGGTATGCAGCCCGGCCACGGCATTTCTGGAAAATCTTTTTTCAGATTCAGAAAGCTTGGCATACACACTGTCGGGATGCAATACAATCAGGGAATCAACTACTTGGCAGGTACCACTCAGAACAAAAAAACAAAGATTGGCGGCTACCAGAAATGCGGACTTAAAATAATTTATTCGTTTCAAAACAGAATTCAATGGAGCAAATACTACTGGACAACCTCAAAATTACCAGTTCTTTTTTAGATAAACGAAACAAAAACTGAGAATTAGATTACAGGTGACAATAAAAAAAACAGCCTGCCAAAACAAAAGTGTTTTAACAGGCTGTAATTGGATATAAGACCGGGAGCTGGCTCCGGGAAATAAATAAATTATTTTTTCTTTAAGCTGCTCATATATTCAACAAGATTAACAAGTTCGTCTGTGGTCATGGCATCCTGAAGACCTGCCGGCATCATGGAGTCAGCCATTTGTTTTATAGATTTTACCTTAGTCATTTTAAATTCCTGTGTAGTACCACCGGGAAGTTTCATGATCAGGTCAGTTTCTGTTTTACTCGAAATGATTCCTGAAACAGAGGAACCATCTTTCAGAGTCACTTCAAAACCTTCATAACCAAATCCGATTCCGGCACTTGGTTCAAAAATAGCTGCATATAAAGCTTCTTTTGGAAGTTTGGTACCAATCTCAGAAAGCTTGGGGCCAAAATCGATTCCTTGTCCGTTCACCTGGTGGCATACCGTGCAATACATGGCGAAAATCTCCTTTCCCTTTGCTGTATTTCCATTCATACCAACCAATGTTTTCAAATCAGGGTGTTTTTTTACTTCGACACCTGGACCGTCAAGGTATTTCGCTGCTTCTGTTTTTACGGATTTCCTCCATGCTCCGCTCAGACCCTGCACCGCCGTCGTTTTCAAGTCCCCGGTTATTTTTCCTTCTTTTAATAAAACCAAAACAAGATCCTCGCCACTCATCGTACCGCCCAAAGAACGGGTCGCCTCTGTGCGCAAATCAGCTGGTTGTTTGGCGTCCAGGGCAACCGATTTTAAGATATCCAGCGATTGTTTACTACCAACACCCTTAATCGACGCTAATGCCGATGATGCTTTTTCAATATCCTTTCCCTTGATAACAGTCCAAAGCAAAGGCGAGCCGTTTTGCTTCAAAAGCTGCTGCCCTGCAGTTCTGCCAAGGTTAGTCTTCGCCTGGCTTGTGGCTAGTTTTAATAAACGGTTATTTTCAGAAGGCAGCTCATAACGCGAAACCAAATCCATATAGGTGGTTGTGCCATAAGTTGCATCCAATAGTTTTTTCAAAGCAGCCATCGCTTCCGGCGACTGTTTTACAAAAGCAGGATCAAGGTGCCGCAGGGCAAGTTCATTGATCTCATTCTGATTTTGTGCGGTTCCCTTCATTATTTTCAGAAGCGCTGTCGACTTTTCTTTTGCTCCCGGATTGAAATCAAAAGCCCTGAAATACCGGAGACGACTTTTTAGATCCACGCCGGGGTCCCCAGCAAGCGAAGCCAACAAATTAACAGATTCTTTACTTCTTGAACGCCAGACAATATCTTTTCCGGCATCCGTTGCAATCGGGTTCGCTCCGGCTTTATTTACCCACGCTTTAAAAAATGAATCCCATTGACCTGCCGCCCCGATACCAAGAGCTTCCAGATACCAGCGATCCTTTCCGTCATATTGCTGCGCAAGCTGTGCCCAGATTTCGGGAGCTTCGGGTGAAATTATTCCATGAAGTGCCAAAGCACATTCACGACGAACCTGCACATCAGAATCGTTTGCAAGTAACTTTACATATTTTACGAGATCCGCTGGCCTTTTTTCACGAACCACGCGCAATGCCGTGATTCGAATGTCAGGATTTGCGTCGCGAAATGCAGATTCAAGATCTTCCGTCCCTTTTTTATCAATTGTTGCGATAGCCCATAACGCGCGTGCACGCATTCTTGGATTTTCTTTGTTTTCAAATAACTTCTTCAATTCCGGAAGCGCCTTGGATTCCATTTTCATCAACGCTTCCCAGGCCTGATAACGTACTGAAAGATTCGGATTTTGCAAAGCCTTCACAGCTCCTGCCGAGGTCGAATAATCTTCTTTCTGGATTCGGTATGGCGTATTTTCAGGAGCCAGACGATATAATCTTCCTTTATTCTGGTCGCCCGCCTGATGCCCGCCAACGCCTGGATCATACCAGTCAGCAACGATCAGAGAACCATCCGGTGCGACACAAACATCGGAAGGACGAAACCACTGATCGCGTTTTCCTTCCAGTACATTTACGATCCTGGCAGAATATCCAGCACCAGACTTTTGAACCGGATAAGAACGCACCACATTAGGACCCGCATCACAATGGATCATCTGGTCCCAGTACACTTTTGGCAATAAACGCCCTTCGTACACGACCATACCCGTTGGAGATCCTGCACCTGTTTGTAAAAGATTAGGAACCACGCCGGGATCGTTCAAATGCCAGTGACGGAATGGGATAGAATCCTCAATATTCGTACGGTTTGCACGCCAGCCTGCTCCTGTCATTTCATCCGTATATCCGTAATTTCCATAAGGCATAACGTAATTAATCCGTACGCCCTTATTTCCGTCGTCGTCATTATCCGATTGCCACATAGTACCGTAGCTATCTACGGCAACTTCATAATTATTCCTGAAATTATTCCCCAACACTTCGATATTATTAAAATCAAGGTCGCAGCGGAAAACCATTCCCTGCTTATTTGTTTTAAAATCAATAGCCTTTCCATCCTGACCAACCACCGGATTTCCTTTTCCATCCAGCAAGTGTCCGCCTTCATTACCAAAATTGAAATACAATTTCCCGTCCGGTCCAAACACAAAAGCGTGCATACCATGATCGTGCTGATCACCTCCCACGCCTTCAAAAATAACCTCCTTTTTATCAGCCTTTCCATCGCCGTCCGCATCTGTAAATAACCAAACATACGGACTTTGGGATACAATAACTTTATTCCCCATCACCCATATCCCAAGCGGAGAATTCAGCTCCGGCCCCTGGTAAAAAACGGTTGATTTATCAGACTTCCCATCTCCGTTGGTATCTTCCAGAATTAAAATCCTGTCGCCTTCATTTTTCGTCGGGTTGCCATTTATTGCCGGCCGGTAGTTGTAAGCCTCACAAACCCACACCCGACCAAGATGGTCGACATCGATATTGGTTGGGTTGGTAAGAGTCGGTTCTGAGGCGAATAGTGTCGCCTCTAAGCCATCCGCGACTTTTAAACCAGCGACAGCATATTTTGGTGAACGTTTCTGTTCGGTGCTCAGATTTTCATAGAGGCTGTCTAGACCGGAACTTTTAATCGTACTCGGATTGGTTCGCATATACGACGCCGCCAGAACGCCGAGCGCAAGCATACCCGTGGCAGAAATAATCAGCGGATTTTTAAAATTCATTGGTGATATAATTTTAATCAGTTGTTTGCTTTGCTTAAATGAAAATCAGCCAAAACTGTATTTTGTGACATTATTTTAGTAAAGATTACTAAATTTAGATAATAAGAAACTAGCCACATATCATTTACTATTATGAACAAGATTTTTTTTAGTGCGGCTGTTGCCTGTATCGCCATTCACGCAAATGCACAGACTGTAATTCCAGCCGCCGATATCCAAATCAAAACGGCTTCACTTGCAGCACCAATGGATAAACAGGCCGGTGCAAAAGTTTACGGATATACTTCTGATGGTACTTTCAAAATATTAAGAAACGGAACCAACGACTTTGTCTGCATCGCCGACGACCCGAAAAAAGAAGGAATAAATGTCTCCTGCTACCACGCAGATTTAGAGCCTTTCATGGAAAGAGGACGTGTATTGACCAAAGAAGGAAAAAATCAAAAAGAGATATTTGATATTCGTGAAAAGGAAGTGAAAGGCGGACAACTCGCTATGCCGAAACAGCCTTCTACCTTATTTGCTCTTTCTGGTTCCGCAGAGAATTATGACAGCAAAACAGGAGATGTTAAAGATGGTTATTTAAGATATGTTGTTTATATCCCATTTGCGACCGCAGAAACTACCGGATTGCCCTTGAAGCCGGATGTTCCCGGAATGCCATGGATTATGGACCCAGGAACGCATAAAGCTCATATTATGATCAATCCTGCAAAAAAATAGAATATATAAAATTTACTGTCAGGAAATTTTTTCAACTGAAAAAGCCAAAGGTTTGTCTGCAAAAAGCGCCTTTGTCTTTTTCCATATTATTCCGAAAAAGGCTGTTTTTCGATAGGTGTTCAAATATTCTTCGCTTTCCCAATGGCTGCATGTGACAAAAATATCCGGATTGTCTGTATCACGCCAAAGTTCCAGATGCAGACAGCCTGGCATTTGTCTGATATCATTTCGGCATTTTTCAAAAATGCTTTCGAATTCATTTATCTTTTCCGGCAAAAAAGTCATTCGTACAATCCGTATAATCACCATAATGTAATTAATGTTTTCAACTCAGAATAATCCAAAATAGAATGACGAGGCTGTTTACGAATTATTTAAAACAAATCATTTCATTTTTATTTTGTGGAGAACTGATTCTGAAAGACTTATTAATTTATAAAACACTTAAACATTAAAAATATAAGTTATTATTTTCAATGTTTAAGTGTAAGTGTTTCTCCGAAATAAAGAATATTTATGTTATAGAAAAAACAGAATTCTATTTTTACTAAAAATAAACGATAGTACTATTTCGAATTTGTTGTTAAACAAAATAGGACGCATCTGCAAACAGGATTAAACAAATCGAGGGTAAAGATGCGGCGCGCTCGTCTTTTCGTTGAAATATCCATCACTTATGAAAAAAACAACTTTAATAACGGCCGTAGGCCTCACCATTTTATCACAACTTTCCATGGCTCAAAATGAAGTAATATCGTTATGGCCGGAAGGAAAAGTGCCGAACAATAAAACAAATACAATCGAAGAAAAATCCGTCACCACCGACGGGATTTTACGAATAAGCGGCGTTACAATTCCTACAATTGCAGCCTATATAGCTCCAAAAGAAAAAGCAACAGGTGCCGCAGTCATGATCTGTCCTGGTGGCGGATATGGAATTCTTGCTGCCTCGCATGAAGGAAGTGATCTGGCAAAATGGTTTAATGACCGAGGAATTTCTGCCTTCGTTTTGAAATATCGGCTGCCTGACGCGAAAGCAATGGACCATCAACATGAAGCGCCACTTCAGGATGCGATGCAGGCCATGAAAATGATCAGACAAGGTTCGAAAAAATGGAATATTAATGTAGACAAAATCGGAGTGATGGGATTTTCAGCTGGCGGACATTTGGCTGCTACGCTTGCTACGCATTACAATCTGGGAGAAAGGGCATCCGAAGAATCGAAACCTAATTTTTCGATATTGATGTATCCGGTTATTTCTCTGTTGCCAGAACTTGCACACGGAGGTTCGCGGGATAATCTTTTGGGACCTGATAAATCGGAAGAACTTATTAAATATTATTCCAATGAATTGCAGGTAACCGACAAAACACCACCTGCCTTTTTGGTACATTCGATGGACGATTCTGCTGTTCCTGTTGAAAATAGTATAACTTATTATCTGGCATTGAAAAAAGTTAAAGTGCCGGCGGAAATGCACTTATATCCAAAAGGTGGTCATGGTTATGGTATGCGCACGGAAGGAAAAGGATCTCTCGTCAACTGGCCGGACGCTTTGGCGGGATGGCTTAAAGCAAACAGTTATATGAAATAATTAAAAACCGGTACAGATTTTGAAAGAATCTGTACCGGCAATAATTTAATTGAATGCAATAAGCCGTCGCCCACTAACCTCAGCTATCTCAGTTGTGGACATACTTATATTTTTCACAATTCGCTCGTCCCCATTAACAATTTCAATTCTGTAATCTCCATCATTTACGTCTGAGAAATCAAATTTCTGCCCCACTTTTTTCAATCCTTTCGCGATGTATTCCTGATGTAAGATCTTCCCATTCGCATCAATTAATCTGATATTAAGCGAAACCCCTTTCTCTTTTTCAAGAAGAAGATTCATTACCAAAGAGTTTTTTACCCGGTACATACCGACTCGAAAGGATTCGTAATAGTGTCCTTTTTCTGAAAGTTCTAATTGTTCGGCTGAGACAAGATTCGTCAATAAAAGGCCGCAGAGCGTAGCAGCAAAGATTTTCCGGAAGTTTTTCATGGCTTTGAAGATTTATATTGGCTATTTTTTTCACCAATGATGTCTTCACCTCAGGGCATGTTGCAATGAAATTATGAGCGGTTCAAAAAGCGGGTTGAGTGGTTTAGCAATTTTTATTACCCTCCAATCGAAATCATTCTCCGATTTTGTTCATAATCTTCTTTTGCATTCTTTTCAGAAAAATCGATATGCCCGCCGTGTGCAAAATGTTTTTTATTAAAATGGGAATAAATCAGCGATCTGACATCCTCTCCACGTCTGAGTGGCGTAAGCAGATCTGCTTCTGTTGTATCAAAAAGGCAATTTTTTAATTTGCCATCTGCAGTCAGACGGATACGGTTGCAGCCGGAACAAAAGGGGTGAGTGACTGTACCAATAATTCCAAAAGTTCCTTTTCCGCCATTTACCTGGAAATTATGCGCAGTATCGTGCAACTCACCTTCCAGTTTTTCAAAAGTAAATTGGGTACTAATATCCGTAAGTAGATCCTTATAAGATACTATTTTGGACATATCCCATTTATTTCCATTGAAAGGCATAAATTCTATAAAACGGACATGCAGGTTAGGTTCGTCTAACGTAAGCCTGACAAAGTCATTTACTTCTTCATCATTTACTCCGCGCATCACGACCATATTGATCTTAACAACAAAACCCTCAGAAATTAATAATCTGATACTATCCAGTGTTCTGCCAAAGTGATCCCGTTTGGTAATATTTTTAAACGATTGCTCATTCAGAGTATCCAGACTAACGTTCAAGGAATGAACCCCTGCAATTTTAAGATCATCAATAAACTGATCTACAAAAACCGCATTGGTGGTTAAAGTAAGGGATGTGGGTAACAAGCCCAGATTCCGGATAATTTGACTAACATCTTTCCGGATCAACGGTTCACCGCCTGTCAATCTTATTTTTTCAACACCCATATCCACGAAAATACCGGCAAGCGTTTGGATTTCATCTGCTTGCATCAGCCATTTGGAAGGCATGAACTGCATATCTTCCTGCGGCATACAGTAAGTACAACGGAGGTTACACTTGTCTGTCAGCGAGATGCGCAGATAAGTATGTTTTCGACCAAATGTATCCGTAATGGGTTGGGACATTCTATATTTCGTTATTTATTCGTGCTTTTTTCCTTCCATAACACCGAAAACATGCAGGACGTGCGGAAAAAGCGCATCGATATATTCTATCACGCCACCAGTACTTCCTGGCATTGTCAAAACCAAAGTGTCACCAATCAGCCCCGCTACCGAACGCGACAACATGGAGGTTGGTATTCTTTCCTGTCCATATTGCCTGGCTGTTTCTGCTATTCCGGGAATTTCACGGTCAATTAATTCACTGACAGCTTCGGGAGTAACGTCACGGGGCGACAGTCCGGTTCCACCTGTTATCACAATCAGCTGATATGACAAATCGCAAAGACTTTTAATTTTTTCCTGAATAGTAGGTTTATCATCCGGAATGATGCTATAATCATTGACTTTGATGGCCATGGACTCAAATCTTTCGATTATCTTTTTACCCGATTTATCCTCGCCTATTCCTTTGGAAATACTGTCGGAACAAACAATTACCGCGGTCTTCAAATTTTCAGGAATAACTTTTCTGTCACTTTTTCCACCTTTCTTTTCCAACAAACGGATATTCCTGATCTCAACACCTTTATCTATCGGTTTGAGCATATCATAAAGTGTCAGTGCTACGACAGACGCACCGTGCATTGCCTCCACCTCAACGCCGGTTTTATATATCGTTTTAACCGTCAGCTCGATAACAATTGTTAATTCCTCAATCCGGTAAGCTACGGCGGTGTATTCAATCGGTATCGGGTGACAATCGGGCAAGAGATCAGGCGTTTTTTTCACCGCCAAAAATCCGGCGGCCTTCGCCATTTCGAAAACATCTCCTTTCGGAACTGTCCTATTTTGAATGGCAAGTATGGTTTCAGGCTTACTTACCTGAACAATGGCCTGAGCTGTGGCAATTCTTAGCGTATTTGTCTTATGTGTTATGTCAACCATTCGTGTAAAAGCAACGAGAAAATGATAATTTAACTAGTGTGGAAATAGATTAAAACCTCAATAATTTTCCTTCCAGACATAAGAGCCGGACGGGCCAACCAGCTCCTTACCAAAAATTGGAACCTTGGTCTTTATTTCATCCACAATATATTCTGACGCTTCAAAAGCCGCGCGACGGTGCGCAGATGATACGAAGACAAAAAGGCTGATTTCTCCTGTGGGGACTATTCCGAGACTATGATAAATATGCAAACATGTCAGATCGAATTTTGAAAAGGCGTCTTCTCTTATCGCATGAAAAGCTTGTTCAGCCATCTCTTCATAAGCCGAATATTCAATCCCGGTTACCATACCGTCTTCTTTTTCATCAGCACGAATCTGCCCCAGAAATATTGCATGCGCACCAATATTCACCTTGGATTGGTGCTTCGCAATTGCATCAGCAACAAACTGCGGACTAACCGGCCCTTGCATGAATACCTTTTTAGGTTTATGAATCTTCTCCATTATGTCTATTAAACTTTTAGCTTTAATTTACCACCTAAGTAATCGAAGAACATTTAAGTTTATATGTAAAAATGTTTTTGAAAAAGTGTTTTTGTAACAGAGCTTTTTCACTAACCTCAACGTATTTAATAACCTCTATATAAAACGTTTATGTAAAACTTTTACAAAAAAACTTAGGTTTTCTTAGGTTTCTTAAATGGTTGCAAAAATCACCCGCCGGCGAATGGTGGTAACAAAGCAACCTCCGATTGTATTGAAATAAATGTTTGATCGTCGCCGATCTGCTGGTTAACAGCAACTTTGAATTTTTTATCACGCATCTGGGGATATTTCTCCAAGATCAGCTTTTTCAAATCTCCTACTGTCAAACCATCCTTGATTGTCCAGATTTCGTTTGCTTGTCCGGTGATTTCAGCCAGCATACCGAAATATAAAATATTTATGCCCATTGTATTTTGTAATAATCAAAACGGTAATAAATGAACCTCCACCAAATCTCCCGCCTGTACTGTTTGCTGCGAAACGGGCAAATAAATGAGCGCATTCGCAACGGAAAAAGACCTTAATGCAAATGACTCCTGTCCTTCCAGTGACGTCACCTTTCCACCTGAAACAAAAGCCTTCAAAAATTCGTCCCGTTCGCCTTTAAAAGAATACGCATGAGAAATCGGCAACTGATATGCAGGCAAAAAACATTCCATTCTTCCCGACATCAATCTTAAGGCAGGTAATACATATTCATAATAACAAACCAATGAGGACGCAGGATTCCCAGGCAGCGCATAAAAGTTTGTATTTTCGTTTTTAGTAAAAAGTAAAGGTTTACCAGGTTTCTGTCTGATCTTGTAAAAAATTGTCTCAGCACCGATCGTTTCCAAGGCTTTACCAACGTAATCATAATCCCCTACCGATACACCTCCCGTTGCGATTACTACATCGTTTCTTTTCGATAATACCTGCAAACTCTGAATTGTTGCCTGCAAATCATCTTCCGAATAGTATACTTCAACTTCATTAATCCCTTCCTGTTTCAGGGCGGCAACCAACATGGATGAATTTGATTCAAAAACCTGACCGTGGGATAACGTTTCCCCGATTTTCACTAATTCATCGCCTGTTACCAGAATCCCGATTTTAGGTTTACGGTAAACTGAAACCTCCTGAATATTCAACCCGTTCAGGAAACCAACCGTACCTGCTGTGATAAAATTACCTGCCGGAAGCGCAACATCTCCTGCTCTGATCTGCTGTCCTACATTTCTGAGATTTTTATTTTCATGAACCGGATATTCATTTATAGTAACATTTCCATTTTCGACCGAAGTATTTTCCTGCATGATCACGGCCGTTGCACCGTCCGGAACCGGCGCGCCTGTAAAGATTCTGATTGCAGTGCCCGGTTTCAAAAATAGTTTCTCTGCCTTTCCCGCTTTGGATTCGCCGGCAATCGGGAGTGTGGTGTTCCTGTCGATGATGTCTGTGTGCAAAATCGCATACCCATCCATCGAAGATTGCCTGAATGATGGCAAAGAAAACCCCGCGAAAATATCCTTGGCCAGAACATATCCCAGGGCGTCTGAAACACTTCTTGTTTCGATATTCAGCGCAACAGTATTAGCTGTTACACTTCTTTTTGCTTCCTCAACTGTGACCATTTTTCAAGTTTCATGTCAAACAATGCAAGTTACTTATTTAAACATACATGAATGTTCGTTTTTGGAATAGATTTATCGGGATCAAATATTTGACAATTCCTGCCGTTTTAACTCCCGAAATGAATCAAAAGTTAAGGGTAAATTCAGATAATTAACTGAAAAATAATTTTAATTTAAAATTGGCACAGCGATTTACGCTTTGTTAATTACAATTTTAAGAAGAAAAAATTCTGTTTGTGTCTGGCAGTGATTTCCAACGAATATTTTAGAAAATGGGCGTTTAACAAACAAAAAAGGATTGTCACCAGCAAATACAACAAAATTTTATCATCTTCAATTAGTGCTAAATCAAAATTATACAAACTACTGCAAATCAAGTTTTTACCTAAAAATGAAACATTATTAATTCAATAGCGTTATCTTTGCTCCCCGGGAAACCGACTAAATTATGTTGAACGAAACAAAAAATGGATGATTAGAATTATCTTTATTGCCTTCTCAATTGCATCAATGGGGATGTTTTCTCTTAGCAACTTGAAGGTAGAAAAGAAGGAAGTGAAGTCTGAACTAACAATCAATTCAAACCTTCTTGCCATTAATTTTTGTGGCGAAAAGGTGCCTCTTTCGGAAATGCGCATAGCCGAGCGGTACCAGAAAATGATCAGAAACTACGATACCTATGCTTTTCGTAAACTGATGACAAGCGCAGAAAAAAGGATGAAGGTTATTGAACCGATTCTTAAAAAGTACGGAGTGCCATCCGACTTTAAATACATTCCAATCATTGAGAGTGCCATGAATAACCAGGCCACTTCTCACAGAGGAGCAGGCGGATACTGGCAATTAATGCCCGCAACAGCCAAATCACTTGGCTTAACTGTAAACGGAACGGTTGACGACCGTAGACATCTGGTTAAATCCACGCATGCAGCAGGTAAGTATCTGAAAGATCTTCACCGCCAGCTTGGTTCCTGGACACTTGTAGCAGCTGCCTACAATGCGGGACCACAGCACATCCAGAACCGAATGAACTCACAAAATAAAGACGACTATTTTAAGCTTCGGTTAAACTCAGAAACTACTAAATATATTTATAAGATTATTGCCGTCAAAGAATGGTTTTCCAACCCGGAACGAAGCCGGGAATGGGGAAGTGGCGATGTTTTGGAGAAAATGGCACAAATCCGTGAAGAGAAAAAACTTTCGGAATTGAACGGTGATTCGAAACAATTAGCAAGAGCCGCAACTGATTCATAATTCTTTTGGTTATAGTAACGATACAATGCAAGGAAACAGCCGCAATATGCTTTTCTTTGCATTTGTTATGTAAAACAAGCTGTTTAATCAGCAAATCACTCAATAAATTTTTATCCAAATACCGAATTGTAATATGATAAAGGCAGAAATGATCACCGATAAAGGAACTATGCTCATCGAATTTTATGAGAAAGAGACACCTATTGCTGTGAAAAACTTTGTAGATCTTTCTAAAAAAGGATTTTATGACGGACTTACTTTCCATCGCGTAATTAATGATTTCATGATTCAGGGTGGAGATCCTAAGGGAAATGGAAGTGGTGGCCCTGGATACACAATTAAGTGCGAAGTGAAAAGCGAAAAACAATATCACGATCGTGGTGTTTTGTCAATGGCACATGCGGGACGTGATACTGGTGGATCTCAATTCTTCATTTGCCACAGCCGTAATAATACTGCTCATCTTGACGGAAACCATACTTGTTTTGGTAAAGTGATCGAAGGTGTTGACACAGTTGATTTGATTCGTCAGGGAGACAAAATCCAGAAAATCAATATTATTGAAGAAGAAGTTGCTTGATAGTAAAACTTAGTCAAAACAAAGGCGGTCCGGAAAATTTCCGGACCGCCTTTGTTTTGAAACAACTTATACTTTCTACCAAAAGTGGTAATATAAAAACGCGATAATGGCGATCACGATAGATGCCCAGATTATAAAACTGCGATGCGGGATAAACATCGAAGAATCGATCTGCAAACCCTTTTTCTCATCCGGCAGTACCAGACCAAGGATAAACATGACTACAACACAAATTAGGAACACCAAACCCATACGATCAAGGAAAGGAACCTGCGTCCAGTCCATAAACGGAAGATAATTGTTGTGCATTCCCAGAGCGATTACAAATCCACCAACGATCGCAAATAACGCGCCTGCGGAGTTTGTACGTTTCCAGAAAAAGCCCATGATAAAGGAAGCAAAAATCCCCGGTGACAATAAACCTGTCATTTCCTGAATAAACTGAAATCCTCCCTTTTTATCAATTCCCATATAAGGCGATACTACGATGGCAAGAATCATGGCGATAACAACAACCCAGCGACCGATCCAAACCAACTTTTTCTCGTCAGCGTCTTTACCGATATAATTCCTGAAAATATCAAGCGTAAAAATCGTAGAAATACTGTTTGCTTTTCCAGCAAGCGAAGCAACCACCGCCGCTGTCAGGGCTGCGAAAGATAGTCCTTTCAAGCCTGTTGGTAATAAATTTAAAAGAACAGGATATGCCTTGTCTGGATTGATCATTCCATCTTCTCCCAACATTTCTGCCTGAAATAATCCTTTACTGTATAAGGCGTAAGCCGCGATACCCGGTAAAACCACAATAACCGGCATTAATAATTTAAGACCAGCAGCAAACAAAATACCATTACGTGCAGTTTTCAAATCAGCGCCCAAAGCACGTTGCGTGATGTATTGATTACATCCCCAATAGTTCAAATTCACGATCCACATACCGCCCAACAACACGGTTAGCCCTGGAAGTTGCATGTAAAATGGACTGCTTTTTGGAAAAATCATGTGGAAGTGATCGTCATGGTTTTCTCGCATCATTTTCATTCCGCTCATCAGACCATCAATTCCGGTTTGCTCTGAAACAAGATTAATTGCAAGATATGTAGTAGCCAGACCACCGATGACAAGAAAGAATACCTGGATAACGTCCGTAAAACCAATAACCTTCATACCTCCGATCGTAATAATTATCGCGAAAACAGCCAGCGCAATCATACAAAAAGTAAAATCCAGCCCAGAGATCCCCGAAACAGCCAGTGCGCCCAGGTAAAGAATTGAAGTAAGGTTAACGAGAATATAAAGTGCCAGCCAGAAAATAGCCATAATTAAGCTCACCGTTGGATTGTAACGCTGGCTTAAAAATTGTGGCATCGTGTAAATTTTATTTTTCAGATAAATCGGCATGAAGAAAACAGCAACGATAATCAGTGTTGCAGCAGCCATCCATTCATAGGTTGAAATACCCAAACCCATAGAAAAACCATTCCCGGACATCCCGATAAATTGCTCTGCCGAAATGTTGGACGCGATTAGAGAAGCACCAATTGCCCACCAGGTAAGCGATCCTTCTGCAAGAAAAAAGTCTTGCGTAGATTCCGTTGGGGATTTTTTTCGCTGGTAAATCCAGTATCCGTAGCCCGAAACCACGATAAAGTAAAAGAAGAATACTATGTAATCCAGGGTTTGTAACTGTTGCATTTCAAATAGAAAAAATTAGATGAATGGATAAGCGATTTTCTGTTCAGACCGAAAGGTACACTATTTTCAGAAAATAGTGCAAGTAAGAACTCCCCGTGAGCATCTAACTTACAACCTTTATTTTTACAACGCTGCTAAAACAGCTAAACAAGGAGAATAATACCCGATTTTACTCATCATTTTTATGCAATTCCTGAATTCTGAGCGGATTTTGAGGAAGCTTAATTTTACTTTTTGATCTGGATTTTTTTTCAATCTGGAAATAACTTTCTATAAAATCTTCTCCGTTCCTGATTCTGGAAAGCAGTTGCTGTAAACCATCTGGTCCTGCAAACGAAAGCCAAAAGGATACTTCTAACCCGGACGTCATATACGCAAGCATCACATGTTTTGAATTCCCTGCAAAAAATCCTTTCACAGATTCGATGTCTTTCAGTTCGAGAATATTCTGCCCGCCGCCTGTCTGGTAAAGCCACTCATCCATATATTCAAGGTAGCGGCCAATCGAATCAGGATTATTTACAAAGCGCTGATCGAGCATCAAAGCAGTACCTTCATTAAACCATTGCGGAACTTCCATCGTTGTTTTCCACCAACCCAGACGTTTTAATAATTCGACATGACTCATTTCATGGCTAATTACATCAACATTTAATCCTTGTATGTTCAACACAACATATGACTGGCCCCAGGGAGTCCCTAAACTGCAACCGGCCCCTTCGGTACTTTGACAGTATTTTTCATATTCCTTCTGATTTCCACAGAGAATTAATTTGGGTGTTGCTTGTTTTCCAAGCCAAAATGAATCGATCCGGCTTTCCGCTTTTTTGATCACTTTTAAGATATGCGCGCGTTGCCTTATGCCGAGATCGGGACTTGCATACGTATTTTCCCTGATTTTTTCGAAGTCGGAAAAACCAATAGTTTCACAATGAAAGATTTGGGGATAAAGAAAAAAATAGCCCGGAATTACCAGAAATAACCCTACCAGAAGAAATTTGCCAAGTGAGGCAAGACGGGAAAATGGTAATGAGTTGGTTTCCAAATGGGCAATCTTTTTTATAAGTGATTTTAAACACAGCGTCCCTACTATAACGAAACGCTGCGTTTAAAATTCATATTAGTGTTTGAAATGACGAACACCTGTCGTAACCATCGACAAGCCGTTAGCATTACAGAAAGCCACCGAGTCTTTGTCGCGAATAGAACCTCCCGGCTGCACAACAGCTGTAATGCCAGCCTGTGAAGCAATCTCAACACAGTCTGGGAATGGGAAGAAAGCGTCAGAAGCCATCACGGCACCCTGCAAATCAAAACCGAAATGTTTTGCTTTTTCAATAGCCTGGCGTAATGCATCAATACGAGAAGTCTGGCCGGTTCCGCTTGCAAAAAGCTGATTTTCTTTTGCAAGAACGATCGTGTTCGATTTGGTATGTTTACAAACCTTCAAAGCAAACTCCAATGCTTTCAATTCATCAGCCGTTGGCGCTTTTTCAGTAACCGTTGTCATTTGTTCTGCTGTTTCAGTCGCAAGATCCTTATCCTGGACCAATACACCATTTAATATTGTCTTAAACATAATTCCCGGAAGCTCCACGGATTTACGTTTCAATAAATTTCTGTTTTTCTTCGATTTCAACAATTCCAAAGCACCTTCTTCAAAATCCGGCGCGATAAGAATTTCCATGAAAAGTTTGTTCAATTCCTCCGCCGTAGCCAAATCTACCTTGACGTTTGTAATCACCACCCCGCCAAAAGCAGAATCAGGATCACATGCAAGGGCGTTGAGATATGCCTCTTTCGCCGTGCTTGCAGTGGCTACACCACAGGCGTTGGTATGTTTGATAATTGCAAAAGTTGGATCAGAACCTTCAAATTCATCAATCAAACCGATGCAGGCATCTACGTCAACCAGGTTGTTATATGACAAATCTTTTCCGTGAAGTTTGTCAAACATTTGTTCAAGATCGCCGTGAAAAGTTGCACTTTGATGCGGATTTTCGCCATAACGAAGTGTTTGCGCAGGAAGATTTGCAAAGGCAAAAAGAGCGCTGTCTGCCGAAGCATTTTTGCCGAGAAAATAGTTATTAATCGCACCATCATAATGGGAAGAAACACCAAATGCTTCTCCTGCATACCAGCGGCGGTCTTCAAGATCGGTTGCCGCTGATTTTTCAGTCAACAATGTTACAACGCCCTCATACTGTGCGCGAGACGAAACGATCAGCGTATCTTTAAAATTTTTCGCAGTAGCACGAATCAGAGAAATTCCGCCAATATCGATTTTTTCAATAATATCTTCCTCACTTGCCCCGGAAGCAACAGTTTCCTCAAAAGGATATAAGTCAACAACAACCATGTCCAATGCCGGAATATTATACTGAGCTGCCTGCGCAACATCGCCAGCATCATCGCGACGGTAAAGAATTCCTCCCATAATGGCAGGGTGCAAGGTTTTAACTCGTCCACCAAAAATCGAAGGATACCCCGTAAGTTCTTCGGCTGCGGTAACCGGAATATCCAGGTTTTCTATAAAGGTTTGTGTTCCTCCGGTTGAATATAGTTTTACACCATTTTCATGCAAAAGACGAACCAGTGGTTCAAGACCGTCTTTATAATATACCGAGATCAGAGCAGATTGTATTTTTTTTGACATTGGTCAGAATTTGACAGTAAACATTACAGAATTATGAGATTTTCAGGATTATAGAAGCTTTTAAATCGCATCTTTTTTTCCCGGCATCCATTTTATGAAAATAAACCGCAAAGATAGGTGTTAATGATTAATTATTAAGGGTTAATTATTAATGGTCGATGACTAAATTAATCAGTGAGTAAGCTAGGAAAAGCATTTGCTATTTACACCAAAAGAAATTATTTGATTATTCAACATCTATGCAGTTATTACCGTTAATAATTAATCCTCAACAATTAAAAATGAATCTTGACCTGACAGGAAAAACCGCGATTGTTTGTGGAAGTACACAAGGCATTGGCCTTGCTTCTGCTGTTGAATTGGCACTTATGGGGGCAAACGTTACCCTGATGGCCAGAAACGAAGAATCTTTAAGACAAGCTGTTGAATCTCTCGATACTTCGCTAAATCAATTGCATCGTTACATTGTCGCTGATTTTTCGGATAATGAAAATGTGAAAGAAGCCATCGATAATTATTTGAGGTTATGCCCCGAGGTGCATATTCTTGTCAATAATACAGGGGGACCGGCGGGCGGCCCGATCATTGAAGCAGATGCAGACCAGTTTATCAGAACCTTTCAAATGCACCTGGTCAATTATCAGATTCTTACGCAGGCAGTAGTTCCCGGCATGAAAAAGGCAGGATTTGGAAGAATTGTAAATATTATCAGCACCTCCGTCAAACAACCCATTGTTGGACTGGGAGTCTCAAACACGATTCGCGGCGCAGTTGCCAGCTGGTCGAAAACAATGTCTCTGGAATTAGGGTCATTTGGGATTACTTCCAATAATGTTTTACCAGGTTTTACAAAAACCGCTCGTTTGGATGCTGTTCTTGAAATGCGCAGTCAGTCTCAGGGAAAATCAGTTCAGGAAGTATCTGATCAAATGGAAGCGACAATTCCGATAAGAAGATTTAGCGAAGCTAAAGAAGTCGCTGCTGCCGTTGCCTTTTTATGCAGCCCCGCTGCGGGAAGTATCAGCGGAGTCAATCTGCCGGTGGACGGTGGAAAAACAGAAAGTATGTAGAAAACATTATTGGTTAAAAGGGTTTGAAGCTTAATTTCCTGCCCTTTTAACCAGCGCTCTTAATCGATATTAGTCCCTATCGCAAATCTTTTGATTGACTTCTCATCGCCGTATTGAATAAATCCGATTAAACTTCCATCCTCGTACAAACTCCAACTGTTATAAGAAATAACGTTTGGCGAAACTGCCCCGACACTATAACTGGTCAGAAAACCAGGTTTCCCATAGGCATCGGTTTGATCAGCATTTTCGGAAACTACCAGTTCAATAGTATCTGTGAATTTTGTGGTGGAATCGTCAATCGTTACTGTTGCAGTCAGGTATTGATTACTTTTCCGTTTAATATTGATTCTGGCAAAACGTGAATCACCCAAATCCGCTGATGTTGATTCTTTTTTATCCAGATCAATAATCAGATATGAAATATCAAACTCCCCAACAAGTTTTGAAGCATAATCGGGAAATGGATCTCGGTTTTTGCAGGATTGAGATATTAGTAAAATTAAGATCAGCGATAGAAAAAGAAGTTTTTTCATGATAAATTTTCATAGCTATTTGTAACCTTAAAATTACAAATTGAAAGTATTAGTGCAAAGACATAACGTCAAATTTATATGGATGATTACCATGTGTCAACGCCAGCCAAAACCGAACGTCCAAAAAGACCTGGGCATCATGTTGCCGAAAATGCTTCTGTATATACCTGACCTTTCGGAGCAGTCCCGAACACTTCAACACCCACCCGAACCAGAGTGTAGCGGTTTTGAGAAAATCCATTCAGACAGATCAGGAACACTATTGGAGCAAGTTTATATATACTTTATGAATGGAAAAACTGATATTTTTCTATTGCGATCGACTCAGATTAAGTAGATACAATGTGTTTTCAATTAAAGCATGACTTCTCTTCTTTATTTCTTTCTGCTAATCACAACCAGTTTATCGTCATTTCTCGCAGCAACAATGACGCTCTGGCCTTTCAGCTTGATTTCCCGAAGTTTTCGCACTTGTCCTTTTACTTGTAATCCATTCAATGATTTAGCTGTAAAATCACAATTTCCTTTATTGATTAGTACAGTACCAAAATCTGCGTCATATCGTCCCATCTGGATATTAATATTGTAAAAATTACCCATAATCAGTATGTCAGGCAATTTATCTCCGTTGGCATCAATGATCTGAGCGTCATAGTAAGGCGCCCATTGTGCTCTGGATTCTAGTGGTTTCGCAGAGAAATTCCCATTACCGTCATTTACAAAAATGGCATTTTCAAAATAGTTGGCCTCTAAAACGTTGGCCTCTTTCAGCTTGTCTTTCCCAAGAACATCCTCCATTGACGCTTTTGCAAATTGCGTTGCATAAATGTATTTCTTACGAATAAAAGGCATTTGTTTCTCTATTTCCAGCTTTGTCGGAAACAGTGCTTCCTGCGCATTCAGGTAATACGTCAGTATCGGTTCTTTTCTCCCATTGTTATCAAAATCGTTGATATACATTCTGACTGGCTGCTCCCTACTGGCTTTCAAACGGCTGTTTAACCCAAGATTACCGGCAAGAATATCCATATCTCCGTCACCGTCAAAGTCATAAGGCATCACAAAGTTCCACCAGCCTTTGCGGTCGGTGATCATTTTTTTTACAAAAGTTTTGCCGTTATTTTCCATGATGCAAATCCCGTCCCATTCCAGAGCAAGCAATAAATCCTGATCGCCATCTTTATCGACATCTGAAATTTTTGCATTTTTCACATATCCAAGGGACGACAATTCTTTTGCATACTGATCTGTAACGTCAGAAAACTTACCTGTTCCATCATTTTTCAATAAGTAAGATTTCGGAATCTCGCCATAATTCAGAGGCACAGCTCTTGCGCCAATAAATAAATCCGGGATCCCGTCGCCTGTAAAATCAAACGGAACAACGCAGGACGCCGTCACAAAAATATTCGTAAAAGCATCCGTTTTGACTGTCAGATTTCCTTTTCCATCATTTAAATAAACTCTCGGCAATTGATATTCAGAATTATTAGCATACTCATTTCCACCCGTTGCGACGACCAGATCCAAATGCCCATCCTTGTTGATATCCACCCATTGCGCATCCACTTCCTCATAGGTACTGTCACGAAGCAAAGCTGGCTGCATCGATTCTTTGAACAAACCACTTGCCGACTGAATAAATAAATGGTTCTTAAACTTCTTGGACGATCCTACAAAAATATCATCCAGTCCATCATGATTTATGTCGGCTATCGCCAAAGCCGGACCATCAGCGGATACTTCAAAAGGTATGAGCGCATTACGGTCAAATTCGATAAAATTATTCTCTTCATGCCGAATCTCCAATCCCAATTTAGATGCAATATCCTCATAACTATAATCCTTACTGCTTCTGGAAACTTTGAATTCTTCGTAATCAAATACCGGAAGATCTTTACGGTAGGTTAGTTGCAGGGAATCTTTAAGGGCCATTTTCCCCAAAACCTGATACTTGTTATCCGGCCAAATCACCAGCATCGAGTCTACTTCGTTCTTTTTTCCTAAGCCAATGTTAAGAGGAACTTCCATGCTGGACTGAAAGCCGCGAACAGGAAATTTTTCATAACTCTCCACCTTATCCTTCTTAAATACAAGGCATTTTGCTCCGATCGCATTCAAATTTCCCTGCGCGCCTTTTAAATACAATCTGGTAAACTTGTTCCTCAACGGTTTTTTATCCGTTAGGTTTTCGTAGACAAATACCTTTTCATTGATATTATTGGTGATTATATCCAGATCGCCGTCATTGTCAAGATCTGCGTAAACTGCGCCGTTTGAATATGACTCTTTATCATTTTTCACCAAGCCTTCAATATCCTTGAAAGCCAGATTATCCTGATTGGAAAAAAATTTGTTAAGTAATTTTATTTCAGGCAGTTTATCCGCTAGCCTTGGATCATTATCATCTATCTTTTTATTCTTGATACCTTCCTGAACTACATTATCTGATACAAATTTGATATAATCCGTATCATTCATCCGTTTGGGTATTCCATTGGAAATAAAAAGATCCTTCAATCCATCGTTATCAAAATCAGTGAACAGCGGCGACCATGACCAGTCCGTAGCATAAATTCCGGAATAAAGCCCGATTTCGCTGAACGTGCCATTCCCATTATTGAACTGTAAATTATTACGGGCAAATTGGTAATTATAACCCTGCCGGATTTTGTACTTGAAAATACTGTACATATCCTCCCCTTCCGACTTTTTCAAAATCTCATAATTCGAGGGAAGCATGTCGAGCGACACGATTTCAGGTAAGGCATCGCCATTTAAATCCCCAATATCAACGCCCATCGAAAACTGGCTCGTGTGCATGATTGAAGTTTCCATCTCATCTTTAAAGCTTCCGTTTTTCTGATTAATATAGAGATAATCATTTTCATGAAAATCGTTACCGACATACATATCCGGATAGCCATCAAAATTGATGTCACCAATTCCCAGCCCGAGCCCGTAGCCCAAAACAGAACTGTTTATACCGGCCTGTTTTGAAACTTCTACAAATTTTCCGTTTTCATTTTTGAAAAGTTTGTCTCCGGTAAGTGGGTGATAAGTCCCGTCAAAAAGTGCTCGACGACCAAATGTTCCGTTTTGATGAACCGAATGGTTCAATTGGAACATATCCAGATCACCGTCCAGATCATAGTCAAAAAACGCCGCCTGTGTTCCGAAAACGACAAGATCCAAGCCATATTCTTTTGACTTTTCTTCGTAAACCGGAATTCCTTCCTTCGTTATTTCCTTACAAATGAACAGCAGATTATGTCCTTTAACACCTTCAAAATCCCCAACCTGGCTGATATAAATATCCAGCATTCCATCCTGGTTTACATCCACAATGGACACGCCATTAGACCATCCCTTACCGCCTTTGAAATTTGCCTTTTCCGTGATGTCTTCAAATTTCATCCCGGAGCGGTTCAGGAAAATTTTGTTAGATTCCTGATTGGCAGTGAAGCATAAATCAATTAGTCCGTCATTATTCAAATCTCCTGCACCCACACCTCCACCATTGTAGAAATACATATAGTTGAAGATATTAAAGTCTTTTGAAGATTTTAGTGTATTGGAAAAATCGATCCCGGTTTTTTCAGAGGTTAATAATTCAAATGAAAAATCCTGAGTATCTTTCTTTTCCGAACAGGAAAATATAATTACCAAAAGACCAACTACCCAAAATTTAAAAAGCACTTTTTTCATAAAACTCCGAGGTTATCCATTGTTAACCCGAAACAAAACAGGTTTTGAATTATTGATAAGGTTAATTAAATAAGGTTTTCCCCCAATCGTGATCGATGTGATTTGTTTCAGCTCACCGTCGATAGCATAACCGCTTTGCTTACTAAGCATTACATCAAATTTCATATTTCCCTTATTGATCAGAATATTGCCACGGCACGCGTCCAGCGCACCTAGTTGCGGAATAAAATGTGAAAAGTTACCTCCAACGATCAAATCCAGCTTACCATCTTTATTTACATCCTGACTTTCAATCGCATTCAGACAAGAAAACTGCATCTTATCCGGTAAAGGAGTGAGTGTAAAATGACCTTTGCCATCATTTACGGCGATTGCAGATTTTAAATAATTGACAGATCTTTCGTACGTCGAACGCATAAGATCAGATGGAAATAATTCCTGAATCGAGTTATTGGCGTACTCGGAATGTTTGATATTTTGTTTTTTCAAAAACGGAAATTGTGTTGTCAAATCACGTTTAAGTAAAACCGGCATATCGCGTTCATTAACCGTTTTGGTCATTACCTTATCAATATTTCCATTTTTGTTAAAGTCATTAATCCAGATTTTGATCGGAGATTTTTCAGATGCTTTAAGACTAAAATTCTCTCCGATATTCCCCATCACCAGATCCATATCGCCGTCGTTGTCAATATCAGCAACTTTGAGGCTTCCCCAGAAACCACTGTATTGTTCCAGCCCTGAGCTTAATTTCTGAAATTTTCCATTTTTGAATTCAAAAATAGCAGGCGCCATCCAGTCTCCAACAACGATCAATTCCTTTTGCTTATCGCCGTTCACATCAGACCAAAAGGCATCACGCACCATACCTATTTTGGCAAGATCCGGCGCGATTGATTTCCCTACTTCTTTAAAAATTCCCTTTCCGTCATTCTGATATAAATAACTCGTCGGCGTGACTCCATATTCACGGGGCACACTTCTGCTTCCAACAAATATGTCTAGATCGCCGTCATTGTCGTAATCATTAGTCACAATTACGGCCGTATTCATTCCGTTTGGCGGAAGTGCTCTCGTGTTAATTGAGAAGTTGCCTTTTCCATCGTTCAGATATAATCTCGTTGGCAATTCCTGTGTACGCGGTGCCGATTCATTTCCTCCGCTTCCAACAATTAAATCCAGATCACCGTCCTGGTCACAATCAAAAAAAGATGCGGCAGTATCTTCAAAACCCGCGAGGTCATTAAAAACTTTCTGATTTGATTTTTTGAACGTAGCACCTGACTGGAAATAGAGCTGCCCACCCTGCCCCTTTGCACCGCAAATATAAATATCCTCTTTCCCATCTCCGTTCACATCCCCGATCGCAGCCTTCGGGCCCTCCTGAGAGAGCATCATCGGAATATTCCGCTCATTAAAAAAATCGTCATATCGGTCTTCAACATGTGCATCAAAAACGACCGGAGCTTCCGCAACCAAAGAATTAACCTTGCTGGCGCCTGGCGTAAAAATTTTGCTTCCAGCATCTTTGATTGAAAAATGATGAATCGTGTCCGGTGCAGGATTTAGTTTTACAGTAACCCTTCTGTCCGGCCAGATAATTCTGATCGAATCTATTTTTCTAATTTGACCCAGACCAATGGTAATTGGATATTCAGTACTGGATTGAAATCCGCGTGCGGGATTTAGCTGTTTACTGATAATTTCTTTGCCTGCAAATACCTCTGCTTTGGCACCTATGGCAAAAGTATTTTTGCCCTCACCAGCCAGGTTAATTCTGACGAAATGATTTTTATTTTTTTTAGCCTCTGATTTATTTTTATAAACGAAACAAGGTTGGTTCACATTATTTACAATAAGATCCAAATCGCCATCATTGTCCAGATCGGCATAGGCAGCTCCGTTGGAGAATGATTTCTGATCGAGCCCAAATTCTTCACCCTTTTCAGGAAATTTATAATCTCCTTCGTTGTGAAAAAAATTGTTTGAGATTGGCGAAGATGGCATTTTGTCAATAATCTTCTGCATACTTTCCTTTTCGCCAGACATTACCATTTTTTGCACAACCTCATTGGCAAAAAAATCGATAAAATCCTGATCCAGAATATCATGGTAAATTCCATTGCAGACATAAATATCGGTTTTTGAATCATTATCAGCATCAAACATCAGAGCACCCCAACTCCAGTCACTGGCAGCTACGCCGGAATAGTTTGAAATTTCACTGAATGTCCCGTCCTGGTTATTGAATTGCAGACTATTCTGCATGTATTGATTATAAAATCCCTTTTCCTTTTTCAGATTAAATAGATAGTGGTTTTCAAAAGAAGTGGTTGTTTTCAGGCGATATTCGTCGCGGGGAAGCATATCTGTTACAAATAATTCCGGATAACCGTCATTATTAATGTCACCCATGTCAGCGCCCATAGAGGCCAGACTGGTATGTTTTACGCGCTTTTCCAGTTCCTCTGAAAAGGTACCATTTTTATTATTGATGTAGAGATAATCCTTTTCGTAAAAATCGTTGCAGATATAAAGATCCGGATATTGATCTCCGTTAAGATCTCCAACCGTAACACCTAAACCAAAACCGATCAGGCTTCCGTAAATACCCGCTTCCTCACTTACATCGACAAACTTCCCGTTATCGTTTCTCAGCAACTTATCCCCACCGCCTTTCTTTAGAAAATCTTTTACAGGCCAGTCTTTAGCTCTTAATTCACGGTTATTAGCATAATTGAGCGTATTAACCGGAATGAAACTATTATTGAGAATAAAAGCATCCAGGTCTCCATCCAGGTCGTAGTCAAAAAATGCGGCATGGGTTGTATATCCATCCTCATTTAACCCGTATTTTGCAGCAGATTCTGTAAAAGTCAGGTCTCCGTTGTTTATGTATAAAGCATTTTCCTGACTTACCCCTTTTTGATATCCTGCATTACATACATAAATATCCAGCAGACCGTCACTGTTAATATCAACCATAACGACCCCAGTACTCCACTTCATCGCTTCTGAGACGCCTGCTTTTGCAGTAATATCTTCAAACTTGAAATTTCCTTTGTTGAGGTACAATTTATTGTCACCCATGTTAGCAGTGAAATAAATATCCGGTAATCCGTCATTATTAATATCACCAACGGCAACTCCACCTCCATTGTAGAAATTGCGGTAAGTAAAAATGTTAAAATCGTCTCTGTTGGTTACCTTATTCTCAAAATCAATACCAGAGTCCGAAGCGTCTATGAGTTCAAATAAGCCGTCTTTTTTTTGACTTTTATTACATGAGAAAAATATAAATATAATAATCAGAATAGCTCCAAAATTTATGAGTTTGGAAAAGTAGTTCATAGTTAATTTGGCGACTTTATAGCACTAAATAATTCTTCCTCGGTTATGCTCAGCAGATTAAATACAGGCTTTTTATAGATGATTGTACCATCGAAATTCTTAAATTCAGTTGGCTGCTCAAAATCACTATATTTCCCTACCTTCCCCTGAACTTTTATAACGATTTTATCTTTCGAAAATTCCTCTAATGTCATCGTTCCTTCCGATAATATCATACCCTCTCCAATCATTTTTTCTCTGTTGGTAAGTTTCCCCATTTTAACGCCCGCATTTACCTGATCATTTGAAAACACATCCTTTTTTGATGGAATTGAAAGATACCAATCGTCTCCTCCAAAACTAATAATACTTCTACCGTCAAATTGGTCAATTAATGTAATGCTAAGAAGTTTGTCTGACGTGCTGACCTCTCCTCGAAATATACTTTCCTGAGGATAGAATTCCTTTCCGTCAATCTTGTAGATCGCTTTTGCCTGGTTTTCTCCCAGTTGCTCGTACATCTTGTCGTCATCGGAGGAAGTACAGGAACTAATAAATATGGCTATGAAAAAAAATAAACAAAAAGTAAGTTTCCAATAATTCATAAATGTATAGGTCAGTTAAAAACAAAAATGCTCGAAATCATCGAGCATTTTTGCAAAAAGAAAAAATGTTTTTTTAATATCCCGGATTCTGGACAAGATTTGCATTTGAAACCAATGCAGCAGAAGGTATAGGATAAAGCGTCGTAAAAGCATCAGTCACAGAAGCACCTTGACCGGTAGTAAATTTACCGAATCGAACTTCAGTAGTTCTTTTGCCACCTTCCCAGTATAATTCTCTACCGATTTCGTCAAACAGATTTTGTTCTGTCAACGAGCCTAGCGCTGTTGCGCCACGCGTAGTTCTTAATGTGTTAATCTGAGTGAGCGCAGCAGCAGCAGCACCTCCTCTGAATTGTGCTTCTGCCTTCATAAGGTAAGCTTCTGCATAACGCATCAATATGTATTTCCCGGAATTAGCAGGGTGATATTTGATCACACGAATACCTTTCTCTGGTGAAGCGCCAGCCAAAGGCACGTCTCTTGTGAAGGATAGTGGCTTTTGGTTACGAACATCAATCACAGGGGCACCTTTATCATCATACTGCAGACCAATCAAAAACCCTAAACCTATACCCGAATACTCGGTCCCGTCTTTTTTAGCAGGTGAACCAATTCTTTTGTCCTGAGTTTCAAAGGTATCATAAAAATCGGCCAGGGTAGAAAAACCGTTCCAACCCGACGGATTTTGACCATAATGCAGTGTCATCATCCAACGGTTCTGAGCAGTTCCTTCCATGACAAGCAATATAGGCTCTGTTTTGGCAGCCGACGAGAATGTTGAAAAATAATCTTTTTCCAGTGCATATCCATCAGCCGTGATAGCATCAACATGTGCTACTACCTTATCCATATCTGCTTTATCAAAGGTATAAGGACCACCTGCAGTGGTGCCTTTATATATTGATTTATTCAGATACAATTTAGCCAAAAGAAAATTAGCAGCCGCTTTCGTAGCCGTACCATTGGTTGCAGAAGGTCCGGATTTAACCAGATTAGGTAAAGCCTCTTCGAGATCTTTCACGATGAAATCGAAAGCTTCCGAACGTGTCAACACGCGTGGAAGATCATCGACACCCTGTGTTACCTCACGTACTGGCACAACACCCCAATAATCCATAACCCAGTACATATTGTAAGCTCTTAAAAACTGAGCTTCTGCTTTTTGTACAGGCGTCGGATTTGAAGCAATAATTTCTGTCGCCTTATATGCCCGTTGATTTAAAGCATTCCATGCGCTCAGAATATATGAGTGCGAAGCATCCCAGGTATGCGCATCAAGCGTACGCCAAACACCGTTGTCACCCCAGTCAACGCCGCGTGTTGGAGGAATCATTTCCGCAGTGGTATGCTCACCCAATGCATAAATACCTGCCTGATCAGAATAAGTCGATAGATCCTTGTAAGCAGAAGCCAAAGCTTCCGGAACATTAACAGGTGCAAATCCCCCCTCAACTACCTCATTTACCACAGAATCCTTTTCCTCATTGATTAGGTCGGTACACGAAGTTAAGGTCGCAATACTGGCACTTAGTACCAGCAGTTTATATATATGACTTGTTTTCATTATCGTAGGTTATTAAAATTAGAATGAGAAATTTGCGCCAATAGTCCAGGTTCTTGAACGTGGATACGCCGTGTAATCTATTCCAAACGATGGAATATCATTCAATGATTTGTTAGTACTAACTTCCGGATCTTGTCCGCTGTATTTGGTTATTGTAAATAAGTTTTGTCCTGATACAAACACTCGGGCATTTGATAATACTTTGCTGCTCTTCAAAGGAATACGGTATCCAAGAGAAAAGTTCTGCATTCTGATGAAATTACCTTTTTCCAGGAACCGAGTCGATACGTCCGGAGCATTAAGTCCTCCTTCACCATTTCCAATTACGTCTTTCGTAACATTACGACCGTTAGCAAAAGAACCTTGTGTAAAGAATGCATTCGCTGTATTCGAATACAAATAGTTTCCAAAAACACCGTTGAAGAAAATACTCATATCAAAATTACCGTATTTCAAGTTGTTCGTCAAACCGGCATTAACCTTTGGAAGCGGGCTTTTCCCTCCAAGGAATTGCTGAAAATCTCCATTTGGATAGATCGAGTTCCCGTTGTCATCAAAACCACCAAACTCACGAAGGAAATAGGCGAACAAAGGCTGCCCTTCTGCAAGACGCTGTGCAAATGCACCCGAAAGTCCCTGGCCATTAATTTCTCCTGTATCGTACGTTCCAACAAGATTTTTTACAAGGTTTTTGTTATAGGACGCATTTACCAAAACTTCCCAGGAAAATTTAGTCCCTTCCACAACGATACCGTTCAAAGCCAATTCAATACCTCTGTTTTGGATATCAGTGTCAAGGTTGGTATACACAAATGGGTTAGGCGCGGGCTGTGCTGCTACAACTTTGAACAACAGATCTTTTGTGCTTTTGTTATATGCATCAATACTTCCTGAAAGTCTTCCCTTCAATATAGAAAAGTCAATCCCAAGGTTGAATGCAGCGGTAGATTCCCATTTCAAGTCAGGGTTATTGAAGGCAACAGCGTTCAAACCACCACCTGTAATACCATCACCATTTTGGTTAATTACGTAATCACTATAACGATCTCTTCTATCATAAACATTGTGAGGAATCGCCTGATTTCCAGTTACACCATAACCTACTCTTAAAGAAAGATCCGTAAATACTGTTTTAGAAATAAACTTTTCTTCAACAAGTTTCCACTTGAACGCTCCTGACGGGAAATATCCATATTTGTTGTTTCCACCAAATTTAGACGAACCATCCACACGTAAAGTACCGGTGAAAAGATATTTATTACCAAAGCCAAGATTTACACGACCAAAGTATGACTGAAGCTCATCCTTAACATAGCTTGAATTCTGAACTACCGAACCAACACTGCTCAAAGCAGTTCCATCCTTGATTTCAACCGTTCCGGCAATCCCTAGGTTGTTGATCATCAAATCCAGGTTTGTTGTTCTAAAATTAGCCGCTGAAACATTCTTGCTGCTATTTTCGAAACTTTGGTAAGAGTATCCCAATAAAGCATTAAGGGTTACCTTTCCGAATTCCTTATCATAGGTAAAGTAATTTTCCCATAGCTGGTTATTTGCTTCAACATCTCTGATATAAACACGGCCAATCTCTGTGATACCGGTTACTAACAAATCACTACCATAAGCTTGCTTTCTTGAAGACATCGATTTATCAAAACCAAGTACTGTTTTGAACTTCAATCCTTCAAGTAGCTCCATTTCAGCATTGATGTTACCCAGTGCACGAAGCGTACTGTTCTTATCTCTGGACAGTTTGACAAACGCCATTGGGTTTGGTTCAGTTGTCGTAACCTGATTAAAACCTCCTCCTGCATTATATACAGATCTAGTCGGATTTGCTTTTAGAATACTACCCAATAAATCTCCTTCAAAACCGATATTTTCTGAGATTGGAACACCTGTATCCAATGTATTTGCAAAATTCAGGTTGCTACCAATTGTCAGTTTATTATTGATAAACTTCTTCGTTCCGCTAAATCCAACACTATATCTCTTCACGTTAGATGTCTGTACGATACCATCCTGACTTAAATAACCCAGAGAGAAGCGGTAATTGCCGGTATTATCTCCACCACCATAAGAAAGGTTGTGCTGATGCGTCATTGCAGTTCTGAACAACTCTTTTTGCCAGTCTGTTTCAGATCCCTGATCTTGTCCACCTGCCGCTACATATTCCTGTGCATTCAGAAGATCATATCTTTTCGTGATGTTACTGATACCTAATGAATATCCATAATCAAGTGCTCCTTTGCCTTTACCTCTTTTTGTAGTAATCAAAACAACCCCGTTAGCACCACGTGATCCGTAGATTGCTGTTGCGGATGCATCTTTCAGGATATCAATACTTGCGATATCGTCAGGATTAAGAAAGTTAAGCGGGTTTTTAGCAGGCTGACGACCAACACCCTGGTTGTCACCGCCACTTGAAGTATTATCACCACTTAAAGGAACACCATCAATTACAAATAATGGGTTATTACCTCCAAGAACTGAGGAAGTACCACGAATACGAACGTTGATACCACCACCCGGCTCACCGCTGGATTGTGTAATCTGCACACCTGCAACGCGTCCTTGCATTAATTGTTCAGGAGACGTCACAATACCTTTTTGGAAATCTTTTGATCCCAACGCCGATACAGCCCCGGTCGCATCTTTTTTCTTAACCGTTCCGTAACCAACCACAACCACTTCTTCCAAAGCTCTCACATCCTCAGAAAGAGTAACGTTAAGAGTAGATTTATTCCCAACAGGAACATCTTGTGACTCAAAACCTATTGAACTGAATGTAAGTGTTGCGTTAGGCGCAACATTGATTTGAAAGTTACCGTCAACATCTGTGTTGGTTCCTGTCGTGCTTCCTTTAATCGTGATAGCAACACCTGGAAGCCCCGATCCTTTTGAATCAGAAACCTTTCCGGAAACTGCATTTTGGGCGTAACCCGTTAAAGTAAATAATGCAAACGCAAGCGTTAGTAAAACTGATCCCAGTCTGTGGCTGTTGAGGGACTTATTGCCCCAAGGGGATCTCGCTGCCTTAAATTGACCAGACACTAGTCGATCAGAATTGGAGAATTTCATCATAGATTGGTTAATTAATTTTTGTCATGCTTTCTCACTTCGTCTTCTTCATCAATTTTTCAAAATAACTCAAAACAGGACTCTCAAACCTTTTAGGAATAATTTAAAGATCAAATTGAAATATTAGACAAATACTTACCGAAATTAATATATTAAGTTGAAATATCACAACTACAAGTGACAAAGAATTATTTAATTAATATTATTTTTTATTCAATTTGTGACTTTAATTCAAATAGGAGCACTTTTTGAGTGTATTACGACATTAAATTTTAAGTAAAATATTGTAATATTTTTTCTATGATTATTAATAGTAAACTATAAGTTACAAATTTAGATACGATGCATTACCAGCGCATCTCATTGAACCTTTCTATAAAAATTTCATGATTTGATCGTCGGTTGTGCGTAACTTTGGAGCAGTTTCCTTTCTGTACTTTTTTTGTTTATGACACCGCAGTCCTCCGTTTCGAATACAGATTTACAACAACTGGCCAGTCAGCTTACAGGTGATTTCTACGATGACAATACCATGCGTACTTTATACGCTACGGATGCATCGGCTTACCGTGAAATGCCGCTGGCAGTTGCGATACCCAAAACATTAGATGATATTAAAAAACTGCTTGCTTTTGCGAACAGTAAAAAGATTTCTCTGGTACCACGTACCGCCGGAACTTCGCTTGCGGGACAGGTGGTTGGCAGCGGGATCATTGTTGATACTTCGAAACATTTTACAAAAATCCTGGAAGTCAATCCGGAGGAAGGTTATGTACGCGTGGAACCTGGCGTCATTCGTGACGAACTGAATATGGCACTGAAACCTTATGGGCTTTATTTTGGTCCGGAAACATCTACTGCCAACCGTGCCATGATTGGTGGAATGGTAGGAAATAATTCCTGTGGTTCAAACTCGGTTGTTTATGGAAGTACAAGAGAGCATTTACTGGAAGTAAAAGCGATTTTAGCTGATGGAAGTGAGGTGACTTTTGGACCGGAAACGCTGGAACTATTCAAAAGTAAGGTGCCTGCTTCTGCCAATTCACTCGCAGATAAAATTTATTCAAAAACTTTCGAAATCCTTTCAAATCCTGCGAACCAGCAGGAGATTAGAAAAGAATTTCCAAAGCGTAGTGTAGAAAGGCGGAACACGGGTTATGCGCTGGATATGCTTTTGGAAACCGAGCCTTTCACACCAGCGGACGAAAATCAGGAAGTCGTACCTTTTAATATGTGCAAGCTGATCGCCGGCTCAGAAGGGACGCTTTGCTTTTTGACAGAAATCAAGCTGAATATTATTCCGCTTCCTCCGACTACGCAGGGCTTGTTGTGTGCGCATTTTACCTCCATTGACGAAGCTTTAAGGGCGACAATCTTAGCGTTGAAATACAAACCGCAGGCTGTCGAATTAATTGATAATTACGTTCTGGAATGTGCTGCTACTAATAAAGAACAAAAGGCCAACGCATTTTTTGTTCAGAATACGGCTTCGGGTGAATATCCGGCCATTCTGGTTGTGGACCTTTCGAGAGAAACGAAGGAAGAAGTTGAGGCATTGGCCCAGGCATTGGAAACCGACTTCATTCAGGCAGGAATGGGTTACCATTTTCCGTTGCTTTTTGGAGATGATACCAAGAAAATATGGACGCTTAGAAAAGCCGGACTTGGATTATTAAGCAATCTTCCTGGTGATGAAAAGGCAGTTGCAGTCATTGAAGATACGGCGGTCGACGTTTACGATCAGCCACAATATATTATTGAATTTAATGATATCCTGAAAAAACACGGAATGTCTGCCGTGCATTATGCACACGCCGGTTCAGGAGAATTGCACCTTCGCCCGATCATTAATTTAAAAACGAAAGAAGGACACCAACAATTCAGAACCATTGCCGAAGAAATTGCCACGCTTGTAAAGAAGTTCCAGGGATCGCTTTCCGGAGAACATGGCGACGGGCGTTTGCGCGGAGAATTTATTCCACAAATGGTCGGACAGCATAATTATGAGTTGTTCAAAGAATTGAAACATACCTGGGATCCTAACAACATCTTAAACCCAGGCAAAATTGTGGATACGCCTCCGATGGATACATTCCTTCGTTATGAAGCAGATCACGTCACGCCAGAATTTAAAACCTATTTCCGATATCAGGATCAAACCGTATTGCAGCATGCGGAACAATGTAACGGATCAGGTGACTGCCGTAAAACAGAAATGAGCGGCGGTACGATGTGTCCGAGTTTTATGGCAACACGAAATGAAAAGGATACAACGCGCGCCCGGGCGAATATCCTGCGAGAAATGCTGACCAACTCGCCAAAAGAAAATCGTTTTGATAATAAAGAAATAAAGGAAGTTTACGATTTGTGTCTTGCCTGCAAAGGCTGTAAGGGCGAATGTCCTTCCAATGTAGATGTGGCTAAACTTAAAATGGAATTTTTGCAGCACTATCACGACGAGCACGGTGTTCCGGTTCGCTCCTGGTTGGTTGGAAATTTTTCGAAACTAAACAGCCTGGCCAGTTATGTTCCCTGGGCCTATAACATGGTTTTCAAAAATGCGCCGCTCCGTAAAATCGCTAATAGTATTGTAGGCTTTCACCCGGAACGGACGATGCCACTTTTACATGATACGACTTTAATTTCATGGTATAAAAAACGCAAGGATCCGGGCTTCACTTCTGAGAAAAAAGTATATCTTTTTTGTGATGAATTTACCAATTACAATGACGTTGAGATTGGTAAAAAAGCAATTCAGGTTCTGGAGAAATTAGGATATGAAGTAATTATTCCAAAACATGGTCCATCGGGACGTCCGCAGTTATCAAAAGGATTATTGAAAGACGCGAAGAAAATAGCGGAAGAAAATATCAGGCTTTTGAAGGATGTCATTTCCTATGATACACCTTTAATCGGTTTGGAACCTTCCGCAATCCTGACTTTCCGCGATGAGTATCCGGATCTGGTTGGTGAAGATCTGATAGAAGATGCGAAAAAACTGGCGATGAATGCGTTGCAGTTTGATGAATTCATTTCACGCGAAATTGAATTAAAACACATTTCAAAGAATTCGTTCAGCAAAGAAAAACGGCTGATCAAACTTCACGGACATTGCCAGCAAAAAGCAATTTCCAGTATGGTGCCTACGAAGAGAATGTTATCATTACCGGAAAATTATACCGTACAATTAATTCCTTCGGGATGCTGTGGTATGGCTGGTTCTTTTGGTTATGAGAAAGAACATTATGATATCTCGATGCAAATCGGTGAGCTGGTACTTTTCCCGACAGTTCGGAAACAGGCTGACGATGTGATTATTGCTGCGCCGGGCACAAGCTGCCGGCACCAGATCCATGATGGAACCGGCCGCAAAGCACTCCATCCGGCAGAAATATTATTTGAAGCTTTGGTATAAATTACTGTTCAACATAATCCAGTTCCTTACCATAGGTTTCTTCCATTTTCCACAAGGAAAGTAAGGCCAGCAAAAAGCAAACGGCTCCTACCGCAGCGCCGGCCTGAAGAACACCCCAATCCGGTTTAAGGAACTGGAATATGGGCAATGTGATCAAAACCGTTGCGCGGACGTTATTCGCAACTGAGGTAGTTACCGTTGCACGAAGGTTGGTACCAAATTGTTCGGCAGTGGTTGTCAGGAACATGGCGATGTAACCGATCGAAAAACCGAGCCAGGCATAACATAAATAAAGTGTTTCTGCTGATTTAATTCCTCCGTAAAGCAAAATAACCGCACCGGCCAAAGTCATCATCATCATAACCAGAATGGCCTTTTTTCGCGATTGAAGCCACTGACTTAAAAACCCGCTGAAAAAATCTCCGGTAACGATTCCAATGTAAGTGTATAAAACGCAGGTTCCGGCAGGAATATCTCCGGGAATTCCAATTGCCTTTGCAAATTCATTTCCGAAAGTTGCGTAAATTCCAATCACCAGATATGTTGGCAAAGCAATTCCCATACAGCGCAAATAACGGATCAGCCGCTCTCGTTTTGTGAAAATCGTCCACCATTGTACTGATTTTGAAATACTATTTTTGATGCCTTTTTCAAAAAGAAAAGATTCCAATACGTTGACGCGAAGTGCTAAAAGTAGTAAACCCATGCCGCCACCGATAAAATAAGCCACGCGCCAGTCTGTCAGTTTCACAGCGAAAAAAGCGGCAATTGCGCCTGCAAGACCGACACTGGCTACTACGGACGCACCATAACCACGATGTTCTTTCGGTAAAATTTCAGCGATTAAGGTAATGCCTGCGCCCAGCTCACCAGCCAAACCTAAACCGGCAATAAATCTCAAGATCGAATATACCTCGACGTTGTTTGTGAAACCGCAAATAATGTTGGCAAGGGAATAAGTGAGAATAGAGCCAAAAAGCACGGAACGCCGTCCCATTTTATCACCCCAGATCCCCCAGAAAAAACCTCCGATTAATAACCCCGCCTGTTGCCAGTTATAGATTTTGGCCCCGATCAGTGAGATTTCTGCTTCGGAAAGTCCGAGATCTTTCAAGCTTGGAACCCGGACGATATTAAATAAAAGCAAATCATAAACATCCACAAAATAACCCAGCGAGGCTACGATAACCGGGAGTGAAAGTACAGAACGAAGCGCAGAGGTATTATTTGAGGTAGAAATTGCATTCATATTTTAATATAGCATAACGAGATAACAGGAGTGAATCACTAAAAATAAGGACAAAATATTTAATCATCAATCGGTTTTCTCCGCATTGACTTTACCTGTGACTTTTTCTGTTTCCCTGCAAGTCTATCGAGTTTCGAAGCCAACGTTGGACGGGTCGGTCTCCGTTTTTTGGGAACGAAAAAAGCCTGCTGGATCAATTTATTAAATTTATCTACAACCTTATCTTTATTAGCAAGTTGCGATCGTTCTGTTTGATGATAAATTACCATCACATTTTCATTTGTCAGCTTTGCACTTAACTTATTGATCAGGACTTGCTTCTCTTCCTCAGATAATAAATTCGAGTTTGCAATATCAAAGCGAAGCTCTACTTTCGTTTCTACTTTGTTAACATTTTGCCCGCCGCTTCCTCCACTTCTGGCTGTCTGGAAAACGAGTTCGGGATGTAATTTTTCAGGATTAATCATGACCTGTTTATAAATATTGTTAATGTCTGTTAAGGTATATACGAACTTGATAACATTTTACGCTTTCAGGATGTAAAAAATCAGATGACTGACGAACATCTATTTTATATAACAATTTATTTATCAATCATTTACATAAAATTATTTACCAAACTAAAAGTTAAAAATACGCTTTTCAATTCAAATCAACCTGTATTATCACTTTTAGCACAAAAAAGCAGCATTAAACCCATTTCATAATTTCGTGTCAAACCACCGATTTTAATTTAGACAACTATTAATTCATACGGCCATGTATCACATGCATAAATTTCGGATTCTTGCCTTATCATTATTACTTCTTGGAGGTATTTCGATTCAGGAAAAGGTAAAAGCTCAGCCGGGAGTTTCTATATCGTTTCAAACATTTTACAGCGAGTTATCTCCTTATGGCCGCTGGATCAATACACCGCAATACGGCTCCGTGTGGACTCCTTATGTGGATCCAGGTTTTCAGCCTTACTCAACCAATGGATATTGGGAAGTGACCGAATATGGCAATACCTGGGTTTCCGATTACGACTGGGGTTGGGCACCTTTTCATTACGGTCGCTGGTCATTCGACGACTATAATGGCTGGTTCTGGATTCCCGGTTATGAATGGGGGCCTGCCTGGGTCAACTGGCGTTCAGGTGGCGGATATTATGGATGGGCACCGCTGGGGCCTGGCGTTAATGTAAATATTTCCGTTAACATTCCTTCCTTCTGGTGGGTTTTCGTTCCGCAGCGATATATCGCAACGCGCGGATGGTATAATTACTGCGCGCCGAGAGGACGGTATAACCAGATCTATGGCCAGACTACGATCATCAATAATTATTACCGCAATGATAACCGCACTTATGTTTATGGTCCGAGACGCAACGAAATCGAACGGGTGACAGGACGCTCTGTTGTTATTCGTGACATTGACCGTAACCGCCGAGGCACTGTAATCGTAGATCGCTCAAATGGGAGAAATAGCAATTATTATGGAAACGACCGTGGGAGAACTTACAGTGAACCGGGAAATAACAGCAGATACGGTTACGATAATAACAGTCGCAGAGGAACAATTTCTGGAAACAATCCTGGTAATAGAAACAGAGATAATGATGATCGTTCAAATAACCGAACCTATGATAATGGAAGTGTGAACAGAGGTCCGGAAATTAGAAACGACCGTGGAAACCGGTCATCCGTCCCGGAACCCTCTTCAGAACGTTCCGCTCCTGACAGAGGATATTCATCTCCAAGCCAGGCGCCTCGGGATATGAACCGTTCAAGAGGTCAGGAACAACCTGTTTATAATAATAATGACAATCGCTCGAATCGCACTTATGAACAGCCTCGTGCTACGCCAAATGTAGAGCAGAGACGTTCTCGCCAAAGTGAGCCGTCAAACAATTCCGGTCGTTCCAGAGATTATGGAAATAGTGAAAGATCAACAAACAGTGCCCCTGCCGTTCGCTCCAATTCATCTGAAAGAAATTCCGGTGAGTCTTCGAGAGGCGGGAACGGAGGCGGACGATCTTACGAAAGTTCAGGTGACAGAGGTGGCCGTTCGCCAAGATAATAGTACCGTATAAATCAGAAGCTCCTCAACGAAACTTCAAGTTTTCTGAGGAGCTTTTTCATTTATTACACTTTCCTTATTATAGCATTTCCTGTTTGTTACGTTTTTACTTAAACAGTCAAATTTTAAGGAAATGTGGTAATTTTAGCACACTTTTAACCCATGACGCTTTAATGGAAATCCAGTTTGACATTGATTTTAAGGAGAGTGCGCCAAAATACATGCAAATTATCAAATCGCTGTTATTGGCCATTGGTAAGGGAAAGCTGAAAAGAGGAGATAAAATACCGTCAATCAACCAGTTAAGCGAAGAATATTTATTATCCCGTGATACCGTAGAGAAAGCTTACAAGCATCTTATCAAGGATGGGGTTTTGATATCTGTGCGTGGAAAAGGATATTTCATCAACCGTGTTGACATAGAAACCACTTCCAGAATTCTTCTGGTTTTTAACAAAATCAGCAACTATAAAAAACAGATCTATAATTCTTTCGTAGAAAATGTCGGTCGCAATGTTATTGTAGACCTTCATATCCATCACTCTAACATCAACATTTTCAGCAATTTAATTAAGAACAGCATCGGCGAATATGATTTTTATGTGATCATGCCGCATTTTTATGAAAATGAAGAAGAAGCTATCAAAATTTTAAACCTGATTCCGGCTGAAAAATTGATCTTACTTGATAAGGATATTCTGGAAAATAGTCCGTCAAAACATTCGGCAGTTTATCAGAATTTCGAAAAAGATATTTTACATGCTTTGAATGAGGCCATAGATCTGTTACAGGTTTACAAAAAGTTAATCCTTATTTTTCCAACACTGATTCCTTACCCAAAAGAAATCATCAAAGGATTCAGACTTTTCTGCATTCAACATCAGTTCGAACATGAGATCATGTATGAAACAGATGAAAATATTACCGTTTTAAAAGATGCCGCTTACGTGATTATAGAAGAAACGGATCTGGTAAATCTGATCAAGAAATGTAACGAACAGAAACTTGTCATTGGAAAGGATGTCGGTGTAATTTCTTACAACGAGACCCCGCTGAAAGAAATTTTGCTGGACGGAATCACAACGATCTCAACGGATCATGAACAAATGGGGAAGTCAGCTGCCCGCCTTGTGATGCAGAATAAAACGGAAAGTATTAAAAACCCATTCACACTGATCAGAAGAAAATCATTGTAAAAGGGAAAGCCATTCAGATTTCTCCAAATGGCTTTCTCTTTTATAAACCAATACTATAAACCGGTAGCAACAGTCACTGTGCCACGTTCGCTGATCAGATTTTCCCTGATTTTAAGATCACGGAAAAGGCCGATCGGATCCAGAGAACCGCCGCTGTGCAGCATTGCCTCTCTTACCAATGGACGAACATCTGTTCTGAACGCATTCTGCAATAATTGTTGCGCTAAAACAACGTCGTTATTCTGACGTGCGATTTCCAGCTTTTTGCTATCCAGGATAAGCGCCTGCGCATAAGAAAGCAAAATTGCTTCTACGGACTGCATCAAATCTTCCAAAGGATCTTTAACATTGTGACTTGCGTCAATCATCCAGGCAAATCCGTCGCTGCCTTTTCCGGCGCGTTTCATCCCTTCAACCAGCTCAACAAATATCAGGAACAACATATAAGGTCTGATACTGCCAACTGTTAAATCGTCATCGCCATACTTGGAATCATTGAAATGGAAACCCGCCAGACGCCCTTCCATCATCAGCGTAGCAACTATTTGTTCAATGTTTGCATTGGGTAAATGGTGACCTAAATCCACCAAAACATCAGCTTTCGGCCCTAATTTCTGGCAGAAAAGCAGAGAACTTCCCCAATCCTGAATAACGGTCGAATAAAAATTGGGTTCATACGCTTTATACTCCACAAAAACTTTCCAGTCCTCTGGAAGAGCAGCATATATTTCCTGCAAAGATTCCAGCGTATTCTGGAAAGATCTGACAAAATTTGATTGTCCGGGAAAACAGGATCCATCCGACAACCAGATCGACAAGGCCTTGGAACCTAAATCCTTTCCGTACTTGATAACCTCTATATTATGCTCAACCGCCTGTTTCCGAACTTTCGGATCTACGTGCGACAGCGAACCATATTTGTAAGATAATTCCTGATTTTTCTGATCCTGAAAAGTGTTGGAATTGACCGCGTCAAATTTTAGATCCAGCGACGTAGCCAGATCAATCATAGCATTGGCGTCGCTTGGTATATCCCACGGAATATGCAGCGAAATCGAGCCACTTGAACGGTTCAAAGCATGTAAAATACCAACATCTTCAATTTTTTCAACCAGAGAACCCGGCTCTCCCGATCCTGAAAAGCGGCCAAAGCGTGTTCCACCCGTTCCCAAAGCCCAGCTTGGAATAGCAACCTGAAATGCCTGCAATGTTTTAACGATCGCGTTGGCATCGATGCCCTGCTCCCCTAACTGTTCTTTTGCGAATATAAATTGATTGTTATGTTTCCCTAGCAAACGTTCATTATGCTGGTCAATGCGATATTGTTCTATTTTCATCTTTTTAGTATTAAAGATTGAAGGATCGGGCGGTATGCAAGGAAATTATCAGATTAATTTGAACCGCCAGTAAATTTTTATAAAAAAGAAGCTGTGCCAAAAGCAATTTTACTTTCGGCACAGCTTTCATTTCAAGTACTAGCGAACAAATGCTGCCGGTACTCCACCATCAATGTTCAGGACATTTCCGGTGCTTTTCCCTAACAATCCACCTACGAATACAAAAACGCCGTTTGCAATATCTTCTGTGTGAATTTCGGCATTCAAGACAGTACGTTTTGCGTAATATGCCGGTAATTCTTCGATTTTGATTCCATAAGCTTTTGCACGGCCAGCCGCCCAGCCGCTTTCCCAGATTTTACTTCCGGAAATTACAGCATCCGGATTAACCACATTCACACGGATTTTATCCGGGCCTAATTCTGCTGCCAGAAGCCGGGTCATGTGTTGCTGTGCTGCCTTCGCCGTTCCGTAGGCAACGTTATTTGGACCAGAAACCAGACCATTTTTGCTTGCAATGTTAATAATATCTCCACCTAATCCTTGCTGACGCATAATCGCAACGGATTCCTGGGAAACGAGGAACTGACCTTTTACCAATACATCCTGCAAAATATCCCAATCCTTAATGGTCGTTTCGGCAAGAGGTTTAGAAATGGAAAGTCCGGCACAGTTTACAACAATATCAACACCACCGAATTTTAGTTTTGTTGTATGCAATCCTTGTTGGATCTGGTCAATTTCCAGCACATTTGCATTTGCAGTTGCTGAAAAATCTTTCCCAAACTTGGTGTCAAATTCATTTTTGGTTTCAGCCAATGCTTTGTCGTCAATATCTGAAATCACAACACAAGCACCTTCTTCGAGGAATTTCTGCGCAATTGCTTTACCAATTCCACCAGATCCGCCTGTAACAAAAGCCACTTTCCGTGAAAGTGATTTTTCTTTTGGCATACGCTGTAATTTGGCTTCTTCCAACAACCAGTATTCGATATCAAAAGCTTCTTGTTCAGGTAACGAAACGTAAGATGAAACCGCCTCAGCGCCTTTCATTACGTTGATTGCATTGGTATAAAATTCTGCGGCAACGCGGGCAGTTTGTTTATCTTTTGCGAAAGAGAACATTCCAACGCCTGGATATAGAATAATTACCGGATTTGGGTCGCGAACAGCCGGGCTGTTATCATGTTTGCAGCGATCGTAATAGGCCTGATAATCCACACGGTATGCCTCAAACTGCGGACGAATAACATCCAGAATCGCCTGCGTATCTCCAGATAAAGCTTCCAAAGAAAGATCCAATACCAACGGACGGATTTTTGTGCGAAGGAAATGGTCAGGACAGCTTGTCCCCAAAGGAGCCAGTTTGTCAAGATCATTGCTGTTGATAAATTCAAGCACACGGGAATCATCCGTAAAATGCCCAACCATAGTCTGACGGTCAGAAGCGAGGCCGCGAAGGTAAGGTGCCAATTGGCCAGCTACCTCCAAGCGACGAGCTGCGTCCAGACTTTCCTGTTTTGCACCGCCAAACACTGGACGTTTTTTACCATAATTGGCTTCAAGATATTCCGAAGCTTTTTCAATGACGTCAAGCGTGTTGATGTAAGATTCGTAAGCAGTATCACCCCAGGTAAACAGACCATGTCCACCCAAAACGATTCCACGAATACCGGGATTATCAGCAAGTGTTTTTTCCAGTTTCAGCCCAAGGTCAAAACCCGGACGCTGCCACGGTACCCACGCCAGTTCACCGTTAAATAATTCCTGTGTAATTGCCTCGCCTTCTTTCGAAGCCGCAATTGCAATTAAAGCATCAGGGTGTAAATGGTCAATATGTTTGAAAGGAAGCAAACCGTGCAAAGGCGTGTCGATTGACGGTGCTTTCGATTTAAGATCATAAATACAATGATTGAAAAGCTCAACCATTTCGTCTTCAAAATCAAGACCACGATAAATATTTTTCAGAGCATGCAGGCGGTTTTGATAAAGACCGGCCAATCCGCTTCTCTTCAAAGTTCCGATATCTCCGCCAGAACCTTTGATCCACATCACCTCAACAGAATTTCCTGTTAACGGATCTTTTTCAATGGTTTTGCAGCTGGTGTTTCCGCCGGCATAGTTGGTAAGACGAAGGTCCGCCCCAAGTAAATTGGACCGATACAAAAGTAATTCCACCTGATCATCACCCATGGAAGCTGCTTTTTGTTCATCCCAAAGATAACTCACATACTTATACTGCTCTGCTTTTAAAATGCTCATATTGTTTTGTTTTTATAATCCCTTTTTGGTTAAAATCACTTAAAAGTAACAGGTGGGCAATTCAGATGATTTGACATTTTATTACGATACAAGATTAGAAAACTTCGCTTTCGGTACCGTCCTGTGGTATCCTGCATACTAAAAAAATATAAGATAAATAAGTTATTTTTTAATTAAAACGGCCTGAGCAGAGAAATCTACCCAGGCCGTTCAGCGAGAAAGTATTATTACCTGCTAATTTTGAATGACTATTTTCCTCGTTTCTTCCCCTACTTTGATTAAATAAAGTCCGTTCGATAGTTTGTCAGTCCGAACTGGTTGCGCAGGATTTACCTTTTGTTCCAGCACAACCCTGCCCTCTGAATTCCTGATTTCAACGGTCTCCTCCCTATCCAATCCTGAAACAAAAAACTCATTTTTAGCAGGATTCGGATAAACGCTCAGTTTTGTTTTATCCTGTTTCACGGTAATGATGCGGGAATATTCCGATTTCCCGTCCCAGTCCAGTTGTTTCAGCCGGTAATAGGTTTTGAAATACGGTTTTTGATCCAAAAAGGTATAGGTTTTATCTCCCAGATTATCCCCCAGCCCATCGACAAACCCAATATTTTCAAATGTTTTCGCATCAACACTTCGTTCGATCTGGAAGCCTTTGTTATTGGTTTCTGAGGTGGTTTTCCAGGTGAGGAGGTTTTCAGTGTTTTTATGTGTCCCGTTGAATGAAACTAATTTTACGGGGAAAGGCTCAGGTAACTCATCAACATAGAACTCCTCACTTACAAGTGTAAGATTTGGAACCATACTATTTGTTACCTCCGCTCTATATTTACCTGGTCCAATCCAAGGAAACATATCTCGGTATGGTCCAACCGGAGCTTGTAACTGGTTATCCTTATAAAAATTGACGGTACTAAATTCTCCTCCGTAATCAGCAACGTATACAACGCCATTACTAACGTATAATATAATTTTTGCTTGGTTTTCGTATTTGTCCAATATGCTTATATTCTCTTCCATACCGTTGAATGTAAAAGAGTTGCCTGAGATATTAACAAATGCAGAAATCGGAATCCCTGACAAATTGGGGATAGTACCAGTCAAAGGAGACCACTTATTCGGCTTGTCCCAATCCTGGACATAACTTAAATCCAAATACGTGAGGTTCGTCAGATTTCCAAATGAGGATGGAATAGAGCCGCTGAAATTGTTATCTGATAGGTCCAGATGCTTTAATTTAGTCAAGTTTCCTAACACTGACGGAATGTTACCACTTAAGTTGTGCTTCTCTAGATTCAGGTATTCTAAATTAACCAAATTCCCCAATTCATTTGGTATCGGGCCACTAAGCGGGTTGCCATAAGGTGATGGGAATGTCTGGCTAATATTCAAATATTTTAATTTCACCAGATTTCCTATACTTGCAGGTATAGATCCAGAAAATGAGTTATAACTGAGTTCAAGATATTCCAGATTAGTAAGGTTACCAATTTCGTTAGGAATAGACCCATACACTACACCTAAATTAGGCACAAGGTCAGGACCAGTACTTGTCAACACAAGCGACCTTAAAGCTGTCAAATCACCTATTTCGGGAGGAATTATTCCCTGTAAAAATACACCTGCCAAAAATAAACCCGTCACGCGCCCGTTTTCACAGTCTATCCCATTCCATCCGCAGGGATTATCACCAGGAGCACCGGGAAACTGCCAAGGCCGGTTAGGGTAATTTTCCTGCCAAGCCCATGACGTCATGTTCTCAGAAATAGCTTTTAAAGCCAGCCGATCATCCTCCAACGTTTGTGCAAAACTTCCTGTAATGGAAAACAGGAGGGCAAAAATTAAGTAATAGTGTTTCATAGTGGTAAATGTAAGTGTGAATAAAAAAAACAGGAGGCAACAAGAATCCAGACGAATGATTCACCATCATTCTTGTCAGTATATTATGAAGAAGTTGTTCAGAGACGTCGAAAAGAAAAATCGACAGCGACATATGCCACTGCCGATTTAATCACTCAAATTTCAAACAAAATATCAGGAAATCAAATAAACCGATCAATAATTTAATTTTCGGTTACTTCTGGTAACGTTAAACCACACTACTTCCAGGTCAATCCCATATTGTAAAACAAAAAAGCATAAATATCCGCCTGGGTTTCTAATGCCTTTTTGGTATTACTGGCTCCGTGTCCGGAATTTGTGTCAATGCGGATTAAAAGCGGATTTGTAGAAGACTGGCCTGCTTTTGCTTGCAGTTCAGCCGCATACTTGAATGAATGTGCCGGAACAACCCGGTCGTCGTGATCGGCTGTTGTGATCATTGTTGCCGGATAATTGACCCCCGATTTGATATTATGTAATGGAGAATATCCATACAGCATTTTAAATTCTTCCGGATTGTCGCTGCTGCCATAATCGGCAATCCAGTTCCAGCCAATCGTAAATTTATGAAAACGAAGCATATCCATTACACCAACGGCCGGAAAAGCAACTTTAAATAGTGCTGGCCGCTGGTTCATCACAGCCCCGACAAGCAGACCGCCGTTCGACCCACCCTGTATGGCTAAACGTTCAGGAGAAGTATATTTTTCCTTGATCAGAAATTCTGCCGCCGCAATAAAATCATCAAATACATTCTGCTTTTTTAACTTCATTCCCTGCTCGTGCCATTTTTCGCCATACTCACTTCCACCCCGCAAATTTGCCTGAACATATACCCCACCCTGATTCAAAAACGGAATACGCGTTGGGCTAAAGGATGGCGTCAGGCTAATATTAAACCCACCGTATCCATACAAAATCGTTGGATTCGAGCCATCCAGTTTCAGCCCTTTTTTATAGGTGATAAATGCAGGAATCTTTGTCCCGTCCTTGCTTGGATAAAAAACTTGTTTGGTTTCATAGTCTTCCGGTTTGAAGGAAACTTCCGGTTCACGAAACACAGTGCTTTTATGGGAAGCAATGTCATATCTGAAAATGGTCGGCGGGTAGTTGAACGAGGTGTAGGTATAAAACACAAAGGTATCTTCCTTCTCTCCGCCAAAACCGCCAACAGTTCCAAGTCCCGGCAATTGTACTTCGTTTTCCAGTTTCCCTTTCAAATCATACACATATACCCTCGAAGTAACATCTTTTGAATAAGAAGCAAAAACTTTCCCTCCTGCCGTTCCTGCGCCTTGCAACGGTTCCGGTTTTTCCGGCAAGAATATTTTCCAGCTTTTCGATTCACTTTCATAAAACATCACTTTCCCGTTCGGAGCATTTTCGTTGGTTTCCACCAAAAAACCGCCTTCGACATTTTCAATGATATTATAGCTGAAATCGGTAATTTCTTCCTTGATCGGCGTAAATTTCGTTTCGCCTTTTTTCATCACCCATAAGCCATTTCCATCTTTCCCTTTTCCCCGGTCGCTCACATAAAGTGTGGCAAATTGTTCGTCCTCGGTCGTACTGACCGTATGGAACCTTTGTCCATTGGCAGGATCTTCGAATATCAACTTATCCGCAGACTGTCCTGTCCCGATTTTATGAAAAAATACCTGGTGATTCTCATTTTTTGCAGCTAAAGCACTGCCTTCAGGTTTTGGATAACTGCTATAATAAAAGCCGTCTCCTTGCCAGGCAGCGCCCGAAACTTTCACCCATTCCACTTTGTCCGTTAACATTTTCAGGGTTTTCATATCCATCACCTGATATTCCTGCCAATCAGACCCGCCTTTTGAAAAACCCAGAACCGCATGATTTCCATCTTTTGAAAGTTCGAAAACCGTCAACCGGGTCGTTCCGTCAGCCGAAAGCTTGTTAGGATCAAGTACCGTTTCGGGTGTTCCGTTCAAGCCCTTTTGACGGTATAAAACAGCCTGATTTTGCAATCCGTCGTTTTTGTAAAAATAAAAATAATCTCCCTTTTTTGAAGGTGCTGAATATTTAGGATAGTTATAGGCTTTTTCCAGGTCAGAAAAAATCTTTCCCTTAAATGAGATTTTATTCAGGTATCCAAATGTCACTTCATTCTGAGCTTTTACCCAGGCTGCGGTTTCCGCTGAACGGTCATCTTCCAGCCAGTGATACGGATCAGAAACCTTTGTTCCATGATATTCATCAACATGTTCAACCTGATTTGTTTTCGGATAAGTAATTTTTTGAGCAGATCCATCCGTCCCGATCAGCGTGGCAGTAAGTGCAGTCATTCCTAAAATTTTATAATTCATATACTACGTTTTAATATGATCCAAAGAAGCCGGATAACTAATATTTTACCAAAAAATAAGATTTTATCCGTTTTATTTAAAGTTTTATATGAGGTTAGAGTAAAAAAACACAATTTTATTATTTAATCGCATGAAAGTTACTTTCTGCTCTAATATTGTCATTTAAAACCAGTGTCCGGATATTTAAATTTTATTATATCTGATACAAACACTTTACCGGTCAACTTTTATTCCTAAAAAAATGACGCGGAACTTTGTATCATATTTAACGTTTTTGCTGCTGTTGCTGAACATTGCTCCTGTGACCAAACCATGTTTTGCATCCAACCCAATTTCCGCGCCCATTGCAAAAGCAGGAATTCTTGATCTAAGAAATACTGACCTGCAAAGTTTTAAAGTTCCAATCGATGGTGAGTGGAAACTTTATTGGAAGCTTTTGAAAAAACCGGGGACTTCCGAAACTTATCATGAAATTACAAAATTCCCTCAGTTGTGGAGTAACACACTTTGGAAAGGCAAATTTTTACCTTCCCAGGGATTTGCCACCTATGAATTAAAAATTCTACTGCCGAAAGAAAGAGAGCAGCTTGCTTTTTATATCCGGGACATGTATAGTGCCTACACTTTTTATGTCAACGGAAAAATTATAGCTTCTAACGGCGTTCCAGGCACGGACGAGGCGAGCACGGTACCCTACTGGTCAACGCAGGTAAAACCTTTTCAGCCGACTGATACACTTTATTTAACCTTACAAATTGCAAATTTCCATCATTCAAAAGGCGGAAATACCAAGTCGATTGAGATTGGTTCTTTTAGTAAATTACAGGCCGAGAACAATCTGGACTACGCTTTCGATTTCCTGCTGACGGGTTGCATGGTCATGGGCGGGCTCTATTTTCTTGGTCTTTACCTTCTAGGACGACATGATAAAGCGACGCTATATTTTTCATTATTCTGTTTCTTTTACAGTTATCGGATTGTAGGCACTGGTGATTATGCGATTCATTCCATTTTCCCGACATTAGGCTGGCATCTGGCCATTCATTGCGAATATATTTCGCTATTTATGGCTGTCGCGATGTTTGCGCTTTATACCCGGAATCTCTATTGGGAAGACACCCCTCATAAAATTATTTTCGTGATGACAGGCGTCTGTTTCGCCCTTGTTTTGATTACGATGATTTCTCCTCCGCTGCTATTTTCAAAGTTGATTAATCCGTTTATCGGGCTATTAATTTTTTATATAAGTTTCGCCACTTTGATTTATATCAGAGCGTATAAGAATAACCGTATCGGAGCTAAATATGCGCTACTGAGTACAGGAGTCATATTTGTCATTATTATTGCCCTGATTCTGGATTACTACGACATTACATACCCCGAAAAGATTTTCCTATTTGTGGGATATCTCGGATTTTTCTTCTGTCAGTCATTGATACTTTCCTTTCGATTCGCATACACCTTGAAAAAGGCGAAGACGGATGCGGAAATGGGATTAAAAGTGAAAAGTGAATTTTTGAGTACAATGAGCCATGAGATTAAAACTCCTCTCAATGCGGTTGTCGGGATGACACATCTGATGATGAAAGAAACGCCGAGACCGGATCAGAAACAGCATCTTGATGTACTTCTTTTTTCAGCGAACAATTTGCTCACCATTGTCAACGACATACTGGATCTAAACACGATAGAAGAAGGCAAAATTCAATTTACCAACACGCCGGTTGATATTTCAGAAGTTTTAAAAAGCATAGTTTCAGGATATAAAATGTCGGCTAATGATACAGGTATCGACCTGATCTTACAGCTGGATGATAAACTTCCTGCCAAGATTTCGGCTGACTCCAAACGAGTATCACAAGTCGTAAGTAACCTTGTCCAGAACGCTATAAAGTTTACAAGGAATGGTTGGGTAAAACTGGAAGTTGAAGTAATTACGAGTACGGAACAGGATATTACGCTAAAAATATCTGTTCAGGACACTGGCATTGGTATCGCCAAAGAGAAGCAAAAACTAATATTTGAGGAATTCACGCAAATTGAATCGTCTTCGACAAGAGGTTTTGGCGGAACCGGCCTTGGGCTGGCCATCAGCAAGAGATTGTTAGCACTGCAAGGTTCAGCACTGCACCTGGAAAGTGAGGAGGGCAAAGGATCCAAATTCTATTTTATTCAAACTTTCACTGTATTGGAAGAGATTCCGAAACATAAAGATGCCTCATCAGAAAATATTAACGACAAACCTTTGAAAGGAATTTGCGTTTTGATCGTTGAAGATAACCGCATGAACGTAGTGGTTGTTCAAAACTTTCTGAAAAGATGGGGAGCAGCGTATGAAGTTGCTGTAAACGGGCAGGAAGCGTTAGATAATTTTGATGTAACCCGCCACCATATCGTGCTGATGGATCTTCACATGCCTGTTCTGGACGGTTATCAAGCTATCAGGCAATTGCGTGAACGTGGTGAAACGGTACCCATTATTGCCTTAACGGCAAGCCTGGCTCCGGATGTGAAACAAGATATGTTTAGTATCGGGATGACCGATATCGTATCAAAACCCTTCAACCCGGATCAATTATTAAGCAAAATTCTGGACCAGACTGTCAGGTTATAAAAAAAAGGGTGAAGAATATCCTCCACCCCGATTTTGCTATTTTAGAATCTCCACAACAAGTCCGCTCTCTGCACCTTGCTGGTGATATACTTTTTGAGTAGCCTTAATAAAATCCCCTTCTTCCGCTTTATAAATGTTGTCTACATATTTCTGCGGATTCCTGTCAAATAATGGAAAAACTGTACTCTGAACCTGGATCATCACACGGTGACCTTTCTTAAAAGTATGCAGGACGTCCTGTAACCGGAATGAAATATCGGTCTGTTTATCGGCAACAAGCGGCTCAGGTTTTTCCAGACTATTACGGAAACGGGCGCGAACAATTTCGCTCCTCACCATCTGCTGATATCCTGCCATCACAACATTCGGGTTGGGCTGGAACTGGCTATTCTTTTCATCATCCGGATATACATCAATCAATTTGACAAAAAAGTCAGCATCGGTTCCGCTCGTACTGATTTTCAGCTGCGCCATTATTTCGCCGCCCAGGGTCATATCTTCTGCCAGCACATCTGTTTTAAACACCAAAACATCAGGACGCGTTGAGGCAAAACGCTGATCTTCCGACATATATTCGAATGGCGTAAATCCAGACATCTGCTTGTAATTTTCAGTATAAGGCACCGGTTTCATCGGATCGCTGACATATTCCGAGTATGACTTTGCGCTTGCAGGAGCATCAAAACTCAATTTTCCATCTGCCTGAAAATATAGTTTTTTCTTTTCAGTGCTGGCAACCGGCCACTTGTCATAAGTTTTCCACTCCTTTTTTCCCGTATCAAAAAGATAAGCTTCCGGCAATCCTGTTTTCCCATCACCAGGACCTTTTAAGAAATGGTCGAAAAATTTTCCTTCGATGGTATTCTGGTAGAAAGTTGCGATACTATCCCCAAAATAAATATCGTTGTGAAAGGTATGCCCGGTTTCTCTGCTCCATCTGCCATGCCCGAATGGACCGACAACAAGCGTATTATAAATCCCGGGATTATTTTTTTCAATTGTCTTATAGGTATTCAGCGGACCATATAAATCTTCTGCATCAAACCAGCCACCAACCGTCATGAACGCATGTTTCAAGCCTTTTAAATGCGGTAAAATATCTCGTTTCTTCCAGAATTCATCTTTGTTGGGATGATTTACAGTTTCCTGCCAGAAAAAGTTTTTCGAATAATATTTATCAAAGTTTTTCAGCGGGCCAACATTCATATTGAATGTGTAACCGTCCGGAGCAGGTTTAATGAAATCATTAGAGAACCATGAAGCATCCGTTGGCGCATCCGGCGCGATTCCAAAAACGGGAAAAGTGAGATAGTAACCTTGGGTAAAAACGCCATTATGATGAAAGTCATCATGAAAAAAATCTGCGATCGGCGCCTGCGGGGAAGACGCTTTTAATGCAGGGTGATTGCTGAGCGCACTGGCAGTTGTGTAGAAACCGGGATAGGAAATCCCCCATTGCCCTACCCTTCCGTTGTTATTTGGAATATTTTTTAAAAGCCATTCAATGGTATCATAAGTATCTGAGGCTTCATCAACTTCTGTTTTATTTTTCTTGGAGTCGATATGCGGCGTCATATTGGTCCAGACACCCTCACTTTTATACCTTCCTCTGACGTCCTGATAAACGAAAATATATTTTTCCCGCATAAGTAAAGTGCTAGGCCCCAATCGCGCAGGATATTTTTCCTCGCCATAAGGTGCGACACTATAACATGTCCTTTGCATCAGAAACGGATACTTTTTTGATGTTGAAGCATCCTTCGGAGCATATACAATGGTGTGTAATTTTACACCATCCCGCATCAGAATATCAAATTCCTTTTTTGAATAATTATCCTTGACGAAAGTATCCTGGGTTGAAGTCTGCTGCGCCAACACATTCAGATACACAAACAAAAAAGCGAAAAGCAATAGATTTTTCAGCATAAGATTTAGACTTATTTTCTTTTGTAATAATTGAGATTCACGCTCGTCGCCTGACCGATTTCTCCAAGCGTATAAAAACCTTGCGCCTCACGATCAAAACATATTGACTCTCCCTGAGGCTCCGGAGCGAGAAACATTTGCTTCCGCGGTGATTTCATCAGTGTCTGACCCACTGTTTCACCAGTGCTTCTTATCCAATAAAATGCACTGGTATAATTCCTGATCAATATTTCGCCTCCACTTACTGAAACATTACCTCCTGTTGCAAAAACTACCGAAGGAATTATTCCCACTTTTTCCGCTGTAATGGTTGCCGAAGTTGATTGAGGATACGCCAGACGATACAACCCTGCATTATCCATTTCCTTCGAGATAATAAAAATATCCTTCGTTACAGGATCCAATAGAAGGCTTTCCGCATCACGCGGTCCATCCGGGTAATTATATGTTATTTTTTCTAAACTGCTCTGATTAAACGAATCGTTGATACCACCGATTTCCGGAATTCTGTAAATAATATTGGTTGAAGTCATCGGAAGATTGTTGTTGCCGATTTCGCCAATGTACAGATACTTAATTCCATCCGCAGGCCCGGGACCACTGGCAAGATCTTCCCAGTCATGGTTTGTCGAGCCTGGTATATTGAACTCTTTAATCGTTTTGCCGTCAGTACTAACGAGGTAAAGCGAGTTCGGTTTACCAGAATCCTGTAAAGTCCACAAATAGCCGTTTATGGAGAAACTATTGGCTAACCCAGATGCTTCATTGATGATTCCCGGTTGTATGGGAAATTGTTGAGGAACTGTTTCAAAGTCAATCGAATCACCAGTTTCCGGATTCACTTCGGGATCACCGCAAGAAGTCCAGAAGACCGCCATCGTTGCGAATAATAAAAACTTTTGCGGTAAGAACCTGAATTTATATAATTTCATAAATAACGTTTCATGTTACATTTAGTAAAAATACGTACTTTTGCGGCATTTATTATCAGGCAGTTTCTTTATATCAGTATTAAAATAATTATATGTTACGTACACATACCTGTGGTGAGTTAAGCTTAGAGCATGTAAATCAAGATGTTGTGTTGTGTGGTTGGGTTCAGCGGATCCGTGACAAAGGAGGAATGGTATGGCTGGATTTACGTGACCGTTATGGTTTAACACAGCTTCTTTTTGAAGAAGGTAAAACACCACCGGAGGTATTGGAAACTGCACGTTCGCTGGGACGTGAATTTGTGATCTCCACAAAAGGTGAGGTAATTGAACGCCTTTCTAAAAATGATAAAATTGCGACGGGTTCAATCGAAATCCGTGTTTCAGAATTAACGATCCTTAATCCTGCAAAACTTCCTCCTTTTTTAATTGAGGACGAAACGGATGGCGGCGATGATATCCGTATGAAATACCGGTATCTGGATTTGCGTAGAAATACAGTTCGTAAAAATCTTGAACTTCGTCACCAGGTTGCCCGTCATACGCGTGCCTATCTTGATGATTTAAGTTTTATCGAAGTTGAAACGCCCGTTTTGATCAAATCAACACCGGAAGGAGCACGTGATTTTGTGGTACCAAGCCGCATGAATCCAGGTGAATTTTATGCTTTGCCGCAATCACCGCAAACCTTTAAACAACTTTTGATGGTAGCGGGATTTGACCGTTACTACCAGATCGTAAAGTGTTTCCGTGATGAAGATTTACGTGCAGATCGTCAGCCTGAGTTCACCCAGATTGATTGCGAAATGTCATTTGTAACACAAGAAGACATTTTGAATACTTTTGAAGGTCTGATCCGTAATCTTTTCAGCAAGGTTAAAGGGCTGGACTTGCCGGAAGTTCCACGTATGACTTATGCAGATGCCATGCGTTTATATGGTTCCGACAAGCCTGATATCCGTTTCGACATGAAGTTTGTGGAATTGAAAGGCAAGGATCAGGATCTTACTTCTGGCAAAGGTTTCAGTGTGTTTGATGATGCCGAACTCGTTGTTGGTGTTTGTGCTCCGGGCTGTGCCGTTTACACCCGTAAACAAATGGACGAATTGACGGACTGGGTTAAACGTCCGCAAATTGGTGCCAAAGGATTGATCTATGTTCGTTATAATGAAGACGGCAGCGTAAAATCGTCCGTTGATAAGTTCTATTCAGAAGAAGACCTAAGAAAGTGGGTTTCGGCATTTGATGCAAAACCTGGCGATTTAATTCTTGTAATTTCCGGACAAGCCGATAAAGCCCGCAAACAACTGAATGAAGTGCGTCTGGAAATGGGTTCGCGCCTTGGTTTCCGTGATCCAAACGTATTCCGCGCTTTATGGGTTCTTGACTTCCCATTGCTGGAATACGGCGAAGAAGATAACCGCTGGTTTGCGATGCACCATCCATTCACAAGTCCAAAACCGGAAGATATTGCTCTTTTAGCGACGGATCTGGGGCAGGTACGTGCTAACGCTTATGATATGGTTATCAACGGCGTAGAAGTTGGTGGTGGTTCTGTCCGGATTTTTGAACGTGATTTGCAGCAGCAAATGTTCGAAATACTTGGTTTCAGTCCGGAAGAGGCGCAGGAACAATTCGGCTTCCTGATGAACGCCTTTGAATTCGGAGCTCCTCCTCACGCGGGAATTGCCTTCGGATTTGACCGTCTGTGCTCAATTTTTGGAGGCGTAGATTCGATCAGAGATTTTATTGCGTTCCCGAAAAATAATTCAGGACGTGACGTAATGATTGATTCTCCGTCTAGTATAGCAGATAAGCAATTGAAGGAATTGTCAATCTCAGTTCATACTGTTCAGTAAAATACTGAAAATGAAATATAATATTCAGATAAACGACTTTCAATTATAATATCTTTATGTACTTTTGAAGCGATTCAACGATCTATTCAAAAGTACATAAGGATATTTTTTGAGTCAAAGAAACCATTTACGCACATTACATGCATTGCTCAATACTTCGCAAACTATTCCTTCCGGGAATATTACTTTTTCTTTTACAGTCCCAAGCAACGGTCTTTGCTCAAACCGTTGATCCCAACTCAATTTCTAACGAACAAGCTGTAGAATTTTATAAAAAAGCCAAAGCCAGCGGTTTGTCTGATATGGACATTGAGCAGGCTGCTTTGCAGAAAGGTTATACGTTAGATCAGATCAGTGCGATGCGTAACCGTTTGCAGCAGGCACAAACATCGGCACCAACACAGGCGAACAGGAGTACAACTGATGAAAGCAGACGAAAAATTGCAGATTCGACGCTTGTCAAAGTTAAACCGGTGTCTAAACTTCCCAAAGAAGATTCAGTAAGGCAAATCTTCGGAGCTTCATTTTTCGAAAATTCAGCAATGAGTTTTGAGCCAAATCTTAGAATTGCTACACCAAGAAATTATATATTGGGACCGGATGATGAGCTTAATGTGGACATTTACGGTAATTCTGTTGATAACTTCAAGCTTAGAGTAAGTCCCGAAGGAACTGTAAAAATGCTTAATCTTGCACCAGTACAAGTAAGCGGAATCACCATTGAGCAGGCATCAGAGCGTATCATTAATCGGCTTCGTACGGCATATTCTTCTTTGAATCGTCCAGGTGGTGGCACTTATTCAACAATTACGCTAGGAAACGTAAGAAGTATTCAAGTAATGATCACTGGTGAAGTTACACGCCCTGGCTCATACACATTGACATCTTTGTCTACCGCATTTAACGCTCTTTATCAATCGGGAGGCCCTAATAGAAATGGTTCGTATCGGAACATAGAAATTATAAGAAATGGCAAAGTTATTCGCACCATTGACCTTTATGGATTTTTAGTGGATGCTAATTTGAAAGATAATATTGCATTACAGGATCAGGACATTATCCTGATTCGTCCATACGATAAAAGAATTGAACTATCCGGCGAAGTGAAACACCCGGCGATGTTCGAGGTAAAACAAGGAGAAACGTTCAAAGATGTAATTCGATTTGCTGGTGGATTTACCCCAAATGCCTATGCGGCTTCCATTCAGTTTCGTAGAAATACGGGCAAAGAGTTAAAAGTTGGATCAGTACAAGGAGAAGAAATTAATACGCTGGTTCCGGAGAACGGAGATAATTACAGAGTGGGTAGAATTCTGAACCGGATTGAAAATCGGGTTGTAATAGATGGCGGCGTATACCGTAATGGGGAATATCCTATCGATGAACAGACTAACACAGTCAAAAAACTTATTAAAAAAGCCGATGGTTTGCGGGAGGATGTCTTTTTAAACCGGGCGATCATTGAAAGAAAAAGTGAAACACTTCGTCCGGAAATTATTTCGTTTGACTTAGGCAAATTAATGTCAGGAGAAATCGAGGATATCGCCCTGAGAAGAGAAGATCATATTTTTATAAAAACGATTGATGAGCTCAAAGAAGCCTACTTAGTAACAATTGCCGGCGCAGTAATCAATCCTGGGACAATTGATTTCCATGAAGGAATTACGGTAGCCGATGCGATCTTCAAATCCGGAGGTTATATTGAAGGGGGTATACCTTATCGTATAGAAGTATCAAGAAGAATAAAGAACGATACAGTTTCTATTCCAAACTCTCAAAACGTTCGTATTTTCTCTTTGGATGTCGATGAAAATCTTAAATTAAATCCAGAAGATGAAAAATTCAAGCTGGCTCCATTTGACGTTGTGTACATACGTAAATCCCCAAGATATGAGCCGCAAAAGGCGGTAACCATAGTAGGAGAAATAATGTATCCTGGGACGTACACTATTCTAACCAATTTCGAAAGAATTACTGATCTGATTCCAAAAGCAGGAGGTATGAAGGCAGAAGCTTATATCCGTGGCGCCCGGTTTTACAGGAACAGAGAACTCGTTGCTGTTGATTTAAATGCGATTTTGGATAACCCTTCACTTCCTTCGAATCTTTTACTTCAAAACGGTGATTCTTTACGTATTCCTACGAAGTCTGAGACAGTTCGGATCATGGGAGGCGTACAAAACCCTTCAGTTGTTAATTTCGATCCGGGGTTCTCATTTAAGGATTATATTTCACAAGCTGGCGGGTTTAGCGAAAATGCGTGGAAAAGCAGGGTTTATGTTTCCTATCCTAATGGAAGAACATTTAGAAGTAAGAAGGTTTTGTTTTTCACTTCTAGGCCGAAAATTGAGCCAGGATCAATTATCACTGTTCCACTAGAGGAAAAGAGAGAGGGTAGACAAACTTCACCTGGAGAAAGAATTGCCATTTTATCATTGCTAACGACAGTGACAATCACACTTATCACTGCGCTTAGAAATAACAACTAGTAATATTATACAAAGAGTAATGGCAGAACATCTGAATCCCCTTGAAAAATCGTCAACAATACCTGAAATAGGTATGTCAGATATAGTTCAATTTGTTAATAAATATGCTTACAAAACAATTTTCGCAGGCTTCATATTTGGTGTCATTGGCTATGCTTTAAGTTTTCTCTTACCTGTTGTTTATAGTTCGTATTCTACTTTACTGCCGGAGTCAGGAACATCTTCCAATGGAATGGGATCGCTATCAGGCCTAGCGCGCCTTAGCGGACTGACAAAAAATGAAAGCGGTGGTGCTCTGCAACCAGAATTATATCCTGCGATTTTACAAACATTTCCATTTTCCTTATACATGTTACAGCAGCCTGTAATCGACGAAAATAGCAAAGCATATAAATCAGTACAGGATTACTTACATCGTAATGACACAGATGACTCTTCTTCAAAAGAAATTCCAAGTACCGTTAATAAAAAGATCAGTAAGGAAATAATTTTGTTATCTAAGAATCAAGAAAAAAATGCAAAGCAAATTCAAGATATAATAACATCAATATATGATCTTAAAACCGAAATTATAACTATTAGCGCTGAAACCGAAGATCCCGTAGTTTCTGCCCAATTAGTTCAGGCAGCAAGTCAATATCTAATTCAATATGTAAGTGACTATCGGACTGAAAAGACAACAAGAGAAGTTCAATTTTTAGGACAAAGAGTGGCAGAAGCAAAAAAGAGACTGCAAAATGCTGAATTTGCTTTGCAAAGTTATCGGGATAGTAATCGGGGTGCTTTTCTAAATGTAGCACGTATTGAAGAGCAAAGATTGCAATCAGAATATGTTTTAGCACAATCCTTGTATTCCGATATAGTTCGAAGATGGGAAGAAGCAAAAATAAAAGTCAAAGAGCAACAGCCAGTCATCAAAATACTCGAACCGGCAAAAGTAGCTAACACCAGAATTAAACCTAAAAGATTAATCGTCGCATTAGTCTTCGCCTTTATTGGTGGACTTTTTTATTTTAGTTATTCCTTCTTTTCTAAAAATAGCTAAAAAAATGGAAATATTTAAACGGGTTTAGTAATTCTATTTTTTTCGTTGATTATTCGACACACACTAAAACAACAATCACTACAATATGATTAAGAATGGCATTTTTAACGTAATTGGCCAAATCCTCAAATTGGGCTCAAGTGTGTTAGTTATGCCTTTGCTGGTGAGGTTTCTTGGAATTAATCTTTTTGGGTTGCTTAGTTGGACAACGGCAATCCTTACTGCTGTACAATTGGCAGAGGGAGGTTTGGGAGCGGGATTACTATACTTCTTATCAGAGACCTTGTACCCTGAAATAGATAAAAAATTGATAAAGCAAAGGAATGAAGTCCTAACTTCCGGTATAATTCTTTTGCTGATTTCCGCCTTATTAGTTTTGCTAGTGATTTATACCTTAACCCCCATTTTGGCTGCAACACTTAATGAAATAAGCTTAATACAGCGTAGAGAGGTGGAACAGTCATTGTTCATTGGAGCATTTCTTATCGGGATTCGTATTATTCAAAGTTTTTTTTGGGCTATTTTACAGTCTAGGCAATTATATAAGATATATAATATAGTAAGTACTCTACAAATCATTATTACTAATTCTATATGGGCATTACTTGCCTACAACGGAGATAGATATTTGCCGAATTATATTATTTCCAGTATAGTTATTTCGGTGTCCTTTACTGGCTATTTAACTTTTTTAATAGTAAAAATAACCCCACACTTTAAACCAATAATTTGTAGGACTACAACTCGAAAAATGTTTCACTACAACCTTGGCGTATGGGGAAGTAATGTAGGTTCTATTTTATTCTCGCAAGGAGACAAATTAATTGTCGCTAATACATTAGGGCTAGAAGTTCTTAGTATTTATACAATATTCACCAATATTGTCAATCAGCTAAATTCCTTCGCTGCCCAGGCTGTACACCCAATACTTCCTCTGATCAGTTCCATTTCAATATCGGCATACACCAAATTCGACAATATATCCCAGTCTATAAAGAAGTTTTTTTTAATAAATGTATACATATCATTGGCTGGTTCAGGTATTTTAATTATTTGGGCTGAAACTATTTTAACCTTTTTTCTTGGAAATAACTTTACTAAAACCTCAATAATCCCATTCCAGACACTGGCTTTTATCTATGGAATATATACCTTATCCGTTACCGGTTATTATATCGTTCTAAGTATTGGACAAAGCATAAAGGTTATGAGAATATCTATAGTATGTAGCGTATTAACACTTATCAGCATGTATATCTCTGCTCAGCTAATTGGATTGTTAGGAGTAATATTAAGTAACTTTTTCTTTCTTCCAATATTAATACTATTATTTCAGGGAATGAATGTCATGGACATTCGACTAGTAGATTGGGGAAAATTTATCCTATTGCCTATTACACTAGTAATTTTTGTCAGCACTGCGGCATTTATTCATCCCTATACACTCACTACAAAAATTATAGCATCAGTAATTTTTGTAGGCTTAATTTTAGCTTCGTTTATTAAGCAATATTCAAAATTAACAAGCATGAATAATGAATCTCTTTTTACAATCATAAAAACACTCTCCAGGCTATGAACATTTTTTTAGATAAACTTCAAAGGTTTATAAATCTGATATTTAAATTAGAGATACGAAAATTCCCTAATCAATTCCAACGTTCTCAAAGGACTTATTTATCCAACAATAAAATAAACAAAATTTTTGATGTTGGAGCAAATCAAGGACAATTTGCACAAGGAATATTCGATTTAGGTTATACTGGAAAAATAATTTCTTTTGAACCTATAAATGCAACTTTCAAACAATTAGTGAACAATTCAAGAAAAAATCCTAATTGGAATCCTAAAAATTTTGCTTTAGGAGATTTTGACGGATTTTCAGAAATAAATGTATCGCCACTTTCAGCTAGTAGCTCGATCCTACCCTTTGTCCAAGAAATGGTGGACGTAGTTCCAGATTTAAACTATGTAAGAAAAGAAAAAATCGAAATCAAAAAACTGGATTCTATTTTTGATGAATATGTAGAAAGTAACGATCGTGTTTTTCTTAAAATTGATACACAAGGATTTGAAAAAACAATACTCGACGGTGCAATACAATCACTTGAAAAATTAACGATGATTCAGTTGGAAATGTCGCTTGTTGAAATATATCAGGGTGAATATACAATGCAGCAAATGATTTCCTTCTTACGGAATTATGGCTTCGAGTTATGGGCATTGGAACCTGGCTTTTACCATCCGAAAACGAGAAAACTGCTTCAAATCGATGCGATCTTCATGAGAAATTAGTTTTCAGAATAAAATTAGGAGTAACCATTTTTTAGTATGGAAAAAAGGCCTTTTGTCTCGATTATAACATCAACCTTTAATGCAGATAAATTCCTTGCTGAGTGTATACAAAGTATTTTAAATCAGACTTATAATAATTTTGAATTCATTATCATTGATGGAGGTTCAACAGATGATACCGTCAATATCATAAAAAAAAACGAATCTCATATTACCTATTGGATAAGTGAGAAGGATAGTGGGATTTATCAAGCCTGGAATAAAGGAATTAAACAAGCCAAAGGAGAATGGATTTTGTTTTTAGGAGCTGATGATCAATTATTGCCAAATGCTCTTGAATCCTATATAAGCTTCATTAATGAAAATTCTGATGTTAAATACGATTATATTTCTTCTCGGGTAAAAAGGGTAAGACTCGATGGCTCAATAGAAGGAGTCGTGGGCCTTCCCTGGAAATGGGGACAGTTTAAATACAGAATGACAACTGCACATCCAGGTTCCTTCCATTCAAGACATTTATTCTCTAAATTTGGTAATTACAGTGAGGAGTATAAAATTGTGTCAGATTATGAAATGTTACTGCGTCCTGGTAAAACGCTTAAAGCTGGATTTTTAGATCAAATCACAGTCCTCATGTCGACGGGAACGCCTTTATTGAAGACAAACGCAACTTCGGAAGTTTTAAGAATGTTAAGAAGAATGAACCATTTAAACAAGACAGATTATTACTTTCATCATATGAAAGTAATAGTAAAGTTTTTCATTAGAGAACAGACTAATAGATTCACCAAACTCCGTAAATAATTATTGGCTGAGCATTACAAATACTAAACACACACATAAGTTCATTAAACTATATTCCAGATACACCTCAATGGATAATAGTTGTAAAACGTTGATTAATGGATAAATTGATAAAAGCGACTTTCGTCATTTGCATATTTCTTGCTCTACAATCCATTCGTCTGGGGTTTCTGGATTTCTATTATTATTATCTGCTGATTTTTATAACATTACCGTACCTAGTGTACACCTACAGGACAATGGACAAGTGGCTACTAATTGTTCTTTTATATCTTAGTAGCATCAGTACTCTAAATATTTTGCTAGGGAATAACGACTTTTTATCTTTTTCTAAAAGCCTTGTAGGTATAACTTTGGCTTATTGGTTTTATAGTCTCGTAATAAAACATGCCAACTACAGGATCGATAAATTAATGCGCATTTACTATTATTTCGCCTACTGGGCAGCAATAATTGGACTTGTGCAATTTGTTTCATTTTTAATAGGTTTTAGGTATGGCTACGATTTGAGTTGGTTAGGACTGCGCGTTATGACAGCATCTGATCTTGGGACAGGTAGGTTTTATCCTATTCATTCAATAGCTGGGGAACCAGCAGCCTTTGGCTTCATGATGGCACCTGCCGTTTATATTGCTGTTGCCCGCGTTTCAGGCTCAGAAATTGGCTTTGGTACAAGACATGTTGCAATAGTGATACTCCTTGCGCTGGTTCTTACTCAATCATCTGCATCTTATTTTGCACTTTTAGTTTCAATAGTTTTAGTAAGCTTAAATAAAATAAATGTTAAAAGAATTTTCATCTCTGCCTTCGGCTTAATTCTATCCATATTTATTTTATACTCAATTTCGCCAAAATTTCATGACAGGTTAGACTCCTCAATACAGTTGATGACAGGTTCAGTAGTTCTCGACGCAGCGAATACTTCAAATTCCAATGGGTCATCGCTTATCCTGTTTAATCATTTAATAATTGCTATTAGAAATGCGTCCGACCACCCATTCGGAACTGGTCTCGGATCTCATCATCTTGCATTTGAGAGATACAATACCTTAAGACTATGGATAACCGGATATGGTAAAGACGCAGTCGCTCTCAATATTCACGACGCCTCTTCTCTATTTAATAGAATAATATCCGAAATGGGCTATGTAGGACTTTTTTTTACTACTTGGTTTATAATAAAAAACTTTCTGAAATCCGATACTGAAAACAAGCTAATGGTGATTGTTAACCACGCTTCTCTACTATCAATCCTTTCTGCTTTGTTGAGAAGCGGGCACTATTTCGTACTTGGTCTTCCGTTTTTTATTTTATGCTATTACTACTCAAAAATACTTTCAAATCAAAATGAAAAATTTGATAGTATAAAGTCACAAGAAAACTTTGAAATAGTAACGTCTAAATAATTCCGAGTATCTCTGTACCACACTTATATACCACGCTTTTTACATAAATTAAAGAAAACTATTCATGCCACCTTTTGTTTCAATTTGTATTCCGAGTTATAACAGACCAGCTGAACTTCTAATGCTTTTACAAAGCATTAATAAAGAATGTAAAAATGATTTGGAAATTGTTATAAGCGAAGATAAAAGTCCCAAACGACTTCAAATTGTTGATACAGTCGAAAGCTTCAAACGAGATTCTCCGTTTAAAATAAATCTCTACCTGAATGAAAATAATATAGGTTATGATGCTAATATCAGACAGTTAGTTGACATTGCGAACGGCGAATTCATAATATTCATGGGTGATGATGACAAGTTCGACACCGAAAATCTACCAAGATTTATACAATTTCTTAAAGAGCATAAAGAATTGGGTTATGTCTTAAAAACACACACATTTATTCATAAAAATGGCCAGAGAGAACTTTTCAAATATTATCCTGAAAATAAATTTTTTGAAAAGGGCGAAGAAAGTTATCAGTCACTGTTCAGAAAGAGCGTTTTTATATCCGGGTTTTGCCTCAAACGAGAATTTGCGCTTCCTTTTCAGACCACCAGATTTGACGGTGGCTTATTATATCAACTATATTTACTGGCGGAAATTACACTTCATCATCCTTCCGCATTTTGTGACGTTCCGTTTATAATTCAGGATGAAAGTTTACGTGGAGTCCCCATGTTTGGTTCCTCAGAAACGGAAAAGGATCTGTATACACCGGGTACAGTTACTGTTGAAAATTCGTTGAATTTCATGAAAGGCTATTTTGATATTACTGGCTTCATGGATAAAAAATATTCTATAAAGTCTACTGAATTTATGAAAATGAATTTTTCAAAATACAGTTATCCAGTAATCAGCATTCAGCGAGACAAAGGCAGAAAAGTTTTTTCGGATTACTGCAAAAGACTGGAAGAAAATATTCAGATTAATCAATCTGTTTATTACTACATCTACTATTATTTTTTGTTACTGTTCGGTAGAAAATTTTGCGATCAAGGAATTGTCTCCCTGAAAAAGATGCTGGGGAGTACGCCGAATCTCTAGACTTTTCATATCTGGATAAACTGTTAAACCTTCCCATTTCAGGTATACAAATTCGTAATCAAGACTTAAGAACTCTGGAAATTGTTCAAAATTTCCAACCAAAATAATGAAGGTACTATATATACTCGAAGATGGTCGATTCGGAGGAATGGCCAAAATGGTCGTTGATCTGGCTTTTCATGTAAGAGGACCTAATATAAAGTCGAAGGTAATCATTGGTTCTGACCACTCGGATCATTTAATTTCCTATGTGAAATCACGTAATATCGAGTATGAAAAAATCCCTCTCCACATTTTATCAAAAAACAAAAAATCGATTTTTGAATTTGTGTTTTATATGTTTTCAGATGTCGCCAGACTGATTAACATAATTAAAAAAAATAACCCTGATATTATATACTGTAACGGTTCACAACATATAAAGGGAGTTGTAGCAGCGCGTCTTCTCGGTAAAAAAGTAATTTGGCATATGCATGACACCTATCAACATGAGATAGTAACACGCCTTTTTCAAAGTATCAGAGCTATGTTTGATGTTAAAACCTTTGCATCCTCTTGTGAACGAACAATACAGTATTATGATTTGCCTGTCGCAAATACATTGTTGTCATTACCACCTGTTGATACGGAAGAGTTTACTCCTTCAATTTCGCAGAACCTTAAAAAGCGAAAGGATGAAATAAATATTGTCACAGTTGCTAATGTCAATCCCGACAAAGGGTTTGAAACTTTGCTTTATACAGCGGCAAAGGTTAATAAATGTCGAGATGATGTTAAATTTAAAATCGTCGGGTTAATTCCGGAAACTCAGTTCAATCTTTATGCACAATTAATTGATCTTTCGAATAGTCTTGAAACTAAAAATGTTGAGTTCTTAGGTCAAAGAGATGATATTATTGCGCTTCTGGAAGAGGCAGATTTATACCTCTGCTGCTCCAACAATGAATCCGGACCAATATCTGTATTCGAAGCAATGGCAATGCAAGTACCCGTTGTGAGCACAGATGTTGGAGACTTAAAAAAAATCTTTGCTATTCATAATTGTGGCAGAATCCAACCTGTTAAAGATTCTGATGCCTTAGCCCAAGAAATTCTAACAATTTTAAATAACCCGGTGGATATGGAAAATTTCAGCAAAAATGGGCGACGAACTGCCATGCAACACCTCGATATTAAAATTTTGGCAGATCGACATGTACAGTTTTATCAAAAATTAATCAATCATAATAATTAGAAATTAAATACCTTTTGGGACAGGCCATTTGATACTCACTATAACACAACTATCATGATTAAAATATCCATTATTACAGTTGTCTATAATGGAGAAACGACAATAGAAAGTACAATTCATTCTATAATTTCTCAAAAAAACATAGATCTTGAGTACATAATAATTGATGGAAAGTCTACGGATAAAACCCCAGATATAATTAAAAAATATAAGAAGTACATAAATCATCTGGTAACAGAGCCTGACGAGGGAATTTATGATGCAATGAACAAAGGATTAAAAATTGCATCTGGAGAAGTTATTGGATTCCTTAATTCTGATGATTTTTATAACACAGAAGACACACTAGCCAAAGTGGTATCCATATTTGAATCCGATACAACAACTGATTTAGTATATGGCGATCTTGTTTATGTAGATCCTCAAAATACGAACAAAGTTGTCAGACTTTGGCAAAGCAGTAAATATTATGATAAATTTTTCAATGATGGACTTGTGCCGCCGCATCCTTCCTTTTTTGTTAGGAAAAGAGCCTATGAAGAGGTTGGCAACTTCAATATCAAGTTTAAATTCGCCGCTGACTTTGAAATAATGTTTCGCCTTTTAAAAATTTACAATCTCAAATCAGTATATCTTCCAAATATTTTGGTACGTATGCGTTTGGGGGGAGCTACAAATCGATCAGTCTTAAATGTAATTAAAGGAAATATTGAAATCGCAAAAGTTTGGAAAACTCATAACAAAAGGATTCCTGTTACATTCTGGTTTAAGAGGGTCCGACAAAAATTAATTCAATTTTAATAGTAATAAATTTTAGCCGAGAATAAGTAACTAAAAGGTGTTGATCTTTTAGACATTACAACAACGTTATAGTTGAAAAGGAATTTACACATCAAGAGCTTCTATTTTATAGAAAGAGTATCAGTTCATTAAGCTAGATTATAAGTCATTATTGATGTTCAATAAATTAATCAATTATTTTAGTTCACTTAACCAAATCACTATGAATTCTTTTACGGTATTTTTGAAAAGAACGGCATCATTTATAAAATCCATGCTACCCACACCGCCTAAACACAATATAGAAGAGATTCTAGCTTCGACTGCGGGAAAAGATATAACTGATAGATTTATTGATCTTTACTATACTGCTCGAGGTGGAGATGGCATAAATTGGAAAGGTCATGAATTGCTTAAAAACCCATGTGACTTATGGGTTTATATTGAACTTATTCAAAAAATAAAGCCCAAATACATTATTGAAACCGGGACACATTTCGGAGCATCTGCATTATATTTCTCAGATATGGTTAAAATGCTGGGAATCGATACAACAATTATAACGATAGACATTAATCCCAAGCTCAACTTCGACACGAAAGCAGCAAAAATAATTCCACTACGAGGAATATCTACCAGCATTTCAATAGTAAATGAAGTAAGTAATATTATCAAGCCTGAGGACACTGTACTTGTGATGCTGGACTCGGATCACAGTAAAGAAAACGTATTAAATGAGATAAATGCGTACTGGAAATTTGTATCCTTAAATAGTTACCTGATTGTGGAAGATACTATTGTAAATGGTCATCCGACCAACCTTGCTCATGGACCAGGACCTTTTGAAGCGGCACAAGAGTTTTTATTGTCAAATAATAATTTTGAAGTGGACCTTGACTGTCAGAAATTTCTGCTAACATATAATAATAGAGGCTTTCTAAAAAGAATTAAATAACTATGTAAGTTACCACTAAAATATTCTCCGGTTTATGATTATTACATAAAAAGTAAATCAGAATTTAAGAACATTATAAATGTCTACCTAATTTGTTCATTAGTCCTACATCAATAGAGTCCCTTTAAATGAAGAAAATTCTTATAAGTCTATTGTTTGCAATCAACTGCTTGAACAGTTACGGACAAAAGCCCGACACACTTTCGCCAGAACAAAAGATAAGAATGGAAATCGATCTCATAAATGGTAGACAGACATACTTATTATCCATGCAGAATGCAGATGGCAAAACATTAGAGGAGTTTACAAACATGGCTGCCGATAGGACGCCATGTTTGTCAATTAAAGAGCTCCGACAAGGAAAAGCTGGTATAGCGAAAATGATACAGATTAACCAAGGAGGACAATCTGGAATCTTCATTTATGACTCTACAGACACAAGTAGCCCTGACGACAGTGCTATGGTAATTACCACTAACAGAAAAAGATATAAGCGTGTTTTTGAAGGATTTGTACGCCCGGAATGGTTTGGCGTTACGAACAATACGAGTTTCATAGACGAGACTGTCAATATGATGAGGGCTGTACGATTTCTAAAAAATAAAGGTGGTGGTATTTTAAAATTATCAGCAAAAATATATACCTGTAATTTGATTTGGAACGGCAGTGATAATATTTCTATTCAGGGTCTCAATGCAGCAAACTCAGTTATCTTCTCCGCTAAATCCAATCAATTTGCAATAAGAATCGAATCTGGATATCCTGCAAACGGATGCTTCTTCCGAGATCTATCAATCTCAGGTATTAATAATGATCGCCATGGTCTCTACATTAATTGCGGAACATCTTATCAATTTGACAATTGTTTTTTTGAGAGCGCAGGGATTGGCTTGTTATCAAATGGAACAATTGATAACAGTTTCATTCGGTGTACTTTTAGGAAGAATTATATTGGTTGTGTTGTTGGGACTTACGTCTCCGGCTATACAGCTATCAAAAACGTATTCGAGGCATCGGGTGTAAAAACTAAAATTTTGAACATTACAACTGCCTTTACCGATACTCAACCGAGTGAACAAACATTCATTTCATGCCAATTTTTTGCGAACGAATGTCATGTAGTAGTCGACTATCCGAAAGGTAAATTCGCAAAAAATGCCAATATTAAATTTTACGGTGGAGCAATGCAAGCAGCACGAGTAGGTATATACATAACCCAACCCGTCGGTTTTGGAGAATATCCAATAGTTGTAAACGGAGTTTGGATTGAAAACTCACTAATGGGGCAAACTCCTGTTAATTTCAACGGAAACATTATGCCAGTATGTGACTTCTATGTAAATGGGGGTATGGTATCCCTGGAAAACACTGGATTTACTGAAATATACGTGGCAGATAATACGATCGTTAATTTAAAAAATTGTACCATTTTTAGCAATAAAATACACGCTTCTGGTACGGGTTCTATCATAGGAGAGAATATAACTGCTGACGGTATCTTTTTACCTCATTATATTAAGACAGGAATTAATCAAGTGGGCAACAGAGCACTAGGATTTTACACAAAACATAAAACACACCTAACATCGGCCCATAACACTAATAAAAAATATAGCGAAACACATGGTAAGAATAGTGTTACCGGAGGCGGATGGAAATCATTGGTAACAAAGATAAATGGAGGCATCTTTGATGGAACCTGCTGGAATATTACTTGCGCAAATAATGATGGCCTAATGACCCCTCCATTATCAGTAGTCAAAGGCAAAATATATCTATCATTAACTACGATAAAGACCGAAGGTCCATCCTTTACTATGTCACTGAATCAAACGGATGGAACTGGCAATTTTATAAATATCACAGGCATAGTAGTTGATAATAGTTGGAGAACAATTGCTACTATTGGTAGAGCGCTAAACACTGGAAAAGACCGTGCTATGCTCAATAATATTTCGGGATCTACCAAAGCATTTCAGATCAGTGGCTGGCAAATCCTGGAATTCAATACAATTGCTGAATTGTACAGCTTTTTAGAATCGTCTGATTTTGCATTTTAAGTTCAATTTAGTACGTTAGCTTGCAACAAATCATTAATATATTTCAAACAATAAACAACACTTTAAATCAGTCAATTAAGTTCACTGAATCTAATCTTAACTACTGGATAAAAATAAGCTTGTTTTTATTAGAATCTGACAAACCATATTTTTTTATTTACAAGATTTTTATATAAACTTGTATTCAAAACACACAACTATTTAAATAACACACTCTATCTTCACACACATGAGGAAAATCTATACAGCAAACCACACTTGCATACATCGTTTACGTAGTAAAAGTGCCACTACCAACGAGGTGTTGATCATTACCAGCTATGACTATTTTCTTCAAAAATATGATTTGGCTCTCCTTCTAAAAAACTATCAGGAAATTATTCTTATTCCACAATCAACCGATGATGATTTTTTACTAAATCACGAAGTGAGTCCACTTCTCGATAAATTTGAAAAAATTCACTTGGTGACTAACCCTCAATATGATAGTAAATACCATGTTATTTATGAGTTAGTCGTACGAAAAAATAAGTCGATCAGAATCAGCACGGTCTATGATTTTTGCGAAACCTTCTTGAAAAAAGTTTATATTCCTGCCAATGTTTCTGAAACCAATCCTAACATCAGCTCACTATTAAACTTTGGGAGGAGAGTTCGTTATCCAAAAAAAATAATCGATGTTGCAATATCTGCGGCATTGTTTATGTTGAGTCTTCCTCTATGGATTTTAAGCTTTATCCGTATTAAATTAGAATCTCCCGGCCCGGTATTCTATCTTCAGAAAAGAGTAGGAATGAATAACAAGGATTTTGCTTGTATCAAGTTTAGATCAATGCGTATGGATGCGGAAAAAAATGGCGCCAGCTTTTCTAGAAAAAAAGATTCAAGAATTTTTTCGTATGGTTCCTTCATGCGTGCTAGCAGAATAGATGAGCTTCCTCAAATCATCAACATATTCCGAAGAGATATCTCTTTAATAGGCCCCAGACCGGAAAGACCTGTATTTACGGAGACATTTGATGAGACTATTCCGTATTACAATATAAGACATAATGTAAAACCCGGAATTACTGGATATGCGCAGGTGATGTACCCGTACGGTGCAGGAGTGTTTGATGCGCGGCATAAGCTGATGTACGATCTTTACTATATAAAGAATTGGAGTATACAGCTCGAATTAAAAATCATTTTACTAACGATTTGGGTAATACTTGGCAGAAAGGGTCTTTAAACGACCCCACTTGCCTGTTTTTTCCAGAAAATACCATCAACATTGTAATGGGGAAATTACAGGCTCTTGTTTATTCAATCTTTATATTCTTATCATCCAATAGTCTAATTCACGCCCAGGATTCAACTGTAACCTATTCTGCTATGTTACAGGGATCACTATCCAGTGAAAATTCTCCCTTTTGGATACAATCAAATCAATATGGAGCCATTCCTAAAGATGGCTCCTTTATTTCAGGACAGTGGGGCATTTTCAAGATATATAACCCAGGCAACCCAAGACTTTTACAATTTTCAGCTGGGGCCCAGGCCATAACAAATACTGGAAAATCCAATTCAATATTCTTCACGGATTTATATGCTGCTGCCAAGTTTGGAGTTGTTGAATTGAGTGTTGGACCACGTAGGGAATTTTCAGGTCTGTCTGATAGCACACTTACATCAGGATCAGTAGCAGTAAGCTCCAATACACGTCCTTATCCCAAAATCCGAATTTCTACACCCAATTTTGTAAACATAATTCCTCTGAATGATATTATAGCGTTTAAGTTCTATTATTCAGATGGTCTACTAGGTTCAAGCAAAATCAATTACGGAAATGTTCCCGAGATTCCTGAAACCTATATGCATCAGAAATCTCTCTACCTTCGCTTGGGAGGTTTGAGCCATAAGTTCAGTTTGTATGCAGGTTTTAACCATCAGGCGATGTGGGGCGGAGAGGACAAGATTTTCACCGGAGGACTTGAAAAACGGGAAGCATATAAATACGTCATAATTGGTAAACCCTGGAGCAGCAGCAGGGTCGGGAATCATTTTGGGACTATTGATCTAGGCGGGGAATGGAGAGGAAAAATTTGGAATGTCTTTGTATATCGTCAAAGTATATATGAGGATGGTTCACTTTCAGAATTAACAAACATATCAGATGGATTAAATGGAATAAGGTTTAAGCGTAAAAAAATTGATAAGAGTGACTTATCTTTAAAATTCAATACCCTATTGCTTGAATTTTTATATACAAAGGAACAGGGAGGAAGCGTTTTCGACTATGAGAAGGGCATTTTCGGAAATGACAATTATTTCAATCACTATGTTTACGATCAAGGTTGGTCTTACCGGGGAAGATCATTGGGAACATCCTTAATTGTTAATAAAAATATGATGGGCAAGAATCTTACGCCTGGAAATAAAGGTTTTACAATTAATAACAGAATCATTGCATTTCATTTAGGATTACTGGCCAGTTGGAATAAAATTGATTTTGCATTTAAGGGCACCTATTCTAGAAATTTCGGGACTTACGGATCGCCTTTTAGTCCTTACCTAAATCAATCTTCCATAATAATAAGTGCCGAACGGCCTATACCAATTTGGAATAAAAGTCTTTTAAGCCTAAGTTTAGCGGCAGATGCTGGAAAGCTATATGACAATACTTCTGCCATTACGATTGGATGGCGTAAGGTTGGTTTTATCAAATAATTAAAAAAGGTAAAGTTTCCTGCGGAGCATTTTATACTTTTGAATGCCAACTTACACTCGCCTGATGCGTATCTGTTTATTACTAGCTTTTGCTTTATTTAATTCGGTCTGTCATGGGCAGGATTCCACGTTAATATACAAGGCTTCTCTTTCTCTAGCCGGATCCACGGGCCAAACCCCATTTTGGATGCACGCGAATCAAAATGGATCAATTCCCTTAAATGGGACTTTCGTAAGTGGGCAATGGGGGGCATATAAAATTTATAATCCAAACAATCCCAGAATTTTCCAATGGTCTGCTGGAGCCGAATTAGTCACCAACTACGGGAAGTCAGGATTAGGAAAAACCGGAGATTATTTTTTTTCCGATTTATATATTGCAGGCAAAATTGGGCCAATAGAGTTTCTTGCCGGCCAGAAAAAATCGACCACCGGTTTATTAGATACACTTCTTTCCTCAGGATCACTGGCACTATCCGGTAATGCCAGACCTATACCAGGCTTTAAAATATCAATCCCGGTTTTCCTTCCTTTGGGTTTTACTGATGAATTAATTTCCATTAAAGCTTCCTATGCTGATGGCAGATTAGGAGGCAGTCAAATTGCTTATGGAAGTACCAGCTATATACCACATACTTATTTACATGAAAAATCAATCTATTTCCGTATTGGACGCCCTAATAATCAACTTAAAATATACACAGGTATTAATCATCAGGTAATTTGGGGAGGAGAAAATGAGACTTCACCCGTGAATCACCTAAATACTTCCGACGCCTACTGGTATGCCATTACAGGTAAATCGCTGGACTATAGGAAAGTAGGCACACATTTTGGAACGATTGACCTTGCTTTAGAATTGAAAGGCAGCAATTGGAATTACTTTCTGTACAGACAGAATATCTATGACACCGGTTCCTTATTTAAAGCAAACAATTTTGTTGACGGCCTGAACGGGATTAGTGTTAAACGTACTAAATCAATTAAAAATGATGGTACTATTTTTGCCCTCAATTCATTTTTGCTCGAAGTAATTGGAACCAAAAATCAAACCAATAATTCACCCTTATCCGGGCTTACAATTTTTGAAAAGGGCGATTATTATAATTCCTACATTTATAGCAGAGGTTTCTCATATAATGGCGCGTCGATTGGGACACCATTAATTCCAAGTCAAAGTTTAACAGATGGTAGCCTGCCTCGTGACAAAACGACATTTACCAATAACAACAGAAGCTGGATTCTTCATTCAGGCGCCACAGCAAGCTGGTTGAATACTCGGTTTATTTTTAAAGGTACCTATTCCAGAAATTTCGGAACATATATCAATCCATTTGACACTGTAAAACAGCAAATTTCAATTCAATTAAGTGCCGAGAAAAAAATGAAATTTCTAAAAAACGGGAGCCTCATTGCCGGTTTTTATTCCGATATTGGCAAACTTTATCCAAATTCATCAAGCTTACTAATTGGTTATCGTAAAAGTGGTTTGTTTTGATAATATAAGGTATTGTTTTAAAGCGTTAGGAAATAAAGTTTTTATATTCAACCCTCCCGGTAATCTTAATTATGACACACTATATAAAAATCTTTGAAATTAGCTTATGAAATCAATATCGATAATTTTTATTCACATTCTAATTTTTACCATTTGTTCCAGAAGCCATTCTCAATCAGTTTCTGCTATAAATAAATTCACAGATTCCACTTCTTCTTTCGTTGAACTTATCGGATTTGGTAGTACCACGTCACGCACACCTTTTTGGATTCAAGCCAATCAGTTTGGTATTGTACCACTTACAAGTCCTGCAGGAAGTTTGCATGGCGGCTTTGATTATTTCCGTAGCCTTTCAAACGACGAAACCAACAAATGGAGAATCGGATTTGGTGTTGAGGCGGTAGGCAATATTACTAAGCAAGAAAACAAATTTCTCCTTCCACAAGCTTACGGTGCAATTCGATTTAAAAATTGGGAATTCTCTGTCGGACGAAAAAAACAATGGGTTGGACTGGCCGATTCCACTCTAGGAACCGGATCTTATGCCTGGTCCGGAAACGCGATGCCAATTCCAAAAATTCAACTTAGCACACTAGGGTTTATTAATGTCCCATTTACAAAGGAATGGGTTTCTTTTAATGGGTTTTATTCCGATGGCCTTTTTGAAAATGACCGTCCGGTAACCAGCCACCTTAAGCTTCATCAGAAAGGCCTATATTTCCGTCTGGGAAAAGTAAAATCAGGTATTAAATTGTATGGAGGATTTAATCATCAGGTACAATGGGGTGGCAAAACACCTTACTATGTAAAAGATGGGCAGATGCCAACAGGGTTTAAAAATTACATCAATGTAGTGACGGGCAAAGCTCATACTGATACACCTACCGCGCAGGATTCAACTGGTAGAGTTGGTAATCATTTAGGCTCAGTGGATTTAGCGTTGGAAATAGAGACTTACAGTTCTACAATAATGATTTATCGTCAGAGTGTATATGAAGATGGTTCTCTCATCTGGCTTAGGAATATCAATGATGGACTTAACGGCCTAAAAATTAGTTTCAAAAATTCCTACGGAGCTAGATTCGAGGTGAAACAATTAGTGTTAGAATTTCTAAATACTAAGAATCAAGGTGGATCAATAAATGATATTAATGGAATAAGGCAAAAATTAGGTAAAGATAATTACTTCAACAATGCCCAGGTCCGGGACGGCTGGTCTTATTACGACAGAACTATCGGTACACCATTTATCACGCCAACATCGGATACAAGAGCGAAGTGGCCAAATTATGCAGATAGTTTTACCAGTAATAATCGCGTTAGCGTCCTTCACCTGGGACTAAGAGGGACCTTGATGCAGAAAATAACCTGGACCACGAAGTTATCCTATTCTAGTAATTCAGGAACTTATGATGAGCCTTTCAATGGCTCCCCGACCCAATTTTCTGGCCTATTAACAATGCAGGGTAAGATTAACGTTTTTGGAGGAACCATCTTAAAGGGATCGGTTGCTGCGGACTTAGGTAAGTTATATGATAATACCTACGGATTTACGCTTGGTCTAAGAAAAGAAGGATTATTGAGTAAGTAAAAGCCCTTGTAAAACAAATGACCAACAAATAATATTTTGATGGTCATTTGTTTTTTACAAATTACCCCGAATCGCCACCGCCAAATCAGCCAATTCTTCCTGCGTTATTTTAATTTTCTTACTAAAATCTGCATCTTTCATTGAGTTTAATGGAAGAAGGTGAATATGAGCATGTGGCACTTCCAGACCAATCACACTAACACCTATTCTTACACAAGGTACAGTCTTCTCCAATGCCGGCACGATAGTCTTTGCAAACAAGAAAAGTCGCGAGTATACGTCATCATCCAGATCAAAAATATAATCAACTTCCTGTTTTGGAATGACCAACGTATGTCCCTTAGCGATAGGGAAAGCATCCAAAAATGCCAGAAACTCGTCATTTTCCGCGATCTTGTGAGAAGGTATTTCACCACTGACTATCTTTGAAAATATGGAAGCCATAATTTATTTGTTTTCAATTTTATAAATAATTGACACTCAGAACGCGTTAAACTTTAATACGATTTTAAGTAGTTCCAAGTCCAAAAGTACTTAATATTGTGTTCCAAAACTTTTAAAAATATTGAATATGAATTTGACAAAATGGCAGGGATTTGGCAAAACAGCCTTGATCGCCTTATTCTCATTAGCCTTTATCGGAAATGAATCACAAGCTCAGACGAAAGGAAAATGGGTAAAATTATTTGATGGTAAAACAACAGCGGGATGGCATAGCTGGCAAGAATCTTCGGTTTTACCTCAATGGAAAGTCGAAGATGGTGCTATTGTTCTGGCCGACAAGGGAGGAAAAGACCTGGTTACGGATAAAGAATATGGAGATTTTGAACTGGAACTTGAATGGAAGATCAGCGAAGGCGGTAACAGCGGTATAATTTATCACGTAATTGAGGATAAAAAATATTGCTGCCCGTACTCTACTGGTCCCGAAATCCAGATTCTGGACGATGTGAAACACCCGGACGCGAAAGCGGGAAAAGATGGCAATCACAAATCAGCTTCGTTATATGACATGCTTCCTCCGAGCGACTTTACGGCTACAAAACCTGCTGGTGAATGGAACAAGGCGAAAATTGTTATCAAAAATGGTCGTGGAGAAAGCTGGTTAAATGGCAAAAAACTTGTTGAGTTTTCTACAATGGGTCCTGAATGGGACAAATTGGTGGCAAACAGCAAATTTAAAACCTGGGACGGTTTCGGTGTTTCTCAAAAAGGAAAAATTGCTTTGCAAGATCACGGAAATAAAGTTTCATTCAAAAATATCAGGATCAAAGAACTTTAGTCCAGGGTCATCGATCCGGCCCAATATTCACGGCTGTAAATTCGTCTGACAGGCCAGTTTTTCAGTCGTAACAGAAGGGGTAGATAAGCGTGTGGTTCTTTTGACGATTTACTTCGGTGATACAAATCATCGTCCGTCAGGATCAGGCCTTTATATACCCCTTCTTCTTTTATAGTCAGATCTGAAAAGGGCAGTTCTTTTTGGAACTCAGGTTTTAATCTTGCCAACCGATCTTTCAATAACCAGTTTGATCTGAATTTATCTGTTTTTAACGGTTTGGGTATATAATTACCTTCAGAAACTTCCTGGGCATATTGAAGATAAGCTTTCAAAAGTTTTGGACCAGGATTTGCGGCATTGTCAGTTTGTAATTGCGACGGCCATAAACTGGTAACAAAATATATCTTCTCCCTTGCCCGCGTAACAGCAACATTAAGCCTGTTCTCCCCTCCTGATACGTTCAAGCTTCCGAAATTAGCCGAGACTTTTCCTTTTTCATCAGGAGCATAACCCATTGAAAATATGATAATATCCCGCTCATCTCCCTGAACATTTTCAATATTTTTCACAAAAAGACCCTCTGCAGTAACATTAGCAACTTCCAGGGTTTCCTGAATAAGTTGCTGTTGATAAAAATTAAACGTTACGACACCGATCGTCTTACTACCTTTTCCAAGTTCTGAAATCAGCTCAACTACTTTTTCAGCTTCAATCAAGTTCGTGTTTTGTTTCCAGACGCCTTCTGTTTTAATATAACTTATGCCAGGCTCCTGACTATTAATCAGGTTAAAATCCGGGAGTAAACGTAAGGAATCTTTATAAAAATGATGGTTTGAGAAGTCAATCAAATCCAGGGACAGACTTCGGTAATGACCTGAGAGCTGATATTGGTCAAGACTTTGTGCAGCCAAATCAAGCAAAGATGCGACTTCGAGCGCGACAGTCATCTCATCTTCTTCTCCCTTTTCCTCATACCGCACCTTATACAGATCGCTTGGTGACAATTGCTTGCTATCACCAGCAACAACAACTTGTTTTCCACGATAAGCCGCCGGCAGTCCATATTCAGCATAACACTGAGAAGCTTCATCAAATATCACCAAATCAAACAAACCGGCTTCCATCGGGAAAATCGCAGATACCGCTTCAGGTGAGGCCATCCAGCAAGGAATCAAAGAGAACACGTCATCCGAATAGTTTTCAAGCAATTTCCTGATTGGCCAGATCTTACGTTTTTTTGTAACCTGATGATTCAGTTCCCGATAAGTAACCCGGTTGCCCAGTCTGTTTTTTTCAACATTTTTATATGTCGTTTCCCGCAACTTCATTGTTGTGATATCGCGGCTCAAATCTTCTTTCTGGCCAATACTACCCTGTAAGTGCTCTTCCCATTGCTCCATTTTTAACGAAGTTACAGCGCGTAGTTCAGGATATTTATTTTCAATATGTTCGATCCATGCAAGCGTGATACTATTTTCGAAAAGGTTGAGAATATCATCGGTATTGTTATAACTTAATTTTTCACCTTTAGAAAGAACCTTTCTCGACGCGATTTGTTCCGGATCATCCATTTCCACCCAAATTTTGTCCATTTCTGCCAATGAATCGAAATCTTTGCTTAAAGATGACAGAAGTTGTGCACTATAATGATCGGGCTCTTCGAAAAGTTTTTCAATCTGTTCTGGCAGAAGATACGGAAGTATCATCGATTCCAGGGTATCCCAGGATTTTAACCAGGTCAAAAGTTTTTCGATATGTTGCTGAAATTCAAAAGTTGCGGTAGACTTTGACGCAAGATATTTGATAACCTCAGTCCAGGGCTTTTTTGCGGCCCTTTGTACTGCATCTGCGGCGCTTTCAGCGGTTTGAAAAAACTGAAAATGCTGTGTCTGGAAAGATGTATTAAATTCCAGGTATTTTTCATCAAAATTAAGCAATGGATTCTTCAACCAGATTTCCAGTTCCATACGGTTTCTGACCCGCAGATCCAGCGCCTCCAAATCCTGTGAAGATATGGTCAGATTATTTTTTTGAGCGATTTCACTGACAATTGCTTTTTCGTTGCCAAACAAACTCCACCACACAGACGATACCGAAGATTGTTTTGCTTCGATCGCTTTCCTCAATTGTCCCCGAAAAATAGATAATTCCTGTTGCCCTAGTGTGGTTTCAATTCCATCTTCCGCAAAACCTTCCAATGCGTCGGCAGTTTGCCGTATGAAGGCCAGTCGCTCCGTACTATTGTTATCAGAAAATAAATAATTATTAAAAAGCAGGTAGGTTGTCTGATGTTGAACAAGTTCCGTGATGTCTGACAGCCTTTCCAGAATTTCACTTCGATATTGTATGTAATCGGTTGAGAACGGACGGCCTGTTATACTTTCAAACTGCCGGCTTTGTTTAAGAAAAGCACTTGGCCAATCAGAAAGCATGCGTTCCATAGTCCTCAGATCCCCTAATCCAAACTTTGCAAAACTTCTCCGGTTATACCAGTCGTGCTGTTTGTTGAAACGTAAACTGTAATTCGAATATATTTTGAAACGCCGCTTAAAATCATCCCACTGATCAAGCCTGAAATGTCGATAATCATCTTTCAAATCCACATATTCCGATTTGGGATCGCTGGTCAGATATAATTCTTTGACAGAAATACCTGATTCTTTTTCATCAAAAAGTGCCTCCCGGAAATTATCGAGCTCATTGACCGTTCTGTCGATCTGCCTGCTTTCCTGGGTAAATTGTCGCTCTAAAAAAACAGCATCCAGACTATAATTCTGTTGACGATAAGATTCTACCTGTTCAATCTGTGTTGCAAATTGCCGGTATAATTCAGCTCTGTCATTTTTAAAATCATGAATTAATCCAACAAAAGGGTCCATACCAACCGTTTTTAAACGCTGGTAGACCACATCCAGTGCAGCTCTTTTTTGGCAAACCAATAAAACCCGTTTTCCCTGTGAGGCAAAGTCAGCCATTAAATTGCAGATCAACTGAGACTTTCCGCTTCCTGGAGGCCCCTGAACTACAACAGATTGACCGGCCTTAACTGACCGGATTATCGCTTCCTGTGATTCATCAATTGCAAAAGGTGTGAGAATCTGTTCTTCCTTTATTAAAGGTTGAGAATCCTTTATAATCATTTCTGACTCTTCCGGTTTACGATTTTCATCAGCCTCGTTTTCTAAAAGCAACATTCGAAAACTGTCATCTTCGGACATCTCCAAAAGAGCATTGTAGTCAGGAACCAGATAAGACCCCGCCTGAGGAAAAATTCCTAATACTGCCTCAGGAAAGAGTTTCAATTCTCCATTTTTTTCCAGCAATTGCAAATCGGAGCTCTTCTGGATATCAAAAGGTTGAAGTTTCGCTTCGAAAAGCTGCTGGTTGAAGTTTATTTTAAAAGGCGTTTCTTTGAGCCACGCATACAATTGCGTCCGGAATTCAAGCATATCCCTGGAAAAATCTTCAAAAGACTTTTCGAGAATTTCATCTGAAATATCTGCCTCATTAAAATGCGCGTACGCCAGCGCAAAACTTCTGTTCAGGGTAATACCTATATCATCTCTTTCAAATAAACACCATTGTTCGCGGTCGATACGAAGGGTTACCGGAAAAAATAAAAGCGGCGCATGAATTAGCGTTCCGTCAGAAAGTTTTCCCCGGACGAAAGGATAACCCACATACAGATCTCTGGAACCGCGTTCTTCTTCAATAAAATGTTCAGTCCGGGCTATTTTCCTCAGCCTTTTACTGACTTCATTTACTTTTTCAAAACGCGGATCCTGTATATCGCAAAGAGTAATCCGAGCCTTTTTTTGTATGATGTTCTGAGTTAATTCGAATGAAGATTTCCCCAGAAGGAAATCGGTTTCGTTTAAATCCAAAAACTGTTCAGCAGGCAATGTTGTTAACAATAACGACTTATTGCGCGTACTGAGGTTGGTAAGACGTTTTAAATAAGCTTTAAGGATTCGATTCATATCGTCCTAAACGAACCTTTCCGTTTAACTATTGGATACAATTTCTTTCTTCTTTTCAGGGAAAATAACTGAAGCAAGGATACTCACTGCAAGGATGCCTAAAATAATATAGAGCGAGTAAACAGTTTCAAAACCCATTTCTTCAAGAGGTTTGTGAGCAAGCATTTTGCCTCCAATAAATACCAGCAGGACACCCAGTCCATATTTCAGGAAACGGAATAACCCCATAATGTTACTCAGGAAGAAGAACATGGAACGCAGTCCCATGATGGCAAAAATGTTTGAAAAGAATACAACGTAAGGATCTTTTGTCACAGAAAATACAGCCGGAACCGAGTCAACTGCAAAAATCAAATCGGTAAACTCAACAATCAGGACAACGACGAAAAGCGGTGTTACTAACCATTTTCCATTTTTCTTAACAAAGAAATGCTCGTATACATAACGAGGAAAAACAGGCAGATACTTAGCCGCGAACTTTACAACCGGATGTTTTGCAGGATCGATTTTCTCGTCTTCGTTACCTTGAAAAAATATTTTCCCTCCTTGATATACAAGCAAAATACCAAAAAGATAAATAATCCATTCAAAACGCTGGATAAGCGCTGAACCCACGAATATAAACACGAAGCGCATCAGAATTGCCCCCAATACCCCCCAGAAAAGCACCTTTTTATAGTATTTAGCCCTTACTCCGAAAGAAGCGAATATTAAAATAATGACAAATATATTGTCAACTGAAAGTGCGTATTCAAGCAAATATCCCGTGATAAATTCAAGAGACATATTTCTCCGGTATATTTCCAGACTGCCTTCAAAGTCGCCGGGGATCAGCGTGAGGTGAGGTGCATATTTTGATCTTATGGTTTCCAGCTGCTCATAATTCTGTACGCCGTGCACAAGATCTCCATGCGTATTGATAATCAGATAGAAGACCAGTGCCAATGCGATCCAAGCTACCGTCCAGGCAGCTGCTTCACCAAATTTAACAATGTGATCTTTTCGGTTGAAGACTCCCAGATCCAAAAGGAGCATAATGCTTATCACAACAAGAAAACCTCCAAAAAACAGAACTTCGCTAGAAAACATGAAAATTGATTTTTAATTGAATTCGATATAGCAGGAATACGGACGTCAATCCAAATTACCTGGGCGGGAAACATTGGTCATTATTTTCCAGACTATACAAAGGTAATCAAAAATTGAAGTGCAGGATTGAATTTGGACAAACGGTTCGTAGTATAATTTAAGTATTGGATTAACCTGAAAAACGGAAATCAAAATCAGAGCTTTCTATTCCCAATATTTTCAATCATCACGAATGTTGATTGAAAATATTTGGCGTACTTCCATTTCAATAGTTATACCGAAAAATGCTATAAAAGTAATTTTTCACCCATTCAAACGCTTAATGAAAGTGACGACTGAAAATAATTTGAATTTATTTTTTGAGGTAACTATTATGATTTACAATTTATTAATAAAAACATCATTATTTTTTGAAAAATATTTTCTCTCAACACTTGCGTCGAATACCCCCGATGACTACCTTTGCACCACGTTAATCAAATAACGACACCAGAAAACGCAGAAGTAGCTCAGCTGGTAGAGCGCAACCTTGCCAAGGTTGAGGTCGCGAGTTCGAACCTCGTCTTCTGCTCAGAGATATCAAGCACCGGAAACGGTGCTTTTTCTCATAAAAACCGACAAACTTGTTTGAAGGTGGGTTAATGCCAGGGTGGTGGAACTGGTAGACACGCAGGACTTAAAATCCTGTGAGCTGTAAGGCTCGTACGGGTTCGATTCCCGTCCCCGGTACATCACTTAGAAAAGACTTCCCAAAAGGAAGTCTTTTTTTTTGCCCCTCTTTATCCTATATTTGATATTTTTCAAATTCCAACGAAGCGGACTATCTCACGATTGGATAGCTTTCGAACGCTGCGTCATCGTTTTGTGAACTGAAAGTTATGAAAGTATCTACCTCTGAACCTTTTAAAATAATATATTCTGTTCTGGATCATGAATATCTGGGCTATATCTTTGAGTCCTTTGTAGTACAGCTAAATGCCCAGGGTGATTTTTCATTCCAGATACAAAATATTTCTTCCAAGAATATAGAAGAGTTCAGTTCAGGGCTTGACAAAACAGATTTTGAGCTGGTAAGTCTGATCGACGACATTCAGCAAGACACAATTTTAAAAAAATTCAATCCTAAAAGACTTTCTCCGGTTGATTTTTTCCTGAAAATATATGACGCGCAAAAAGGTGATAAAGTCATTCAGGAAGCGATAAATGCGTACCTCGAAAACAGCAAGGCCAGAATCCTCGCCAAACTTGCGGGGAAAGATCTTTTCATCATGGGAAGTGACGGAAATCCTCTTTGGAAGCCGATTAAGTGGGAAGACGAGAAGGCTACGATTCGCTTTCATTTTATGCGGAATGAAGATAATACGCATTATTTTCCAGCGATCAGACATCAGGGACAGAAGCTTGATTTTCAATATAAAAATGCAATAATACTTTGCGAAGAACCTGCCTGGCTTGTTGTTGACGGCCACTTATATCATTTTGAAGGCAATGTTGACGGCAAAAAAATCAAGCCTTTTTTAGCTAAAAAGTTTATCGCTATACCGCGTAAAGTTGAGGAAACCTATTACGAACGTTTTGTCGCTCCGCTTATTGCATCATACGACGTTGTATCACGAGGATTCGATATCCGAAATATTTCAACGCCCCCAAAACCAGTTTTGACGATAACGGATGTTGCTATAAAAAGTAAGTCTGCCCCTGCCCTTCTGTTCGCGGAAGCTGATAGTGAAGATATTCCGGTTACGGAATATGAAGACGGGGAAGTGTCGTTTGGAATGGCCTTTCAATATGGAAATTATACTTTCCCCTTCGATAGTTTCGCAACTCATTCCAGCGTATTTATGGATAAACGTGGTGAGGATTATACTTTTTATAAGGTGAAACGAGATAGTGTGACTGAACGTCATAACTTAAATCAACTGAAAGATTGGGGATTGGCTATTAAAACAGGGCAGCTTTTACTTCCGAAGTCAGAAGCGTTTGGATGGCTGCAAAGTCATGCAAAAACGCTGGCAGAAAATGGATTTTCACTCCGCCAAAATAACGCAGATACCAAAAGATATTTTCTGGGTTATTCTTCTTTGGACGTTTCGATCGAAGAAGGGCGTGACTGGTTTGACATCAACGCACGCGTCCAGTTCGGTGAATATGAAATTCCTTTTATTCAGCTACGAAATTATATTCTCAATCAGAAAAAAGAGTTCACGCTTCCCAATGGAGAGATCGCGGTGATACCTGAGTGGTGGTTTACTAAATATTCCGAACTCTTTGCCTTTTCAGAACATGATCACGACAGTAACAAAATTCGCTTGCGGATGCATCATCTGGCGCTTGTTCAGGAATTGAATGAAGAAAATCTGGCAACGGCAGTTATCAGTCGAAAATTGGAAAGACTGAGAGATTTTAACCAAATTGACCCAACAGACGCTCCCAAAGATTTTAAGGGAATACTTCGTCCTTACCAAAAAGCGGGTTATGATTGGCTGCAATTTCTAAATCAATATCGTTTTGGCGGCTGTCTGGCAGATGATATGGGCCTTGGTAAAACGGTACAGACACTGGCGCTGTTACAATCACAGAAAGAGGCTGGCATTAACGAACCGTCCTTGCTGATTATGCCAACCTCCCTGCTTTACAATTGGGCGTTGGAAGCAAAACGTTTTACGCCAAAACTGAAAGTGATGTTCCACACAGGAACTTACCGCGAGAAAAATACGGGACAATTTGAAGGCTTTGATCTAATTCTTACTTCGTATGGAATTGTCAGGCTGGATATAGACTTTATACAGTCGTTTAGGTTCAATTATGTGATTCTGGACGAATCGCAGGCAATTAAAAATCCTGGGTCAATTATTACCAAAGCGGTACGGAAATTAAATTCAGCCCACAGACTCATTCTTACCGGAACGCCGATTGAAAACAGCACGCTTGATTTGTGGTCACAAATGTCATTCGTAAACCCCGGACTTTTGGGCAGTCAGACCTTTTTCAGGGACGAATTTCAAATTCCGATTGAAAAGAAAAATGATGAGGAGAAATCTAAACGGTTATATAATCTGATAAAACCATTCATTTTACGAAGGCATAAATCACAGGTTGCAACGGATCTCCCGGAGAAAGTAGAGAGTATTCAATATTGTGAAATGTCGGAGGCGCAGGAAAAAGCTTATGAAGAAGCAAAAGCCTATTACCGTAATTTAATTTTACGAAGTATAGATTCTGATGGAATCAATAGATCTCAACTCGTTGTTCTACAAGGCCTGACAAAACTGCGCCAATTAGCAAATCACCCTAAAATGGTAGATCCGGGATATGCTGACGGATCTGGAAAATTTGAGGATGTCCTGCATAAAATGGAAACAGCCATCAGTGAAAACCACAAGATTCTGATTTTTAGTCAATACATTAAACACCTGGATTTATTCCGGGCATATCTTGATAAAGGCAACATTACTTACGCTTATCTGGACGGATCGACCAAAGATCGCCAGACTGAAGTTGAAAATTTTCAGAATAATGAGCATATCAAAATATTCCTGATTTCTCTGAAAGCAGGAGGACTTGGCCTGAACCTGACCGCGGCAGATTATGTATTCATTCTGGATCCATGGTGGAATCCTGCGATTGAGGCCCAGGCCGTAGACAGAGCACATAGAATTGGTCAGGACAGGACGGTATTTACTTATAAATTTATCACAAAAAATACGGTTGAAGAGAAAATACTGGCTTTACAACGAACGAAGAAACAGTTGGCTGATGATCTGATCTCCAATGAGGACGGTTTTATAAAATCATTGTCAAGAGAAGATGTGATGTCGCTTCTTGAATAATTTGTTAACGAAATAATTAAAAAGGGTCTGAAACATAGTGTTTCAGACCCTTTTTAATTATTAATGTATTTATTTTTCCTAGTTCAAAAGCGCAGTAGTTTCACGCGTGATCAAAGCCTCGCGATCTGGCCCTGTTGAAATAAAAGTAATTGGCAATTGAAGTTCTGCTTCAAGGAATTTCACATAAGCCAGTAATTGCTCAGGAATCGCGTCGAAATCGCGAATACCATCAAGAGACTGCTGCCATCCTGCAAAATCTTTGTAAACCGGTTCTGCGGTATTATCACAAAGGTCATAAGGAAGCTCGTCTGTTAATGTTCCGTCCGGCAGACGATAATGTGTACAAACACGAATATTATCAAAAACGGTAAGTACGTCAACTTTCATCATGATCAGCTGCGTAACACCATTGATCATGATCGCATATTTCAAAGCCGGTAAATCCAACCATCCACAACGGCGCGGACGCCCTGTTGTCGCTCCGAATTCACGTCCTTCCTGTCTCATTTTCTCACCCGTTTCTTCAAGTAATTCTGTTGGGAAAGGGCCGCTTCCTACACGTGTGCAATAAGCTTTGAATATACCAAATACTTCACCAACAGCACTTGGAGAAATACCAAGACCGGTACAGGCACCAGCAGCCATTGTTGTAGAGCTTGTAACAAAAGGATATGAACCGAAGTCGATATCAAGCAAAGAACCTTGCGCTCCTTCTGCCAAAACTGTTTTACCTTCTGCAATCGCATCGTTGATAACGTATTCACTATCAACCATTTTGAATTGCTTCATAAATTCAACAGCACCAAAGAAATTTTCTTCTGACTGAGGAAGTATCGAAGCATAATCAAAGGAATAGAAATCAAGGATAACCTTATGTGCATCAACAAGTTTCTTATACTTATCAGCAAAATTCGGCGATAAAACATCCCCAACACGCAGACCCAGACGGGCTACTTTATCCTGATAAGCTGGTCCGATTCCACGAAGCGTAGAACCAATTTTCGAGTCACCTTTTGAGCGTTCGTAAGCAGCATCAAGTAAAGCATGGGTTGGCAAAATCAACGATGCTTTTTTAGAGATAAATAAATTTCCAGCGAGATCAAGATTGTACTTGGCAAGATTTTCAATCTCTCTTTTAAAAACGATGGCGTCTAAAACCACACCGTTTCCGATAATGTTCTGGATTTCGCTACGGAAAATACCGGATGGAATCTGGTGCAAAACATGCTTAATACCATCAAATTCCAAAGTATGTCCTGCATTAGGACCGCCCTGGAATCTTGCTACTACCTGATAGCGTGGCGCTAATACGTCCACGATTTTACCCTTACCCTCATCTCCCCACTGGAGACCAAGCAATACGTCAACTTTCATCCAATAAATGGTTATTAAAAACTAATATTTGCTAAAAATGACAAGGCGTAACAAACCACTACATGTCTGTTACGCCTCATCGAAACTTACTCTCTTATTTCATGCCCTTCTGATACTTCCTCCGAAATTTCATTCCGGTTCTGGCAATTTTCTTTTGTGCAATTGCCGTAAAATATCAGGGAATGATGCATCACACTGAAGTTAAGCATTTCGCCCACCATGTTCTGGATAGACTGGATCCGGGGATCGCAAAACTCCATTACTTTATGACAATCCGTACAAATTAAGTGATCATGCTGCTTGTTCCCGTACGATTTTTCAAACTGTGCAAGGTTTTTTCCAAACTGATGTTTGGTCACCAAATCACAATCTACAAGTACGTCTAAGGTATTATACACCGTGGCACGACTTACACGATAACGTTTGTTTTTCATGCTGATGTAGAGTTCATCCACATCGAAGTGATCTTCACGAGTATAGATTTCTTCCAATATCGCAAACCTTTCAGGGGTTTTGCGAAGTCCTTTATTTTCGAGGTAAGCCGTCAGAATTTTCTTGGCGGCTTCAAAATTTGGTTTGCTGGCTTGTGGCATATCTTTTGAAAATCTTGCGCAAATTACGTGCTTTTTTTCTTAAATCACAGTGGTAATTATGCTGCGGTAGTCATTTGAAGCTTCATGTTGTGACTCGTACTGTCCAGGTCGTATCGGTCAGTGAGACTATAAACCAATTAATTAACAAGTCACACACGTAATGGTTCCTTATTTACCGGCTTCCTGTCAGATTCGTGTCAAATCTCTGGACCTGATAAACACCCTCTACTTGTTCCAGCTTACTGATCAACACATCCAGATGGCGCGTATCCTGGACATATAAGCGAATGTCACCGTTAAACACCCCATCTTTCGTATCAATTGTAAGCCCTCTCATATTGATATGTAATTCGTTGGAAATGATCCTTGTAACGTCATTAATCAATCCAACCCGATCCGTTCCGGAAAGATAAAGTCCGGCAAGGAAAGCTTCATCTTTATTCGATTCCCACTTGGCTTTGATAATACGGTTACCATGTTTTGACATCAATTCAGCAGCATTCGGGCAAGTCGTTCTGTGAATTTTTATTCCTTCATTGATTGTCACAAAACCAAAAACGCCATCCCCCGCAATTGGATTACAGCAAGGCGCCAATTTGTAATCAATCTTATCCATGTCGTCACCAATCAACAACGTATCGCTGTCGACGCGGTCGCCATGCAGGTTTTTCAGAAGTTTGGTATAAGCCTTGCCATCCGCACCTTCTGCTGGTGGGATAACTGCGGTAATCACTGCCTTTCTTTCCTTCGCCTCCTTGTCGCGCTTGAATCTTTTTAATTCATCAAGATGAACATATCCTTTTCCGATCTTATAGAAAAAGTCAGTTGCCGTTTTACATTCAAAGAACGCACGCAATTGATTAACAACCTCTGCCGTAAGTTCTATACCAAGCACTTTCAGTTTTTTCTCCACCATTTGACGGCCATCCGTCTCATAGTGGCGATTATCTTCTTTAAGAAAATCCTTGATCCGCGCCCGGGCCTTCGACGTCCTGACAATCCTAAGCCAGTCTTCGTTCGGCTTTTGTTTGTTAGAAGTAATAATCTCAATCTGGTCACCATTGCTCAGCACATAACTGATCGGAACCAAAACGCCTCCCACTTTCGCAGCCATGCAATGCACGCCGACTTCGGAGTGAATGTCAAACGCAAAATCCAGCGCTGTTGCGCCGCTCTGTAATACTTTCAATTCGCCTTTTGGTGTGAAAACAAAAACTTCCTCGTTGAAAAGATTGGTTCTGAATTCATCCAAAAACTCAATGGCGGCAGTTTTATCACCAGAACCAGTTTCCAGCGTCTCACGAACCTGGCTGATCCATTGTTCAATGTTGCCACGAACTTTAGTATCATTCCCTTTGTATTTCCAATGCGCCGCATATCCCTTTTCCGCAATTTCGTCCATGCGGGAAGTCCGGATCTGCACCTCAACCCACTGCCCGCTTTTACTCATAACGGTCGAGTGGAGGGATTGATATCCGTTCGCACGCGGCGTACTTAAAAAGTCTTTAAGTCGGTCGGGGTTTGGCTTATAATGATCCGTGACGATCGAATATGCCTGCCAGCAAAGTGCTTTTTCGCGATCACCCTCTTGCGGAGATTCCAAAACGATACGAATCGCAAACAGATCGTATATTTCTTCGAAAGGTTTATTTTGCTTGCGCATTTTATTCCAGATCGAATAAATCGATTTCGGACGGCCTTTAATGATATAATTCAGACCTGCCTGTTCCAGATCCTGGGCGATTGGTTCAGTAAATTTGGAAATGAAACGATCACGAGAACTTTTGGTTTCCCTAAGTTTTCTGGAGATCGCGCGATATTCCTGCGGCTCAGTGTATTTTAAATACAATTCTTCCAGCTCAGATTTGATACTATACAAACCAAGTCTGTGTGCAAGCGGCGCATAGATAAAGATCGTTTCCGAGGCAATTTTAAGCTGCTTGTCGCGTGGCATACTGTCAAGCGTACGCATGTTATGCAGACGATCGGCCAGTTTAACCAGAATTACACGAACGTCATCCGAAAGTGTCAGCAACATTTTCCGGAAATTCTCAGCCTGCTGAGAAGTTCCATATTCAAATCTTCCGGAAATTTTTGTCAGTCCGTCAATAATCTTGGCGACTTTCTTTCCAAACAACCGGTCAATATCCTCGATACGCATATCCGTATCTTCCACCACATCATGTAATAAAGCAGAAACGATACCGGTGGTACCTAATCCAATTTCCTCCACAACAATCTGCGCTACGGCCAGAGGATGATAAATATAAGGTTCGCCCGATCTGCGGCGCATGTCCTTGTGCGCTTCAACAGACGTATAAAAGGCTTTCTTGATTAATTTTGCATCATTGTCCTTCAAAAACGGCTTGGCTGTTCGTAACAACCTGCGATATTTTTTTAGGATATCCTTACGCTCCTGCTCCAGATCTATGCTCAGGGTTTCAACGAGTTGCTCCAATGCTTAATAGTAATTAGTACGCTTCACCAAAATAACAAATTTTAGCGAGATTATTCAACAAAAAAATATTTCAAAAAATATTTTTCAAATTGTTTGCATGTTTAAAACAAACTTTGCTACCTTTGCACTCCCAACCAACGACAAGGGTTGAAGATTAAAAGAAAATAAGAGCGGGCGTGGCGGAACTGGTAGACGTGCTAGACTTAGGATCTAGTGCCGCAAGGCGTGGGGGTTCGATTCCCTCCGCCCGTACAACTAACAAGGGATTGACGGGGCGTCATGTTTCCTATCTGAAATAAGAAGATGAACTGCTCCGTAGTAAACCCGTCAAATGCCCTCAGGACACTGTTTTGAGGGCATTTTTGTTTGCGTTTTATCTAAAAAAGCACATTTACTAATAGCAATAAGCATGGAAGTTTTATTAGAGAAGAATTCGCCAACATTGGCCTCTCTTAAAGTTACGCTAACCAAAGATGACTATCAGCCAAAAGTTGATAAGTCTATCAAGGATTACTCGAAACGTGTGAATTTAAAAGGCTTTCGTCCTGGCAAAGTACCATCCCATGTAATTCAGCGCATGTATGGAAAAAGCATATTAGTGGACGAAGTAAATAGTCTTTTGAGCAATGCAGTAAGCACCTATATCCGCGAAAATAAATTACAGGTTGTTGGAGATCCAATTCCTAACCGCGAAAAAGCAGAAGAGGCTAACTGGGACAAGCCAGGTGATTTTGAATTCAGCTACGATCTTGGTGTTGCAACTGATTTCGAAGTGAATCTTTCAGAAATTCCTGCTGTAAAACGTTATACGATTGAAACTGACGAAAACGAGTTGACAAAAACTGTTGACAATCTTCGTGAAAGATTTGCTGACAGCATCCACCCGGAAGTAAGTGAACTGGGTGACATGATTTTTGGTGAACTGAAACAAGAATCTACTGAATTTACAACACGTACTGCGATACCTACAAAACAGGTTGCAGAAGAAAATCAGGCTAAATTTATTGGTTTGAAAAAAGACGATGTTGTAACATTTGATATCCAGAATACATTCGCTGACCAGGCTGCGATTGCGCATGTGACAGGAAAGAAAAAAGAAGATATCGGTGAGCTTTCAGGTGATTATACTTTGATCGTTGAAGATATCACGCGTTCTGCACCAGCTGAGGTTAATCAGGAATTTTTTGATAAAGTACTTGGACCAGGTGTTGCAGACAGCGAAGAGTCTTTCAATGAAAAAGTTACAGAAGTAATTAAAGGAAACTACGAGCGCGAAACAGAAGCATTGCTTCGTCGTGATCTTGAAACTGCTCTGCTTGATTCAATCCAGATCGAACTTCCAGGAGAATTTTTGAAAGATTGGTTGGAGCGTACAAACGAAGGAAAATTCACTCGTGAGCAAATTGAAGAACAATTTGAAGATTTCCAAAAGTCTTTAAAATTGAGCCTTATCAAAAATAAGATCGCGGATTCTCAGGGTGTTAAAGTTGAATATCCGGAAATTCTTGAATTTACAAAACAAATGGTTCGCGGTCAGTTCGGTATGTACGGAGACGACGACAGCATGGCTGATACCATTGACCGTGTTGCGGCTGGTTACCTTGCAGACAAAGAACGCGATAACTATTCGCAAATATTTAATCAGGTTTTTGATAACAAAATCATCGATATCGTTCGCGGCCAGGTTGCTACGGATGAAAAAACAATTGATGTCGCTGAATTCGAAAAACTTGCAAAAGGTGAAGTTGCTTAATTTTTAAGTATTTCATTTTGATATAATAAACGAGGTCAACTTTTTCGGAAGTTGACCTCGTTTATTATATGACTATCATTTGCGTTGGTAAAGCTGCCGTGGAAAGTTAGCGCTTAAAAGTAAAAGAACAATCGCTGCACCTGGCGCCCAGAAGATCCGGAACAAATGTGAAAGGTAATTTATTCTCACTAACTCAGGGCAATTATTAAAATGATATTTTGATTTGTGAGATGACAAAATGATACACTTTTTGAGTCATTTTGGGCAGTCAAATCACGGCCAGTACTAGTCGCATTAAACGGACTTTTTAAGAGACAATCAAAACTCTTCCAACCTTTTACACTTTGGAAGAGTCTTATGAGAAATTCTTTACACAATGCGAAAATTCATAATCTTACTTTTGTTTATTGTAGTTCTAAATGCATGTAAGTCTGATGAAGTTCGTCCAGGAGAAGTAGAAGCTGTTCTGACTGGATATCTGGACGATACATATAATCCATGTGCAGGTTGGATGTTCGATTTTGGGTCTAATCAGCGCCCTGCTCTTGCGGTGCCCGAAAACTTTAAAAATCAAAAAGGAATAAAAGTTTGGGTTAAATTTGAACCTGATACTACTCGAGCCAAAATACACGCTTGCAACTTTATAAAGATCGAATCCATCCGGAAACGCCGCTGACCTGATAGCAAGTTAAAAAAGTAGGTTATTTTATAAAGCAATCCTTTCGTAACAATGCTTTACCTGTTGCAGCTGCTGATCTGGAACGCACTTTGAAAAGTGCGTTCTCCTTGTATTATTCCAGGAACTTTCACAAAACTTCACTTCCCCCCTTGTTCCCGTAATAATCACTTAACATAAAATGAGTTATGAAACTTTTTGAGATGGACTCAATTAAATTTCTCCCTACTGGACTTTCTCCCGCCATTGTCGTTTATCCTTTAATGCCTTCTTAATTGCTTCCGGCGTTGGCTAATCAAATTTTATATGCTTTTCCATTTAAAATGCTCGCTAGCTTCGTAAAGACACAAATTTATTCTTTAAATAAACTGGTTGTCAATTATATAGAAAATAGATTTTATTCTTAAAAGCATTAAACATCAAAACCCAATCGGCTCCCGATGCTGCTGCACCTGTCTTCCAATTTCCAAAGTTACCAACGAACCAAACCGCTGCTTCCATTGATCCAGTTCATTTTGCAACTTGGCATTTGCAGTCATTAACCTTTCATTTTCCTGACGCAGCCATTCTGTTTCCGAATGTGTTTTTGTTTCAAAACCTAAAAGAGCTGGTAGTGAAATATCAAGCAATTTTGCAATATTTTCAAGCCGGGAAAATGAGATTTCGGTCCTTCCTCGCTCCATATCTCCATAGGCCGTGGTCGAAAGTCCAAGCATATCGGCCATATTTTCCTGAGACAAATCCTTTTGCAGACGCAGCTGCCGAATTCTTTCTGATGGGGTTATTGTATCATTCATAGTCTGTAATTGCAGAATAAATTTTAATACTGATTTTCTGAAAGACTAAATTTTACTCGTATTATTGGCTTTTCCGTCATAACAAATGCAAGTTAAAAAGCATTCAAAGAAATGCTTCTCGCAATTTTCGATAAATTATAACCGAAACAGACAAGGATTATACAATGAAATAATCAATTTTGTGAAGAACAAAGAAACAAATCAGCATATTCGTATTTCGAAACTAAGCAGTGCGGCTTTTTGTTCTTTGAAAGATGTACTCTATCCATTACATATTATTTTTAAATTAAAGTTTATTCATGAATCACGGAAATGAATTTAGAAAATATGCCGTTCACCATCTTGGAATGAGTGGCCTTACAGTTGATGGTTACATGAACCACTCTGTTGAAAACATGACCCGTTCGGTTATTGAAGAGCGTCCGATGAACTTTCGTGAAGTGGATGTTTTTTCAAGATTAATGGCGGATCGTATCATTTTTATGGGAACCGGTGTTGATGATAACATTGCCAATATAGTTGTTGCACAGCTTTTATTCCTGGAATCTGCTGATCCTAAGAAAGATATCCTGATGTATATCAATAGCCCGGGCGGATCGGTTTACGCAGGTTTAGGAATCTATGATACGATGCAATACGTTCGCCCTGACGTTGCAACGGTTTGTACGAGTCTTGCTGCCTCTATGGGTGCAGTATTACTTGCAGGTGGTGCGGCAGGAAAACGTTCTGCCCTTCCTCATGCACGTGTGATGATTCACCAGCCATCTGGCGGAGCTCAGGGAACTTCGGTTGATATCGAAATCACAACACGTGAAATCGTGAAACTTCGTCACGAGCTTTATGAGATTCTTGCAAACCATACTGGCCAGACTGCTGAACAAATCGGTATTGATTCTGACCGTGATAAATGGTTGCGCGCTTTTGAAGCCAAAGAATACGGACTTATCGACGAAGTTTTGACTCGCGATAAATAAGTTTTTCGACTTGATTGTTAAAAAAATCGCCCGAAGATCACTCTTTCGGGCGATTTCTATTTTCCGGTAGGTGTTGAATTTGGTAACACGCTCAAAAAGGCGGAACTTTGAGCTTGAATTTTCTATAATCTTTGCTGAAGATAGGGATATCCTATTTTCAATCTAACTACAACTTTGTGGAATAGAAACTTTTTTTGATGATAAAAGATGTGCGATTACGCCTTCGGAAATTTTGTATTCATTAGAATCCGGGTCTTTTGAAACAATGACCAATCATTTTTTGTTGTAATCAAATATCCATTAATATTCTTCACGGTACAGTTGTTTTGACAAGTATCTGATTAATAGTTGTAAAATTAATAACTGTATATATTCACCAATGGCACAAGTAAGTTGTTCGTTTTGCGGACGCAAAAAAAATGAGGTTGAACTTTTACTCTCTGGTATTGATGCCCACATCTGCAACCATTGTATTGCACAGGGATATCAGGTTATTACCGAAGAGTTAAATGCAAAAGACGATAAGAAAGATAAGAAAACGAAGTTACCAAAGCTTAAATCGATCCCTCCAACGGAGATCAAACGTTTTCTTGAACAATATGTGATAGGTCAGGATGAGGCCAAGCGTTCATTAGCTGTGGCAGTTTATAATCACTACAAACGCCTTAATCAAACCGTAACGGATGATGATGTTGTGATCGAAAAGTCAAACATTATCATGGTTGGAGAAACAGGAACAGGTAAAACCTATCTTGCCAAATCGATCGCTCGTATTCTTCAGGTTCCTTTTTGTATTGCGGATGCAACCGTAGTAACAGAAGCGGGTTACGTTGGAGAGGACGTTGAAACAATTCTGACCCGCCTTTTGCAGGCAGCGGATTATAACGTTGAAGCTGCCGAACGCGGGATTGTTTACATCGATGAAATGGATAAAATTGCCAGGAAATCTGACAATCCGTCTATCACACGTGACGTAAGCGGTGAAGGTGTTCAACAGGCGCTTTTGAAATTGCTTGAAGGTTCATCTGTCAATGTACCCCCGCAAGGAGGACGTAAACATCCTGATCAAAAGATGATTACGATTAATACCGAAAATATTCTTTTCATTTGTGGAGGAGCATTTGATGGTATCGAACGCCATATTGCGAAACGTATCAATACCCGCCCGATCGGATTTTCCGGTGACAACCGTATCATCGAAATTTTTGATAAAGGTAATTTAATGCGTTATGTGACTGCTCAGGATTTGAAATCTTTCGGATTAATTCCTGAATTGATTGGCCGTCTTCCAGTTCTGACGCACTTGAATCCCCTGGATCGCGAAACACTTCGCCGTATTCTGACTGAACCAAAAAATGCTTTGGTAAAACAATACAGCAAGCTTTTTGCAATGGAAGGTATCACGCTTCACTTCACCGAAGAGGTTCTTGACTTCATTGTCGACCAGGCCATGCTTTGTAAACTTGGTGCGCGTGGTCTACGTGCCATTTGCGAATCCATCATGACTGATGCCATGTTTGACCTGCCATCTCAAAAAGAGATCAAAGAATTTACAATGACCTTGGATTACGCTCAGGAAAAATTCAGTAAATCATCGATGTCTTTGCTTCGTTCCGTAGCTTAAACATTTCTGTCAAAATAATAGACGCCCTGCAACGCTTTATGCGAGATGCAGGGCGTTTTTATTTTATATTCTATATCAATAGTTCTATTTTGCATAAAAAATTAAAAACGATTATGGAAAATTGGCTGTCAAATAAGAATATCGTCATTATAGGAGGAACAACTGGGTTGGGATTTTCGGCTGCCAAAGCTTTTGTAAAACATGGTGGAAATGTAGTCGTAGTAGGTAGAAATCCGGAAAACTGCCTCGTTGCAGAACTACAATTAGGAAGTCAGGCCCGGGCAAAACAAGGAGATGCAACGCAGCCCAACACTGCTTTGGAAGCAATTCAATTATGCATCCGGGAATTCGGAAGTTTCGATGGCTTATACCACGTGGCTGGCGGAAGTGGTAAAAAATACGGAGACGGACCTTTGCATCAGCTCACTTTGAGTGGCTGGAACAATACGCTCGATCTTAATTTAACTTCCCTGATGTTGTCCAATCAGGCAGCTGTCCAGGCATTTCTTGGTATGGGCAAAGGTGGAACAATCCTGAATATGAGTTCTGCCCTTGACTTCACTCCCTTTCCGGGACACTTTTCAGCGCACGCTTATGCCACTGCGAAATCAGCGGTACTTGGGTTTTCAAAATCGATTGCTGCCACTTATGCCCCAAATAATATCCGTATCAATGTTTTGGCACCTTCTATCATCGAAAGTCCTGAAAATAAAGACCAGCAGATTGAAGAGTTTATCAGTGCAAAACAAACGCTGAACGGTGGAAGATTTGGCTTACCGTCCGATCTTGACGGAGCGGCAGTGTATTTCATGTCCGATATGTCAAAATTTACTACCGGACAAATTTTAACAGTTGATGGCGGATGGAATCTTACCGAGTGAAACAAGGCAGACATTTCAATTTTATCGGAGATAATTTAAAATGAAAACCCCGTCGGTCACTTTTATATTTATATTGACGTACTTTCGTCAAGTAGACACGATTCTTCGTAACTGGTTTCAATTTTATATTAAATAATTTCAAAAAATATGGCTACCGGACCCATCGTAACGCTGACTATTAACCCGGCTCTGGATAAAAGTGCAAATGTAGACCGCATCGTACCCGAAAATAAACTTCGCTGCGATACGCCAAATTTCGAAGCAGGCGGTGGCGGGATCAATGTTGCAAAAGCTATTCACAGACTGGGCGGAAATCCTATTGCCATTTTTACGATTGGCGGCCCGACCGGCCAACGTTTGCACAAACTTGTGAAAAGTGAGGGCGTTGAAACATTGGTTATTGAGACAAAACAATGGACACGCGAAAACTTTCACGTACTGGAAACAAGTACCGGATTCCAGTATCGGTTTGGCGTTCCGGGTTCTGAATTAATGCCGACAGAAGTTCGTTCGATTTTGGAGACAATAGAAGAATTTGATCCAAAACCTTCTTACATCATCGCGAGCGGCAGCTTACCACCCGGCGCTCCCGATGACTTTTATGGCCAGATTGCAAAAATCGCACATAAGCAAGGCGCCCGATTTATTGCGGATGCCTCTGGTGAAGCACTTAAATCCGCGATGGAAGCAGGTGTTTATTTGTTAAAACCAAATATAACTGAGCTGAGCCAACTTGTTGGTGTTGAAAAATTGGAAATGGATGATGTGGATGATGCTGCCCGTTCATTAATAATCCGTAATCAATGTGAAGTCGTTGTGGTTTCTATGGGCGCAATGGGCGCGATGCTTGTAACGGAAGATCAGGTGGAGCACATTCCGGCTCCACCGGTGAAGAAAAAAAGTGCAGTTGGTGCCGGTGACAGTATGGTTGCAGGAATTGTCTGGACACTTTCACAAGGAAAATCTTTGCGGGAAGCCGTTCGTATGGGCGTTGCCTGCGGTTCCGCTGCCACCATGAGTGCAGGAAGCGAATTGTTCAAAGTGCAGGATGTAAATAAATTGATGGACTGGCTAAATCGTTATGGAAAACGATATTCCGGAAATTCATAAAACAATTATTACGCACAAATATTTCAAAATATACTTACAAAAAAGAGCACATCGTCCAAAATCGGTATGCTCTTTTTTGTAAAAAATAGGGAGAAAATTTATTCTCCTGCCTTTTCCATGAAAACCTCAATCCATGGATCAGAAACACACCCGCCGCCAATTTGCCAAGTTTGCTGTTGCAACGACAGCTGCACTGACCTTTAAACCTTTTTATATACTTCATGCCAAACCCAAAGCGGATGGAGAAATTATCGGTCATGGTTCACATAAATATCGTGTGCAACAAGGTTGGGGAAATCTTGATTCATCGAAGTTTCCGATTGATAACTGCCACGAAATGGTTCAGGACAGTAAGGGACGCCTCATCATGATTGGCGATGAGGTTAAAAATAATATTCTGATCTATGACCGCTCTGGAAAATTACTGGATAGCTGGGGCCATGAATTTCCAGGCGGACATGGGCTTACGTTATGGAATGCGAACGGAGCTGAGTATTTATTTATCTGCGATACAAACGGAAAGGTCTTCAAAACGGATTTAAAGGGAAATGTTTTAATGACGATTGAGCACCCTTCAAAAGTCGGGGCATACAAAGAATCTGATCCTTTCAAACCAACGGAAACAGCCATCGGTCCGGACGGCACGATCTATGTTGCTGACGGATATGGTTCGCAATGGATTTTACGATACACCCCGAAAGGCGAATACATTGACAAATTTGGCGGCTCGGGAGATCTGGACAGCCAATTTTCTACTGCGCATGGTATTACAGTAGATTATCGAGACAAGGCTAATCCGACCTTGCTGGTAACTTCTCGTGCTCATAACTCCTTCAAGCGTTTTACGCTGGACGGGAAATATTTATCCACTATTTTTTTACCTGGCGCTTTTGTCTGCCGGCCAGTTATCAAAGGCGATAATCTGTACGCCGGCGTTTGCTGGTCGCGACTGCGTTACTACAACCAGACACCAAATTCAGGATTTGTTACCATTTTAGATAAATCAGATAAAGTTGTTTCAAACCCGGGCGGTATTAAACCTGAATATATTGGTGGAAAATTACAAATGTTGGTTCAGGAAAAACCAATTTTTATGCACTGCCACGATGTTTGTATCGACCAGGATGAAAATATTTATGTATGCCAATGGAATGCTAAGAAGACTTATCCTGTAAAACTGGAAAGGGTGTAAATTTCAAATTTTCATCTTATCAATTTGACCATCAACGCATTGACCGTCATTGTCACAATCGCCAGTATACCGTAAGCCAATCCCAGAGGCATTTTAGGGACGATCCACCATACGCCCAATAGAAATATCACGAAACCATATCCTGCAAGCAGTAGCCCGTATAAGATCCGTGCAACTGCTTGCGGACCTTGCTGTGCATGTGTAAAAACAGCTAACGTGGAGGTCATAATTGGAAAAGGCGTAAGAATTCCGCTCCAGGTTGGGCCAAGTTTATCCGATAGTTGTGTTAATAAAACGACAAACAATGTGGCGACAAACATGCGTAACGGAATGTCATATACCGGATGTTTTCTATACGTTGCTTTTCCTTTTGGTTTTGGGAAAATATATAATACGCCTGAAAGAACCAGTACATTCAGCCCTATTGCAAAAGGCAGCGATGGAGTTCTACCTAATGAAGCCAGAGCCACAACAAAAAATGCCACATAACTAATCAGGACGCTTGGAAGCCATGATAATCGTGGCGCGACGACGGAATATATTAAAGCAAAAAATGTGGTACCGATAGACCCCATCAAAGCAGATGGAATTGTACATGCAGCGAAAATTGGTCCGTTTTCCATGGCAATAAAAAACGAGATCGGCCCTGCAACCCAGGGAAAACCTCCTATCCATCCTCCAAATCCTTCTCCCCATTTTCTCACGCTGAGTGTGACACCTGCAATGAGCGGAGGCATTAAAAATAATTTTATTAACAAAAGATCAGACACTCTTTTAAATTTATTGTGAGCTGAAACGTGCTTTCTCATTCATAATCAGCGGACAAAATTAATCGGATTACTTATATTGTTAAAAAATAAAACCTAAAATAAAATTGCAACACAGTTGCATGAATAGTACTTTTGCAACGTTGTAACAATTACGGCTAAGCCTGTAAACCGCTTTCACTCCTTTTATAGAACATAAGACGGAGATTATAGGATTAAGATAATTCTGCTCTCCAAACGCCAGATGAGAAAGTATTTTTTATTAATAATTACGCTGGTATTTTTTTCCGCCAGCTATGCGCAAAATCCAGATTGTGCCTGCTTTATTAAAGGCATCGTTCGCGATCAGCATAGCGGACAGCCGATCATTGGGGCGACGGTTCTGCTTTCGGGAACAACCAATGGCGTATTTACCGATGAAAAAGGTCGGTATGAAATTCGCAATTTGTGTCCCGGAAACTATAAACTGGAAGTGCGAATCGTTGGATACATTGCCCACAAAGAGTCGATCGACCTTACTGCCGGGCATGAAGAAAATTTCGATCTGGAAGAACAGGAAGTTCATTTAAAAGATGTTGAAATCACTGCACACCGGACCGATGCACCAAGTTCCCAGCCTCTGGAAATTTTGTCGGGAAGTGAGCTGGAAAAGACGCGTGGACAAAGCCTTGCAGAAAGTTTAAAGGGTATCACGGGCGTCACCACCATGCAAACCGGATCCTCTATTTCGAAACCTGTTATTCATGGCCTGCATAGTAACCGGGTTCTGATTATGAACAACGGCGTTCGGCAGGAAGGTCAGCAATGGGGCTCTGAACATGCGCCCGAAATTGATCCATTTGTAGCCACACGTATGTCAGTTATCAAAGGTGCCGCGGGTGTCCGTTATGGTTCCGATGCCATTGGCGGTGTTATTTTGGTTGAACCCGAAGAACTGCCGTTTGACAAAGCCATCAGCGGCGAAGTTAATCTGGTCGGTTTTACAAACGGCCGCCAGGGAGTTGCCTCTTCCACTTTGCAAGGCGGCATCAAAGGCGTTTCAGGATTTGGATGGCGCGCCCAGGGAACGATCAAACGCGGTGGAAATATCCGTACACCAAATTATTTTCTTGACAACACAGGGATAAGTGAGAAAAACTTTTCTTTAGGCGCCGGATATCGCAACAAAGGTTTTGGTATCGATCTTTTTTACAGCCGCTTTGATACTAAAATCGGAATTTTCTCGGGATCTCATATTGGAAGTGTCACGGATCTGCTTAACGTTATCAAAAACGGGGAGCCATTTATCAAATCAGGATTTACCTATAATATCGGAAGGCCCAACCAGAATGTGACCCATGACCTGATAAAAGCAGAGGCGCATTATCATTTCAATGATGGTAACCGTTTGCAGTGGACGATCGCGCAGCAGATCAATAATCGAAATGAATACGACTTGCATGTTCCCCGTAATGATTCCATAGCGTCCCTGAATCGTCCTGAACTGACCTTCAAACTTAATACGCTGACGAACGATGTGATCTGGGATCATAAACCGATTGCAGGAAAAATCACCGGACAAGTTGGTGTGAGCAGTCTATATCAGTATAATTTGATGTCAGGGCGCCCTTTGATACCAAACTTTAACCAATTCAATATCGGCATTTTCTGGATTGAACGATACGTTAAAAACAATTGGGAATTGGAAGCAGGTGCCCGATATGATTACCGGACACTGAGCACGCACCGGATCGTGAGCCGTCAGAAAGTTTCAAATGATTTTACATTTTCCAATGCGTCAGGAACGGTTGGAGCCACAAGAAACTTTTCCCAAAACTTTTCAGCGCGCCTAAACGCCGGAAGTGCATGGCGCGCACCGAATGTCAGTGAATTGTTCAGCGATGGCGTACACCATGGCGCAGCGGCATTCGAGCGCGGAGATTCTACCTTGCGTCCGGAAAAAGCGATTAACACCATCGCCAGTGTCAAATATCAAAGCGAAAAACTCACTATTGAAATTGGCGGGTACTTTAATTATATCAGGGATTTTATTTATTTAAAACCTCAGCCAGACCCAATTCTGACCGTCAGAGGTGCTTTTCCTTATTTTAAATACACACAAACCGATGCAAATTTTAAAGGAATTGATGTTTCGGCCGACTGGGAATTCTTTAAAAATCTTTCACTAACAAGTAAGCTGAGTTATCTCAGAGCCTACGATACACGAAATGACAATTATCTGGTCATGATTCCGTCAAACCGTTGGGACAATCAGTTGAAATATAACATTACGGAGTTCGGAAAATGGCATAATCTGTTTCTTTCAGCCGGAAATCTGTGGGTAGCCAGACAAAAACGTGTTCCACCGAATAGTGACTTTTTGCCACCACCAGCTGCCTATTCTCTTTGGAATATTCAAGCGGGCGGGACAATACACCTTTCTGAAAAACAGCAGCTGGAAATCGGAATCTCGGTGACCAACCTTTTCGATACAGTTTATCGAGACTATATGAACCGTTTCCGATATTACTCGGACGATATCGGCAGGAATGCTTCGCTACGTATCAAATGGAAATTTGGTGCCTGATTTTAGAATCTTTTCTTTTAACAAAATAAATACTATATGATTATGAGCCGTAAATTAACCTGGATGTTGCTGATTGGCGTGGCCACATTATTTACTCAATGCAAAGACTCGGGCGACGAGGTTGAAGCTGATGACGAAAATGAACTGATCACCTCAGTTACGCTGACTTTTACAGAAGTGGGTACAGGAACCGTTACGAAATTTGAATACAAAGATCCGGACGGTGATGGTGGAAATACCCCAACCAAATTTGATACGATTTCTTTGAAAGCAAACGCAAGTTATACGCTGACGCCGGAATTTTTGGATGAAAGCAAAACACCTGTTGAAAATATCACCGAAGAAATCAAAGAAAAAGATTTCGAACATTTGCTGATCTATACGCCTACCCCAACTTCGTTGCTGACTTACACCTATGGAGATAAGGACGCCAATAATTTCCCCATTGGTTTGACCGGAACTGCAAAAGCAGGAGCTGCGGGAACTGGAAAACTAAAAGTTCAGCTGCGCCACCAGCCTAACGCAAAAAACGGAACCGCTACGCCGGGAAGTGACGACGTAAACCTTGATTTTAACCTTGTAGTAAAATAATGAGGGTTATATAAAAAAGCGGGTTCAGAAATTCCTGAACCCGCTTTTTTATATATAGCCAATTTTAATTTGCAACACATTCCGGGCATGTTCCCTGAATCAGCAAATTGAAGCTCTCTGGCTCATATCCGCTCGGAAGAGCAACATTTGGAATACGAAGATTTTCAAGACAATTTGTTTTGCCACAAGCATTACATTTGAAATGGATATGATCGTGATGATGTTTTTCTTCCGAACACTGATGCGAACAAAGCGCATATCTCAACCCTTCGTCATCTAAAACTTTATGAATAATCCCCTTTTCTAAGAATGTTTTTAGCGTACGATATATCGTCACACGGTCATAATTCTCTCCCAGCGCTCCTTCAAGATCCCCGTGAGAAAGGGCATTTTTTCTATTTATAAATGTAGAAAGCACATCTTCCCGGCACGTCGTCGTACGCAGGTGATGACCTTTCAATGTTTCTCTTAACTGCTCCATTTTCAACCAAGTTAGATTCTTTGTCTGGTTTTCTTCATTCTAAAACCTAGCGTCCCAAAGTTAAGTTCTAAGTTTAGCAAAACCCTTGAAAAGATTAATTCTTTTCAAGATTCACATAAATATTGAACAAAATAT